>CABUXV010000065.1 GCA_902495595.1 uncultured Eubacterium sp. | reverse complement strand
GAAAAGGATGAGTCCGTGCTGAATGAAGTCAAGAATGGTCATGAGACATTTCGCAAATTGTTGGCTCGCATGTGCGAGGGACTTGCCGCCATCAAGAACGATATGATTTCCATGGACAGGAAAAACTCGTCACAGGAAAGACTTGGACAGGTCTTGTCGGAAATGCGTGATGAACAGCGGCAAAATCAGGAGAAAGTGGAAAACCTGTTTTGTGAGACCAATGACACAATCAGAAAGAATGCCGTCAAGACAAGCAACATCAACCATCATTTCAGCCTGAGCATAAAATCCCCGTACATCCTTGGGAGTTTTTCCGTGATGTTCGCGACAATCGTGATTCTGTCCGTGGCTCTCTATTTTTCGGTGAGGACAGATAACGTGCAAGTCGATAATGATCTGAAATATCGTTATGTCAAGATGAAAGGAGAGGCTACACCCGAACAACTTGTAGAACTTGAGAACCTCTTCGGGCCGAACCGGAACAACGGACAAATCAGGCAGATACGTGAGGACGTGGAAGCCTACGAGGAAACTATACAGAGAAAGGCAGCATTGACCGAGCAGGCACGGCTGAAGGATCAGGCCGCAAGAGAACTGGACAGCAAGGCGAAATCCATCAAGGACAAGTCTATTACGGACAAACCTAAAAAGTAAGCCCATGGCCAGTGTTAAGATAAAAATTAGACTTTATACAGCCATATAGCTCTTTCATTTAATACTAATACTTCCCTGAAAGATGGGATATTTAAATGAAAAAGCCATAATACTGCCGTAGATAAAGAGTGTATATGTATAATCAATCTTCTATACAAAATTCGTAATCAGATAAAAATATATCAGATTTTATATACTTTCGCTTTTTGAAGAGTAGATTTAAAGGACTCTTAAAAGAGGCGTATCATTACTCAATACAAAGCTTGATACGCCTTTTCTTTTAGAATGTTCAATTTTAATATTTTGCACACTATCACGTTCCATATAATGTTGGTTAATATCTGCTCTGTTATATCTGTTTATTATAAAAGTATAATTTTATATGCAATCGCAATGCACAGAGCGATATTTGTTGAGACATTTCTCAATTTTAGTCTTAATGCTCATTCTGTATTTATCTGGAGCTAGGACTTCAACATCAGGTCCAAAAGCTAGAATTAATTGGTCAAGTTCTCGTGTTGGTATTACTTTGATGGTAACTATGCACTTGTATTCATCAATAATTTCCTGTGAGGTGTGCAGTGGCTTTGAAACAATGTATTTAAATCGTTCTGAACTAAATTGCAAAATAATTGTTTCGGCTTCCTGTACTTCATAAGGCACCGATACCCCTACAATATCATCAAAGTAAGAGTTAAAATCCACAAGGTCATTTTTACAGAATGGTACATCACTTCTACTTAGGGATAGTCATTTAATTCCTTCAATTTGAATTAACCAGCAGACTTTCCCTTATTTTTCCGATCATACTCATCGTTTTTTATATCATCGGCTCTGTTTTTAGGGCCGATTTTTTCAT
>CABUXV010000064.1 GCA_902495595.1 uncultured Eubacterium sp. | reverse complement strand
CGGGCACATGTAAACTCCATTCGAAGCAAGACCGAGAAGAAAGCCATACGGCGGCCCGTCGTGCTTTCAGGTAGGTCGCTGGAGCCTTCTGGCAACGGAAGGCCTAGATAGATGATCACTCAACGACATAACCCGGCTTATCGGTCTGACTGTGTATAATAAATAAGCATATAATAAAAGCAACTGTATTTTGCGGCCAGTTTATAGATCCGCGAAATAGCAGTTGCTTTTTTGGTAAAGAACGTCAGAAACTTTATACTTTCATAGTTTGTTCTTTTTTCAGTTTCAGAATCACATCCAAAGGCAAACCTGTAGTTTCAGCAATAGAAGCATCACTGAGTTTCCCTATCAGATTTCTGGCAATCTCAAGCTGCTTTTTCTGGGAACCATTATTGAAACCGTCATTAAAACCATCATTAAACAGCATCTGACCCAAACGTGTCATACGAATTCCCTCCTTAACATGTTCAAAATCATCATTTTCAAGAAACTTATCTGCCATGGTATAGATCATTGCCTCGATTTTCTGAAGATCTTCCGATGGAATATCTTTTGTATTTTCAGTCAGAGAAAATGCCTGAAGAAATCGTTCTTTTTGGGAAAGCTGCCCGTCCATCAGAGGAATCAGAGTCAGTGGAACGAGATCAGCTTTTGTAAGAATGTCTCCAGAAGAAGCTTTCTCTTTCAGCGTTTTGATCAGTTTATCTGCACTGTGATCCTTCATTATGATCGGAATAACATGATAAGTATTTATTCCTTCGGTAAATGAAGTGACCGGATTCCGTATATTTCCCGAATAAAAAACGTATGTGGTGACAGAAACATCATATTGATAACTGGTCACAGCTTCATAGGAACGAAAACGTTTCAAACCGGGAATTCCCTCATTCTTGCTCTGGAACTCAAAATGCTTCCATGTACCATCTTCCATAATAAGATTGATATCTTCATAGAATTTCTTAAGATTGAGGACAATGGACTCTGTAGGAGCAGAAGATATAACCTTCCCATCAATACCAAGATAAGGAAGCAACTCCTTAGCAAAGAACTGAGCGGCAATTTTTAAAACCGCATCCTCATGCTGAACTACAGTTGCAGAACCGATTTTATCATTTGTAATCATTTCTTTCCGTGTCATAAAAAATCCTTTCTGCAAAAAGACACAAGAAAGAAATTGTCTGATTATAATATAACAGAAAAAATAAAAACAGACAATACATTTTCCTTTGCGTAACAGCTATGTATATATAAACTTGATAAAATGAAAAAATACCAGAATCGGTGGAACATAAGAATAAAAATAGAAAACTAAAAATGTAATACAGACAATTCCTTTCGAAAATGTAAATCTGTTTCAAACAGAATAAAATATCTAACACATAAAGTCAACAATAAAATATTTTGACATAAGACAAAGATATAAAACTGATACATTTCACTATACAATTATTACCCAAAAAACCAAACGTCGAACGAGCTAAAATAAAAACATCCATGCAACAGCCAAAAAACAGCGCCCGATCCCCGGTTCGATATTCAGGCCTTTGCAGGAGCCGTAGTATTCCTAGACTCCGAAACAGCCGAAT
>CABUXV010000063.1 GCA_902495595.1 uncultured Eubacterium sp. | reverse complement strand
TAGAAATAGAAATAGAAATAGAAATAGATAGAAATATCGATATAGATATATAGAAATAACAATATATCATTAAAATTTCCGGCATTCAATATTTACATTCTTCTGAAAAAATATTTATAATAATTTATATCTTACTGTTTCTTCAAAAAATTCCTTAAGCCGTATCACGGTCCCAAGACTTTCAAGTTACCTCAATGTATATTTGAGCTCTTTAAAGTAAAATTTCCTTTTTTATATGAATCTTTAAACTCACCGGCATAGACGGTGGTTCATTGTTTCTCACTACGTTGCCTATAACCTCATCTAAAACCATTATAATTTAAAAGACACCCACTAAAGTGAATGTCTCTTAACCTGGCGCGCCATTAGGGACTCGAACCCCAAACCTCCGCATTCGTAGTGCGTTACTCTATCCAATTGAGCTAATAGCGCTTATTTAGTTTGCAACAATAGGAATTATACACCAACCAATGGTGATATGTCAAAGAAAAAGTAAGCTGCAATAAAATTTACTGTATTGCAGCCTGTTTTAATTCTTTTTATCAGTCTACCATTTTTTCTCTCATACGCTCTAAAACTTTTTTTTCAATTCTGGAAACCTGTACCTGTGAGATTCCGAGAACATTTGCAATCTGCTGCTGCGTCATGTCTTTAAAATACCTTAAAACGATTATCTGCCTTTCCCTGTCCGCTAAATCTTTTATAGCTGTTTTCAAATCGATTATATCAACATTCTGCTGCTCTTCATCCACATATTCGCCGCCGTGCATTCCCTCTGGAATCAGTTCATTATCCAGACTTTCAACATTCGCAAGAGAATCTATGGCTTCTAAAATTTCCATAATATGCTCAGATGAAACTTCCATCTTTTCCGCCAGGTAACTTATCTTGGGACTTACCCCGTATTTATTGTAATATTCCTGCTGTATAGCTTTCAGGTTTTTCATCTCGGTTTTAAGCTGTCTGCTTATCTTTATCTTGCCGTCATCCCTTAAAAACCTTTTTATCTCACCTAAAATCATGGGAACCGCATAAGTTGAGAACATTACATCAAATTTAGTATCAAACCGGTCTATAGCTTTTACAAGGCCTACAAAACCGACTTGCATCAAATCTTCCGGCTCATAATATCCGGAAGCATATTTCATCGCCAAATTTTTTACAAGCCCTATATTCTGACTGACTATAAGTTCCCGTGCATCACGGTCACCTTTTTGTGCTTCTTCAATTAGTTTATATGTATCTTCCTTAGCGATTGGAACGTATTTATAAGCCACTTGCTACATCCAAATATTTCGTCATAACAACGGTGGTTCCCTTACCTTGCTCTGACACTACGTGAAGCTTGTCCATAAAGCTTTCCATGACTGTGAATCCCATTCCGGAACGTTCTTCGCTATCTCCTGTGGAAAAAAGCGGTTCCATGGCCTGACTTACATTTTCTATGCCTTTTCCGCTGTCCTTTATGGTAATAATCAGTTTTCCGTTATTAAAAATTTCACACTCCATTTTGACAAAAGCTTCTATCTTGTTTTCCAGATGTCCGTAGCCATGTATTATACTGTTGCTTACAGCCTCGGAAACCGCGGTTTTA
>CABUXV010000062.1 GCA_902495595.1 uncultured Eubacterium sp. | reverse complement strand
TATGGCTATGGCAATCAGCAGAAAGACTGGGGACAGGAAGACTAACGCTGCACCGGAGAAAAGGATATCGAAGCAGCGCTTCCATTGGGGAAGGATAAAATGCCTCACGTCTTTTTTCTTCCGGTTATGTGCATATAGCAGTTCCTGCCGTTTATTGATGATGTCTATTTTCTGCCTTAGCCGGGCGGTGGTGATGTGCAAACTGACGGTATCGTTTATTCCGCTGTTCAGATAGACTTTGCTGGCTTCGGGAGTCAGCCTGTCCGTAATGAGTACGACATATGCCTGATAGAACTTTTTCCTGAAAGCACCGATCTGTTCAATATCTCCGTTCATCTCCCCTTGTTCGTGAAGGACAATGATGTTCTCACGTACTTTCAGTCTGATACAAATTGTAATGGCATCCTGGTAGTTTTGGGCATAAATCATCTGGACATTTTCGAGCTTGCTGAATTTGCGCAAAAAATCCTTGTTCTTTCCTATATAAAGCAGAAAGGTCATGCTGATTTACTCAATAATTTTCTTAATTCTTACTTTTAACTCCATGGGATTGAAAGGTTTGACAATATAGTCTTCCGCGCCTTCTTGTAACAGGCGGATGCGTTCTGTGGTACTGTCTTCGCTGCTTAGCATAACCACCGGAATGTGTTTGAATAACTGATTGGATTTTATCCATTCCAGAAACTCGTCTCCACGCATTTCGGGCATACGGATATCTGATATAATCAAATCTGGTATGTTACCTTCCTGAAGCCATTTTACTCCTTCGATGCCATTCGGTAACCAAATACAATCATAATCACTGGCCAGATAGATTGAAAGGACTTTTGCAATTGCTATTTTGTCGTCCAAGACCAAAATTTTCTTTCTCATAGAGTAATCTTTAGATTTTAATGGGCAAAAGTAAAGAAAATTATTGTGAATAAACAACTTTATTCTATTAATTTTTTGGCGTAAAGATTGCTTTTTTTTAACCAAACGTCTGAAATAGGAGATTGAATGGAATAAAAGTCCTTTGGAAAAAGGAAAAAAAGAAGACGAGACAATTCCTGTATATTATATATTGTAGTGTATATGATAAGGTTAAGATATCATATTGTATAATAGATGATATTTATTATATTGAAAAATAGTGTTTTAGAACATAATAAAAATAAATATATTGTTTTGTATAATTCAAAAAATAGTATTTATCTTTGCTGCCGGAAATGATAAAAGCCATATTACTATGTCGGAAATAAACCAGACGATTAATTTACATGTATCTGTGGACTGTGTGCTGATTGGTTTTGATGGAGAGCAGTTCCGTGTCCTGTTGGTAAGGCAGGTGGGGAAACAGTCCGAAGACGGATATAATAACATGAAATTGCCGGGTAGCCTTATCTATGACGATGAGGATCTGGATGAGGCGGCCAAGCGGGTGTTGAATGAGTTGACGGGCCTGAAGAATGTGAAGCTTACCCAGTTTAAGGCGTATGGATCGAAAGACCGTACCCGTAACCCTAAGGATGTGCTGTGGCTGGAACGTTTTCATCGTTTGGACGAGAAGAAAATAGACCGCATTGTGACTATCGCTTACCTGACACTGGTGAAGATTGACAGACGGTTCGAACAGCTGTCTGATAAATACGATGCTTGCTGGACACCTGTGACGGAG
>CABUXV010000061.1 GCA_902495595.1 uncultured Eubacterium sp. | reverse complement strand
TTTATTTTTGAAGTATTTGTTTTTCTTCAAACATTTTTTTTGCACAGACATACCCTTCCTCATATAAATCGGTCAATTTCTTTATATCTGTTTCAATACGATCCACTTCCATCGGCTTTTCAGGACGAATTACCACAATCCTGCCCTTGTCTTCCAATTGCTCTACTAAATCAAGCTGTTCGTTGTAAATACGGCAACGTTTACTTAAAACCACGCGCAAACGAGGGTATTTTTTATAGATAAAATGAGGAATTTTCATATCCTTTCCTTTTTTGCGATATCCCCGATTACGGGTAAGTACCACTACATTTTTATCAAATCCTTGTTCAATAGCACGCAACACAGGAATAGAATCCACAATTCCCCCATCCAGCATCGGCTCACCATCTACATAAGCTATAGGACAAACATAAGGAAGACTGCTGGACGCCTTAGCTATGGCAATAATACGTCGAGGATCATGTTTCTCTTCCAAATAACACGCCCTACCTGTAATGCAATTAGTAGTCACCATTTCAAAACGAGCAGGATTTTCAGCATATGTTTTATAATCATAAGGAAGAATTTCCTTAGGAAAATGTTCATAAAGCAATTCCTGATCAAGAATACTGTGCTTACGCCATAAATGCTTTATGCCGATATAATGATATTTCTCCAATAAATCAATATTACTAAACTTAGCTCTACCACGCTGGCGAGACATATATGAAAGACCATTGCACGCTCCGGCAGAAACTCCTACCCCATACGGAAACCAAACCTTCTTATCCATCATATAGTCTAATACCCCGCAGGTAAAAACTCCGCGCATACCTCCGCCTTCCAGTACCAGTCCTGTTTTATCATCTATTTTCATAATCAATGTTGAGGAACAAATCTATCCTTGAAAGAGTTCACTGCAAAGTTAACCTTTTCAAAGTATTTAGCCGTATCTTTTATATTTATTAAATAATTGCATTCCATCATAAAAATCAATCAAATTCTCCTTCATTATAAATTACTGAATGGCAACTTATCAAGGAAATATAAGAGAAACCTGTGAAATTAGAAAAGCAAGATTGACAAATGATAAAAATAAAGCCGAAATCGATTAAAAAATCAAATAAGCAAATAGTACTTTTAAGATTATAATTATTACATTTGCAACACAGTTCAATAAATATTCAATTAAAATAAAGTTAACCATGTTTGATTCCGCAACTTATCAAAGACGCCGTCAGGCACTTAGAAACAAAGTGCAAAACGGTATTATCCTTATACTAGGTAATAATGAAGCTCCGGCAAACTATCCGGATAACACATATAAATTCCGTCAGGACAGTTCATTCCTCTACTTCTTCGGTCATTCTCACCCCGGATATGCAGGTGTAATAGATATAGAAGCAGGAGAAGATTATTTCTTCGGAAATGATGTAGATATGGACGACATTATCTGGATGGGGCCCCAACCCAGTGTGAAAGAATTGGCTGCACAAGTAGGTATTCAGAAAAGTTTTCCCTTCCCCCAGCTAAAAGAGGTGGTAGGAAAAGCTATCGCACAAGGTAGAAAAGTACATTTCCTTCCTCCCTACCGATTCGATAATATGATGCTCTTAGAAGACTTAACCGGTATCCGTGCGGCTATAGTAAAGAAATATGCTTCTGTAGAATTGATAAAAGCTGTAGTTGATTTACGTTCTGTAAAAGAAGCTTGCGAAATAGCAGAAATCGACTTGGCATGTAATATTGGTTATGAAATGCACACAACCGCCAT
>CABUXV010000060.1 GCA_902495595.1 uncultured Eubacterium sp. | reverse complement strand
ATCCCATGTTACTCCATGAATGATCCATTCCCCTGCTTCGTTTCCCATGACTTTCTCCTTTCTGTATTTTGCTGTCTTAAGTATACCACACATTGACAAGGCAAGACAAAGATATATATTTTTATCGAAAAAATTGATGACATTTTTGTTACTGTTCATACACCAATGGTATTTAGATAATCTATACCCTTAGTTAGTCTTAAGGGTCTAACAAAAAGATTACAAAAGCCTTGACTTTTAAGCTGGAATCTGCGGCCGCTCTCATTACTGATATTATTGTGAGGTAATGAGAGCGGCCTTTGAATTAGAAATTAAAATTTTTCTAATTCAGGAGGCACATACCTATGTTCCATTTAAAACTTAAAGATACTCTTAAGCATTCTATAGCAACGGTTACATCGCATATGGATTCCTTTGTTTATAATCCGGGACGCGATTATTCTCGTATACGAAAACTTTCCCCAGATCATGTTATTTCGTTCCTTATTTCTCAAGGCGCTTCATCCACGAAATGCGAATTTCTGGATTTCTTTCAAATGTCAGAGGATCTCCCTTCTATATCTGCCCTAAATCAAAGGCGTTCCCAAATGATGCCAGAGGCTCTGGAAGCTGTATTCCATGAGTTTACTTCTTCTTCCGAAAAGCTTGAACTTTCAAAGCAGGAACAGCAGTATCAATACATTGCTGCTGACGGTTCTACTACCTCTTTTTTCAGCTTTTCAAAGTATTCGTCTGATGATTATTTTATCTCAGAAGGACATTCTGCCTCCGGCTTTTACAGCATACACATTAATGCCTTTTATGACATAAATAAACGGATCTATACCGATGCCATTCTTCAGTCTGCACACAAAAAAGATGAGTTCCTTGCTTTTTGCCAGCTTGTAGACAGACATATCCCTCACCCGGATCAAAGAACTATTTTTATCGGGGACAGAGGGTATTGCTCTTATAACAACATGGCTCACGTGATCGAAAAAGAACAGTATTTTGTTTTTCGTACAAAAGACATTACAAGCAAAGGGTTGATTGGGAACTTTGTTTTTCCGGATTCTGATACATTTGATATAACTGTTGACGTAACTCTTACGAGATCCCATCGTAAATCTATAAAAATCAAAGATGGTTTTTACCGAAGATATGTTGACCAGGCAGCTTCTTTTGACTACATAAAATATGGCTCAGAAGATACTTATGATCTGACTTTTCGGATCGTACGGTTTCCAATATCAGAAGATACTTATGAATGCCTTGTAACAAATCTTCCGGGAAAAAACTTTTCTGTTGAAAAGCTTAAAGAGATCTATAATTCCAGATGGGGGATCGAATCCTCTTTTCGCAAATTGAAATATACGATTGGATTAAGTCATTATCACAGCTATAAACCTGATTTTATAAAACAGGAAATATGGGCGAAGTTTATCGCTTATAATGCCACGGAACTTCTTGTTGCTCATACTGTAGTCGTTCATGGGAAACGTAAATATTCCTATAAAGTAAACTTTACGCTTGCTGCACATATATGCAGAATCTATCTCCGTCTCCACACGGAGACAGATTCCATAAATGTGATGGCACTGTTACAAAAGGAATTAGTCCCGATCCGCTGCGATCGACAATTCCCAAGACTTAAAACGGCTCATTTCAGAAAACCCAAATATCTGATATACCGTGTTTCCTAAACAGTATCATCAACTGATAGTATATCACTTTTTCAAGCAGATGAAAATCTGCTTATTTGTCGTTGACAAAACGAACAAGAATTTAACCATTTTCATATTTCATAAATTTTTCAAGGCATTTCTTTTTAAATGTCAAGTAATCTCCGGAATATGCTTTATTTATCTAAATACCATTGGTTCATACACAATGTCATTAACTTAAGCAATTTGCCAATACTGCATTGATGAAAATATCAGCAGAAGGATTTAATTATGATAAAAAAGGGAATATTGAGTGATTAAGATGCAATGTCTT
>CABUXV010000059.1 GCA_902495595.1 uncultured Eubacterium sp. | reverse complement strand
CTGTCTATCGGGAAAAAATGGGAGAATTGCGAATAAAATACGATAATTTGTTTAAAGAATTCAGTTCTATGCAGCAAGACTATATCTTGAAAAAGATTATAGCCAGATATTTGGGTACAGAGCAAGGACTTTTTTTCGATCTGCAGAAAATGATGAAATATGCTCAGAAAATCAGTGACTTCACTCCATTGACTATACATGATTTTGAGGAGATACGGAAGATGAGTGATCCTTATTATCTCAGCAGACTGACAAGGATGAACAACCGTCTTTTGGAAACGATTGAAGCTAATAAGAAAAAGAAAGGTTATACTGTTAATGAATCCGGAGAAGTAAAAGATGAAGATTTATTTTATTCTATCACTTCTAAATTTAAGGGTAAGGTGATTTTGGTCGATTTTTGGGCGACTTGGTGCGGTCCTTGCAAAATGGCTATGAAACAGATGAAACCGATGAAGAAAGATCTTGAAGGTAAAGATATTGTATATGTTTTTATTGCCGGAGAGAACTCGCCCAAAGAAACGTGGGATAACATGATTCCGGATATTCATGGAGAGCATTACCGAGTAACGGCGGCTCAGTGGAATTACCTGAGCAGGCAGTTCAGCATACAGGGGGTTCCGACTTATATTATTGTCGATAAAGAAGGGGGTGTTATTCAAAAATATACCGGTTTCCCGGGAGTGGATACCGTAAAAAGAGAATTAATAAAAGCATTAGAGAAATAAAGACCGTGTTTGTCTTGCAAGAATAAAGTGGAAAAGGATCTGTAAGGTGCTGTAAGCATTTACAGATTCTTTTTTTGGATTTATATTACTATCTTTGGCAAGACAAAACTAATATTGAATAATGAAAAACTGGGTCGTTAAGCTATTGTTATTACTTTTCATTCCTTCTTTAGCAGGAATTTTGTTCACTGTTGCTCTTGGTTTTAATCCGGGGGGCTGGTTACAAATTACGACGTATGCTTTACCTCCGTTACTCACTCTCGCCGGAGGGGCTTTTATCGTTGCTTCAAGATGGAAAATTCCTTTTCTTATATTGATGGCAGCTGCAAGTATGGCCTTTAATATGCCTTTACAGAACTGGCTTTTTCATTCGGCAGATGAAGTGGTGCGTTATCATGCTGTTACCGATTTATATAATGGGGGGAATAATGCTCTGTATTTTACTTTCGATACTCTGGAGGTGGATTATGCCCGAAGGAGCAGTGTGACTGTCACTCGTGAGGTGACACGAAGTATGGGCAGACACCGCTATCGTAAGGAACAGAAGCAATATCATTTCTCTGTAGCTCCTGCATTTACCGATTCATTGCCCCGTCATAAGTATGAGGAGCGGGAAGTTAAGGCATGGGTTATTCCGGTGAGGCATGAGAAAGGACAAGCCGTTGTATGTTATGAGCGTTATATTTTTGATTTAGATGATTATCAGAAAGCCATTGATCGGTCCCGCTGTAAACTCCACCATCCTCAAGCTCCGATTATACGACCTTTGTATTCACAGTTCATTACCCGGCAGGAATGGAAAGGAATCTTTTTGAATGTTGCATGGATTGTACTTTCTGTACTGATAGTACTGGGGGTAATTCTGAATTATCAGGCAGACAGGAGGAAAGCATAATATCGGAACAGACTGTATGAAGGGTACTTTATGAATATTATGATCTTCATGCATGAGGCCTGTCAGTACTATTGGTAAATTCTAGAATGATGTTTTCTTTATATAAAACTTTCCCCGGACATTTCATGGCAGAAACATCCGGGGAGAGGTATTTCATTTTTTATTTATTGAAAAGTTTTATTTTGCCTCTACCTTCAGATTGGATAATTCTGTGTCCTTATGGATGGATGGCAGATTATTTTGTTTTACAACAACAGTATGAACTTTTCCTTTTGCCACTTGCGGCAAAGTGAATTTCTGCTTGTAGATAACCTGTTCCGCTGATGGGCGCAGCAGATAGCCTGTTTCTTTTTCAAAGCGGTTGTAT
>CABUXV010000058.1 GCA_902495595.1 uncultured Eubacterium sp. | reverse complement strand
TCTTGTTTACAGTATTTCAGAAACAGCAAAGCTGAACAATCTGCGCCCATACTACTACTTCAGGTATATCCTCACGGAGCTGCCTAAGTATTGTGACGAAAAAGGAAATATAGATCCGGAAAAACTAGATCAGCTGATGCCCTGGGCAGAAGAGCTTCCCGAGGAATGCCGGAAACCACGCCGCTCATAAAAGCGGCGTTAAATTTAAGGGTAGGCGCAGGATTTGACGTTTACGAATTTGCAAGGATTTGCGGTCTTCGATAAAATATGTTATCCTCATCTTTGAGTAATGAACATGCTGTAATTATGCAACTATTATGAAAAGATGAGGATAAAAATATCCTGTGTATAACGCGTCTTATCCGAACGTTCGGATAAGACGCGGAACGCAGCATCAAAAAATTCTGCGTTGGGAAACATAGCTGGCACATCATAGATTCCAAGAAAGGAGCAAAGGCAAGTGCAGTCCTGTATTCTATTGCAGAAACAGTGAAAGCCAATGGGTTGAATCCTTTTGAGTATTTTAAGTTTCTGATGGAACAGCTGAAAGAGTATCCCCGAAATGATGTTCCAGAGGAAGACCTGAAGAAACTTATGCCATGGTCGGAAACGCTTCCTGACTGCTGCAAACAACTGAAGAAACAGAGTTAACAACAATGCCATCTGATTTCAGGTGGCATTCATTATTAGTTAGTGCGGGTTATTTACCTGATACAAGTATTATGACGGATATTACACAAAAGACAAGGAAAAAACTTTTGGGGTATTGAAATTCTCCGCATTAAGACGTGAGGTACATATCCAAAATGAGGATGGTACGGTTTCTGAAGAAATCAAGGAACGTACCTACGATTTGAAATGTAAGGAGCAAGGACGCATGATACAGGTAAGTATTCCTGCCACTGTTCCGTTAAAGGGATTTGATTACAACGCAGAGGTGGAAATCATCAATCCTGTAGCTGATACGGTGGCAACCGCTACATTTCAAGGTGCAGACGTTGACTGGTATATCAAGGCAGATGATATTGTTTTAAAGAATAAACTAACTACTTTAAACAGTCCACAAAGTAAAAGCAAGTAATTTTAAGTGTTCTCATATGGTATTATATAAGGTATAATTATTCTATAAATCAAAAGAAAAGAGGTAATTATGTATGATTAACTATAGTATTCTTAAAATAAAGCTCTTAAGTATTATTGAAAGCATTGATGGTTATACCTCTGAGCCAATCGTATCTGTACCTTGCACGACTTTAAAAAATAATTTGGAAAATGATACCATGACTATTGATATTTTAGAATACTGCTGCAATATTATTGAGGATTGGTATAAGGATAACTTATCGCATATTTGTAGCAATCAATATGTGATAAGCCCTGAAAACCATAAAAAAAATACACAAACCATTAAAGAAATTAATGAGGATATTCAGGCTAATCGTGAAGAATATGAAAAATATTTATCCAGTCCTTCAATTAGTCAAGCTAATCCATCAATCAGTGGCGATAAAATATTTATTGTTCATGGACATGATAATGGCTTAAAAAATGAAGTTGCACGATTTTTAGAAAAATTAAAATTAACACCTATAATACTTCATGAGCAGGCTAGTGAGGGTGAAACAATTATTGAAAAAATTGAGCGATATTCAAATGTTGGTTTCGGTATAGTATTGTATACTCCGTGTGATAAAGGGGGATTAGCTAATGATGGAGCAGAATTAAAATATAGAGCACGTCAAAACGTTATTTTTGAGCATGGATATCTCATAGGAAAGTTAGAAAGAAAAAATGTTTGTGCTCTGGTAAAAAATGATGTTGAAAAACCAAATGACATTTCAGGTGTAGTATATGTTTCCTATGATGAGAGTGGTGCTTGGAAGATTGAAATTGCTAAGGAACTGAAAGCGGCTGGTTATAACATTGATTTTAATAAACTGTTTTAAGCTTAATGAAATAATATGTATGCAAGCAGTAAATCTATATGGTTTGCTGCTTTTTTCGTAAACGTCAAATCCTGCGCCTTGGCTAATTAGTTTTTTT
>CABUXV010000057.1 GCA_902495595.1 uncultured Eubacterium sp. | reverse complement strand
TACATATAAAAAAGAACCGTTGTTTTATGAGCAGTATCCTGGAAGTATCGTAGATATTTCCAAGCTCCGGTATATGTTAAAAAAAGCAGAAGGATACGGATATAAGAAGGTCGGATTTATCCTGGACAGGGGATATTTTGGCAGGGAAAACATCCGGTATATGGATGAATGCGGGTATGATTTTGTGATCATGGTAAAGGGGATGAGTGAATCTGTCAGGCGGATGATCCTGGAAAACAAAGGAGAATTTGAGAACATTCGTAAATACAATATATGGAAGTACAAGACATTTGGAAAATGATATCTTTGGAAGAGCAGATAAAGAAGCAGGAAGAGACGGTATTAAAAGTAAAAGAAAAGTATGATTCCGAAAAGATGAAACTGAAAGATCTTTATGCAAAAAGGAACGAAGAGAAGAAAAAAGAACTGCTCAAAGCTGTTGAAAACAGTACAAAAACATATGAAGAGATCATGGCATTTATCTGTTCTGAGGATGAAATAAATTAGATTTTGGACTGTTTTGATGAGAAAAGGGCAATTTGAGTGTTACTTTTTCAGGAAGTTCACGATAAAAGAAATGGGCAGTACTAATACCACGAGCTGTGGGAATAAATGAGGCACGATTTGAAATTACAATAGATAAACTGATGAATGAGTGATTCGCGACTTCTGTATTGGAAAGAACCTTTAGTGCGTTTACTAATAATAAGTATGTTTTAGAACAGATACAAAATATATTTAGGTAAGGATATGGGATGAGGTGTTTATTTGAAATTGACATGGTACAAAAAACTTTTTAGTGGTGCAGGTGCAGTTATATTGACTTTATATGGTGTAATTGGTACAGTTGCGACTATTTTGACTATTTCAGGAAGTATAAGTATTCCAATAAGAGTTTTATCAATTACGGCACTTATAGTTTTGGCTATAGTAGTTACTTGCATCGCCACGATTATTAATTGCAACAAATTGCTTGAAGAGGAATCACAACATCCCGTGCATGAGTTTTTTACAGATGATGATGATAAAAAATTAATTTATATTGCATATACCAGCGATATACGAACAGATGCATTAGTGGCTTTATATAGTAGAATAAAAGATAAACCAATGCCAAAAAGAATAGGGTTTGGAATCGTTAGAAATGTATATAACGAACATGAAGAATCGTATATTGAGATAGAAGTACTTAGTATATATGATCAATATCAAGAATTATATGAGAAGGCATTACGGAATGATAAAAAAATATTAAAAAATATGTATATATTACCCCGAATTTATAAAGATAGTATTCCGGAATTGGCGAGAATTATTGGAGGTGATTGCAGTGCAAAAGGTTAAATCGAAAGCATTGATAACAAAAAATTATAATCTCTCAAACATGATAAAGATATCTGAATTGTCCCAAATTCATCTTGAAGAAGGGCAGAAGGTTCTTGTTTGTGAAGGCGTGAAAGGTGATATTATAAGCCAACGTACTGGTAAAAGAATGGGAAAGCGTGAAAAAGTAGTTGCATCAGGAGTAATAACCATTCAGAATGGAAAATCTTTTATTAAAACGACTGAACCTATAAATATAAGTGGAACTATTGAAATTAAGAAGAGTATTCAAAAACGTCCTTTTTTTCCATTAAGGAGAAAAAGAAATAGTCCGGAAGTGTATGCAAAAATAGTGGAAGAATAAGCTACTTGCTATATCTAGGCTTACAATGTGGAATAAGGCAATGTCATTGAGTATTCCGGAAAATTAGATTTTAAAATAAGCATTGGGGTCAGACCGTGCGTCCAGCTAAGGGTATATAGTCCGGTGGATGGAAGCCCCATCAAATAAGCTGCTAACCACAGCATTTGAAGCGAGTCTTGAGTCTGTCGCGGTAACGTTGCAGGCTAAGCGTAGACAGCAAGATAACAGGGATAGCTATTGAGCACCGAAATCCTAAAGTCACCAGAGGGTCGACATCGTGGTCTGGATGGAAGACAACATATGTATTTATCGTTATGGTGAGATTTTACATACCTCTGCGGTGTTGGCTGGAACTATTC
>CABUXV010000056.1 GCA_902495595.1 uncultured Eubacterium sp. | reverse complement strand
TGTTAGGAAAAGAGGAATTCCCTGATAGCGTTCCACTCCCAATGTGTCGGCTATCCGTTTGTATGCATCCCTTTTAAAACTTTTCACTAAAGGCGCTTCTCCGTTCCGGTTTTTATAATTCTGTAAGATGCACCATTGTGCCGGCTTTTTTCGAATATTCTCCAACAATGCTAGCCGCTCCTTTATTTTCTCCCATTGGAAATGGCGGGTGGTGTCTTTATAAGGATAGGTATCCTTCAAAGTATGTTTATCATACAGCAGTTCCTTGTCAAGCCTGATGTCTTCGGGTTTGATATCTTTTTCTACAATCTCGGTGATGGCTTCTGTCACAGTATTGTGTACCTCTGTTATCACTTCCTTAATTTCGCTATTTGCTTTCGAGGTACACGAGCAGATTGTACAGAAACCGGTCAATAAATATATGAATTCTATTCTTTTCATCATAGACACAGGTTTGTGGCTTTCTTCTACAAATATAA
The DNA here is from genome assembly GCA_902495595.1 of uncultured Eubacterium sp. Taxonomy (GTDB): domain Bacteria; phylum Bacillota; class Clostridia; order Peptostreptococcales; family Anaerovoracaceae; genus Lentihominibacter. The sequence goes on along the minus strand of CABUXV010000056.1, from coordinate 2,229 downwards.
TTCTTTAAAAGGAATAAACATGCGTTTTTGTTTTTAAATGCAGTGAAAAATTCCTGTTTCTTTGAACAATCTCCCCTATTGCATACCTTATAAAGGACCGCTGGGAATAATCGTTTATCTTGGCTTGAGGTTTTTACAGAAAAAAAGAATCAACTTAAAAACAAGTATTATGGTGGAATCAACTAGAGTAAGAAGTAAAAGATTATCCTTTTCAGGTAAGAAGACACTGTCTTCCTTTATGCAAGTGAATATTGCCAGTCTGAGACAATCGGGAAAATTGCGTACCAGTGAGACGTATAGAGCTACACTGAACAGTTTTATGAAATTTATGGATGGCAAGGATGTTCTGTTGAGCAATATGGATGCCGAGTTGATGATGGGGTATGAAACTTATTTAAAGGAGCAGGGAGCAAGTATGAACACCGTTTCTTTTTATATGCGTATTTTGCGTGCAACGTATAATCGTGCAGTAGATAAAGGGGTGATCAGACAGCGTTTTCCTTTTAAGCACGTCTATACGGGAGTGGAAAAAACGGTGAAGCGGGCCATTTCTTTTAAAGTAATCAGACAACTGAAGGAGATGGATTTAAGTCACTCTCAGTCAATGGAGTTTGCGCGTGATATGTTTATGTTCAGTTTTTATACTCGGGGAATGTCATTTGTGGACATGGCTTTTCTTAAAAAAACAGATTTAAATAATGGTATGCTGACTTATAGAAGAAAGAAAACCGGTCAGTTGCTTTCCATCAGATGGGAGAAATGTATGCAGGATATAGTGGATAAATATCCTGGAAACTTCTCGACTTATCTTCTTCCTATTATAATTCATATCAGGAAAGATGAAAGATTGCAATATAAAAATTCAATTTGCTTGGTGAACAGAAGGCTAAAAGAAATAGGGAAAAAGTTGGGGCTTGTTCATCCTTTGACTATGTATGTGGCGCGCCATTCATGGGCCAGTGTTGCCAGAGGCAAACATATTCCTCTTTCTGTAATAAGTGAAGGAATGGGACATGATTCGGAAAAAACGACTTTGATTTATCTGGCAGCATTGGATACCACCGTGATAGACAAAGCGAATATGGTGGTGCTGAGGGAATTCTTGTGATAATAGGGTAAAGATATTGTTCCTTGTCAAAAAGAGGATATCATATCACAAGGTATCCTCCATTTGACGGGATCAGTGTGTCTAGTATTTTGCTTAATAAATGTGTGTTTGTTCTCTCTAAAGATGATAGCACTTTCTGATGTGGCTGAGTTGAATATGTTTGTTGCAAGGTCGGCACAGCCTATGATCTCTTTATTGTTATCTTTTGTCAGAAGATACCTTATAGTAAAGGAGAATCGGATTACAGATAGATTCTGAAACAATTGCCATAAACCATTATGCTGTTTTTGTCCACCTATTTGTTATGAAAAAAATATCAGCTTCCAAATATTCAATATTTTTCCGTAATATGACAATTGTCATAGGTTTGTTTTTTTATGTGAATTATAGCTGATACAACTATTTTTTAATAGACAAACTGGAATAAAAGAAAAGGCAAAGTTTACTTGGATTTTATTCTTTGATTTTGGAGATAATACTCTTATTACAAGAACTTTATAGAAAAAATACTAAGTTGGAATATTATATATCTCTTATTAAGAGATATATAATTTGTCGCAAATTTAAGCAAAGTTTTGAGAATTAGAACAATTTAGCAAGGAAATTTAATAATTGATTCAAAAAAAACGTTTTCTGAATACATGATTTAGTCTTTCAAAGTATTCTTGTGTGAATGTATTTTGTTGATTTATAATGTGTTATAGATCTATTGTATATCTCTTAATAAGAGATCTATCGTATAACTGATGACACGCCATATAATAATGTATGGTTGTGAAGATGTTAAAGCGAAGATTAAAAGTAAATAAAAATATGGACTATCTATTCTTGAGACGACACAGACGGACTGCTACTTCGAATAGGCAGAAAAGCCTGCTTCTTAAAGCTGCTGAACGCCAGTGGGAACTACAGTTCGCCAATAAGGGAACTGAAGGGAGAAAGGTGGATTGTGCCCTATATAAATGTATATTGTATAACCTTGAAATAAAGCAAGTTTTTTTGGATTCGGAGCTTTCTTTGAAAAAGTTTAGCGTAATGATAGACACCAACCAAACTTACCTATCGAATGTGGTAAACAAGTATTTCAACTGCAATTTGAAGGAGTTGCTGAATACTTACCG
>CABUXV010000055.1 GCA_902495595.1 uncultured Eubacterium sp. | reverse complement strand
TGATAAAGTGAAAGTGAATGGTACGATCCGTTACCCGGTTAATAAGGATGTGTATACTAAATGCTTTAATGATAACGATACCCGTAAGCGAAGCACACTTCAGGCTGCTTATGAAAAAAAGGAAGATGGAACTTTATCTCTTTATGGGTTGTATCCGGCCAAGTTTTTGGGTACATTGCTTGATGGGGCTGATACGCGTAGTCCATTGGATGATTATCCTGTTTATCGGTATGCAGATTGCTTGTTGTTGTTAGCTCAAGCTAAGGCTTTTTTAGGAGAGGACCCTGTGGAAGAAATTAATGCAGTACGTAAACGTGCCTATGGTGAAGATTATTTTAATGCACATCCGGAAGTACAATATCCCAATGATAATGATGCCGCACTTTATGCGGATAATAAGTCTGTAAAACCGGATAATGCCGGTGCAATGGAAGCTGTTCTAAAAGAACGTATGCGTGAGTTTATGGTTGAAGGAAAACGTTGGTATGATCTGCGCTTAGCAGGTGATGAATATGTATTGGAACATACTACAGCAGAAGCAACCCGTTTGCTTTGGCCTATTGATAAGAATACATTGACTAATAATTCGGCATTGAAGCAGACACCAGGATATGAATCTAGTGGAGGAAAATAAAGTATTAGTTATATAATAAAAGAAGGTGTCTGAAATGGACAGCCTCCAAAAGTTAGACATAAAACTTTTAGAGGGCACTTCACTTTTCGGACACCTTCTTTTATTGAAACCGTTTCAAGACTTTTAGTATATCTTTGGGGTTTTCTATCTTAATCTTTTCTGTTTCAATGAACTCTTTGATAAGTTGTTGCTTATCTTTTGAATACAATTTCAGAAGTGAATGGATATTTCGAAAGCTTCTCAACTTGCCTTTAATCTGAGTGTAATAAACATTTTCCGTTACCATTTTATAGACCGAAAGGTCTAAATTCTGTTCACCGTTAACACGTTGGAAGCGTGTATTGACATCAATTGCTTGAACACTGCCATGAGTAACTGTTCCCATAGCTCCTTTCTTCCCGATATCTTTTGGCTTTACTTTCCAGTCTATAAAAAGAGTGGTATGCTGATCAGTCATCACTTCCATAAAATGTCCCTCAAACGGAATAAAGCGGTGTATATCAATGACTACTGTATCAATATCTTCCAAATTCTCTATAACCATGTCTGTCGATTCATTCAAAAAATGCATTTCCTTGTTTATACAGTCATAGTTAAATTTCCCTTTGGCAAGCTGTTTGTTTTTCAATAAAACTTTTCCTGGAGTAAATTCCTTGAAGAAATAGCCGGCAGGTTGTTGGGCATTTGTCAACGTTATGCTTCCCAATGCCAGAATTGCAATAAGAATTCCTTTTGTATTCATAGTGATGGAGATTTTAATTATTCATACTAGTCCTTTGAGCCAAATTGCCAAAAAACGATCGTATACTATATATCCTTGCTGCTCTTTTAAGACAAACTCCTTATTAATTAAAGACTTTAATGCTACATTTATGCTGCTGGCTCCTTTTAAATCATATTTCTTTATGAATGTGGCACTGTTAATCTCATTTACAATTTCCTCTTTGGCTATAGCTTTCAGCAACTGAATCTGATTGGAAGTTAAAAACTGGAAATAGGTTTGATAAGTATATTCTTCCTCCTGTATGATTTCCTGGATGAGTGTATGCAACAGCTCTATGGTCGGAGTCTGCTGTGGCAATGAATACAATCTGTTTAAAAGATATTGCATATACCACGTATGTCCTTTTACCGATTGATAAATTTCATGGAAGATATTTTCCTGCAAAGTTTTTTTCCTTTCATCAAACAGTTTCTTGGCAAACTCCCGGTAAGGAGTATAAGGAATAGGGGCCAGGAAAAGTTTCTGCGTAGATTGGTAAAAAGGTCTTTTGATGGAAAAGAAGATAGACTCCATCAAATGCTTTTTGCTGCCCGAAAAGATAAAATGCACATTCGGGGTGAACTGGATATACGATCTCAACAGGCCTTCCACTCCTTTCTCCGGATATTCCATTATTTGCTGGAATTCGTCAATGGCTATATAACATTCTACTCCCGATTGGTTTAGGTAGGTGAAAATCTCTTTCAAGGTTTCTTCTGAACGTTCCGGAATAAAGTCGAGTGTTACAGATGGCATTCCTGTAATTTCATCGGCGCTGATGACCGGACGGCAACTTTTAAAGAATGAGAATAGCGATTTTAAGGTACTCTGTGATAAGGTATCTAATTTCCCCAACACACTTCGTCCCAGTAGAGATACAAACTCCTGAAGATTCTGGGTTGAAAATATATCCAGATAAAAACAGGCGGCAGATTTATTTTCTTTTTGAATATAGTAAAATACATTCTTTATTAGTCCTGTCTTTCCCATACGGCGCGGACTGATTAATGTAATATTTCTGCCATTCTTTAATGCTGACATTAAAGAAGCTGTTTCTTTTTCGCGGTCACAGAAATAGTCGGGCCCTTGGTAACCGGTTATTAAAAATGGATTAGTAGAAATACTCTTCATTGCAGTTTTTATGTTACATAAAACATGTAACGCAAATAACGCAATAAAGTTTGGATTGAGCAAATATAAGAGTTGTATTTTTGTTTTGCCTATTATATTATGTTCTGACTTGACATGGTTCATGGCAACAATTTAATATGGCAATTACAAGATATCTAAAACAGAAGTTATGCTGATAATGATCATGTTTCATGGATAAGGGCATAAATACCTGGAGCATTATGATCTTTTGAAAAGCATCAGGAACAGAAAGCAGGAAGAGGGTATGTATAGCTGGAGCCGACTGTCATACCCTCTTCCTGTAATGAGGTAGATTCCTTATTTCATCTTATACACCAAAGTCCCGCCCTTTAGGATATCTTCATGCGAGATATAATTCTTTGTATAAGGTTCACCGTTCAGTGTAATACTGTCAACATACTTGTGTTCCTTTGATAATCCTTCGGCAATG
>CABUXV010000054.1 GCA_902495595.1 uncultured Eubacterium sp. | reverse complement strand
CTGTATCACGGCTGCATTCCGCTAAAGGAAAACGGTGGTTTTGAAGATTGTACGGTTAACGGGGTTACTAAATCGGGTAAGGATTATATGGATTATCTTGATGACCAGGTGAGAAAAGCATATTTTGCACCGGATGAAGATGAAGAAACGGGAAGGTCAGGCGACCTTATGTGGTATTTATGGCTTGGAAGCAAATCCCCTCTGTTCGGAAAAGATCAGATGACTACTTTTGAAAGGTGTTTTGTTGCAGATAAGTCTACTCACAAAGAATATACCGTACCTTATTACAAACTCATTAACAATAGAGCTATATGCGAAAATATTCTCGCTGAATTCGGGTTGGATCCTAAAACTTCTCATATTTTAAACGGTCATGTGCCTGTTAAGATAAAAGACGGTGAAAGTCCTGTAAAGGGGGGCGGAAAGCTCTTTATTATCGATGGGGGAATGTCAAAGGCATACCAGAAACAAACCGGTATAGCAGGATATACATTTATATTTAATTCGAGATTTATGGCGCTGTCGGAACATAAGCCATACAGCCCTCTTCAGCCTGATGGCAGTCAGATTTTTCATACTCCGGTAATAAGAACTGTACGTACTCTTGAAAAGAGGATGCTTGTAAAAGATACGGATCAGGGAAATGAATTAAAGCAGGAAGTTGAAGAGCTTAAGGCTTTGGTAAAAGCATACAGGACAGGTGAACTCAAAGAGGGTTAGAATAATATTATTTGGAATAAAAAACAGGTTTTACTATAAAACCTGTTTTTTTATAGTGCAGGAAATATCGTTTACGAGATTTCCGTATACTTCAAAGAAAGCACCTTGCGAAGCGTCGCCCCTTGCGGGCGACATATGTGCAAAGGAATCTTTGATTCCGTCTTGCACACTTTTTTAGTACAGGAAATGACCGTGAACCGTTTTCTCTTAATGGCCTGAAAACAGTTATAGGCTATATTAGGCTTTTATAAAAATGGTTTTACTTTATACCATGGAAGACCTATTACATTGTTAAAATCGCCCTCTATGCGGTCGAGATATTTACTGAAAGTCTGATGGATTGCATATCCTCCGGCTTTGTCGTAAGGTTCGGGAGTGTTGACGTAAGCTGTAAGCTCGTCATCGCTTATATCTTTAAAATAAACTTTTGTTATATCGTAAAAACATGTATTGATGCATGTTCTGCGGTCTATTATGCAAACACCTGTAAGTACATGGTGGCTGCTGTTTCTGAGCAGACTGAGGGTTTTAAATGCTTCTTTTTCATCACAGGGTTTGCCTATTATATTGTTGTTCTTTAATACTATGGTATCCGCCGCAATTATTTTATCCCAGTCATTTTTAATCAGATCTTTAGAATGATTTTTTACATGCAGGGCTTTTTTTAGTGATAAATACATTACGAAAGCTGGCGGAGTTATATCTATTGGCATTTCTTCATTTATATCTGCGGGAATTATTAATGGTTCGTATCCGTTTTTTTTCATCATCTCGATTCGTCTTGGTGACGAAGAGGCTAAAATAATTTTTTTCATAGCATTATTATGCCATAAATGGCAATAATAAGCCATAGCAGAATCATTTAAAAGAGGTGATGTTTATTATGTCAAATAGTATGAGAAATGATAGTAAGACGGAAAACAATATAGAAAAAAAAGATATTGCAAAAGCTTATGAAAAATACAGCAGCCAGTTTACTCCGAAACCTAAATATTTTACAAATTCTTTAAAAGCTTTTTTAGTAGGAGGCGCTTTATGTACAGTTTCTCTATGGCTTGAAAATCAGTTTATAGGAATGGGAATATCGGAAAAAAATTCATCAATCTATGTGGTATTGATACTTGTAATGCTGGCGCAGCTTTTGACTGGGTTAGGATGTTTTGACACTATTGCTAAGTTTTCAGGAGCCGGTGTGATAGTACCTATAACAGGATTTGCAAATTCTATGGTTGCACCTGCCATAGAATATAAGAAAGAAGGAATAGTTTTAGGAGTTGGTGCGAAACTTTTTTCTCTGGCAGGGCCCGTATTGGTTTGTGGCATAACAACTTCCATGATAATAGGAATTATATATTGGATAATGGGATTATAGATAACAGGAGGTTCATATGACAGAGAGAAGACAGACTTTAATATTTAAAAACAAACCATATATTTTAAGTGCATATTCAATCGGCGGGCAGAAGGAGGGAGAAGGTCCTCTGCGCGAGTGGTTTGATGACTGCCTGCGCGATGATACTTATGATGAAAGCACTTGGGAAAAATCAGAGAGCAAGATGCTGAAAACTGCCATAATGGAAAGCATGAGGCGTGCTGATAAGAGCAGTGAAGATATAGGAGCAATGCTGAGCGGTGATTTATTAAATCAGCTTATGTCATCATCTTTTATGGCAAGGGACTTGCATATTCCGTTTTTGGGAATGTATGGAGCCTGTTCGACTATGACGGAATCTTTAATGCTGGGCGCAGTATTAACGGACGGCAGATACAGTGATAATGTTGTAATAGGTGCGTCAAGTCATTATTGCACTGCGGAAAGACAGTTCAGAATGCCTTTGGAACATGGCAATCAAAGACCTCCTTCAGCTCAGTGGACTGCCACAGCGGCAGGGGCAATGCTTTTATCATGCGGAAACGATATGGATAAGCTGGAAGCGGATAAAGCCGGAAATGTAAGGTATTTGAAGAATATAAGAATAGAAAGCGGAACTATAGGAAAGGTAATTGACGCGGGAATAAAAGATGCCAATCAGATGGGAAGCGCAATGGCTCCCGCCGCAGTTGATACCATATTAAATCATTTGCAGGATACAGGGAGAAATTTAGGGTATTACGATATAGTTTTTACAGGTGACTTGGGGTTTATAGGAAAAGATATTGTTAAGGATTTGCTTTCGGATGCCGGAGTTGATAAAGATGAAATAGAACGTGTGTATAATGACTGCGGGGCTATGATATATGAACCTCAGCAGGATATACACAGCGGAGGAAGCGGATGTGGCTGTTCAGCTTCAACTTTTGCAGGATATGTTTATAAAAAAATGCGAAGGGGAGAGATTAACCGTGCATTGATAATTTCAACCGGTGCGCTGCTTTCAACTATAAGTCCTTTCCAGGGTGAATCAATTCCGGGTATTGCTCATGCGATATCGCTGGAAACGGAGTAGAGAGGTGTAGAATGGATTATGTATTTGCTTTTTTAATAGGCGGGGCTATTTGTGTTATAGGTCAAATTCTTATGGATGCAACAAAACTGACAGCTCCAAGGG
>CABUXV010000053.1 GCA_902495595.1 uncultured Eubacterium sp. | reverse complement strand
CATTTCCTACGGTAAAAGTACCCGGACGGTTCACCTCTCCCAATACCGAAATTTTGTAATTTGCCATACGGACTGTAACGATAGGGCTCTCTTTCAGATAGGGCTGCAATTGCTCACGGATCAAATCTTCCGCCTCGTTTTTCGTAAGGCCGCCTACCTTCAGACGACCGATAACGGGGAAATCTATCTCACCCTTGTTATTTACCAGGTATTGCTGGAGAGTGGGTTGTGTGGTAGTATTAATATTGGTCAGGGCTGCATTCAGAGGAGTCTGTACTGTCAGGTTAAAAGGAGCGGCAGCCTGAGGATCACTCGTGTTCACAGTTATACTCAGCAGATCTTTCGGCATAATCTTTGCGTCATAAAGGGGAAGATCTTCCCTGTAACTGTTCACGACCTCGGGATTCTGCATGTAAGGTACATTTTTATAGGAGGTGCAGCCTGCCAACAAGGCGGATGCCACAACAAACAATAATAGTTTCTTTAAAGTCTTCATATCAGTTTTTTCATTTATTATTCAATCATCTGCCAAACAGGCGCGAGAAAAGGCCTCTGCCGGGATTCTCCGAAACAGGAGATTCACCGGCACTACGTATCAAATCCGAAAAAGTGGTTCCGTCATGAATCATTCCATAAATAGTACCCCAATCGGGAAGGCCTCCCAAGTTGCGGTCATCTATAAAAAGATCGGCTTTGAGCTTGCGTGAGTAATGATTGTTACGCCCTTTCTCCTCCTCCGGATAGTCGCGGTTCACGGCATAAAATTCAAGACCGCGATCACGGCAAAAGGCAAGAGCCTCGTCAAGCAGACGCCCTTCACGCACTGTCCATAGAATCAACCTGTGATGTTCGTCACGCAATTTTTTCAATGTCTCAATGGCAAACGGCAACTCCCTGCCGATTGCCGGATACTTGTGCTCAACAATAGTACCGTCAAAGTCTACTGCTATGGTCATTGTATGTCAATATATAATTATATGTTAACTGAGTTTTTTTCCGCTATAGGTTCCAGCAATTCTCTAGCAATGGTAACTTTAGCACATCCAAGAATATCAATTTTTACAACCAGACTAGTAGAACCATCTATCTCACGACATATATTCCCTTCCAACCCTACTAGTTTGCCACCGTTTACACGGACACGATCGCCCAAATGCAGAGGGCATGACTCAATAGTGACGTGTTCTTCGGCATCATTGACCATACGCATCAAGCTGTACATCTGATGATCTGGAATAATAGCTACGGGACGGCAAGTATTTCGGGAAGAACCGGCTATGTTAACCATGAAACGTTTTATATAAGGAAGGCAGACTATTTCTTTCCGTCTTACTGAATCTGTGCAGCGAATGAACACAAGAGCAGGGAAAACAATACGGTCCACTTTTTTACGTTTACCATCATGACGAATACTCATCTCCTGTTGGATAGGGACATAAACTTCATAAGCTTTCTCACTATCAGTTTCGTTTTTCAAACGTTTTCGTAATCTATCCTGACAGGCTTTTTCACTTCTGTTATTTACAACAGCCACATACCAATGCTTTTTTTCCTGATCATTTCGGAATATGCCTACGGCGTCGTCGGTCTTTTGAACCGTCGTTCCCAAAATTTGTTGTGGCATGTCTTTGCCCTTGTTATTTACAATACTCATAGTGGAATAATCCGACTAAAAACAGACGCACTCTTATATAGAGAGCGTCCGATTTCTTAAATTTCTGATTTCCATTAATGTAGTAAGTTGTATGAATTAAATCAGCCCATAAGTTTATGATATATAGAGAGAGAAAAAAAACTTTTTTTATCAGTTTACAGTCTGTAAATGCTAGAAAATGAAAATAAATCTATACCTTTGCAGCCGATAGACGCTCTCTATATAAGAGTGCGTCCTAATTTCAAAATAATTCAAATATTCCCCTTCTTATAGATCTTTTAAAATATTTCTATTTGCATTATCTATCTGATTAGTCTGTATAGACGAAAGATAGATTTGTGTAGTAGTTTCTGAATCATGTCCCATCGCTTCGCTAATAATACCAATCGAGATATTTTTCGTCTTGGCTATACTTGCCCAGGAATGCCGAGCCACATACATAGTAAGTGGTGTGGTCAATCCTGCCCGGGCTGCAATCTTCTTCAATTTACGGTTCACCAGCAACATTTTATTCCGGTATTGTCTGCGCTCCGTGCCATCTTCTCGTTCTATAATAGGTAAAAGATATTGTGTTTCCGAATCTCCGTATCTGTCAATAATCTCCTGCATCTGTTTTTCCCACCGTATAATGAGTTTCTTACCTGTTTTACGACGGCTATAACTCACAAAGCCACTATTGAGATCTTTTTTACGCAAATAGGCAAGATCTATAAAAGACATTCCTCGCATATAGAAAGAAAAGAGAAAGATATCTCGTGCAAATTCCAATGATTTATGATCGGAAAGATCCAACTGCTTGATGTGTTTGATATCTGTCAGGGTGGCAGCTCTCTTTGAGGTCTTGTCCACACCAGTATATACATTCTCAAAAGGATCTGCAGGAAGGGCCAGTCCCTCACCCACTGCCTTGCGATACACACAACGCAAAATACGCATATAAAAAGAAGTGGTATTACGACTTAAATGGTGAGTGGAGCGCATCTCCGTTTCATAATGTTCCATCAAATCTGCATCCATCTCATCAAAACATAAGTCTATGCCGTCACGGAACTTCATGAAGCTGTTCAATGCGGACTGATATGTTTCGACTGTCCGTTCTTTTCCTTGCCCTCTAAGACGCTCTATCTGCTCCTGCATGTATTCAAAAACGAAAACGCCCTTACTCGGACGGTTCTTTAATTTTACTAATCTCATATTTGCCATTACCTAGGTTAATTAAATAAATCATCAAAGAAAAATATAATATCATGATTTATATTTTAATGAGGACTTAAATACTTGTAATGGCAAATAGATTCTTTAGAATTAAAGAGAAAGAACTCAGTGTTCTTATATCGACAAGTATATAACAATAAAAAACACAAAAGCGCGCAGTTCTGATAAACTGCACGCTTTTGCTTATTATTTATGTCCTTGTCTGAATTACTTCACTTCCTCAAAATCAACATGATATATCTATCAGCGACTTGCGTACACGTGTTGCAAATATAACGCAAACCCGAAAATAAGCATCCATAAGCAACACACGCTCTTGCTCACAAAAGTACGATTTTTATTCATAAACAACGAGATGTAAACGCATAAAAATCAAAAGAAAGCGATGTTTTTAACAGATTCTTCGGTTTTATCCTTACCTTTGTATATGATATTGGGATG
>CABUXV010000052.1 GCA_902495595.1 uncultured Eubacterium sp. | reverse complement strand
GTAATAGCAAGAGAAGTTCTCGATTCGAGAGGAAATCCGACTGTTGAAGTAGAAGTTCTCTTGGAAGACGGTTCAATAGGAAGAGCTATAGTTCCATCCGGAGCTTCGACAGGTGTTCACGAGGCAGTCGAGCTCAGAGACGGTGATAAGAGCAGATATCTGGGAAAAGGAACATTAAAGGCTGTGGAAAATGTGAACGATATTATTGCAGATAAGGTTTTAGGCTGGGATGCTTTTGACCAGGTTGGACTTGATAAAATGCTGATAGAGCTGGACGGAACTCCTAATAAGGGAAATCTTGGGGCGAATGCTATATTGGGTGTTTCCATGGCAGTTGCAAGAGCAGCGGCAGAATCCCTGGGACTTCCTATATTCCAGTATCTTGGAGGGGTAAACGGTAAAGTTCTGCCTACGCCTATGATGAATATTCTCAACGGCGGTTCCCATGCTGATAATACTGTAGATATACAGGAATTTATGATAATGCCTGTAGGAGCGGAAAGCTTTAGGGAAGCGCTGAGAATGGGTGCAGAAGTATTCCATAATTTAAAAAGCGTGCTCAAAGGAAAAGGGATGAATACCGCAGTAGGTGACGAAGGCGGTTTTGCACCTAACCTTTCGACAAATGAGGAAGCTATACAGGTAATAATAGAAGCGATTGAAAAAGCCGGATATAAAGCCGGTGAGGATATAAAGATTGCGCTTGATGTTGCGGCAAGCGAATTTTACGACGCAGATAAGGATATCTACAATTTGACGGGAGAAGGCGTTAGCAGGACAGCAGAAGAAATGGTTCAGTATTATGAAATGCTGTGCGATAAATATCCTGTAATTTCAATAGAAGACGGTCTTGCAGAAGATGACTGGAACGGCTGGAAGCATTTGACCGATAAGCTTGGCGACAAGGTTCAGCTCGTTGGAGACGATTTATTTGTAACAAACACACAGAGGCTGGCTGAAGGCATAGAAAAGGGAATAGCTAATTCCATCCTTATAAAAGTAAACCAGATTGGGACCCTTACCGAAACTTTTGACGCTATAGAGATGGCTAAAAAAGCGGGATATACGGCGGTTGTTTCCCACAGAAGCGGTGAAACCGAGGACACTACCATTGCAGATATCGTTGTGGGACTCAATGCAGGACAGATAAAGACAGGTTCACTTTCAAGGACAGACCGTATAGCCAAGTATAACCAGCTTTTAAGAATAGAAGAAATGCTGGATACAGCAGGTCAGTATGCAGGAAAGAATGCTTTTTACAACATTAAAAAGAAGTAATTTGGAATTTAAAATTATTGATTTTTGACAGGCACTGTGATAAACTCAAATGGTTAGGTTAAGAGGAGGTTTAAAAATGGGCATAACTCTTAAAATAGTGCTTGCATTTGTAAGTGTCATACTTATAATCAGTATATTGCTTCAGTCAAGTAACAGTGCTGGATTATCAGGTTCTATAGGCGGAGGAGCAGAGCAGCTTTTCGGTAAGAAAAAGAGCCAGGGATATGAAGGTCTGCTCAGCAGAATATCCACGATTGCAGCAATACTGTTCATAGTGCTTTCATTGGTGCTCGTGGCTTTAGAGTAATAAAGACGGGCTTTATCGCCGATGAATTCATATTAATGTTAGTCTATTATTAATTTATTTTAATATTTCGGTTGCAAAAACGTTTACTAAGAGGTGCCGTAAGGTGCCTCTTAATAGTCGTATTTGAAAGCGAGAGGGAGGTATTATACAATGAATGTTTTAGCAATCATTGCCGTGGCTTCGGCAATAATTGGACTGGCAGTAGCCGTTGGTCTGGCTTCATGGATAGGCAAGGCCGAAGAGGGTACTGACAGAATGAAGGAAATAGCCGGGTACATAAGAGAAGGTGCTATGGCGTTCCTTGCAAGGGAGTACAAGACTATGGTTATAGTCATCGTAGTGCTCTTCCTGCTGATTGGATTCTTCATAGACTGGATAACAGGTATTCTGTATGTATGCGGAGCGCTGTTATCGGTTTTGGCAGGATTCTTCGGAATGAAAGTTGCTACTCTTGGAAATGTAAGAACAGCGAATGCAGCCAAGGATTCAGGTATGAATATGGCGCTTAAAATTGCTTTCAGGTCAGGAGCTGTTATGGGACTTGCAGTTACAGGTCTCGGTCTGTTCGGTCTTGGCGTTGTAGTATGTGTTCTTGATTTGGCTACAGTTGTTGAATGCGTAACAGGATTTGGTCTTGGCGCATCATCAATGGCTCTCTTCGGAAGAGTAGGCGGCGGCATATATACAAAAGCTGCCGATGTAGGAGCCGACTTGGTTGGCAAAGTAGAAGCAGGTATTCCGGAGGATGATCCTAGAAACCCTGCCGTAATTGCAGATAATGTAGGCGATAACGTAGGTGACGTTGCAGGAATGGGTTCTGACCTGTTTGAATCATATGTCGGTTCAATAATTTCGGCAGTTACACTTGCAGCTGTTGCTGCGGCAAACTCAGGCGGATTATTTGATGAGGCTACTGCGGCACTGTTTCCGCTTGTTTTATCAGGTATAGGAATTATAGCTTCGATTATAGGTATTTTGCTGGTAAGAGGCAAGGAAGGTGCAAATCCTGCCAGCGCTTTGAATATGGGTACATATGTTTCAGGTGTAATAGTTATAATTGCTACCGTAATACTTTCAAAAGTTATGCTTGGAAGTTACAGCTATGCTATAGCTATAATAGCAGGTCTCATCGTGGGAATAGCTATCGGAAAGATTACAGAAGTCTATACTTCAGGTGATTATAAATCAGTTAAAAAGATTGCAGAACAGTCACAGACAGGTTCCGCAACTACAATAATAAGCGGTCTTGGCGTAGGTATGCTTTCAACTGTATGGCCTATAATCTGCATCGCTATAGCTATATTTGCAGCGTATTATACAGCAGGTTTATACGGTATTGCCCTTGCAGCGGTAGGTATGCTTTCAACTACAGGTATGACCGTAGCGGTAGATGCATACGGACCTGTATCTGATAATGCCGGCGGTATTGCAGAGATGTCAGAACTTCCTGACAGTGTAAGGGAAATAACAGATAAGCTCGATTCCGTAGGAAATACTACAGCAGCAATCGGTAAAGGATTTGCAATAGGTTCTGCGGCGCTTACAGCGCTTGCTCTGTTTGCTTCTTTCTCGGAAGTTGCAAAAATGGAAAGTATCAGTCTGCTTGACCCTATCGTAATTATAGGTTTATTCATAGGAGCTATGCTTCCGTTCCTGTTCTCGGCTCTGACTATGAATTCCGTAGGTAAGGCTGCAAATCAGATGATTGAAGAAGTGAGAAGACAGTTTAAAGCTGATAAGGGAATTATGGAAGGAACATCAAAACCTGATTATGCAAACTGCGTAGATATTTCAACAAAGGCTGCTCTTAAGGAAATGATCATACCTGGTCTGTTAGCTATAGTAGCGCCTTTGGCTGTAGGTATATTACTAGGCGTTGAATCATTGGGCGGAATGCTTGCGGGTGCGCTTTCATCAGGAGTGCTTCTTGCAATAATGATGGCTAACGCAGGCGGAGCTTGGGACAATGCCAAGAAATACATAGAAGAAGGACATTTCGGAGGAAAGGGTTCAGACCCTCATAAAGCATCTGTTGTAGGCGATACCGTAGGAGATCCGTTCAAGGATACGTCCGGTCCTTCAATAAATATTCTTATTAAGCTTATGACTATAGTAGCTGTAGTATTCGCTCCTTTGTTTGTGGAAATCGGAGGACTCATCGCATTTTAATTTAAAAGCGACGATAAAATATTATCAGGATTAAAATCGGCAGGCATTTTTGTCTGTCGATTTTTTGTTAAAAATTACAAAAGTTCTTTTGAAATAATTTTAGCTGTAAAAGCAGATAATACTAAAGAAAACAAGAGAGGAGAAAAAGAATGAAAAGATTAAGAGCTTTTACAGTTATGATGCTTTGTGTAGCTCTCTTGGCTTTTGCAGGATGCGGAGAAGACAACACTAATGATGCTGTCGACGATGGTACCGTTATGGAAGAGACTATGGATAATACAGATAATAGCGATACAAATAACGATGGTTCTGCAATGGACAAGATGAAAGATGATGCCAAAGATGCTGTCGATGATATGGAAGATGCAGTAGACGGCAACGATAAGGCAACTGATGCAACTAAAAATAAG
>CABUXV010000051.1 GCA_902495595.1 uncultured Eubacterium sp. | reverse complement strand
GGCTTCTTCTGTTTTCATCTGCATACATAACGGTAACTATAGTCATAGCCGTAACATTGGTAAAGCCAAGAGCAACACCTACAAGACACCTCATGAACATCATATAAGCTTCGCTGTCTACGGCGCTTCCCAATGCCCCTCCTGCTACGAACAGTATCATTCCGAAAAGAAGCATTTTTTTCTTATCCACATATTTCATTGCGAATCCCGCAGCAATAGATGCAAACATAGATATCAGATTAGGCCCTGAAAGCAGGAAATTCACAAAGCTGTCATGATTGTAATACTTAAACATGGCGTCTGCTCCGGGAGTTATTATGGTATCGCCTACCATCCCCAGCGCTGCCGTGAGAAGTGCAGCCATCATGAGTACGGATTTTGATTTGGATAATTCACGGCTCATCGCTTCTCTTTTATCATTTGGCAACTTTTCCATTATCTACGCTCCTTTCTCTATTATAAAATCCGTTTTTATAAACCCTGTAAGTCCGCAGTCATTCAGCTTTAAAAGTTCTTTTATCCAATTCTCATCTTTAGTATTCTCCGCTTCATCTCTCTGGGCAAGTTCCAGCATTTCAAGCATTCTAAACAGTCTTGCAGAAACATTTACATCATAAAGTACAGTATTATCTTCCACAGCTGTCAGCGAAAATGCTCTGTATGCAGGAATGTGAATTATGTCGCCTGCATTTGCAAATAATATTTCATCATTTATTTCTATCATTGCCTTTCCTGATTTCACACTGTATATCCTCTCATTTTTATCAGGAGCAAAATACTGAAGCTGATAATTTTTAAGCAGCCTGTATTCCCAGATTTCCTTGCTTCTGTTTAAATCCCATCTGCCTACCTTAAGACGGCATTCTATACCATTCCATCCCGTGTATTCGTATATGGCTTTTTCCTCTGTACTTATCTGGGGAAGTGTGTTTTTTTCTATCACTTCCGTACCTGCCGGTTCTGTAAGTTCGAACCAATGATGTTTTTCTTCAAAATCTTTCATGTATTTCTGCCCCGCCTTATAAGGGCTTCCGCTTATTTTCATCTGCTCGCTGTCGGTATAAGCTTCAAGCATATCAAAATCCGTATAGATTTCTCTTATCAGAGTATTTTCATCAATTATTCTTATCCCATAAGGACAATGAGCGGGAACATTGATAATATCGCCCTTTTCGCATACACACCTTTTGCCGTTAAGTATAAGTTCAAAACTCCCTTTTAATATTATGTATGTCACACTTCCGCAGTCGTGATAATGATAGGGGATTTTATAGTTTCCAAAAGGATACAGACTATCGCATACCTGATTTATTTTCTCTTTTCTGTTGCTTGCCACATAGAAATGTACTTTGCGATTTCCGAAATCAAAAGTTTTCATGCCATCTTCCGGCGTATTCATAACTATTCTGTCATTTATCTCTTTCATAAATATTTCACCTTCCTTAGATTTCTATTCCTGAAATACCGGTAATCCAGCTGTTGAATTTTCTTAAAACCGGAAATACATTTTCTTCCCAGTTTTCCAAACTTTCGGGAGCCTCTTCCTTTATAGCTTTAAAGTGTTCCAGTATATGAAGAAGCTGGCTCTGTTCGTTGCATATCTGTATTTTTGTATTTTCCTCAGAAAACTTAAGCTTATGAATATGCCACGGCGGTATGTGAAGCATATCTCCTGCTTTTCCCTCGTAAACCTTACCGTCGCATTCCACTGTCATCGCGCCCTCTATTACTATATAAAGCGGATAATCTTCAAAAGGCTGTGCAAAATCTATCTCAAGACCTTTCTTCGGATAAAAATCCCAAACCTCTTTTATGCCATCGTAATCCCATCTTGGTACTCTCAGTCTGAAATCCCCTATAGGTGTTTCAAAGATACGAAGAGGTGAATCTGCCGGCATAACCTGCTGTATTTCATGTTTATCAGCTTCTTTATAAACCGGAAAATCTCTGTAGTAATCCCCCAGAGCTTCCATGAGACGTTTTTGAGCCTCCTGGTCATTGTGGAAATCTTTATACTCTTCCTGTTCATACATCTTTACTTCCACATCCACTCCGAAATACATTCTTATATCTTCGAACATCTCTCTCCATCTGCACCCTTCCCTTCTGCTCACAAATCCATGCATGACGTGAGGTTTGATGAAGAACATATCTCCTTTTTCGAGAACGAAGTGTTTATTGTTCATGTATGCGTCAACTTCTCCGTCCATTATGGTAAAACATTCATATCCCCATTCATGGTCGTGATACGGAATGGCAGCTCCTTTTATATACACGACTTCTCCAAGTTCGTTTCCTATGGTTCGTCCCTCCGGCAATATGTAACAGTGGGCGCAGGTTTCTTTTAGCGGAAGCAGATTAAGTTCATCATCAGGTTTTATAAGTATAGGTCCATATATGGTATGCTTTTCTTTGCTCATAGTTTTCCTCTCTTTCTTTTGGGCTTTTAACAATCTGCCGTTTTCTTAAAATCTATAAAATTGCTTAATTTGTTTACTTCAAACAGATAGTTTAAATATTCCTTATCTTCCAGCTTTTCCTTAAAATAATCTTCAGCTGCTTCGAGCATTTCCAGAAGACGGAAAAGATGAGCTTTTACACTGTAATTGTGAAGAATACAGTCATCCGTCAGAGCTGTTATCTGATATGGCGTATCCTCGGGAATCACTATAGGTTCATCATCGCCTCCCTCTTTTATATAAGTTTCATCCCCTGCTTTTACTTTAAAAGTTCCCCTTTCAACGAAATAAACTTTCTCTTCGTGGATTTCGGAATCAAAATTAAGCGTATATCCTTTCGATACATTGTATTCCCAGATTTCTCCAATTCCTCCCAGCTGATATCTGGCAGTTTTATTCACAAATTTTATCCCCTCATACTCGAATACATGTCTTCCCCGGTTTCTGCATGTAACGAAAAATACATCTCTTTTATCCGCTTTCTTTACACCTGCCGGCTCATAAAGGCTTATGAAATTATCAAACTTTTTAAAATCCGTTTCTATATGCCGAATCTTTGTATCTTCCGATAAAACTTCATATCCATAAGGACAGAAAGGTTCAAAAGTAACCATATCTCCTTCTTCTATGACAAATCTTTGTCCGTTTGCCGTAACCTGCACACTTCCCAATTTAACCAAAAGTGTTTTAAATCCTTTCTCATGGTAACCGTAGGAAACTTTATCTCCTGATGAAACATAAACGTTTTTTTTAATTTCTTTATTCATACGATTTTCTCCTTTCTCTGTTAAAGTACTGAAATGCCTGTAAGCCAGTTGTTATATTTGCGAAGAATCGGCACTATACCTTCTTCCCAGTTTTCCAGCCTATTAGGAGAATTTTTCTTTAAGCTTTCAATACTTTCAAAGATTTGCAGAAGATAACTCTGTTCATTGCATACAAGTATTCTTGAATTTTCCTCGGGAAAACTGATGCTGAACTGTCTCCATGGAGGAATATGCAGAAAATCACCCTTTTCTCCTTCATATATTTGCCCCTCACATTCCACAGTCATTTTTCCCTCTGTCACATAGTAGAGCGGATAGTCGGCAAAAGGCGTATCAAATTCCAGTCTAAGTCCTTTATTGGGTCTCATTTCCCAGATTTCCTTAATCCCGTCGTATTCCCAGCGGCTTATCTTGAGGAGAAACTTTCCGGCTTTATTTTCAAAAGTTCTCATGGAAAAATCAGCAGGTCTTACCCAATGCACCTGACTTTTGTCAACAAAATCCACTTTAGGCAGCTCTTTTCTGTAGAGGTCACCCAGTGTATTCATTAGTCTGTTCTGAAATGCTTTATTTTCATGAAGCTGGGGATAATTTCGCTCCAGTTTTACCTCAACTTCTATTCCGTAATACATTCTTATATCGTCATAAAGCTCAAGCCATGTGATACCTTTGTCTTTTTCTATTTCTAAATTTATAAAAGCGTGTACCAAATGAGGTTTTATAAAGAATAAATCCCCCTCTTCCATCATGCATCTTTGATGGTCAAAATATGAATCAACCTTTCCGGAAGTAACCATAAAAGTTTCATACCCCCACTGATGATCGTGATAATCCATAGGCGAACCGGAATACCACCAAACAGTTCCGAATTCATTGAGACGGTTCTTTCCCTCCGGCATATTCTGCACAAATGCACAGCTGGCGTCATCTATGGGCAATGTAGCTATGTGATCCCCGGGCTTTCTCAATATAGGACCGTAAATGCTGTGATTGTAATCATTCTTTCCGAATTTTACATTTTCGTTATTTTTCATTGCTTCTTTTAATTTATCCATAACAATATCTTTCGCCATACAAAATCCTCCTATTTTTGTCTTTTGCTTTAGCTGCTGAAATTTAAGTGATATCACAAATTTTCTCTATTATAGATGTTTCCATTTAGATGCAACAATGAACGAAATCACCGAACTTTTAAAATTTAGCTCATACAAAATGGCTGAATAAAATGTAAAATTCTGAAAATTCTTTTATTATTTTCGTATAATTTGAACAGCCCCTTTCTTTTCCGGTTTTTTTGTACAAAAAATAAAAAAAGTGTGCAAGACGGAATCGGAGATTCCTTTGCACATATGTCGCCCCCAAGGGCCGACGCTTCGCAAGGTACTTTCTTTGAAGTATACGGAAATCTCGCAAAACGATATTTCCTATATTATAAAAAAAGTGTGCAAGACGGAATCGGAGATTCCTTTGCACATATGTCGCCCCCAAGGGGCGACGCTCCGCAAG
>CABUXV010000050.1 GCA_902495595.1 uncultured Eubacterium sp. | reverse complement strand
TCTTTCAGTTTCAACAAAATCTAAAAGTTTCTCAAAATCCTCCTCGCTTTCACCTGGAAAGCCCGTTATCAAAGTGGTTCTTATATGTATTCCCGGAATCGCCTTTCTAAGACGGTTCAAAGTATCTTTTATGCTTTTCGAAGTTGAATGACGGTTCATGCTTTTCAACACGCTGTCTGAAACATGCTGAAGAGGTATGTCTATATAATCACATATTTTATCTTCCGATGCCATAACATCTATAAGCTCATCGCTTATCTTATCTTCATAACAGTACATCAGCCTTATCCACTTGAGTTTTTCTATCCTGCAAAGCTTTCTTAAAAGTTCCGGCAGACACAGCTTGCCGTAAATATCCCGTCCGTATTCGGTGACATCCTGTGCAATAAGGATAATTTCCCTGCATCCTTTTAGTGAAAGGGTTTCCGCCTCCTCTAAAATCTTTTCCATGGGTCTGCTTCTATAACCGCCCCTTATCTGCGGTATGACGCAATAAGCGCAGCGGTTATTGCACCCCTCAGCTATTCTTAAGGTTGCCGTATAAGGAATTTCATCTGTTCTTCTGCATGAGAATTCAGTAAATTCATCAGGATTGCAGCTGAAAAACTTTTCTCTTTTTCCCTTTTTAAAATTCCTGACTGCGTCAGGAAATCTTTCGTAGTCGTTTACTCCGAGAAAAATATCAACTTCGGGCATTTCTTCAAACAGTTCATCGCCGTATCTTTGCGAAAGGCATCCCGATACGGCTAAAATCTTTTCTCCGCCGCTTTCCTCTATGTAATTTGCCATCTCAAAAATTTTATCTATGGATTCTTTTTTTGCATCGTTTATAAATCCACACGTATTAACGAGAATAACATCTGCATCATCAGGATTTTCAGTTACAGTCATTCCCGAATTTTCCCAGATTCCTCCGATGCCTTCCGAATCATTAAAGTTCTTTGGACATCCCAATGTCTCTATATATAGTCTCATTATTTTTCCATATCCTCTGTACTGTTCTTCAAATCTTCAAACTCGGCTTTGGATAAAAGAACCTGTCTCGGACGGCTTCCGTCTGATGGTCCTATTATCTGACGCTCTTCCATCATATCTATTATTCTTGCAGCTCTGTTATATCCTATTCTGAAACGCCTCTGAAGCATGGATACCGATGCCTGCTGTGCATCAACCACCAATTCTATTGCATCAGGCAAAAATTCATCTTCCTCATCCTTGTCATCCTTGCCCGAAACAGAGGTATTGGCTTTTTCTATAGAGTCAAGTACATTATTTGAATATTCCACATCTTCCATCTGAGATTTTACAAAATCAATAACATCGTTTACTTCTGAATCGGAAATAAACGTACCCTGAACTCTGAGAGGCTTTCCGCTTCCAAGAGGATTAAACAGCATGTCCCCTTTTCCCACAAGTTTTTCAGCTCCCGACATATCAAGTATAGTCATGGAATCATGATGAGAAGACACAGCAAATGCTATTCTTGAAGGAATATTCGCTTTTATAAGTCCTGTCACAACATCTGTAGAAGGCCTTTGTGTAGCAACTATCAAATGCATTCCGGCAGCTCTGGCTTTTTGTGCCAGTCTGCAGATCGATTCTTCCACCTGTGATTTTGCAACCATCATTAAGTCCGCAAGCTCATCTATTATTATGACAATCTGCGGCATCACGCTTTCTTCTTCATTACGCCCTCTTACCGTTTTATTATAACTGGAAATTTCCCTAACACCTTCTTCAGCAAACTTTCTGTACCTGTCATCCATCTCTGCAACTGCCCAATTAAGCGCAGCAGCAGCCTTTGCAGGCTCTGTAACCACAGGTATAAGCAGGTGTGGGATTCCATTGTAATTTGCAAGTTCAACTACCTTTGGATCTATCAATACCAGTTTAACCTCATCAGGAGTTGCCTTATAAAGCAAACTTGTAATTATACTGTTTATGCAAACGCTCTTTCCTGAACCTGTAGAACCGGCAATAAGAAGGTGAGGCATTGATTTTAAATCCGATACTATCGCATTCCCTTCAATATCCATTCCAACAGCAAAGGTTATCTTTGACTCCGATTTTTTAAATGCAGAAGAACCTATGATTTCTCTTATGGTAACCATATTGTTCTTTTCGTTTTCTATTTCTATGCCAACAGCAGGTTTTCCAGGTATAGGGGCTTCTATTCTTATACTTTTAGCCTCCATATTGAGGGCTATATCGTTGGCAAGATTTGTAATTCCGCTTACCTTTACTCCCACATTAGGATGAACTTCATAACGGGTTACCGTAGGTCCTTGGGTAACATTTGTCACTTCCGCATCTATATTAAAACTGTGCAGAGTATCCTCCAGCTTTTCCGCCTTTTTCCTCAGTTCCGACTCACTTGCCATATTTTCAGCGCTGTTATTTCCTGCTTTGAGAATATCTATCGGAGGGAATTCGTAATCATCTCCCGATGCAATCTTTACATTAAAATCTTCTTCTCTTAAAGTGCTCTTTGCAGCCTCAGCTTTTGAAATCTTTTCTTCTGCCGCTCTCGGAGAAAACCCTCCCACAATTATAGGAGTTTTCTTGAATTTTTCCAGTTCCTCGTTCTTCTCTTCTTTTTTTGTTTCCCTTTGATTAAAATCATTTACAGCCTCGGCTGTACCGTCATCAAATACATCATTGTATTTTTTCAAATCGCTTCCGGAATCGCTTTCATCTTTCAAATAACTTAAGATTTTCTTTTGGCTTTCGGTTATATTATCACTGTTGTTCTCATATAATCCGTATTCTTCCTGTCTATTCATCTCCATCTGCCTAAGCCGCTCTTGTTTTTCAAGCTCTTTTTCCCTCAGGCGTACTTTTCTGTCTTCTTCATATTTTTCTTTCCTGCTTTTAACATTTTCAAGAAATCTGGATACCGGGGTGTTCATCACAAGCAGCAGGCATATTGCTATAACAACTACAGAAAAGATATAAAGTCCCGGTATACCTATTAATTTTACGATAATACCGCCCACGGTCATACCAAATACGCCTCCGTCATCAAGTACGATACCATTGCTGTAATGAACAGGTATATCTCCAAAACCAAACTCAGGCGCATCCCCGCTTATAAAGCGTGCAGAATTTATAATGGAAATCATAAGAAAAATTATAAGAAGCAGCGCCACAGACTTTATTCCTGCGCTGATAGTCTTTTTCGCAAATAGTAAAACACCATATACTATAAAATAGTATGGCAATATATACGCTGCAAAACCAAAACAGCCTTTAAAGAACTGTGACAATCCTGTGCCTACCATACCTGCAACGGAAGTCTGCAAAGCTATAACGAGAAAAATTCCTACAGCTATTACTATTATCGCAATAATTTCATCTTTAACACGGCTGTTTATTCTGCCGCTTTCAGTTTTACCATCATACGATACAGTTTTTCCTGAGCTTTGACTTCTTTTTCCGGTGGATTTTACCTGTGATTTTCCTCCTCTTGAACCTTGAGATGTTTTTCGCGTATTTTTATTTGCCGTCGCCTTATTCGTTCTGTTTCCTCTTCTGCTTTCTGACATCGCTAACCTTTCCTATGCAAACATAAGAGCATATACTATTACAAATATTCCCAATATCCAAGTATACGCAGAAAATCCTATAAGCTTTTTATTTGACACGAGTTTAATCATTGCCTTGATTGCAAAAAGCCCTGATAAAGCAGAAACCACTACGCCTGCAATAACCGGACCGATAAGAGCCATATCCAATCCTTCCTTAAATGCGCCAGGCGCTTCCAATATTACAGAACCCAATATTGACGGAATGGATATAAGAAAAGCAAATTTTACGGCAAATTCTTTATTCAGTCCCGAAATAAGTCCTCCAAACAAAGTTGAACCTGACCTTGAAATTCCCGGACATATAGCAACGCCCTGCATAAGACCTACCAATAAAGCATGCCTGAACTTCATTTCTTTTACCGACTTGTTATTCTTTCCTATTCTTTCAGCTATAAATAAGATTGTACCTGTAATAAGAAGACCTATTCCTATAGCTATAAGGGAAAGATAAAGAGCATTAAACCAATCGTTTAAAACCAAGCCTATTATCGCTGTCGGTATGGTCGCTACTATTATCATAAATCCCAGTCTTCTAGTCGGATTGGCATTTATCCTCAATCCTTTGCCCGTAAATATATCCTTAATTACAGCACCAAGCTCTTTTACTAAATCCACAATATCTTTCCAATAAACAATAAAGACAGATACAAGTGTTCCGAAATGCAGCAATACAGCAAACGGCAGAACATTATCTGCATTTACGCCAAAGAAATATTGCAAAAGCGCTAAATGACCTGAACTGCTGATGGGCAGAAACTCCGCAAGCCCCTGTGCCAGACCTAAGATTATCGCTTGAAAATACGTCATAAAAAAATCCTCCCTACCTTTTATTCATACATAATGGATTATAACATAACAATATGTCAAATGATACGTATTTTTATTTAAACAAAAATTGAGTTGTCTTGACTATCGAAAATTCGATCATCAGTGGATTTGCCACGTCATAATCCCCTTTAGTTTTATGTAAACCATTTATTTTCTGAAAATCCATCATTTTAACCACCTGTTTTCAGAAAAAATTGCTGAATATACGGTAAAAAAAAGGAAAATCTTAAAACATGTTCTTGCCTATGTCTTTTTATTGAATTTTTCATACTTATATGCTGTCATTTTCTTTTTATATTGACCAATTTGCGTTTCATTTCTGTAATTAGTTTACATAACATAAAAATTTCTGAAAATCAAACTACAAAATATCATTTTTTCAGAATTTTTCATTATGCTGTTTTTAGTAATCAGTATCTTACGCTATTTTCACAAGTTTATATTAGCAGTTTTCAACTTATTTTCCTGTTAAAATATAAATTATCCAAAAAGCCTTCTTATCCCTTTACATTCAATGGCTTTAGGTAGTATAATCGTTCACAAAGCATATTTTAAAAGATTTAACCACATTACTATTTATGAATATAATAAATTAAACATATATTTAGGAGGAAGAGATATGAAAAGAAAACCAAATGTTGCAGTCGTAGGCGCTACGGGAGTAGTCGGCT
>CABUXV010000049.1 GCA_902495595.1 uncultured Eubacterium sp. | reverse complement strand
CTTTGCTTCAGGCTTTTAATCTATATGAACCTTTGGTAAATTTAGCGGCTACGGGAGCCAGAGTTCCATTGCCGGGTTTTGGCTATAATTTAGCAAAAGGCGCTATGGAAGGCGCACAGCAAGGTTTTCTTGAAGCTGTTACCGGCGGTGTAAAAGCAGCTGCAGCAGGAATAACAGTTGCAATAGGATGGGGATATATTATAGCGTTGATATTCAATCCTAAATCTGTCAGATAATTGTTTAAGATAAAGAAAGTGCGAAAGGAAAAATCGAAGATTTTTATGCACGTATTCCGGTCTTAAGATGTGACTTTTCCTTTCGGGATAATAAAAAATAAATCCCAAGGTTTAATTAACCTTGGGATTTTTATCATAGGATTTTAAGGTGTTGTGGTGGATTCCGTGGTAGGTTTTGTGGTCGGTTCTGTCGTAGGTTTCGTGGTCGGTTCTTTAGTTGTAGCTTCAGTAATTTTTTCTGTTGCGGAAGATACAGCCGATGATGCATCTTCTGTGGAATCACCTGTTTTTGTTATCGAAACCTTTGAATATGTTCCTTCTATGTAGTATTCACCGTTTACTGTAGTAACGTTTGATGGTTTTGATTTAAATGAGCCTCTAGGAAGGTCTGCGCAGACCTTTCGCATTATATCGGCCCAAAATGATGCGGATGCACTACTTCCGGCGCTTAATTCTATATTTATATCATTACCCATCCACATAGCCGATGTATACTGAGGTGTGAATCCTGCAAACCATAAGTCGTAGGAATCACTTGTGGTTCCTGTTTTGCCGGCTACAGGCTGTGAACCTATTGATGCGGCGCCGCATATACCCTGAGTGACAGATGTTCTCATTATATCTGTCATTATCCAGGCAACACCTTCATTATAAACCCGTTCTTCCTCTGAGGTGTTCTCAAATAAAACTTCGTCGCTTGAGTTGAGAACTTTTGTATAAGAAATAGGTGATTTATATATGCCTCCGTTGGCAAATGTAGCGTATGCTGCCGTTATTTCAAGAGGGGATATGCCGTTGGTCATACCGCCCAAAGCGAGTGCAGCAGGGTTAAGGTCATTTACTTTTCCCTCTTCATCAAGAGTGGTTACACCTGATTTTTTCAGCATTGACGCCGAATAATCGGGACCTATCTGCTGGTATGTTTTAACTGCTGCAGTATTTACGGATTGCTCTACAGCTTTTCTGAGGGTCATCTGTCCTTTAAATCCGTTGTACCAGTTTTTCGGCCATGATTTGCCGTTGTATTTAATAGGCTGGTCGTTTATAACGCTGCCGGCAGTTATATATTTACCCCAGTTGCTTCCTTCACTTGTGTCAAGTTTCATTGTCTTGTTATCTTTGGAGTATTCATAACTCATCTGAAGAGCCGGACCGTAGACTGCTATAGGTTTTATAGATGAACCGGGCTGTCTCGGACTGGTTGCCCTGTTGAACAGCTGCTTTCCTTTAGCACCTCGGCCTCCCATCATGGCTTTTATTTCTCCTGTAGAGTTCTCCATGATTACAGTGGCAGCCTGCGGCTGTCTTATTTTCTGTTTTAGCGAATAGTTATCGCTGTTAACTATGTATTTGTCACCATCCTTAGCAAAGAATTGAGGATAATCCTTGAAAAATTTTGCTGAAACCACTGCATTTCCGTCGCTGTCCGTCGTAGTGTATCCCTGAGGTATGGAAAGTGCGCCGCTTTCTATAAAGTAGAATGAACCGCCTTCTTTAGTGTACATACCTTTGAACTGTATGCTTACGTCAGGGCTTCCGTTTACTTCCACATCGTAGATATTGAGTCGTTTTCCGGCATAGATGGTCATACTGCCGTCGCCGTTCATCTTGTATTCGTCTTTTTCGAGAGTAAATTCATCTTTGTCGTTAAAGTAATGTCCGTAATCGTAGAGCATTATTTTCCCGCTTTCATTGAGAATATCTCCGCTTTTATTACGTCTTACATATGATACTCCGGAAAAATTACTGTCTTTAGCGAATTCTTCTTCAACTATGTTTTGTATGTCGGAATCCATAGTAGTGTATATCTTTAGTCCATTGGTGTATATCATATCGCGGGCATCTGCACGGCTTATTCCATATTCTTCGATTATATCATCGGTAAGCTGGTCTATGGCAAAATCAGTAAAATAAGACGATTCGTCAGCATCTGAAGAAACTCCTATTTTTATATGGTCCTGAAGATTTTCATTTAATGCGCTGTCTTTTTCTTCTGCCGTTATATATCCTTCATCTTCCATGTTGTTTAAAACTGCATTACGTCTGGTTTGAGAAAGTTCTCCGTTATAAAGATATGTAACGGTTTCCGAACTCGATATAACAGGAAGACTGGACTGAGTTGACCCGTCATAGCTTGTTTTTACAAGTGCGAAAGAAGTAGGTGACTGAGGAAGAGCCGCCAAAGCTGCACATTCAAGCGTCGTTAGATCCTTTGCATCTTTGGAAAAATATGCCTGGGATGCTGCCTGTATACCGTACGAATTGAATCCCAAAGATATTGTATTAAGGTAAGCTTCCATAATCTGTTCTTTTGAAAGGTTCTTTTCAAGTATTACAGTATAATAGGCTTCTGTTATTTTCCTGCTCAAGGAACGCTGACTCTTTATATCCGACAGATATACGTTTCTGGCAAGCTGCTGTGAGATGGTACTCGTACCGCTGATTTGACCGCCGCCGAAAACGCTGTCTTTTATAGCGCCCATCATTCGTATAAAGTTAAAACCATGGTGTTTCCAGAACTTTTTATCTTCTATGGAGACTACGGCATTAACCATATCCTCGGGAATATCGTCATATTTTATTACAGTTCTGTTTCCGTCAGAAAAATAAAGGTTTTCGATTTCGTTGCCTTCGGAATCATACATAACCGAACGCTGAGACAGCATGTCGTATATGTTGTCCGTATCAACTTTAGGAGCACTGGCAAGCACAACACCTACATATACTCCGACGCCCATAATTAAAGCAAGACAAATCAAGGCTGCAAATTTAAGAATCTTTTTGCCTTTGCTCTGGGGTTTTTTTGGTTTAGTAGATTTTCCCTTGTTGTTTCCGCCTTTTTTTGATGCGGATACAGGTTGACCTTTTCCATTGCCGCTGTATGTTTTGCCTGAAGCATCCTGTTTTGCGGAAGCGGCGGATCTGGAGTTTGTTCTTCTGCGGGAATTGGAACTCCTCATATTAGTTGAGGAGGCTCTTGTATTGCCGGGATTTGATTGTGGCGAAGTTCTGCGGCGTGGAGATGCTGAAGAACTCTGGCGCTTTTCTGGATTATTAGTATTTCTTTGCGGCTGATTTTTACTGGGCTGATCGAACTGTGCAAAAAAATCATCTATATCATCTCTGTTATTTTTGAAGTTGTTGTTTTTGTAGTTATCTGCCAAAATAATTTCCTCCTATGTAATAATCATGGTAATTATATCATAGAAGAGGTAAAAGTAAAAGAAGTTCACAAACTTTTTAGATACTTGATGAAATGTGGAGTGAATAATATGAATAGTAAAATCGTTAATTTAATTCCATTTTAATGATAGTTTATTTTCGGGACATATATCTACGCATATACCGCACCCTACACATAAATCCGCATTTATGGATAGTTTTTTGTTTTTTAATATCGCCTCGTATAAACAAGCGTTTTCACATAAATAGCAGTCCTTTGGGCACGGGGAACCTTCTGCTGAGGATATTAAAGATTTGGATTTAATATCTTCAAAAGGTATGAGTGAGCAAAGTGCAGTATTTTGTATTTCGTTAAAAGAAGTAAAACCGCTGCTTTCAAACCAACGGAACATATCATCTTTTATTTTCCTGATTATTTTGTATCCATTCAGTTGAATTACAGAAGCCAGCTGTATGGCGTCTGCTCCGAGCATAAGGTATTCAAGTACGTGAGTATAGTCGCTTATTCCTCCGACACTGCATATCTGCAGGGATGTATTTTGTTTTAAAGAGGCGGTAGTAGCCAGAGAAATAGGTCTTATAGAATCGCCTGTAAAGCCTCCGTATGTAGGCATTTTAGCACTGTGACTGTTGATATCGATATCTATGATGCCTTTTAATCCGTCAATTGCGCTTACAGCGCGTATTCCCGAATCATATATGAGATTAGTAATGTATGGACTGTTTCCAATTTCATAGGACAGTTTTACAAAGACGGGTATTTCGACGGAGCGTTTTGCGGCTTCTATAAATTCCGTGATTTTTTCTGCCTGATCTACTATCATGCTGTTTCTCATTCCAATAGGAGAGAAAAGGCTCAATTCTATGGCGTCTGCTCCTATATGGTTTACTTTTGAAGCTAAATAGGATACTTCGGAAGCAGAGCTTCCCCAGATACTGCATATCAATTTTGAATCTTTTTTATCTATATTTTGTATTTCGCGTTCCCATTGCTCTAAATGAATATTTGAAAAAAGACGAGTGTTAAAAAGATGATTCCCCTGAATATATATGTGAGGGCACAAAGTAGGGTGAGCGTCCAGAGTTATGGTTTCTGTAACAACTGCTGAGGCTCCGTTATCAATACATTTTTGGATTGAAGCGGCATTTCGCGACCATGGACCGGCGGCAACCATTATGGGATGTGTTATCTTTAATCCATCAAGATATATTGACATTTTAATAGCCTCCTTGCATTATTCGTACAATTCATATATGTTTTTTTTGTTTCCGCAGGAATTTCTTATTTTTAATGTGGATTGAAGAATAACATCCTGTTGTTCAAAACTATCCGCACTATTATCGGATATTGAATCGAACAACAGCCTTGCAGCAACCATACCCAAACGTTTCGAGGGAGAAGCGATACATGTTAATGGCGGAGAAACCAATGAGCAGATGGGAGAATCTGTCATACATGCAAGAGCCATATCATCAGGAATATTAAGGTTGTTTTCTTTTGCAGCTTTTAATATGCCAAAAGCCTGAGAGTCGGTAGCCGCGATAACGGCCTTGCTTAAGTTTTTTTCGTTCAGCAGTTTATTTATGGTATTATATCCGCCTTCAACGCTATTGTCACAGCTGAATATCCTGTTTTTTAGTTCCGCGGGAGATTTTCCCAAAGCGCTTGAATAACCGTCAGCTATTTGTTCTGCCATTTCCGATGATTCGCTATTCAG
>CABUXV010000048.1 GCA_902495595.1 uncultured Eubacterium sp. | reverse complement strand
TTTTTTATCTGCTCTTTTCTTCTTGTCTTTTGCCTTTTTCATCTCGTTGTCTCACCCGACAGCTTGATTATATTACCAAATTATTCTCCCTTTGTCAATTCCTTTTTTAATCTTTTTTTACCTTTTCTTTTTATTTCTTTTACCAGCCTATTACATTACATGGTCCCTGCCCTTATATTTAGCTGTTTTACCCTGTAAATACCAGCCATTTGTCACCGCTTGCAGATTTAATTATCTTGTATTTTACTCCTTTTCTATCGGTGATGAAGCTGCCGGATATCTTATGTTCTGTTATCATTAAAGGAATTCGTTCTGCATCGCTGCTCATTTCATGGGATAGTTCTTTTATTTCCGTCCCTATTTCTGCGAAGGCTTTTGCACTCTGTCTGTTGCATACATTGAGTCCGTAATCACCCAGCACCTGCACACCTGCTTCTTCGAATTTTTTTATCCATCCCAGATTTCCTATCAATATGCCTGTCTCTCTTACAGCTTCTGCAATTTTTTCAAAATTCTTTTCTATATATGAATCAAGATTCCCTTTGCTCACATTTAGTATGTAGGGAATTATTTTAATCTCTTTTGCGTTTTTATGTTCGCCTACGAGTTTTTTTAAAATATTGCCGCCGTTTTCCATATATATTTCTATCGGCATATAAACAAGATAAATCTTATATTTTTCGTCTATCAGTAAATCGGACAGCTGTTCTTCATTATATATGCGATATTTTTTACATAAATCAGATTCACTTTTTATATCTTCACCTAAAGTTTCGCTTTCCCTGATTTCATCCATGCGTTTCTGCGAAAGTTCTGACCGCTTCACTCTGCGTTTTTCTTCCAGCAGTTTTTCCGCTGCTTTTCTCCTCATCATGTTTACGGATGAAACAGAAATTGCTGCACCGTCCTCAACATCAACTTCTATATTCGAAGCTGCCAAAGGAGTTCCTCCCAGTTTTCCCAGCTGAGCTGATATGCGTTCTTTGTCTGCAGCTTTGTTCAGCGCCGCCTCCGTCACCGCTTCTCCCTCGGTTTCTACGCTTATCCCTGTTTTAAATTCCGAAACCGTAAGTTTCGGCCGCTTTCCTATAACAGCACGGAAGCTTAAGTTAACGGAAACTTTTTTAACATGGTCTTTCGCATATGAATTTTCTGCCTTTCGTATAAGCTCTTTATCCGTGACCTTATATATTTTATCGCCGGGAAAAACCTTGTCTTTTATGTCTCCTATTCGCAGACAGTCATCCGATATTCTCTTTAGATAAGAAACTATATTCCCTGTATGCCCTTTCCCTCTTATTTCAATTCCGTCGCCTATGGAAAGTCTGCCGCTGCACTTTACATCTATTAAAGTCCCTGTTTTTCCCTTTGTACTGCGCTGAGGTGTTTTGACGCTCCCTATATAAACGCCCATGTTCTTAGGACTGCTTCCTGACAAAATGCTGCTGCCGGGATTACCGAAAAGATATCCTTCGGAAAAACCTCCCCTGTTAAAAATCTGCCTCAGCTCTTCCATGTCTTCATCTGAAACATTAACATGACCTTTTTGTTTATACATATCCAGATACTTTCTGTATACAGATGTAACAACCGCAACATACTGCGGTGATTTAAGCCTTCCTTCTATTTTAAAAGAATCAACACCTGCCTCGCAAAGAGCAGGTATCCGGTTCAGTGCGCATATATCTTTGGGGCTCAATATATATCCTTTTTTTCCTGAGTCGCTTTCATAGGGCAGCCTGCATGGCTGCGCACACAGCCCTCTGTTTCCGCTTCTTCCGTTTATGCCTCCAAGTATCCGGCTCATCTGGCATTGACCTGAATAGCACATGCACAGAGCGCCATGGATAAAAATTTCGATTTCGCAGGAATGTTTTCCGCTGTGACATACTTCCGCCATTCTTTTTATCTCTTTTAATGAAAGTTCTCTGGCCGGAACAATTCTGCAAAAGCCCAAATCTTTTGCGGTATCTACCGCCCACTCGTTATATACTGTTCCCTGAGTCGACAGGTGCATGGGCATATCCGGCAAGTATTTTCTTATCAGCCTGCCGATTCCCATATCCTGAATTATAATTCCATCAGCACCGGCTCCGTATAAAAAATTTACGTATGAAAATGCTTTTGAAAGTTCACTATCTTTTATAAGAGTATTTAAAGTGATATAAACTTTGGTATTTCTTTCATGGGCATATTCAATAGCTCTTTTCATATCATCGTGAGTAAAATTTTCAGCTTTTATCCTCGCATTAAACAAAGGACCTCCCATGTATACCGCATCGGCTCCATTTTGAACCGCCGCTTTCAGTTGTGTAAATCCTCCCGCAGGGGATAAAAGTTCCGGGATTGAATTATTTGCCATTAATTATCTGCCTTTCACCTATACTTCACTTGAGATACCTTGTATTTATAGTATATAATAAAACAATATGGGAGGAAAGAGTATGGAAAAACTTAAAGAAATTATGAAAGACAACGCATTTATAAGAAGAAGCTTTTTCATTCTTTTTAATGCAATTCTTCTTTATATACTGTATTTTACAATAAAAAACTTCGGCAATATTTCCGCCGCCGTATTAAATGGACTTCATACATTAATTGACGCTTTCTGGCCTTTGGTAATAGGTTTGATTTTAGCTTATCTTCTTAATCCCCTTGTAAGTTTTATAGATGATAAGCTCATAGGCAAGCTGGGCAAACTGCCTGATGACCCTATAAAGGCGGACAAGCGAAAGAATATCCGCCATCTTATAAGCGTCATAATAACCTACCTTATAGTTGTTGCTGCCGTTATTGCAATTATATATGGGTTCGCTGTAATGATAATAGGTAAAGTTGTATTCACAGATTTATCTTCCATGATACAGGACCTTATGTCCGGAATTATTCAATATGAAGAAACTTTCAGAAACTGGATTGCAAACAACATACCTGCCGGTCTTGTTTCGGAGAAGTTTACCGAATTTACCAATTACATGCTTAACTGGCTAAGCGAGAATATCAGCGCAACATCCGTTATACAGTTTTTCACAAATATAGGCGGCAATGTTGTAAATGTTGTTATAGGAATAATAATAAGTATCTATCTAATGAAAGATAAAAATCTCTTTCTCAGCTTATGGCGTAAATTTCTGCACCTTACGCTCCCTCAGAGAGGAAATGCTGTTCTAACGGAAACACTCAACGAAATAAACGGAGTCCTCTCAAAGTTCATAAGAGGCGCATTGCTTGACGCTTTATTCGTAGCTATATTGTCCTCCGTAGGTCTTTCCATAATGGGTCTTGAGGCCGCAGTCTTCATAGGTGTGTTTGCCGGTATTGCAAATGTGATTCCTTACTTCGGTCCTGTCCTCGGCATGATACCCGCATTTCTCATGGGATTCTTTACGGAAGGATTCTGGAGCGGAGCTTTGGCTGTAATAATATTGCTGGTGGTACAGCAGATAGATTCAAACATCATATATCCTAAAATCGTAGGAACTTCCACAGGACTTCATCCGCTTATGGTTCTGCTTGCCGTAAGCGTCTTCGGATATTTCGGAGGAATTCTCGGAATGCTTATCGCCGTTCCTATAGCAGGTATCATACAGGTGTTTGTTTTAAAATGGGCAAACAGCAGAGAAATCAAAATAAAAGAAAGTAAAGAAACATCTGAAAAATGAGTACAAAAACAATGCTAATTTTATGAACCTCAATTCTCATGCATTTTTTCAAAATCAATCTGCATCATGTTAAGATAACGTGCTTAAATAGAAAAGAAAGTTGATAGATTTTATTTTTGATACGTATATAATATCACTATCAACTCATAAGGAGGATTTTACATGAATTTAGGAAACAGTTTGTTTCACGCAAGAAAAAAATGCGGACTTTCCCAGGAGGATGTAGCGGAAAAACTAGGTGTAAGCAGGCAGACCATTTCAAAATGGGAAACCAATGAAACGATTCCGGATATTCGTCAGTCAAAAAAAATGGCAATGATCTACGGAATTTCGCTGGATGAACTCATTGATTTTGATATAGAGATTAAGGAAATAGAAGAAATCATAAACAGAACCGATGAAAATACACAGCAGAAAATAGACTGGACCAATGCATGGGGAAAGAAATATCCTGTTCTTCTTCAATACCGGGACAAAGTCAACATCCCCAATTACGCTTCCAGCATTAATACCATGTTGGACGAGCTGAAACAGGAGTACCAATTCAGCGAACAGGATGCTATGCTTGTTCTTAAGGATATTTTATATCATGTCTGGAAAAAGCGAAAACATAAACATTAAACACGAAAAAATATCCAAAGCCTTAGTTTATAAGGTTTTGGATATTTTCATTTTTTCAGCAGGCACAAATACCGTATATTATGATACTTTCTGCACTGCATTTATTTCATTCGGTTTAATTTTCCTTGCCAAGTAAATCGCCGGAGTGTCTGCAATGCTTGTAACAATAAATACAGCGTAGGTTCCTATACATATGCTTATCAGCGTCGGCGTATCGTATATTCCCCAAAAGGCGGCTAAATTATACAAGATGGTGTTAAGCAGCTGTGATATAAGGGTTGAAAAGTTATTTCTTATCCATAAAAATCTTCTGCTCTCTCCGCATATCCTTGTTGTAAAGTTCCACCACCTATGGTAAAGCCATACATCCAGCCTCTGGCATATGGCATAAACCACAAGACTGGCGCATATAAGCCTCGGCGTATTGGAAAAAATCACTTTAAAACTCTCTCCCGCCCAGTCGCTGTCAGATGGTGTATACAGCAGCCAGCTCTGTGAAATTACAATAAACACAACCGATGTAATTATTCCCAGCGTAACGGCTTTATTGGCAATAGCGGCGCCGTCCTTTTCACTGAGTATATCAGTCACAAGAAAAGTTGAGGCGAACAATACATTTCCTAAAGTCTGCTCTATTCCAAAAGCATTCACCACACGAAGCACTTCAATATTTGCCAGTATGGTCGCCATGACAGTCCAGCAAAACAGTCCTGCTCTGCCGAAAAACTTGTACATCGCCACAACGATTCCGTAGATTACAACGATTGATAAAGCAAGTAAAATTTCATTATTCATTTTTTATCTCCTTAGTTTTATTTTAAGACAGGATGGTTTCGAACTGTCTGTTTATTATTTTTATTATCTAAATATGTTCTCTCCATGCTTTTTCAACAGCCTCTGCCACTATAACGGCAGCTTTAGGATAAAAAGCACTTGGAATTATATATTCAGGTTTAAGTTCTTCATCTTTTATTATACCTGCCAGCGCAAATGCGGCAGCTGTCTTCATTTCCTCTGTTATCCTCTTTGCCCTTGCCGCCAAAGCGCCTTTAAAAATTCCCGGGAATATAAGAACATTGTTTATCTGATTTGGATAGTCGGATCTGCCCGTACCAACTACAGCAGCGCCTGCCTGGGACGCCAAGTCAGGCAAAATCTCAGGCTCGGGATTTGCCATGGCAAATATTATGGAATCCTTGTTCATGGTCTTTACCATATCCTGAGTAAGCACTTTTGCCGCAGAAACCCCTATAAACAAATCCCTGCCTTCTACTGCATCCTTTAAACCGCCTGAAATCTGCTGTTCATTAGTCAGCGCCGCCAGTCTTTTCTTTGCTTCGTTTAAATCCTGTCTGTCGTTGTTAAGGATACCTTTGCTGTCGCATGCGACTATATCCTTTATTCCTAAATTGAGAAGCATCTTTGCAATAGCAGTGCCGGCAGCTCCCGCTCCGTTTATTACAGCTTTAATAGAGGAAAGTTCTCTGCCTGTAAGCTTGGCGGCATTTATAACGGCAGCAGACACCACTACGGCTGTCCCGTGCTGGTCATCGTGAAATACCGGAATATCAACTGCATCCTGAAGCTTCTCTTCTATTTCAAAACATCTGGGCGCAGCTATATCCTCCAGATTTATACCTCCAAGGGTAGGTGAAATATTCTTTACTATATTCACTATCTCGTCTGTATCCTGCGTTTGCAGACATATAGGAAAAGCATCTATATCAGCAAACTCCTTAAAGAGCAGTGATTTGCCGTCCATTACAGGAATCGATG
>CABUXV010000047.1 GCA_902495595.1 uncultured Eubacterium sp. | reverse complement strand
ATCAGAGATTCCTTTGCACAGCGGCTCACTGTTTATGAACCACACATATTTATCTTACATAACTTAACTTTTCTAAAATTTATCCGATACTTTACTGTTTTTCATACCGTATGCGAAATAAATAATAAATCCTATAACTGCCCAAATACAAAAGGCTATCCACGTTATCATATCAAGCTGCAGAGCAAGAAATACGCACAGAATCATAGATATTACCGGAATAAGCGGCATACAAGGAACTTTAAAGCCTCTCTCAAGTTCGGGATGTGATTTTCTTAAAAATATTACTGTAAGCGAAGCTAAAGAAAATGCCCAAAGCGTTCCTATATTGCACAGTTCTGCAATGGCGTCTATCGGCAGAAGTCCTGCCAGCAGTACACCTAACAGCCATACTCCTACTATAGCTTTATTGGGAACCCCGTTTTTATTTATATGTGAAAAAGCTTTTGGAAGCAGCCCATCTCTTGACATGGAATATACAAGTCTTGATTCACTGCCCATAAGTACCAAAACACCCGTTGTAAGTCCCGCTATAGCTCCTGCCGAAACAAGCGCAGAGCCCCATCTTATTCCTACTTCATTTAATGCGTAGGCCACCGGCGCGGCAACTCCCATATAAGATGAATATTTAACAACTCCTGTAAGCATTAAAGTAACAATTATATATAACGCAGTCGCTATTATAAGAGAAGCTATTATTCCTCTCGGCATATCCCTCTGAGGATTTTTAACCTCTTCTGCAGAATTTGCCAGCGCATCAAACCCAAGATATGCGAAAAACACTATAGCAGCTCCCGAAAATACTCCGCTCCACCCGAAAGGAAGAAAAGGACTGTAATTATCAATATCAATATGACCTGCTACCAGTACGATAAATAATACTATTATTCCTATTTTAATAAATACCAGTATATTGTTAAGTCTGGCGCTTTCTTTCGTTCCTTTCAGCTGCAAAAGAGCCATTACAGAAATTATTATTATTGCAGGGATATTAACCATCCCTCCGCTGAAATAATCCTTAATAAGATTATCAGGTATATCTATACCAAAAAGTGAAATTATATTCACTGAATATGCGGACCATCCCACAGCTATTGCAGACATCGCAACCACATATTCCAATGTTATGCACCAACCTATAAACCAGCCGAAAATTTCACCCAAACCTATATATGCAAAAGTATATGAACTGCCTGAAACCGGTATGGCAGAAGCAAGTTCAGCATAACACAAAGCTGCGCATGCACATGCAAGACCTGCCAGTACGAAAGATATTATAAGACCCGGACCTGCCTGTTCCGCAGCCGCAACACCTGTTATAACAAAAAGACCGGAGCCTATAATAACTCCCACGCCCAGCATGGTCAGCTCAAAGGCTCCAAGACTTCTTTTTAAACCATTTTTATTTTTATCATTGCCTATTACTTTATCTAAAGGCAATTTTCTTAATATCTTTTGCTCCATTGTTGTTTTATTCTGTCCTTTTATTTTTTTACTTTGAGTTCTGATAATTCTCCCAATTTATTGATTATGTATTCATAGGAATTCTCATCATGAGGCAGCCTGCATAAACTGCAGTCCTTAATGCCATTTTCGGTATAAACAAACCTGCCGCCGCATTTGTCATCAAATACATATAAAGGGCAGTAACAAAATAAACAGTTGAACTTTTCTTTATCGTTTACATCATGACATGGAAAAAATTCACATTTGTCATTGCGGAAAAATTTATATCCTTCCATCTACTGTTTATTTTCTCCATCCGATGATTTATCTGACTCATCCTTGCTTTCCAGCTGGGATTTAACATTGATACCTTTATTTTCTTCATTTACTGCGGAATTATCAAAATCTTTATTTAACCCTTGAGATACATTAACATTGCTGTCTGCGTTCTGCTGATTCTGATAATTTATATTTTCTCCATTTTCATTTTTACCTGTCTGCTGCTCATTATTCTGAGCTGAAAACGGAACTGCCTGAGGCTGTACAGGAGCAGGTTCTGTTTCTTTAATAAGATGACCTGCTAAAATCTCATAAAATCCCGTCTGTGCAGAACTCATATATACGACTACAGGTACAACAAAAAGCGTCCCTAAAATGGTTATTACGCTTGTAGAAAGCCATCCTGCCTGTAAAAATGTCGAGATTGAAACCAGAATACTTTCCGGAATCGATGCAAGTATCAGCCAGCCAATGAACGAAAGAATAAGACAAAAATATTTAGCCTTATTGCCCTTCATCATCATTTTGCTTTCATCCATGCACTGTCTTATACCCTTATTAGGATCATCTGCCAAAATATAAAAAGCCTGACTGTATCTTATCGCTGCAATCACACCTGGAACAACAAATAATAAAGACCATAGAAAAATAAACAATCCCTGGAATACCATAAGACCCAAAGCTTTTCCGAATCTTTCAAAGCCCAGGAAAATATCGCTTATTCCAACGGTCTGCTTTCTGAACATCGCCAGGAAAAACAATGTTACCCCAAGCTGCAGAGGACCGCTCACCAAAAGTGTGTAAATCCCACTGAGAGGAGAATATGTAGGCAAGCTGTTATAAACATCGCTGTAAGTATCAACACCCATATAATACCCGCTGTAATAGTTGGATATATAAAAATCTCCGATATTTATTCCGAACAGAGAGTCCAAAATGGCAGGAGGAACCTGTATACATAAAGTATAAACAGCTACTGCGATAATGGCTGTCTGCCATTTGCCCGCAAGAGCATTTCTTCCAAGAGCCCTGAGATTGCTGCTGGGCTCCGTAATTATTATGTTGCTTCCGTATATGTTCTGTTGCATATCGTACCTCTTTCATTAATTAAATTGATGTTTTCTAATAATACCATACATCAATACAGATTAGCAAATATTTCTCTTATTTCGCCATCACTCAAATAAACGTAATTATTGGATAACAGTCTCTGTTGATTAGAAACGGTGCTCTGAGTGAATTCATCAATCTGCTCCGGTTTCATTCCATAATCTCTAAGTCTCTTTTTAAGAATAAGCTGATTTAATATATTTTCTATTTCATCATATACATTATCCGTATTACATTCTAAAATATCAGCTAAAAGAACGTTCATACGTGAAATTTTCCCTTTCGGTGATTTTCTCATATAAGTTCTGAAAACTTCCGAAAAAAACTGATAGTTGGCTTCGCCGTGAGGAACATGAAAATTCCCTCCCAGCGCATAAGATAAAGCATGAACAGCTCCGCACCCTGCATTGCCGAAAGCTATTCCGGCATAATTTGCGGCATAACAAAACTCCTTTAACAGATCTTTTCTGTTTTCGGAAGTATTCCCGCCCCTTGATAGAATTTTTTTATAGCCTGATATTATCATCTCCATTGCTCTGAGCGAATACATCTCAGTAAAAGGCGAAGC
Source organism: uncultured Eubacterium sp. (assembly GCA_902495595.1). Classification (GTDB taxonomy): domain Bacteria; phylum Bacillota; class Clostridia; order Peptostreptococcales; family Anaerovoracaceae; genus Lentihominibacter. The sequence goes on along the minus strand of CABUXV010000047.1, from coordinate 4,414 downwards.
TTTTGGAGACAGATAGCTTTCCGCAGCATGAATAAAAGCATCTATGGAGCTTGTCGCAAATACGTAATCAGGAAGCCCTTCAAGAGCCTCCGGTATAAGTACGGCGTTATCTGCATAAGTTTCATCCACCGCCAGTCCCTTTTTTACATTTAAAGATTTAAGCTCGGCTATAGATACGTTTGTAACTTCAGACCCGGTACCGCATGTAGTCGGAATTATCAAAAGCTCCTTTACTTTCACTGGTACCGCCTCTCCCGTAAACAGCTTAACGGATTTATCGGGTACATCGAGGGCAAGTATTTTGCATATATCTACAATAGTCCCTCCTCCGAAAGCTATTATTCTCGTATAATCACAATCTCTAAGCTCAAGCGCCATTTCATCTATCATTTCATCGGTAGGTTCACCTGTGCCATAGTCTTCAATGAAAAGACACTTTGAATCTGTTCCGATAGGTTTTACATAATTTTTGTAGAGTATCTTATTCGTAATTATGATATCATTCTTTCCTATTTGAAAACTCTCGCTGAATTCTCTGAATGTTTCAAAGTAGTTGATTTCTGGAACTATTTTTAAAACCTGCATCTAAAAATCACCTCTCCTCTGTGGCTTTTTGACTATTCTTGCTCCTTATTCAGAATTTTTTTCGCCATGTCCCATAGTTCATCGCTTACTGAATTATCTAAAATAACATCTTTTACGCCTTCAACATTATTAAGTATGGCAGCTTTAACCACACTTTCTATGGTATCCTGGGCGGAGGGACAAGTAGCGCATGAACCTGTAAGCTTCACATAGACATTTCCGTCTTCTATTTTAGTCAGCACAGCTCCCCCGTAATGTTCAGCCAATACAGGATCAACTTTTTCCTTCAAAATTTCAATTATTTGCTTTTCCATAACTCACCTCATAAAATCATTTTTTCGCCAAATTAATTATATCCCTTGCCCTATTGTTTTTCAAGGGTTTATAATTGTATTAAAATCAAATAAAAAGGTATGAAAACAATGGAAAACACAGAAAAAAAAGTTATTATAATTACATCGTATATAGATTATCCTTTAGATTACAAAATATCAAAAAATGACAGCAGTTTCATAATATGCACCGACGGAGGATATGATATTGCTTTAAAAAATAAAATTAAACCGAATCTTATTTTAGGAGACTTGGATTCAATTCAATCAAAAGTACCCGATAATATATCAATTCAAAAATTCAATCCCGAAAAAGATTTCACAGACCTCGAACTTGCTGTAAAAACCGCTTCAGACATGGGATTCACAGACCTTGAGATATGGGGAGGGATAGGAGGAAGACTTGACCATACTATCGCAAATATACAGATAATTTCAGGATACAGCAGCAAATTCAGCTCACTGATAATGAAAGACGGAAGAAATAAGTGCTTTATATTATACGGAAACGAAAATAAGAAAAATTACATTTCAAAAGAAGCAGAAAGCTATATCTCTCTGTTTTCTCTTTCGGAAAAATGTACCGGGGTTACAATTCAAAATGTAAAATATCCGCTTACAAATCATACTCTTACAAACACATTTCCCCTTGGCGTAAGCAATGAATTCACAGAAAAAGAAGCCGTCCTCTCTGTAAAAGACGGCATTCTGCTCGTTATAATATCTAAATCCTGATTTACCGGACTTTTTAAGTATTTATTTTTTTGACCATCCTAAAGTACATTTTACAGCCTTGTGCCATCCTTCCAAAAGCTCTTCTCGCTCCTCTTGCGCCATGTCAGGTTCAAACACCTTATCTATCTGCCAGTTGGATATTATATCATCGGTATTCCTCCAGTACCCTGTTGCCAGCCCTGCCAGATAAGCCGCACCTAAAGATGTCGTCTCAATACATTTCGGTCTGTATACCTGCATATTCATTATATTCGACTGAAACTCAAGCAAAAAATTGTTCTCGCTGGCTCCTCCGTCAACTTTGAATTTACTTATAGAATGTCCCATATCCTCTTCCATGGAAGCTATTAAATCATTTGTCTGATACGCCATTGATTCCAGCGCCGCTCTTACTATATGATTCTTGTTCACACCTCTTGTAAGACCCATTATTGCTCCTCTGGCATAAGAATCCCAATATGGTGCTCCAAGTCCCGTAAAAGCCGGAACTATATATGCTCCCGCTGTATTGTCAACCATTCTTGCCATTTTCTCAGACTGCGCAGCATTTTCAATAAGTTTAACTTCGTCTCTAAGCCATTGTATCGTTGCTCCCGATACGAATACTGACCCTTCAAGAGCATAATTTATCTTATCTCCAATGCCCCACGCTATAGTGGTTATCAGTCCGTTTTTAGACTCTACAGGCATTTCCCCTGTATTGACAAGCATAAACCCGCCTGTTCCATAGGTGTTCTTTGCCTCTCCTCTGTTAAAACATGTCTGACCAAACAGAGCTGCCTGCTGGTCTCCCGCAGCTCCTGCAATAGGAATAAAACCTCCGAATAAAAGCGGACTGCTGTATCCGTAAATCATACTTGACGGACATACTTCAGGCAGCATTGACTTTGGTATATCCAGTTCTTCTAGAATATCATCGTCCCATTTCAGTTCGTGTATATTGAACATCATAGTCCTTGAAGCATTGGAATAATCCGTAACATGAACCTTTCCGTCAGTCAGCTTCCAGATAAGCCATGTTTCTATTGTTCCGAAAAGCAGCTGTCCTTTTCTCGCTTTATCATAGGCTCCATCCACGTTTTCCAGTATCCATCTGAGTTTAGTTGCGGAAAAGTACGGGTCTATCAAAAGACCTGTCCTGCTTCTGAAAAAATCACCAAGACCCTTTTCTGCAAGACTGTCACAGAATTCAGCAGTTCTTCTGCACTGCCATACTATAGCGTTGTATACAGGCTCCCCTGTAATCTTATCCCACACTACAGTGGTCTCTCTCTGATTTGTTATACCTATAGAATCGATATTCTTATAATTTGCATCAATCTTAAGAAGCGCTTCCTGCGCAACTCCTATCTGAGTGGACCATATATCCATTGGGTCATGTTCAACCCAACCTGCTTTAGGATATATCTGCTTAAACTCCTTTTGAGCTGCGCTCACCTGCCTGCCTTTTTTATCGTAAATTATACATCTTGCGCTGGTCGTTCCCTGATCCAGCGCCATTACATACTTTTCTTTCATTAAATAAACTCCGCCATTATTTTATTTGATATATCCATTCCTCTTTCGCTCAGATACAGCCTGTCTGCCGTATATATCAGCAAGCCTTTATATTTATTGAGTATGCTCTCATCATACACGTCAAAAAAATCTTCATTAAATATCTTTCTGAAATGTTCCGTACTTAGCCCGTCTGTCTTTCTAAGCCCCGTAAATACGAATATTCCCATTTCTTCTTTTTTTGAATAATTTTCTATACTGTTTTTGTCCACTGTATCATTATTTTGTTTTATAGAATTTATGTAATCGTAAAGTCTGCTGTAATTTTTGAATCTCTTTCCGCCCGCAAATGAACTTGCGCCAAGGCCGAGACCAAGATATTCCTCATAGGACCAGTATTTCATATTATGCCTGCTTCTGTACCCGCAAAGCGCTGCATTGGATATTTCATAATGGTCATATCCGTCTTTTTTCAACATCTTAAGCGCCGTATGATACATCTGTCTGTCGGTTATCTCAGGAACTGCTTCCATTCTTCCGGCTTTATACATATCGTAAAATTCCGTGCCTTCTTCAATCTGCAAACTGTAAAGGGATATATGAGAAGGCTTTAAGAAAATACACTGCCTCACCGTGTCCTTCCACATCTTCATGGTCTGTCCTGGTATACCGAACATTATATCCATGTTTATATTTTTAAACCCGGCTTTTTTAGCCCTTTGAAAAGCATAAAAAGCATCATTTTTATTGTGCACCCTTCCAAGAAATTCAAGAACATCGTTTTCAAAAGACTGAACTCCCAGGCTCAGACGATTCACACCTTTTCTCAAATAGCGTTCCATCTTTTCATCTGAAAAAGTTGCAGGATTCCCCTCTATTGTTATTTCCGCATCTTTTTGAATATTAAAATTATCCTTCAGAGCATCGAGAACTCTTCCCATATCCCATTCCGACATAAGCGAAGGCGTGCCTCCGCCTATATAAACGCTGTCAACTTCTCTGTAACGCCAGTCCTCCGACTTTATTCTTATCTCTCTTATCAGTGCATCGGCATATTCGGAAAGCAGCTTATTATCGCTGCAGCTAAAAGACAGAAAATCACAATATTTACATTTTCGTACGCAAAATGGTATATGAATATACAGCCCCAGATTATTTGTTGTCGTCATACTTTAATACCGCAGTAAACGCTTCCTGAGGCACTTCTACAGTACCAAACTGGCGCATCCTTTTCTTCCCTTCTTTTTGCTTTTCAAGAAGCTTCT
>CABUXV010000046.1 GCA_902495595.1 uncultured Eubacterium sp. | reverse complement strand
TCGTATAAGCATTTATATTAAAGAAATTATAATATCCTTCATATCCTTTGTATTTGCCTGAAATCAAACCGCTCGTTCCCTTGCTTCCCTGCTCCTGAAGTATCATTGCAGCAAGTACGTTAGGATTTACATTTGTAGCTTTTCCGGCATCATTTATAAGAGCTGAATATGAAGAATAACCTCCGCCTGGGTTTCTTGTCTCCATAAATGAACCTTTTACAACTGCTGCCACTGTATTAGTATTTTGCGTACTGCCGTCATATTTATGTGTCATAAACTGATATATGCCATTATCATCAAGGAAGTTTCTTGGATCCATGTAATGAGCCACAACTTTGCTGTTTGCCGCATACCAGCTTCCGTCGAATTTAGTCCATGCACCTGTTGATGAATTGTATGAGCCTGCCGCAGTCGACCTGTATGATACCGGAGATGAACTGCTTACAAGATTTGTTCCCAGATTCTTAGTTTCCGCATTCAAAGCTGTCGACCAGCTGCATCCTACATTTACTGCTTTGAATACCCAGTTAGGGTGAGCAGCATGCAGTGCTCTCAGCCCCGGTTTATAACTCTCCGGAAATCCCTGCGACGTCATATAGGTTTCAAAATCTTTATCAGAAGTAACCTCTTTAACTTTTACATAGTCCGAACATATATAACCGACTTTTGAAGAACTGAATTGATATGTATACCAGATTTTCCCGTTCTTATCCTTAGCTGAACCTGTTATGGTAACACTTGCCCCTTTTGATAATGTTCCCAGTTTGCTGTAAGTGGAACCGGGACCGCTTCTTACATTCAAAGGACTGCTTGAAGTTGTTACCGTCCCCAGCTGAAAAGTAACTGCTGATGAACTTCCTGAATTATCCGTATTGTTATTATCACCGCCGTCGCCTGTAGAAACTTGCGTTATTTTAACATATTGAGAAGAAACATATCCAGTCTTTCCATTGTATACCATTTGGTACCATACTGTTCCTGCGCTGTCTTTAGCTTGTCCGTTTATATCAAAAGTTTTTCCCTTTGCCAAAGTCCCAAGTTTACTGTATTTTGTTCCCGCGCCGCTCCTTACTGTAAGCGGGTCGCTTTTGGTATTGACAGTTCCCTTGGTGTTTGTAACAGGAGTTGTAGATGAACTTCCGCCGGAAGAACCTGAAGAAGTTGAAGTTGTCTTTACATAAAGTGAAGAAACATACCCGGTCTTTCCGTTATATGTAAGTCTGTACCATACTACCCCCGATTTGTCAGTTGATTTTCCTGTAACATTAAAAGTCTTTCCTTTTGCTAAAGTTCCTATTTTACTATAGCTTGATCCGGGACCGCTTCTTACCGTAAGCGGGTCTTTTTTAGTTGCGACGGTGCCCTTGGTATCCGACACATTGGTTACAGAAGCTTGTTTTATGTTAACGTATTTTGCCGCTACATAACCATTTTTTGAGTTGTACTTAAGCTTGTACCATGTGGCGCCAGACTTATCTTTTGCCGTTCCGGTAATCGTAAAAGTTTTACCTTTTTTCAGATACCCCAGTTTAGAGTAATTCGTACCTGCTCCTGACCTTACATACAGCGTACTTGCAGTAACCTGACCGGTTTCACCTGCACCGTAAACATAACTGTCCTTACCCGTTGAAAGCACAGAAAACACAGTAAAAAATAACATCATCGCAACCATAATAGCTAAAATTCTTGTGATACTAGTCCTTAAATTGGTTGACATAATTACCTCCTTGTCTACTGTTATTTTTGATGATTTTTTGTAAATAATTTACGTTAAATTTCGATTTATTATATACTATAAACGTTGAAAAGTCAACATTTATAGCGATTTTACCGCATTGAATTTTCAATCTATTTATTACCATTTTTTACATATTATTTAAAATTATTTTAATACTTAATAAAATTACAGATTAACCCTTACCATAATCTAAAAGAAGTGGAAATAGCGGAATTTTAAATTCCCATTTCCACATGCATGCTGCAAAGTTCTGCACTTTACAAGGTACTTTCTTTGATATTCAGGAAATATCAGGAAAGATATTTCTTACAAAAAAAACGCTTTGAAATCCTTAATAATCACAAAGCGTTTATACACTGATTTATTGTGTGAGATTTTAATCATGACTCTAAAATTTCCCGTCCACAACAATCTTATTCATTATTTTTATTCCTTCTCTTTCAAGAAGATATTCACTTATATCCGTATCTTCATTATCAATCCTTAATGTAAAATTACAGCCTCTTCTCATCATTACAGGAGATTTGACAATTCTGTTTTCCACATGATTTTTAACAAGAATTTCAGATGCAGACGCGGTAGCATAATATCCCGAAAAGAAAAGATAGCAAATTCTATTATCCAAGGGAATTCCTCCCATCATAAATTCATACGAGTTTTTTCATCATACGTATGTATATAGTCATAAAATCTGCCTTTTCAACATCCCGGTCGGACACTAAATCGTACTCAGCTGCTTTTTCTTTTCCTTCATATACAGTAACATATCCCAGCTTCTGGCCTTTTTTTACCGGCGATGAAATATTCTTATCTATGGAAATTTCTTTTCTTGTTTTATCCTTACTGCCTTTCTTCACTGTCACGCCTATGTCATTTTTAGTAACTGCATAGATTTTAGTTTCATCTGATTTAGGAATTGATATTTTCTCCATTCTCTGACCTTTTTCAGCTATCTTTACAGTCTCATAATTGGCAAAACCATAATCAAGCAGTCTGGTCATTTCGGCAAATCTTATCTTACTGGTTTCACATCCTAAAACTACAGCTATAAGTCTGGTTGATTCTCTCTGGGCAGCTCCGGAAAGGCAATACCCTGCATCGTCGGTAAATCCTGTTTTAATTCCTATGGCTCCATTATAATTTCTAACCAGTTTATTTGTATTGGTTAAAGTAAATTCTTTTTCCTTACCGGGAAGTCCTACTTTTATACTATCCTGCCATGTTGTAAACCATTTGTGAGCAAACTGATATTTCATCAGCTCCTTTGATATCATCCCTATATCGTATGCGCAGGAATAGTGATTTGACACAGGAAGCCCATTGGTATTTGCAAAATGACTGTCCTTAAGTCCCATATCCTCTGCTTTCTTGTTCATTGCTTCTACAAAACTTTCCACACTTCCGTGCAGATGTTCAGCCAAAGCTACTGCTCCGTCATTAGCGCTGGCCATTATTACCCCTTTAAGAAGTTCCTCTACCGTATGCTGTTCTCCAGGTTCCATATACATCTGACTTCCGCCCATACTTGCTGCATTCTCGGAAACAGTCACCTTATCCGAAAGCTTGATTTTCCCCGAATCTATTCCTTCCATCACAAGCAATAAGGTCATTACCTTTGTCACCGATGCCGGAGGAAGATGCTTGCGGGAATTCTGTTCAAAAAGAACCTTACCGCTTACTCCATCAATGAGAACGGCAGCCTTGCCGTCTATCTTTAAATCACTGTTTTTTTCTGCTGAAACTTTTGATGAGGTTGTAACGGAATCTTCCTTTTCCACTATGGTAAGGCTTCTTTTTTCGGGATTAAATTTATTTACTCCCATGAACCCGCCGCCGGCTAAAATCACAGCCGCAATAGCCATACATGCAAATTTTTCCCATTTATTCAGTCTCTTCTTCACAAAAAAACCTCCCTTCCCCTTAAATGTATGCACACATTCAAAGAAAAAGAAGATTTATACTCAGCTTTAATTTATCTATATTACAATAAGTTTATCTCTATATCCTGAGCTCCGTCTATGAGCACCTTTCTTCCAAAATCATACAGATTCTCCAGTCCTTCCACGATAGTGAGAAAATGATTTCCCGAAAGCTGACCGTGCTGACTTGCAAACTGACATCTTCCGTAAGACATTATTATTTCCATTTCGCTTATTCCGCCGGGGTAAAGCAGCATTTCTCCTTTGGCCGGATGTGATGTATGGTTTTCATAATCCAGACCCGTTCTTAAATCTCCATAGGGAATCCAGATTCCCTCGCCGCTCCATCTTACATGTATGAACTGACTTTTAAGCGGCAGCATGTTTTCAAATACTTTACAGGTTTCAGGCGCCTCCTCAGTAAGAAGTTCACCTATAAACCGATAGTTTCCGGATTTAATTTCAACTTTTTTCATAAACAAGAACCTCCTTTTAGATAACCAAACATCATCTATACAACTGATTATATTCATTCGCCGCCAAAAGGTCAACAAAAGAAAAGAAATACCGCATAAATGCAGTATTTCTTTTCAACAATTTGTTATATCAATAAAATTTATAAATAAATTAAGGAGAAACTTATGTTTAAGTTAAAGTTCGTTTATTTCCTCGTGAATGAAGATTTCTCTCTTGGCCAGTTCATCAAACACATCCTGTGGCTCAAATGCATATTCAGGAATAAGAAGTCCTGTGTCTTTAACTTTGCCCTTTGCAATAAGTATAACTGCTACAGCCATAGGTATACCTACGTTTCTCGTATATGCTCTTAGTTTTTCCCATCCTGGTACACTTCCATCGGAACTTGGATGAGTATGCGTTAAAATGTGCTGATATTTTTTGCCTCCCTTTTCTCCGATAACTTCTATATGAAGAGCATATCCGTAAAGTTCGGTTTCCGTACCTTCTTTACTGTTGAGCAGATATTCCGCCACACAGTCCATAACGCCGATTTCCTTGCCGTTTACATTTATCATGTCGTTTCTCAGAATTCCCCAGTCGTAGAGAGCTCTTACGAGCTGCATGTTCTTCTGAGGCCATGTTCCTCTTGTTTCTATCAGCCTTACGCCCTTATCCTTTAACGCTTCTGCCAGGGTAACAGTCTCAGAATGAGGTATTATGTACTGAGGATGTGTTCCGTAAGGTTCAGGCAAGGCTATATCTCTAGGTCTTGCAAAAGGCGGAACCTGTTTAAACTCTCCGTCTTCAAATACTGTACGCGTCGGCAGATTAGGGTCGTATTCGTATGTAGTGGTAGCTGTTATCGCCTTTGAAAATGCAAAAGGTCTGTATGCTCCGTGGCTTACTCTTACGGTATCTACCGTATCCAGCTGGTTTGCCGCCTGCATTGCCATCATCTGAGTGGTTCCCGGCGTCATTCCGAATCCCGGAACACAGGTTTTTCCGTTTTTCTTGAAAATATCAGCGTACTGATTTTCTTCTCCGAATCCGTTAAGGTTTACACCGTGGCACCCTGCCTCGGCAATACATGCTGTAGTTTTGCCGTTTAACGCAATGGTTGTTCCATCCATTACTATATCGTACTCTTTCATCTGTTTTACCGTAGCGTCATGGTCATTTACATCGACTTTCATAAAATCAACTCTAGGGTCATTTAACCATTCAACAACTTCTCTTCCGGCAACCTCATCATAATCTCCAACTGTAATTTTTTCAAAATCAGAATACTGTACTAAATCCAATGTGGATTCTCTGCAAATTCTTCCTGCTCCGCCTAAACATAATACTTTCATTGTAATTACCTCCCTATTTGATTACAGGTTTTTTACTAACTTTTGACTGCATATTACCATATAATTACCATATTGTAAATAGTTTTTGCTCATTTTTTAATTCAAATTTTAAAGTTAGTAAAAATATTGTCATATTTTATATATTATGATATACTTTTATCATTAAATTTTATTGAGAGGTGAATTATGCTGCCACATGAACGATATCAGGAACTTATAAAATATCTTAAGCAACATGGTATTATAAAAATTGACAAACTCATGGATATGTTTAATATATCCATAGAAACCGCCAGAAGAGACCTCAACTATTTAGAAAGACAAGGAGTAATAAAAAAAATATACGGAGGCGCCACACTTGTGGAACAGGAAATTACAGAACCTGCAACATCAGAACGACTCTTAAAAAATCTGCCGGAAAAAACATCTATAGGTAAAAAATGTGCCGAATTTATAAATGACGGAGATTCTGTACTACTTGAAGTCGGTACAACAGTTCTGCAAACAGCCAAATTTCTAAAAACAAAAAAAAATCTCACCATAATTACCAACTCCATTCATGCAGTAAACGAACTTATGGATACAGATTTTGACATTTACATTATAGGAGGCAAAATGCGTCACGGTGAAGGCTCCATATCCGGCGCTGTCTCCATGTTCGAACTGGAAAACTTTCATATAAGCAAAGCCGTATTAAGCGCTGCCGGTATAACTTTAGAACATGGACTGTCAGATTTTAATATAGAAGAAGCTCTAGTCAGGCGAAAGGTAATCGAACAGGCAAAAGAAGTTATACTCACTGCCGACAGCAGCAAATTCGGACGTGATGTCCTTGCTCATATATGCCCTATAAGCGCCGTAGACCTCATAATAACCGATGATAAACTTCCCGATATAATTCTAAGCAGATTTGAAGATGCCAATGTGAATATAGTGCTGTCCTGATTAAAAACATATATATCAGACATGTTTCATAAAACAAAAGTGGAAATATACGGAATCAAAGATTCCTATGCACGCATATTGACCGCAAGGGGGCGACATTTCGAAAAGTTATTTTGTTTATATCACATCAATATCGATAAATCCATATTTCCTACATAATAAGGAAGCGATGAACAAGACTTTTACAATCCGTTCATCGCCTTACATTTATTTGCTATCTTTTTATCCCTATAAAATACCGCTGAAAGCTCTCATACAATCTCGGTTAAAGCTTTCAGAACCGTATTTTTCAGATCCGTTTCACAGTTTTTTACAAGTTCTTCCCATGAGGAATAACATCCAGGATCCGTTTCATAAATACCCGCAATACCCTGTTGAGACAGCAGCCCTTTGGTGTTGCTGTCTTTAACGTCAGCTCTGCCTGCGATCACCAACACGGGGATATGATTTTTGACTGCACGTTTTGCTATACCCATTACTGCCTTTCCTCCCAGACTTTGAGCGTCAAATTTGCCTTCGCCGGTGATTATCATACGTCCATCCTCTATAATGTGTTCAAAGTCTATCATATCCAGTATAACGTCAATTCCACGTTTTAAAACAGCTTTGAGAAAAAGATATGCCCCCGCTCCCATACCTCCGGCTGCACCCATCATCGGAAGAAATGAAATATCAGTTCCCAGTGAACTTTTTACGGACTCAGCAAAACACCTTAAATTGTAATCGAGCATTCTTACCATATATTCGTCAGCGCCTTTTTGAGGAGCAAAAACATATGTCGCTCCATTCTCTCCATAGAGAGGATTCTCCACATCACACATCACATCTATATGTATTTTACTCAGAAAACGCTCTGTTTCCGAAGTATCTATGCGCGCTATCCTGTTGAGAGTCCTGCCAACAGGTATGAACTCATTTCCGTACTCATCATAAAATCTCGTATAAAGCGCGGCAGCCATTCCCGTGCCTGCATCATTGGTACAGCTTCCTCCTATACCCAAAATTATTTTTTGGCATCCGTCTTCCACCGCTTTTTTTATAAGCTCGCCTACTCCATAAGTAGTTGCCTCTGACGGATCATTTTTGATATTTAAAACCCCTGATTTTCTGCCAAGTGAAAATCCGGCGGCGGCAGCCATCTCTATTACGGCAGTGTCCCCCGGCAGCTTTCCGTAAAAACCCTCTATTGTTTTGTCGTAAGGACCACGGACATCACAAAATATCTTCTTTCCGCCCATTATGTTTATAAGACAGTCCGCTGTTCCCTCTCCTCCGTCTGCCAAAGGTATGGATACAGCTTCTGCATTCTCATCATACTGCCTTACCGCTTCCTCCATTATGCGGCATACTTTTTCAGCGGACATGGTTCCCTTAAAAGAGTCGGGCATTATTATATATTTGTTTCTTCCTTTATTCTGCTTCATATCTTCTGTACATAATAATAAAAATCAATGCCAGCGCAGCGCAGATAACCGCTGCCGCAGTCAGCATAACCATAAATATATCGAATATACCTGCAACGCCGTACACACTGTCATAAGCCTCATAATTCTCGTATCCCGGCAGAAACAGCCTGCCGATAATCATCAACGCTCCAAGCAGCGCAAAAGCGAAAGCTATTCGCTTGGTATCACCTACAGCAAGCCCTGTTTTAACATTTATAGGATACTTCTCAGGATTATTCACATACAGCCCGCCATAATGACGTTTAAACACTATATATGCTAACGGACCGGTCATCATCCCCAAAAGTCCCAGCACAAAATAATCCGCGCCGTTTATATAAAGGGCAATAAAAGCGACCAGAACAGGCACTGCGCAGAAAATATCAGTACCTGTTTTCCCCATCTTGATACGATATGGCCTTGGAAGTTCAGGCTCCTTTCTTCTCAACACTATCTGGGATATCATTATCAGCGAATAAAGTCCCATGTTAAACAGGGAAACCACCGTAACCAGAATATCAAATTTAAAAGCGCAAAGGACCAGACATACCGCTGACAGACTCAGAACAGCCACATATGGCACCCCGCGCCGTTTTCCGCATTTAACAAGCGATTTAGGAGCCAGATTGTCTTCCGCCATCACGAAGAACCCTCTTGCCCCGGATGCCAGATATACATTAAACATTGATATATTCGAAATAAACGCCACCATTACAAATGCAACCCCGAAAGCAGGCGCAAATTCCATCGCAACATTCACATATGAAACTCCGTCAGAACCCCATTCTTCCCATCGTCCAACCGAACCTACAGCAGCTATTGTAGGCAGGACATAAGTTCCTATTATGAGGGGAAGGGCTATCATTATCGCTTTAGGTATAACCTGAGGATTTTTAAGCTCTCCCGCAAGGCTGGACATGGACTCGTAACCGGCATACATCCACATGCCTATGGCAATGCTTGAACCTATACTCCCAACTACAGTCTGACCTGTCGCAACAACCGGTTCAAAAGGATTGTGTGACATGTTCATAAAACCTATTACAGCTATTACTGCAAATGCAAGAAGTATGGCTGCTGATATTACAGAACTTACTATAGCAACATCCTTTACGCCCCGAAGATTTATCCATGTAAAAATTCCTATTATCACCACCTTGCATATGTAACTCTGCAAATTATTCATTCCTATATACGAAGCCAGATAGTCAGTTGCCAAAACTACGAATACAGCAACATTAATATATATTCCTACATTTTTAAGCCATCCTATCTGAAATCCCCAAAATTCTCCGAGAGCTCTCTGAACCCACCTGTAAAATCCACACTCGTCAGGTATTGCAGAACCCAGTTCGCTTGAAGCCAGCGCTATAGGAAAAGCCCATATAAGGGGAAGCACAAATAGCATTACTATCGTCATACCGGGACCCGATGATGACACCATATCCTCTATGCCGTAAGCACCGGCGGCAGTCATGGCATAAATCATTCCAACAACACCTATGACACCTACCTTATGCTGTTTCAGCCCATATTCATTCATAATTTATACTACCTCTCAATTATATTTTAATATTATAAGGCATGCCGCAGCCTGCAGCGGAATCCTTGAAATAATCCAGCATTAAATAATTTATTCTTCTCTGAGGAATCTCCTTCTTTATTCTTTCAGTCAGTTCTTTAGCTTTGTCCGCACTTCTGGTAAATGCGTACTGAGAAATCATTTTAAGCTTATCCTCATTACCGTCATAATTCTTTTTGCTCTCCGATACCTGCTCAATAAACTCGTCCTCCATAGAGCCGAAAACTTCCGATGCCATAGGAGCAAAATCTTCATAACTTAATTCAATATATCTTTCAAGCTCTGTAAATATCCACCATGGACTTTTTTCACTGTAAACCGCCCCTGCCTCCGAAAGCTCCTTCGGAATCCATCCTATATTAAATTTAGGAGTGAACACAGAGCAGCACGGAGGTGCCATACTTCCCCAATAGACGAATTTAAAAGGTTTTTCTGCATCTTTGTCCAAAGAACAAACCACGCTTGCCGCCGATGCACAACCGTTCATTCCACCTGGATGACAGCATATAGTCGGCATTTTTGAAGTGGCAACATCATATGGCAGAGGTTTTCTGTATTCCTTATCATAATGGTCCCTGAGAATGTTCATCATACTTTTAACGGTAAAAGGCTTATCCGATTGCATCAGCTCTTCCTGCCTTATATATCTGAAATAAGCTTCTCCATCCTCATAATCACAGTCCGCAAGGGA
>CABUXV010000045.1 GCA_902495595.1 uncultured Eubacterium sp. | reverse complement strand
TGGATAAAAGTCAGGCGAGAGTATATGTACTTTTAGGTGACGGAGAGATTCAGGAAGGTATAGTATGGGAAGCAGCAATGTCGGCTGCTCATAATAAGCTGGATAATCTCGTTGGAATATTAGATTACAACGGACTTCAGATAGACGGAAAAAATGAAGATGTAATGTCAGTTGCTCCGGTTGATGAGAAATTTAAGGCTTTCGGATGGAATGTCATAAAGATAAACGGTCACGATTTTAATGAGATTTTGGGAGCATTTAAACAGGCAAGGGAATGCAGCGGAAAACCGACTATGATAATAGCAAAAACCGTAAAGGGAAAAGGTGTTTCTTTCATGGAAAACAATCCGGGCTGGCACGGAAAAGCGCCTAATGAAGATGAGCTTAAACAAGCTATTGAAGACTTAGGAGGTGAGTATTAATGGCAGATAAAATGGCAACAAGACAGGCTTACGGAAAAGCGCTGGTGGAGCTTGGAGAAAAGTATGATAATCTTGTAGTTATGGATGCGGACCTTTCAAAATCTACGATGACTGCGGAATTCGGCAAGGTTTATCCGGAGAGATTTTTTAATATGGGAATTGCAGAACAGAATCTGTATGGGGCAGCAGCAGGACTTGCTCTTTCAGGCAAGATAGTGTGCGCCAGCACTTTTGCTATGTTTGCATCGGGAAGAGCTTTTGAGATAATAAGAAACTCCATAGGATATACAAAGGCAAATGTTAAAATATGCGCAACCCATGCCGGCATTACTGTAGGCGAAGACGGGGCAAGCCATCAGACTTTTGAAGATATTGCGCTCATGAGAACCATACCGGGGATGACTGTGATAAATCCTTCTGACGGAGTGTCTGCGAAAAAACTTCTGCAGCAGGCTGTTGCCATGAACGGACCTTGTTATGTAAGACTTGGAAGAGCTGCGGTTCCTGTATTTTACGACGAGAATACAAATTTTGAGCTTGGAAAAGGAAATACCATAAAAGACGGCAGGGATGTGTCTATAATAGCTACCGGAATCATGGTTAACGAAGCTGTTTTAGCGGCGGAAAATCTTAAAAAAGATGGTATTGATGCGAGGATAATAGATATTCATACCATAAAACCTATAGATGAAGATATTATTATTAAGGCGGCAAAGGAAACGGGAGCGATAGTTACTGCTGAAGAACATTCCGTAATAGGAGGACTTGGAAGTGCTGTTGCGGAAGTAATTGTTAAAAATCAGCCTGTTAGGATGTCAATGGTAGGACAGCAGGATACTTACGGTGAATCAGGAAAACCTGATGAACTAAAGAAAAAATACGGCATGACCTATGAGGATATAGAAAAATCTGTTAAGAATTTGTTGAAATAGTTGAATTATTAAGGGGAGAACAATGAGAAGAAGTTTTAAAACTATTTTGTCCGTAGGAATTGCAGCAGCAATGTGTTTATGTTTATCTGCCTGCGGAAACAGCAGTAAAGATGTGAAAGAAAATCCGACCGAACCATCTCAGCTCAAAGAGCAGATTACGCAGGATTTTAAAACAAAGGATGGTACATATCAGATAACAGTGGATTCAGACTGGAAAGAGACAGACCCTTATCAGAACAGCGAGTCGTCTCTTGAGCTTGAAATCGGAGGCGGAATTACAATACTTCAGATAATCAAACAGTCTAAACAGGGGCTCGGATACGATCTGGACGGATTCAGCAAGGAGGTAGTAAAGTACTTTACAGACAATAAGGAGCTGGGAAATTCTGCGGTGGAAAGCACGGAAGATACATCCTGTGCCGGATATAAAGCTATAAAAAATATTATCGTCACAGATGAGAAAACCAGCGGAATGAAAATGATTACATGTCATCTTTCCATTGAAACGGATTCGGATTATGTGCAGTTTATAATACTATCTCTTGACAGCAACAGAGATAAGGTTATGGAGTACACGGAACAGATTTCAAATACCTTGAAAGCTATTTAAAGTATATTAATAAATAGATAGACCTGCTTCATAATAAGCTTATTTAAAATATATTGAAAATAAGAATAATTAAGCCTCTTTCGTAATAAGTTCTATAATAGTCAGACCTTATGCGGAGGAGGTTTTTATTTTGAATAAAGTGAACTTGAAAGAAAATTTGAAGAAAAAAAGGCTGCTTGCAGCTGTGGGCGCTATGATTGTTATAGGTGTTATAACAGCGGCAGTATGCCTGAATATGCTGGGTGACAGCAAACCTGTTGAATTTGAGGAAATAAAAGAGAGTCAGCTTCCAAAAGAAATTACAGCAGATGTTATACCTGAGTACAAAACGTTAGAAAGAGCACTTGCATGCATTATAGACGATGATGTATATGTTATCGTTACAAGGGGTGAAAAGCCTACATCGGGATTCAAGGTATCTGTCGATAATATGGTACTTGAAGAAAAGGACGGCAAATCCACCTTGGTTGTATATGCAAACTTTCAAGACCCTGATAAAAAAACTGCTTTTTCTCAGATAATAACCTATCCTATACAAGTAGTTAAAACAAACCTTAATGCGCTTCCAGACAATATAGAACTGAGAATTCAATACTAAAATACAGTTTAAAAAAAATCTTCACAAAATCATCACCCTTATTTGACAAAATGCTTGCAAATACAGCATATTTCCTTATATAATATTGAAATATTCACCTGAATATTGTATTATAATAGGGTATCATTTGTCAGCAGAAAGGGGCATATAAATTTAATGATCGTATTTAATAATGTCACTAAATATTATAAGTCGAATGTTGGTCTTGAGAAGGTCAGCGTGAGAATAAATAAGGGTGATTTTGTATTTTTAGTAGGTCCCAGCGGAGCGGGGAAATCTACTTTTATAAAGCTTATTCTTAAGGAGATAGATGCAAATTCAGGCAGTATAAAGGTGAGGGGAAATGAAGTTACTACAATGTCAAACAGACAGGTTCCTATATTAAGAAGAAATATAGGAATCGTATTTCAGGACTTCAGACTGCTTCCCAAAAAAACAGTATATGAAAATGTAGCTTTTGCTATGGAAATAATCCATCAGCCTAAGAAACTGATAAAAAAATATGTTCCCCAGGTTTTGAGCATGGTGGGAATAGCGGAAAAGGCGGATAAATATCCTAACGAACTTTCAGCAGGGGAGCAGCAGAGAGTTGCCATTGCAAGGGCCATAGTAAATAAACCGAGGATATTGATTGCAGATGAGCCTACCGGAAATTTGGACCCGGATACTGCATGGGAGATAATGCAGCTTTTGGACCAGATAAATATGAGAGGAACCACAATTCTTATGGTAACTCATGCAAAGGATATAGTCGATAAAATGGGCAAAAGGGTTATTGCCATTGAGAAAGGAAGAATAGTAAGAGACGAATTCGGGGCGTACGGATATGAAGAAGTCCTGGAAAATCTTGAACTGAGCAGCGATACAATACAGAGCCAGAGAACTTTCAGGTCCAGATTTAAAAGAGGAGGCAGAGGAGAATGATAAAACGCTTTTTTTATACGCTAAAACAAGCTCTTCTGCAAGTGATCAGAAACCGGGCGATGTCAGTTGCTTCTGTATTTGCCATTACTGCAATGCTGATGATACTGAGTATATTTTTCATAGTTGTGATAAATATAAATACGGCTGCACAGGCCATACAGCAGGATTATGATTCCATTGAAATATTCCTTTTGGATGAAACGACGAAAGAGCAAGCAGACGAAATAATCAATGATATAAAAAAAGAAAAAGGCGTGGATGACGCATATTATAAAAGCAAGGAAACCGCCCTTTCTGATTTTAAGGTCAGATGGGGAGAAAACGGGTATCTGCTCAACAGTTTGGTGGACAACCCTCTGCCGAATTCGGTAGTCATAATGATAGGAGACCTTGAGCAAGGAGATTCAATAGCTGAAAAGGCCGGTACATATGAAGGCATTGAAGATGTAAAATATTATAAAGATACGGTGGACAAGCTTCTCAAAGCTACTAAATTCATACAGATTGCAGCTATAATAGTAATGATTTTCCTCATCATAGTATCTGTAGTGGTAGTATCGAATACAATAAAGCTTACAGTATTTAACAGGTCAAAAGAAATAAGCATTATGAAATATGTAGGCGCAACGAACTGGTTCATACGGGGACCGTTCCTTGCAGAGGGGATAATAATCGGAATTATATCAGCCGGCATATCGCTGGGATGTTCCGTCTTATTATATAAAAAGGCAATAGACGTTATAGGAGATCAGATATTTTCCGTGCTGTCGATGCCTATGGTTCCGGTAGGGTTCTTGGCATATAACTTTACCTGGATATTCTTGGCACTTGGAATAAGTATAGGTGCCTGCGGAAGTATAATTTCCATGAGAAAATTCTTGGATGCATAGTTGTATAAGGAGGTACAGAATTTGAAAAGAAAACGCATAGCAGTAATAATTGCAATTATGACGGCATTTATTTTATGTATGGAGACTGCTTTTGTAAGCGCAGCATCTTTGAGCGAAATACGAAAGAACATAAAGAATAAGCAGCAGGAGCTGAATGACTCAAGAAAAGAGGAGAGCAGCTTGGGAGACCAGGTGGGAGCTTTGGAAAAGGAGATAAATTCCAAAGAGGCTGACATATCAAGTCTGGAATCAGCCATAGGTGAAGCAGAAGAAAAACTTGCAACCCTTGAAAAGGAATTGGAAGAAGCAGAGAAGAAAGTTGAAACTCAGAGTGAAAATCTGGATTCAAGACTGAGAAATATGTACAAGAACGGCTCTATTGGTTTTGTGGATGTTTTGCTTGATTCCGGAAGTTTTTCAGAGTTTCTCACTAATCTTGATATGGTTGAAAAAGTTTATTCAAGCGACCAGGATGTTCTTGATGAACTGCAGGATTCATACGATGAAATAGATAAAAAGAAAAAAGAAATAGAAGAAGTAAGCAGTGAATTGAACGAATCGAAATCATTGGCAGAAGAAGAGAAAGCAAGTCTTGAATCTGATAAGGCTGCTGTAGAAAAGAAAAAGGCGGCAATCGCAGCCGATGCAAATGAAACTCAGAGAGAACTTGACAAGCTTGAAGCCGATGCTGCAGCAATGACTTCAACAATAAAGAATCAGGGAAGTTCAAGCAGTACTTCAAAATATACAGGCGGTCAGATGGCATGGCCGGCACCTTCATATACCAGAATATCCAGTTATTTTGCAGGAAGAATCGACCCTATAACAGGAAAGAAAAGTACTCATGGAGGTTTGGATTTGGCAGCTCCGGGAGGTTCTCCTATATTAGCGGCAAACCCGGGCAAGGTAATAATAGCAGGATACCATTACAGTTATGGTAATTACGTAGTTGTTGACCATGGCGGCGGAATAACTACTCTGTATGCTCACAGTTCCAAGCTTCTTGTTAAAAAAGGTCAGAAAGTATCCAGGGGACAACAGATTGCAAAAGTTGGTTCTACCGGAAGATCTACAGGAAATCATCTTCATTTTGAAGTCAGAATAAACGGTAAACGTGTTGACCCATTGCCATACATTACATAGAATTAGATTATGTAAACTATATAGATTAAGGAAAATTATGAGAAAAGCTTATGAAATATTAACTGAACTTCTTCTTAGCCGGGGCATTGAATCCAAAGAAGATATTACAGAGTTTTTATCAGATAGACCTAAGAGGACATATAATCCATTCCTGCTTCTTAATATGGAAGCGGGAGTGGATTTAATATTGTCAGAGATAAAAGCCGGAACTAAAATCTGTATATATGGAGATTATGACGCTGATGGAGTTACATCAATCTGTATTATGTCTTCTGTTATAGGACAGCTTACAGATAACTTTATTTATTATATTCCATCAAGGTTTGAGGAAGGGTACGGACTTAACAAAGCGGCTGTCATGAGATTGGCGGAAGAAGGAGTTGGACTGATTATAACAGTAGATTGCGGAAGCGTATCGTATGATGAAGTTGAACTTGCAAAGCATATGGGAATAAATGTTATCGTTACTGACCATCATAGTATCGATGAACGCAAAGCAGACTGTATTTTAATAAATCCAAAGCAGAAAGAATGTAAATATCCTTTTAAAGAACTGGCAGGATGCGGTGTTGCATTTAAAGTGGCGCAGGCCATACAGCAAAAAGAGAATCTGCCTAAGCATGTTATAAATGATGTCTTGGATT
The DNA here is from genome assembly GCA_902495595.1 of uncultured Eubacterium sp. Lineage (GTDB taxonomy): Bacteria > Bacillota > Clostridia > Peptostreptococcales > Anaerovoracaceae > Lentihominibacter. The sequence continues at coordinate 4,354 of CABUXV010000045.1, read as the reverse complement.
TGGTAGCCGTAGGAACAGTTGGTGATGTGGTTTCTCTTAAAGATGAAAACAGAACTCTTGTTAAATACGGACTGAATAAAATAAATGCCAGAAATCGCTGTTCGCTTAGAAAATTAATAGAAGGCATAGCTCTAACAGGATTGGTTAAATCGGAAAATATTGCTTTTGCAATAGCTCCCCATATAAATGCTGCGGGAAGAATAGCTCATGCAGATGAAGCTGTTAAACTCTTTTTAAGCGAAGATAAATGTTCTATTGATAGACAAGTGGAGAAGCTGATAAAATTTAATTCTGAAAGAAAACAGCATCAGGAAACGGCATTCAATAAAGGCATAGAAATGTACTCTGGTTCAGATGACTTTATAATATTATATATGACGGATATTCACGAAGGCATTGCAGGCATTGTTGCAGGTAAAATAAAAGAACACTTTAACAGACCGGTTATTATAGTAACTCCTTCAAAGGAAGAATATTTAAAAGGAACAGGCAGAAGTATAGACAGTATAGATATCTATGCGTTGCTTAAAAACTGCGGTCATCTCTTCGAAAGCTTCGGAGGGCATAAAGGCGCATGCGGTTTTTTAATGAGAAAAGAAAATTTACCGCTGCTTAGGAATGCGGTTTCAGAAGAAATCGAGTCATTAAAAACAGAATATCCCAATATATTTGATATAGAGCTTTCATGGGATATGGAGATATTTCCTGAGGAAATCAATATTGCTCTTGCAGAAGAACTGGAGAAAATGGAACCCTTTGGACAAAACAACCCGAGACCTTTATTTATCATAAAGGAGGTAGGAATAAAAAACTCTATGTTTATGGGACAAGATAAAACCCATGCAAGATTTTCTGCGGTTTCAAAAGAGGGTTTTTCAGCAGAATGCGTAATCTTTCAAAAAGCACAGGAAAAAAAGGATTTGCTTACGGCAATGGAGGGCTCGGTGGACCTTATAGGTGCCTTGAGCCTGCAAAGCTGGAAAGGAAATAAGAAAGTTCAGTTTATCGTTGAGGAGATAATATGATGAATTTGGGAAAGAGAAAATTAATAATCTATATCATCGCGGCATTTTTAGCCGGGTCGGTTTTTACGGGAGCTGTGGCATTTGCGGTATGCAAGGGCGCGTTAGGTTATGTAGGCGTATCTAAAGATGATTATAAAGCTATGTCCGATACATATGAAAAATACGGAAAACTTGAACAGCTTTATAAAAATATAGATACTTATTACTATAAAGATATAAATGATGAAGACTTGCTGAACGGGGCATATAAAGGGCTTGTATCAGGTCTTGGAGACCCTTATTCTTCATTTATGACTGCAGATGAATATGAATCATGGAAAGCTTCTGCCGTAGGTGAATATTCGGGAGCAGGAATAACTTTTTCAGAGGATAAAAATGGAAATTACGTTGTAGTGGGAGTAAGCAAGAATTCACCTGCTGAGAAAGCCGGAATTAAAACAGGAGATTATATTCTGGAAGTTGACGGAAAAACTTATGATGATATGGAACTTCTGGCAAATGCAATAAGAGGCAAGGAAGGAACAAAAGTAAAAATAAAATACTACAGCGACAGTAAAGAAAAAGAAGTTACTTTAAAGAGAGAAAAAATCGCACAGGAGAGCGTGGAGTATAAAATCCTCAGCGGAAATATAGGATATATTAAACTGACATCATTTATAAAAAGTTCTTATGATGATTTTAAGACTGCATTAAGTGAACTGGAGAAAAAAAATGTGAAAGGCTTGATTCTTGACCTCAGAGATAATGGAGGAGGGCTTGTAAATACATGTATTGAGATTGCCGATGAATTTCTTGATGAAGGTATAGTTACTTATGTAGAAGATAAGAACAAAAAACGGAATGAGTATAAGTCTGAGGATGGGAAGACGGATTTAAAAACGGTGACTCTTGTAAACGAAAACAGCGCAAGCTGTTCTGAAATTCTTGCTGCAGCATTAAAGGATAACGGAATAAAAATCGTTGGAAACAAAACTTTTGGCAAAGGTGTAATTCAGTCTACCATGGAACTTAGTGACGGCTCTGCACTAAAGCTTACAATAATGCAGTATTTTTCGCCTAAGGGAAATGTGATAAATGAAAAGGGCGTCACCCCAGATTACGAGATTAAAAATGCCGAAAATTCATCAAAGGATGAACAGCTTGAAAAAGCTATGAGTTTGTTTTAAGGAATAAATTTAGAGGGAAATAGTATAATGGAAAATAAATTATATGAAATGAGCTTAGAAGAATTATGGAAGCTATTTCCTATCTATTTGACAGAGCATAAGCTTTATTGGAAAGAATGGTACAGTGATGAAGAGAATTTTTTGAAAAACAGAATTTCGAAAATAGATAGAATAAATCATATAGGAAGCACAGCGATTAGCTCTATTTGTGCAAAACCGATTATTGATATTCTCGTGGAAATTTCAAAAGATTACAGGTTATCTGACTATAAAGAGGCGATTGTAAAGTGTGGATATATTTGCATGTCGGAAACCTCTGATAGAATTTCTTTTAATAAGGGATATACAGAAAAAGGGTTTGCCGAGAAGGTATTTCATCTGCATTTAAGATATGTTGGAGATAATGATGAGTTGTATTTTAGAGATTATCTCACTGAGTATATCAATATTGCTGTCGAATACGAGAGAATGAAATTGAACTTATGGAAAAAATATGAATTTAATAGAGATGGTTATACAAATGCTAAAACAGATTTCATTCAAAAGTACACCGAAAAAGCAAAGCTAAAATATGGAGATAGATATTAGCAAATTACGATTTAGTGCAAATATTTTTTACATAGAACGCGTTATTATGTAATAAAGATATGCTGCATACATGAGAACCATTATAAAGCCCCACGACCTTGTAAGGGCTTTGTTCTTTACCATAGGGATGAGGACTATCAAACTTATAATCACAAGTATGGCGGCATCGTATATTGAGAAAAGGCTTACTTCTATAGGATTGATTATTACCGATACTCCTAAAACAAACAGTATATTGAATATATTTGAGCCAATGACATTTCCTATGGCTATATCAGTTTCGCCTTTTAGAGCGGCAACTATGCTGGTGACAAGTTCCGGAAGCGATGTGCCCATAGCGACTATGGTAAGACCGATGAGTGTTTCGTCTATGCCAAAGGACTGGGCAATAACGGTAGCGGAGTCTACGACAACATCACCGCCTATTATAATTCCGGCAATACCTATTATAGAGTATATAAAACCCTTTAAAAGAGATATATCCTCTTCATTTTTTATATCAGAGATTTCATTATTGCTCTTATTTTTGGAAGATATAACACTGCGGACAGTTACTATAAGGAATATAACGAATACTGCAAGTATTATTATTCCGTCAGCCCTGGATAAGATAAGCGTACCGCTGCCTGTGCCGGCAGATAATACTATTATCATAGCGGCGGCGACTATGGAAAGAGGATATTCGAATTTAAGACCTGCCTTTGATACGGGGCACGATTTAATTATTGCGGATATTCCCAGAACCATGAGGAGATTGAATATATTTGAGCCTAAAACATTTCCTACAGCTATTCCGTTAGCTTCTCTCATTGCGGCCGTAATACTTACGGCTGCTTCCGGCAGGCTTGTTCCGAAAGCCACGATGGTCAAACCTATTATAAAAGATGGAATTTTAAAGTATCTTGCAATAGCGGAACTTCCTGATACGAAAAAATCAGCTCCTTTAACAAGACATACAAAACCTATTATAAGTAAAAACAGAGAGTAAACCATAAATTTTTCCTTTCACAATGCAAATAAATATATTCTACGCAAAATAGAATATGTTGTCAACAGGCACTTTATGACACTAAAGTATTTCTTGACGGTATAATATGCCGATGATATAATAAAAATTAACTATTGTGCTGAAAGGAGTCCATATGGCATACCAATCAAAGTTTAAGAGAGAAGATATAGATGAGTTTTTTAAAGCGGTGCTGCTTTTGGAAAATGAAGAGGAATGTTACAGATTTTTTGAAGACATATGTACGATAAATGAAATTCACGCAATAGCTCAGCGACTTCAGGTTGCCAAGCTTTTGTCAGAGGATAAGACATACAGCGAAATAGAAAGCATAACGAAAGCTTCAACGGCAACTATAAGCCGTATAAACAAGTGCCTTGTATACGGTTCTGAAGGATACAGGCTTATTCTTGATAAGCTGAATGCTGAAGAGAAATAGTATTAAAAAATAACATCAAAATATATTTATGAAAGTTTGGCGGTACATTTTGTTCCGCCATTTTAATCTTTATTATGGAATTATATTTATTGGAAAATTACAGAGGAATATTTCCCGATGAGAAAGGCCG
>CABUXV010000044.1 GCA_902495595.1 uncultured Eubacterium sp. | reverse complement strand
GGATAAAAAAAGAGGAGACAGAAAAGATGGCGAGTGGATAAAGGATATCGACGGTATACATGCCATAATGCCCCATCTTATGCCGAGCAGGTGTGACGCAGAAGTTTATATTCAGGAGAATCTGGATATTACCGAGCTTGTAAAATATCTGGAAGAAAAGAATAAAACAGAAACAGCTCACAAAACAACCATGTTTCATGTGTTTGTTGCGGCAGTCATGAAAACCATATACCACAGACCATTGTTAAACAGATTTATAGCAGGAAAACGATTCTATCAGAGAAAGGATATTTCGGCGGCATTTATTGTAAAAAGACAGTTTAAGGATGAAGCGGAAGAATCTTTGCTGATAATGAAAGCTGACGGCGATACAACCCTGGATAAAGTCAGCAGGAAAATTGCAGGCGATGCTGATTATGTGAGAAAAGACGGCGGAAACGACATGAATGATTTGCTGGATAAACTGGCAAAACTGCCAAGATGGCTGATGCGGATTATAATGTGCGTGTTCAGATTTCTTGATTTTCACGGCTGGATGCCGGATAGCATATGCCGGGGAGACAGTAATTATGCAACTGTTTTACTATCCAATCTGGGAAGCATAAAATGCGATGCCGCATACCATCATCTCAACGATTACGGCACAAATTCCATAGTTATAACCATAGGAAAAATTAAAAAAGAAAAGATAATAGATGATAAAGGCGGCGAGAGTATAAGAGATATACTTCCCATAGGAGCTACAGTTGATGAAAGAATTGCAGATGGATTTTACTTTGCAAAAAGCATAAGGATGATAGAATCGATACTGGCAGAACCTCAAAAGCTGGAGGAGCCTATTAAACAGCCGGTTTAATATTTTAGCCTGCTGGATTTTTACGTTTATTGCCGCAAGGCATATACAGCAAAAATAAATACAAGGATTGGAGAAAAAATTATGACAGAGATAAAATATCCAAACACATCTATGTACGAAGAAGTATACAAAGCTGCTCAGGAACATATGAAAGATACGGCATATGAATTCCAGGGGAAGAAGACTACATACGCAGAATTTATGAGAAAGATAGATGAAACGGCAAAGGGATTTATGGCAATGGGCATAAAAGAAGGAGACCGGGTAACCATATGCATGCCCAATACCCCTCAGGCAGTGGACAGTTTTTATGCTTTGAACAGGATAGGAGCAGTCCCTGTAATGATACACCCCTTGTCTGCGACAAAAGAAATCAGATTCTTTATGCAGCATTCAGAAAGCAAAGCCATACTGACCATAGACATGTTTTACGATAAAGTGGAAAAAGCAACGGAAGATATGGGGTATCCTGTAAGAATGATACTGGCAAAGATAAAGGATGAGCTGCCGCTTGCAGTGAAAACAATTTATCCTCTGGTATCAAAGGATAAATCCCCTAAATACAAGGGGATGCTCAATGTCATCAGCTGGAAAAATTTCATTAAAGGAGGAAGACAGATAGATGTGCTTCCCGAAAAATTTCCGGCATATAATGACACTGCGGTGATTCTGTTCAGCGGAGGAACTACAGGAAAAACAAAGGGAATACTGCTTACAAATCTAAATATAAATGCGCTGGCCATGCAGACGGGAAAAGCGGCGGGGTTTTCCCTCGACGGACTGAGAATGTTATCCGTAATGCCTCTTTTTCATGGATTCGGTCTTGGAATAGGAATTCACACACCTCTTATATACGGAGGAATGTGCATATTGGTGCCGCAGTTTTCCATAAAGGCGTATTCAGGTATTTTAAAGAAGAAAAAACCCAATGTGCTTCCGGGAGTGCCGACTCTCTTTGAGGCTCTTTTACAGACCGATGGACTGGATGGTTTCGATATGTCGTTTATAAGAGGCGTTTTCTGCGGCGGAGATTCTCTGTCGGTAGAGCTTAAGAAAAAAGTGGATGCTTTTTTAGCGCAGCATAATTCCAAAGTTCAGATACGCGAGGGCTACGGAACAACAGAGTGCGTTACCGCAAGCTGTCTTACACCGAAAGACTACTACCGGGAAGGGAGCATAGGTCTGCCGTACCCGGATATGTACTATAAAATAGTGAAACCTGAAACAAATGAACAGCTGTCACCCGGGGAAGAAGGGGAAATCTGCATAAGCGGACCTACAGTAATGAAAGGTTATCTGAATAATCCCGAGGAGACGGAAAATACACTTAAACAGCACGGAGACGGCAGAATATGGCTCCATACAGGAGATTTGGGGCTGATGGATGAAGACGGTTTTGTGTATTTCAAACAGAGACTTAAACGCCTGATAATCGTTTCCGGATATAATGTATACCCGTCACAGGTGGAAAATGCCATAGACGCCCATCCTGGTGTACTTTATTCCTGCGCTGTAGGTGTTGCGGATTTATATAAAAAACAAAAGGTTAAAGCTTTCGTCGTACCCAGACCGGGAATAGTGCCGAGTGAAAAACTAAAAGAAGAGATTCTGCATAAATGCCGTGAGAGTGTTTCTCAGTATGCAGTCCCGTATGAGATAGAATTCAGGCAGGATCTGCCTAAAACCCTGGTTGGGAAAATAGCATACAGGCAGCTTGAAGAAGAAGCAAACAGATAAATAAAAAATTTCCATTAAAATTTTCATTCCGCAGTGATTTTGACAAAATATGACATGGACAGGCTGTATAATGCACCTGTATTGGGATTGGAGATTAAAAAATGGAAAACACGACAAGGGTAAATACCTTTAAGCCGGATACTTTTAATACCGTAAAAACAAAGGTAATACACGGGGTGATACTCGTAACCGTTACCTTTTTCATAAGCCGTACACCTCTCATAGGAGAAGCATTTCCTGCGGCAATAGCATTTGTTGCTTATATGGTGTCAAGAAATACGATATACATATATCTTGCTCTGCCATCAGCTGCAGGAATATTCTTCTGCATAAACAAAGGCTGCGATTCATGGGGTGAGCTTGCAGCTCTTTTAATATGCGCTGTGATTTTTGCTGCGGCGAGAAAGATAAAGCTGAGCATGTGGCAGAGAGGACTGATATCATCGGCTGCAGCGATTACGTGTGTAAGTATATACAGGCTGGCGATGGGAACTGTATATAAGACAAGCATTCAGGCTCTTTTGCTGGAAGGACTTCTTATCTTTCTGTTCATATTTTTATTCGATGCTTTTGAAAAAGTTTTAAGCAGCAGACAAGGGGGAAATCTATCGCTGGCTTCACTTGCGGTAATATGTCTTCTCTTGGTATGCGGCACCGGCATAGAATTTCTTATATGGCCTTTTATTATAGTTTTAACATTGTTCGTTCTCGTTTATGGTGATATCGGCAAAACCTCTATAGTGATAACAACCTCGGCGGTATTCGCCTTTCTTGTGGATCAGACCCAGTGGGGGCTTATGGTCACACTTCTAATCGGAACATATTTCGCATCCTTTTGTAAAAAATTCGGTGCTGCAATTACTGCGGCTGTATTTACGGCAGTATGTATTGGGCTGAAGTCCGCAGAGAGCGGTATTGTGCTGGGAACTGACAATTATTGTCTGTTCTTATCTCTTGCAGCCTTTGCAGCAGTAAACTGGAAATTTGGCTCGCACATAAAGAAAGGTCTGAACGTAGTTTTCGGAAATAATGAAAATCTTGCGGAAGATATGAATTTTGAGGCTGAGAATATTTTAAGCATGCAGGCAGGCGAAATGAAAGAGCTGGCGGAGCTTTATTCCACTTATGTGGACAGCAGGTCAATGCTGGGAACACAGTTTGATATTACAAAACAGATTATAGAAGAAACAAGGTGGATGATTGGAGAACAGGGGAAAATATCCCTTAAATTTACATCCGATAAATTTGATACTGATATAGCCATATCTCAGTGTGCAGCCGCGGGAGAAATAAACGGAGACTGCTGCGGATGGCAGGATATAGGTGACGGCAGGACTGCCATGATTATAAGTGACGGCATGGGCAAAGGCAAAAAAGCCGCAACAGAAAGTCTGATGGTTACGAAAACCATTATGGGACTTCTCAAGGCAGGAGCAAGTACGGATTTAACTCTGAAAATGATAAATACCATAATGGTTATGAAGGATGATGAAGATTCTTTTGCTACCGTAGACCTTATAATTCTCGATAAAAAAATCGGAAAAGCAAAATTTTACAAAATAGGGGCGGCGCCTACTCTAATACGGAGAAAAAATTCTGTTGAGGAGGTAAAACTTTCAGCAGTGCCGCTGGGAATAGTTAATGGTATTAAAATACAATACGTGGAAGCTTTTCTGAAAAAAGGCGATTATATTATAATGATGTCCGACGGCGTCAGCGACGGAGGCGGCGGAAGAGGATTTCTAAGCCAGCTTAAGGAAATAGTTTTGAACATACGGTCTGAAAATCCACAGACTATTTGCGACCTTATATTAAATCAGTCGGCAGACAGTTATATCGGAAAAGAGCGGGATGATTTGACAGTATTGGTTGCCAAATTAATGTAAATTGCGTCAAGTCATGTTATAATAATGCGGAAATATAAGAAGAGAGGATAGGATAGACATCCGCATGGTGATAAATAAAGTTAGAAAAACCATAGATTTTCATAAACTTATAGAGAAAAAGCAGCACATTGTCGTAGGACTTTCGGGAGGTCCCGATTCAGTGTGCCTTTTTGACGTGCTTTTGAAGCTGAAAGATATTATGGATATCTGCATATATCCTGTTCATGTCAACCATAAGTTAAGACCTGAAGATGCAGAAAAAGACCAGCAATACGTTGAATCTTTGTGCATAAAGAATGGCGTAAAGTGCAGGACTTTTATCGTGGACTGCAATGAGCTTGCAAGAAAGTGCGGAATAACATCCGAAGAAGCAGGACGTAAAGCGAGATACGAAGCCTTTTACAAGACGGCTTCGGATATTTGCAGTAATGAGGGAAACCGTATTTCCAAGACAGATGTAAAAATAGCCGTTGCCCACAATGCAGATGACCAGGCAGAGACGATTCTTTTCAGACTTATGAGGGGAACGGGAGTGGATGGCATAGCGGGAATTTCATACAAGAGACAGGAACGGGGATTTGACGTGATTCGTCCTGTACTGGATATTACGAGAAAAGAAATTGAAGAATACTGTATGTCAAACGGGCTGAATCCTGTAATCGATAAGACCAACCGGGAAGAAATCTACACGAGAAATAAAATAAGGCTGTCCCTTATTCCTTTCATAGAAAGGGAATTTAACGAAAATATAAAAGAGAGTATGGTAAGGCTGGGCAGGATAGCCGCAAGCGATAAAGAATATCTCTGGCAGGAGGCTGTGAGAAGATACGAGGAGATACTGGTGGAGGAAGTTCCTAAAGAGCGCGGAAAGGAGAGCGGCATCTTCCTTGGATTCAGTGAAATTATTCTCGACAGAGAAGGATTAAGCCGTACTCATGAGTCGTTGAGACATAGGATAATTTTAAATGCTTTTGGAAAAATAGGACTTGATAAAGATATTTCGCAGGAGCGGATAAAAGCGGCAGATTTTATAATAAACAGAAAACAATCACCTAAAACCGTAGAATTTCCCCATGGATATAAACTTTGTGTAGCTCGGGGACAGGTAAGATTTTTTATAAGTGAAAGTTAGGTGAAAAGGTTATAAAAAGGATTTGACCCCTATTGAAAAATATTGGGTTTCATGATAAAATAACATACTAAATTTGTAGATAAAACACAAAAATTCAAATATAGATTGGAATAAGTTATATCGACAAAACACAATTAATAAAAAGACAATATCGGGAGGAAAGAGAGCTTGAAGAAGGTTACTAAAAATATCGGAATCTATATAGTTATATTCGGACTTGTACTTGCGATGGTATGGTTTTATAACAGCGATGCTCCTAAAGAAGAGCAGGAAGTAAAGACTTCGACCATGATTCAGTACCTTAAGGAGGACAAGGTAGAGAGTATAAATGTAACAGATACAAAACTTACGGCAGGTCTTAATGACGGAAAAACCGTATACTCTTACGTTAACAGTGTAGTTGACCTGACCTATATATACGATTCGTATATCATACCAAGGGTAGACGAGGGCAAACTCAAACTGGACAGTGACGAACCTAAGAAAGAATCAATTTGGATAAGTCTTCTTCCTACGCTGATAATGATAGGCATAATGGTAGTATTCTTTATACTGATAATGAACCAGAGCGGCGGAGGCGGAAAGGCAATGTCTTTTGGCAAGAGCAGGGCGAAGCTGCAAAAAGACGGAGACTTGAGAAAGATAACATTTAAGGATGTAGCCGGGCTTAAAGAGGAAAAGGAAGAGCTGGAGGAAATCGTTGATTTTCTAAAGTATCCTGCAAAATACAACAGCCTTGGAGCCAGAATACCTAAGGGTATATTGCTCGTAGGTCCTCCGGGAACAGGTAAAACGTATATTTCAAGAGCTACCGCAGGTGAAGCCGGCGTACCGTTTTTTACAATAAGCGGTTCAGACTTTGTTGAAATGTTTGTAGGTGTGGGAGCTTCAAGAGTAAGAGACTTGTTTGAACAGGCGAAGAAAAACGCTCCCTGCATAGTATTCATAGACGAAATAGATGCTGTGGGAAGAAAGAGAGGCGCAGGTCTTGGAGGCGGCCACGATGAAAGAGAGCAGACCCTGAACCAGCTTCTTGTTGAGATGGACGGATTTGCCGAAAATGCAGGAATTATAATTCTTGCGGCGACAAACAGACCGGACGTACTTGACCCGGCTCTGTTAAGACCGGGACGTTTTGACCGACAGATTGTCATAGGCATACCGGATATTGTAGGCCGTGAAGAGATTTTCAGAATACATTCGAGAAACAAACCTCTTGCAGAGGGCGTGGACCCTAAAGTTTTAGCAAGAAGAACTCCGGGATTTTCTCCTGCCGATATTGAGAATATGCTCAATGAAGCAGCGCTTTTGGCTGCCAGAAGAAACGGAATGAAAATAAGGATGGAAGAAATAGAAGAAGCGATTACAAAGGTTATCGCAGGTCCTGAAAAGAAGAGCAGGGTTATAAGCGAAGACGAGAGAAAGCTTACGGCATATCACGAAGCCGGTCACGCTGTAGTTGCTCACGTGCTTCCTAAGACGGATCCTGTTCATCAGATAACCATAATTCCGAGAGGGCGCGCAGGCGGATTCACGATGATTCTGCCGAAAGAGGACAAATACTACGGAACCAAGGAGACCATGAGAGAGCAGATAATTCATCTGCTGGGCGGACGTGTGGCAGAGATGCTGACTCTCGATGATATAAGTACAGGCGCAAGCAATGATATTCAGAGAGCTACTGATATTGCCAAGGAGATGGTTACAAAATACGGATTCAGCGATAAGCTCGGTCCGGTAAATTACAGTTCTTCGGATGAAGTTTTCCTCGGAAAGGATTTCTCCACAAGACAGGCATACTCGGAAGAAACAGCTTCGGAAATAGACGAAGAAGTGAAGGCGATTATAGAAGAAGCTTATGAAACCGCAAAGACTATTTTAAGCGAGCATATCGAACAGCTTAAAACTGTGGCAGAGGGACTGCTCGAAGTGGAAACTTTGGATAACCATCAGTTTGAACAGCTTTACAACGGTGAAAAAACTCCTCAGCAGCTGGCAGAAGACTTAAAAGAGGAGATGGAAAAGAAAAAGATAAACGATAAAAAAGAAGCTGCCGAATCAGAAAAAATGAGAAAGAGAGCGGCAGAGATTGAGAGACAGAAGCTGGAAGAAGCGGCAAGAATGTTGGAAGAACAGGGCAAGAATGCAAAATTCAAGCCTACGGTTATGACCTATAACGATGTCAGCAAGACAGCTCAGCCTTATGACTCGGATAAAAATATGCAGGATAACAAGGATTCAAGTAAGTATGATGATGACGATATGCCAAGTGAAGAAGAACTGGCCGTTTATGATACAGACTATTTGAATGACGATGAAGAAGATATAAAGGATGAGAAAACAAGCGAAGTTTCCGATGATAAAAAAGAGGAGAATGACTGATGAGGGTGACGGTTGCAGATTGTTTGGAACTGGATGTCTTTAAAGATGCCAGAGTTGCAGCGGGAGCATCGAATCTTTCAAATGTTGTAAAATCTCTGTCAGTTTTAGATGTATTTGAAAAGGACAGCATTGACTTTTACGATGGAAATGAGACGGAGATTTTGCTTACAGGCTTTTTAGGATTTAAGAATGATGCGGAAAAGCAGTGCAGGTTTATAAGCTGTTTGGCAGAAAAGGGCTGCGCGGCAGTTGTCGTTTATTTCGGAAAAGGCGGTATGGAAGATTTGGCGCAGGAAGTTATCGAACGGGCAGAAAAGGAAATGGTTCCGCTTATTATCATGCCTGAAAGTGCCGGTTATTCTCAGACCGTAACGGATGTTATGGACAAGGTCCTGTATGGTGACAATTTTAGAAACAGCCTTATAAGCAATACCGTGTTTCACCTTTTAAATTTTGAGAAACACAGCAATTTTCAGTCAGCAGTAAGGGAGGCTGCGATAAACAATGATTTTCAGCTTATCATATTGAGCGAGGATTTCAACCCTATACTTACAGTCGAAACACGGCACAAAGCCACTATATCGGACGCTATAAAGCTGGGTAAGGAAAGAAATGTGGAAAGCAGCGCCAAGGCCTATACAATGATAGACGTAAACGGCGTGCTTACATACTGGGGACCTGTAACCATCAATAACGATAAGTATTATATGTTTATCGTTGATAACGAAGACTCGTATACTGCCGGTGAAATAACCAAGCTGGCGGAAATAATAGAGCTGGCAATGGGAATGTGGAAATATACACCGGAAAGAGATGCTAAAGCAGAATTTATCAAAGCGCTGATGAGAGGCAATAAGAGTTTGGCATACACGCTTAAAGATGAAGCCAAGATAAGCGGAGACGATATACTGAGCGTATTTTTTACGAAAGGAATAGGCGCCGAAACCGAAAGTCAGGTATTTGCAGAATTTGAAAAAGAGGAAGACCTCAATATAATGAAAATCACAGAGGGTGATGAAACATATGGGATGATACTGACATATGAAGAGGACGATGTAAATCCCAACCTTAAAAACAGCTGTGTGCAGCTTTTTGATAAGCTTAAAGGCAATAAAGGCGCAAGAATTTTTCATGTAATGGGTATAAACGGCATTGAGGGAGCAGGAGATGCCTACAGGCTGATAAGCGAAAGCTGGTCCTTTGTGCAGAGCGTATTTCCTTATAAACGCGTATTTACGAAATACGAGCTGACATTGGTAAGCAACTGCATAAACATACAGATACAGGGCGGTTTTGTAAAAAAGAATTACATGGAACTTTTGGAACCTTTTAAGGCCGCAGGCGAAAATAAAGGGAAACAGCTTCTGGAAACGCTGGAGACTTTTGTGCTGGATGCCGGAATGAACAGCGGAAAGACAGCTGAATTCATGGGTATACATACGAATACAGTACAGTACAGACTTAAAAAGATAAATGAGATGCTGGGAGTTGAGATAACGGGAAACAGGATAATTCCCGGGCTTACCATGGCTCTTGCCCTTAAGAGGCTGGAACGAGTAGTAAATTAAGATATCAATGAAATAGTGAAATTTCAGAAGGAGAGCATAATGTATTTTAACTATTTGGAGAAAGCCGATCCGGAAATCACGGCGGCAATTAAAAGAGAAATCAATAGGCAGGAAACAAAAATTGAAATGATAGCCTCGGAAAACTTCGTAAATTATGAAGTTATGGAAGCGGCAGGAAGCGCTCTTACAAACAAGTATGCCGAAGGGTATCCCGGAAAGAGATATTACGGCGGCTGTGAATTTGTTGATGAAGTTGAAGAAATGGCAAGGGAGAGAGCTAAGCAAATATTTGGAGCCGAGCACGCAAATGTGCAGCCTCATTCGGGAGCAAATGCCAATACGGCTGTTTATCAGGCAATACTGGAATACGGCGATACGGTTTTGGGAATGGATTTGTCAAACGGAGGTCATCTTACCCACGGTTCTCCTGTGAACATTTCCGGAAAATCATATAACTTTGTGCCTTACGGACTTGATGAAGAAACTGAAACCATAGATTTTGACAATGTAAGAGAGCTTGCTCTTAAGCATAAGCCTAAACTGATAGTAGCGGGTGCATCCGCTTATCCGAGAATAATTCCTTTTGAAAAGTTCAGAGAGATAGCTGATGAAGTCGGCGCAATTCTTATGGTGGATATGGCGCATATCGCAGGACTTGTAGCGGCAGGACTTCATCCGAACCCTGTCGATTATGCGGAAATCGTTACAAGCACTACCCATAAGACCCTGAGAGGCCCAAGAGGCGGTTTGATTTTATGCAGGCAGGAATATGCGAAAGCTATAGACAAGGCCATATTCCCGGGAACACAGGGCGGTCCTTTGATGCACATAATAGCAGCTAAAGCTGTGTGTTTTAAGGAAGCGATGGAAGATGGATTCAGGGAATATCAGCAGCAGGTTCTCAAGAATGCCGGCGCACTGGCAAAAGCTCTCAATTCGAAAGGATTTGAGCTGGTGTCAGGAGGAACGGATAATCATCTTGTGCTTGTAAAACTTGTGAACAAAGGAGTTACAGGGAAGCTGGCGGAAAATCTTCTTGATGAAGCGAATATAACTACGAATAAAAACGCAATCCCTAACGACCCGCAGAG
>CABUXV010000043.1 GCA_902495595.1 uncultured Eubacterium sp. | reverse complement strand
TTATATAATTATCTATGTCTTCTATCTGGGTCCGCGCCTCAGGCTCTCCGGGAGCATAATGATGAAATACAAAGTCATTAGTTGTACAGTACATTAAATCCGGATTATCCTTTTTTATACATTCATAAGCAGCCTTTACTATAAATCCTGTAGCTTCAACGCTATTAATAGCAGGCGCTTTTTCAAGACCATATCTCAAAAGCAGTTTGGAATCCGGCTCCTGCACGCTGAACCCTATATCAGCTCCGTCTCCGTAAACCCCTAAAACCTTTCCTTTCACCGTGAAAAGCGCTGTCCTTCCGCCTGATTTTTTATATCTCTGCAAAAGGGTCTCCGCTTTCATATATCCTCTTTCCTCTATAAACCCTTCTTCCTCCGTCTGCGGATTATAAAAATAATTTCCGATTACTTTCGTATCCTCAGGCCATTTTCCCGATAAAATGCAGGCGTGGTTTACATTTGTAACAGATGGCATTGCACATTGAACCGTCTTCGAAAATCCTGTTTTCTCTGCCGTTTCAAATATATTCGGCGCTGTTTCCTCAGTAAGATATTTAGGATTGCATCCGTCAATTACCAGTATCATAACCTTTTTCATAAAATTATCGCCTCCTTTATATATTTACTTTATCACTGAATAAAATACATTTTCTTGTCACATCTATTTCACTTCTGTCCGTATCTATTTCAAAAAAATGCAGTACAGAAGTTATGACCAGCTCAGGGCTCAGATTTGAAACGCTGCCTGAATCCAAAACTGTACTGATATTTAAAACTCCACAAATTTCCCCGTCATATTCTTTATCTGCCACTGAAAACGAAATATCTCTTATCATCGGTTTAATGTCTACCTGAACAAGGTCTTTCTTTTTCTTCTGCTTTTTTAAAGCCGTTATAAATTCCTGACTCATATAACGTCTTTTCATTTCCTCCGAATCCATAAAAAGAGATTTCTTTAAAGGTATATCTATGCTATAGTCTGCCGCCAAAGTTTCTGCCGCCAAAGTCTTTTTAAGCCCGTTAAGATATGTGCAGCTCTTTATCAAAATCCCCTCAGGCATTAAAGCAGACATATTTTTATACAAAAACTTTGGAGCATATTCTTCAACGGTTTCAAATTCCATATATTCTCTTAATCCCTCATATCCAAGAGAAAGAGGCTGCGCAAATCCCATCTTTGGATGTGGATTGAAGCCTTGCGAATAGGTCAGCTTGATACCTGCCTTTTTAAAAGCTCTTTTAAACATTCGCATTATATCTAAATGGGATGTATAGCATATAGTTCCGGTCTTCGAAAACTCCATGACGTATTTAAACATTTAAAGCCTCCCTTTTAACACCTTTGAAACATTCGGTATATTTATTGATTCCACATCCGGCACAGCCCTGACGGCAGTCAGGTGTCACAGAAGCTTCTTTAGCTTTCTCATTTTCCCTTATGAAAAATTCTTTACTTATCAATGGGTCTACTATATCCCACGGCAAGACTTCATCATAGCTTCTTTCCCTGTATGCGTAAAAATCAACACTTATGCCTGTATCTTTAAAAGCCTGCTCCCATAATTCCGCCTTAAAATGCTCCGTCCATCCATCGAATTTGCATCCCAGCTTGAAAGCTCTCTCCAAAACTTTTCCCGTTTTCCTGTCTCCTCTTGCAAAGACAGCCTCCAAATTACTGGTTCCGGTCTCATGATAATTAAAAGTAACTCCTTTTATGTGAAGCCTTTTCGTAAGGTAACTATGCTTTTCAACAAATTCCTCAGGTCTGTTCTGAGCTGCCCATTGAAATGGAGTATGCGCCTTGGGAACAAAATTCGATACACTTACAGTTACTCTGAATCTGCCGCCTTTACGTCCCTTTATTTTAAAATTCAAATCCATTATATCTGAAGCAATTTTTCCGATTCCGTCAAGGTCCTCATAGGTTTCACCGGGAAGTCCTGCCATAAAGTAAAACTTTATATGCTCCCATCCCAATTCTATTGCCTGCTTTACAGAGCTATATATATTTTCCTCTGTAATATTCTTATTAATAATATCCCTTAATCTCTGACTTCCCGCTTCAGGCGCAAATGTAAGACCTGATTTTCTGTAGCCCTGAATCTCCTGCAGCACCTTAAAAGAAAAAGAGTCCAATCTAAGAGACGGCAATGATAAAGAAACATTATCAGCTTTGCACATATCCATAAGTTCTACAGCCAAATTTTCAAATTCGGAATAATCGCTGGTAGAAAGGGACAGCAAAGAAAGCTCCTCATGCCCTGTATTTGCCAACTGTTTTTTTACTATATCTTCTATCGTATCTTTTTTTCTTTCTCTGACAGGTCTGTATATCATGCCGGCCTGACAGAATCGGCATCCTCTTGTACAGCCTCTGAAAGTCTCAACAACAGCTCTGTCATGAACTGTGTCAATAAACGGAACTATGTTATTAACCGGAAACTCGGCTTTATCAAGGTCTTTTACAATAGCCCTCCTTACTCTATCAGGAGCCCCTTCATAAAGCTTATCTATTCGCAAAACAGTCCCGTCATCTTTGTATACAGGCTGATAAAATGCAGGTACATACACACCGTCAAGTTTGCATGCTCTTTTAAGAAATTCTTCTTTACTGGCAGTGTTCTTTTTTATCATACATATATCTTCAATGAGGTCTTCCCCATCCCCTATCATAAAAAGGTCTATAAAATCCGCCAAAGGTTCAGGATTGAAAGCGCAAGGCCCTCCTGCCACAATCACGGGATATTCATCTCCCCTGTCGCTGCTTTTCAGGGGAATTTTTCCCAAATCCAAAATATTGAGTACATTTGTATAAGAAAGCTCGTACTGCAAAGTGAAACCTAAAATATCCAGTTCATCCACAGGAGTAAAAGTTTCCAGGGTAAAGAGCTTCATGCCCTCTTCTCTCATTAACTTTTCCATATCAATAGCAGGGGCAAATACCCTCTCACAATATACATCATCGTTTTTATTAAGTATATTATAAAGTATCTGCATCCCCATATATGACATCCCTATCTCATATGTATCCGGAAAAGCAAATCCAAATCTGACCGCGATATTGTCAGGATTCTTCTTTACGCTGTTGACCTCTCCTCCTATATATCTTGCAGGTTTTTCGACCTTTTTCAATATCTTTTCTAATTTTTTATCTATTTTCATCTTTCGCTTTTCCCATAAGTCTATCTATTGAAATTCCTATAATATCTTCTATATCTTTTATAAAAGCCTTTGTCTCCTCTTTCTTCTCTGTAAGAGCCTCCCTAGCTTCCGGATGTCCCTCTCTTTCGGCTTTTTTAATTATATAATCTATTCGTTCATCAATTCCTACATATTTATCTTCCTTTACGAGTTTGTCTGCAAGGCAAATCATATCAGTCTCTGTAGCTTCACCTATCGGTGCAAAGGGAGTATATCTCATGTGAACTCTTATTATTTCAGCTTCCTGCCTATATCCTAAATTTTCAGCTATATCCGCTCCTATCTCCCAGTGCTTGTCCTCTGTTCTCGCTATATCGTGAAGAAGTCCCGCACCTAAAATAAGCTGCAAATCAAAATTATATCCGTGTTTGTTGAGCTCGCGCGCAATGCGGTATGCAGTATCTGCCACAGCTATACAATGTTTCTTTACATGCAATGGAGTACCGTATTCATTTAAAATCTTAAGACATTCCTGCCTGCTTGGGTGTTTCATCTAATCGTTCCTTTTCTGTTACTTCAGCAATCATTATAACATGAAAATCGCTGGTTCCGGACATGTTTCAGTGATTGCTTCCCCTCGGCAACGCCGCTATTAATTTCAGCAATCATTATAACACAAATCTAATTAAATTCTTTAAAAGAATAATAGAATTCTTTATCTTCGGATTTTTTATACGTACCTATTATCTGACCCCGCTTTACTTTCTCAGGAACCTCAACAAAAGTTTTGTCCAGATTTCCGTAAAGACTTTCCCCGTCTTTTCCATGGGTTATCCTTATATATTTTCCTATTGTTTCATTTTCGCCGACAGCTGTAATTTCTCCGTTTTCTACAGCGAATACAGAAGCCCTGCTGCCGCTGTACGAATCATCTATCGGTTCACCATACATAGGTTTTCCCGTCACTGTACTTACTGCTGATTCAAATTTATCAGGCACTGCAGATACTGCTACAGCTCCCTTTTTCAAAGTATTAACCGCGTCATCTTTGGTATAATTTACTTCCATCTGACTGATAACCGTGTCCGCGCCTTTTTCCAGTATATCAATATTGGAATTTTTTGAAACAAACAGGGCTAACGCAATAAGTAAACAAAATCCAGCCTGCTTAATTAATCTCTTTCTCATATTTTTACCTCCTATACTATTTATATTTCACAGAAGATAAAAAAATCACGAAATTATTTAACCGTAAAAAAATAAAGGAGCGGATAATAACCGCTCCAGATAAAATCAATAGTAATCTTCATCAAAATATTCAAACTCAAAATCCTGTATTTTTATTACATCTCCGTCTTCTATGCCCAATGTTTTCATTTCTTCAATGGCTCCGCTGTCTTCAATATATTTATACAGATACCTGAGAGAACCTGAATCATTAAAATTAGTTGAATTAAATATTTTGTATAATTGTTTTCCCTTGAGAACATAATCATTGCCGTCAAATTCAACAAAGACTTTCCTGTAATCAGGATCATAATCATCTTTTTCAAAATCGAAAAATTCATAATCATCTTCATCATCTGCCGGGTTAAGCATGAGCTGCTGCAGTTCATCTGCCGCTTCGGCAAGAATTTCACGTACCCCTGTATTAATAGGCGCTGACATAGGAAAAACTTTATACCCTTTCCCTTCAACGAATTCTTTGAATTCAATATATTTAGGGTCATCTTCTCCAATCAGATCTATTTTATTTGCCGCAACAATTTGAGGTTTTTTCAAAAGTTTAGCGCTGTACTGTTCCAGCTCCTCATTTATTTTATTAAAATCTTCAATAGGGTCACGGCCTTCACTTCCGGATACATCTACTACATGTATCAATACTTTGGTTCGCTCTATATGCTTTAAAAACTTATGCCCGAGACCTGCTCCCTCATGGGCGCCTTCTATTATTCCTGCTATATCAGCCATAACAAAGCTTGTATCAAATATCTTAACTACACCAAGATTAGGATCTATAGTTGTAAAGTGATAATTGGCTATTTTAGGCTTAGCACTTGTAGCAACTGCCAGCAATGATGATTTGCCAACATTCGGGAATCCTACAAGTCCTACATCTGCAATAAGCTTCATTTCAAGTATAACAGTCCTCTCTTTTGCAAAACCTCCCGCTTCTGCAAAATTAGGCGCCTGTCTCGTAGATGTAGTATACTTTACATTTCCCTTTCCGCCTTTTCCGCCTTTTGCGGCAACAAATGCCTGTCCATGTTCAGTCAAATCCTTCATAACCAAACCTGACTCCTCATCTAATATTACAGTACCAACAGGGACTTTTATTATCAGGTCTTCTCCGTTTTTGCCGTAACGTTTTTTCTTCATGCCGTCCTGACCGTCTTCAGCTTCATATTTCTTTTTATATCTGAAGTCCATAAGGGTTCTGAGGTTTTCGTCCGCCTGAAATACAACGTCTCCGCCTTTTCCGCCATCACCTCCGTCAGGTCCGCCTTCCGGAACAAAAGGTTCCCGCCTAAATGAAACCGCACCGTTTCCGCCTTTTCCGGATTTTATAAAAATTTTGGCTCTGTCTACAAACATGAGTCCTCCTCATAAAAAACAAGCCCCTATAAAAATAGGGGCTCAAAATTTTCTTAAGCTTCTTTTGGATATACACTTACTTGCTTTCTTTTCTTGTCATATCTTTCGAATTTAACAGCTCCGTCAATCTTCGCAAATAATGTATCATCTCCGCCGATTCCAACATTGTTGCCAGGGTGGAATTTAGTTCCTCTCTGTCTTACTAAAATGCTACCGGCACTTACAAACTGACCGTCGCCTCTTTTAACGCCTAAACGTTTCGACTCACTGTCACGACCGTTCTTCGAGCTACCTACACCTTTTTTACTTGCCATCGACTAGACACCTCCTCGCTATATCAATTTAAACAAATTTCTGTTTCAATTACTTTAACGCTGTTTCGATTGTTTCAATCATAACTGCATTAGTAGCCTTCTCATCAATTTCGATGTTGTTTTCCTTAGCAAATTCTATAAGTTCTGCTTTTCTCATAGATTTTAAGGCAGGCTTTTTATTAGGCTTTGCTTCTTCTGTCTGTGCATCTTCCTTTGCAGGTTCAGCTTCAGCTGCAGGAGCTTCCTGCTTAGGCGCAGCCTTTTCACCAGCAATCGAAGTGATTTCCACTAAAGTATACGGCTGTCTGTGACCCTGTTTCTTTCTGTAGTCCTTCTTGGCCTTATACTTAAATATAACAACCTTCTTGCCTTTTCCTGTTTCAATAACATTTCCTTCAACAGTAACACCGTCCACGTAAGGTGCGCCGACTTTCACATCAGCTCCTTCGCCCACTACAAGAACTTTGTCAAATACAACCTGCTGTCCATCTTCGATGTTTAATTTTTCAACAGCTATTTTATCTCCGTTCTGAACTCTGTACTGTTTTCCGCCTGTTTCAATAATTGCGTACATTGTAAATCTTTACCTCCTCTATCCAGTCTCGCCTATCAAGGTACGATTCCCATCATATGAATCGTTTCAAAACCTCTTTCGTGCGGCTTACATTCATATATAATACTACATTTATAAAGTCTTGTAAAGTAGAATTCTCAATAGTTTTGAATTTCGGAAATGTCAATAGTAAGTTATACAGTTGTAAAAAATAATATTTACACAATGTATTTGAAGTGTAAATATTGCAATTTACAAAACTAATATAAATGTAAAGAGCAAAATTTACCGATTTTAAGCTTTGAACTTCGTTATGCTTTCTTATCAATCTATATTATTTCTTCAATGCTGCACATAGTATCTACAAACTACTGTAATATTATGTAATTATTTACTCGGGAGGAAACACAATGGAACAATTACTATATTATTTAGTGTCATTAATCGCCAGAATACATAACTTCATTATGACTTTAAACGATGGTATGGAAAGCAGCTTCACAGACAAAGAACTTCACTTTATCGTCATAGGTATATTGGGAATCATTTTGATATTCATAATATATCCATTATTTAAGTGGCTTGCAAATAAAAATCACACAATGGTAATCGCCTGGATATATGTCTTTACCGTTATACTTGTATTGACTTTTGCAATAGAAATCGGTCAGGGAATTACAGGAACCGGCAGCATGGAAATGTCCGATATTACCGCCGGATTAATAGGATTTCTCGCAGCATTCGCTATTTTTTCCATTATTCGCGGAATATATCATTTAATCCGCAATAAAAAATAACCAAAAAAGTGTGTATGACAAAGTCAAAGATTCCTATGCACGCATATCGTCAGTAAGGAACGACAACTTCACAAAACACTTTGATTTACATTCCGGCAATATATAAATAAAAAACAGAGTCTAGAGAATATAATCCGGACTCTGTTTGCTGTTAAAAACCAATCTATTCTATTATTACCCCGTCCTCATCTATCATGATTTCTTCATCATCTATTTCAGGAGTATCCGCATTTACATCATTGGCTTTATCATCTGACTTATTCTTTTTAAGCGTCTCTAAAAGCAGACTTTCAACGTTTTCAAGTATATCTGGATTTTCTTCAAGATACGCTTTGACATTTTCTCTTCCCTGACCTATTCTGTTGCCATCAAAGCTATACCATGAACCGGCCTTTTCAATGATTTTCTCAGCAACTGCGCAGTCTAAAACATCTCCCGACTTGGATATACCCTGTCCGTACATAATATCAAACTCAGCCTGTTTAAATGGCGGAGCAACTTTATTTTTCACTATTTTAGCTTTAGTTCTGTTTCCTAAAACAGCATCTCCCGACTTTATGCTTTCAACTCTCCTGACATCTATTCTCATTGAGGAGAAAAATTTTAATGCCCTGCCGCCTGTTGTTGTTTCCGGATTTCCGAACATAACTCCTATTTTCTCTCTCAGCTGGTTTATAAATATAATGGTTGTATTTGTCTTGTTTATAATACCTGCTAATTTTCTTAATGCCTGTGACATAAGCCTTGCCTGAAGTCCGACTGAAGCATCCCCCATAGCCCCGTCAATTTCGTGTTTCGGAACCAATGCGGCAACAGAATCCACCACAACCAAATCTATTGCACCGCTTCTTACCAACATCTCAACTATCTCGAGAGCCTGTTCGCCATAATCGGGCTGAGAAACCAATAACTCGTCCACATCGACGCCTAAATTTTTAGCATATTCAGGGTCAAGCGCATGTTCTGCATCTATAAAAGCAGCCCTTCCGCCCTTTTTCTGAGATTCTGCTATTATATGAAGTGTAAGGGTTGTCTTGCCGGAAGATTCAGGTCCGAAGACCTCAATAATTCTTCCTTTGGGAACTCCGCCTATTCCCGTAGCCAAATCAAGACTCATGGAACCGGTCGATATAGATTCTACATTCATCCTTGCGCTGTCATCTCCGAGCTTCATTACGGCGCCCTTTCCAAATTCTTTCTGAATCTGCGCCAAAGCCGCATTTAAAGCTTTATCTCTGTCATCTTTATTTGTAATAGCCTTTATTTCTTTTTGTTTGCCTGCCATATGTACCTCCGATATGAACATTTGTTCTTTTATTATAATACCCCATAATCTCTTACAGGTCAAGCATAGTTTTAAGAAAATTTTACTATATAAAAAACTTTATGTCAATATTTTCCATATTGAATTTTCAGAGCTTTTCCTCTTTATTTATATTTCTTCTAAAATAAAAATCAGCAAACGATTTTTTCTTTTCATCATTTGCCGATTCCTCTTTTAAATATTTCTGTTTATAATATCCAGCATGCACAACAGAGCGTAATGTCTGTTCCATTTTCTGTTTACATTTCTCATTTGAATCTTTTTACAAATCTTTTTATCACCATATATGAATCCTACATATACAAGACCGACAGGTTTCTCCTCTGTACCTCCGTCCGGACCTGCCACTCCTGTTACTGAAATGCATACATCGCTTCCGCTTACTTTTTTAAGGCCTTCAACCATTTCAAGCGCGACTTCTTCGCTTACAGCTCCGTATCTATCCAAAGTTTCTCTGCTGACTCCAAGTTCGCTTATCTTTGCTTCATTGCTGTAAGTTACAATTCCTCTCTCAAAGGATTTTGAAATTCCAGGCACATCTGTAACTGCTGAAGCAAACATCCCTCCCGTACACGACTCGGCGCTGGACAAGGTGAGATTTTTCGAGGTAAGCTTATCGCATACAACCTGCACAAGCTCCTCATCATCACAGCTGAATATATACTTTCCTACTTTTTCTTTGACTTTTTCCAACATTTCATTGACGGCTTCTTCAGCTTCTTCTTCAGTATCTCTTTTGGATGCGATTCTAAGAGAACATTCACCCTCCTTGGCGTATGTGGCAAGAGTCGGATCTGTCTGCTCATCTATCAAATCCATCAGTTCTGTTTCAAGACTTGACTCCCCTATTCCAAAAAATCTTATCATTCTATAGCATATGGCGCTTTTTGACATTTCCTTTAAAAACGGCATTACGTTCTTTTGGAACATTCTCGTCATTTCACGAGGAGGTCCGGGCATGCATATTATATATTTCCCTTCCTTTTCCAGGGCAAACCCCGGAGCAGTACCTGCATCATTATGAAAAACCGTAGCCCTTGACGGCATAATTGCCTGTTTTTTATTATTTTCCGTCATTTCGCGTCCCAGGGTTTTAAAATACTTTACAATCTCATCTAAAACATCATCCATCAATACAAGTTCATCATCTAAAACTTTACATGCAACCTCTTTGGTTAAATCATCCTGAGTAGGTCCCAGCCCGCCTGTAGTCAGAATCAAATCACAATCCTTAAAAGCCAGATTCATCATATCTTCAACTCGTTTTGGATTATCGCCTACCGTATAATGATACATTACATCAAATCCAAGCATATTCATCTGCTGAGAAAGATAAACCGTATTTGTATTTGTTATCTGTCCGAACAGCAGCTCGGTACCTACACTTAAAATTGCAGTTTTCATATCTTCCTTCTTTCTACATAGAAAATAATTGTTTGTTCTTTACTATGTACTCTGTTCCCGACACTATTGTCATTACAAGTGCAATCCATAAGAATATTACGTCCATAGGAATATTTACACTGAGCATGCTGAACGGCCAGTTATCAAGTATAAGCAAAGGAATCGCTATCATCTGCGTTACCGTTTTTATCTTTCCTGTAGTGCCGGCCGCTATTACAATTCCCTGCGCTGCTGCCACCTGTCTCATCCCTGTGATTATAAACTCTCTTCCCAGTATTACTATAACCATCCATCCCGGAACATCACCAAGTTCAGCCAAACATATAAGAGCCGCCATTACCAGCAGCTTATCTGCTAAAGGGTCCATCAGTTTTCCAAAATTGGTTACAAGATTATATTTTCTTGCTATCTTACCATCCAGCATATCTGTAAAAGCCGCCAGTATGAAAATTATTGCCGCTGCATATCTGTACTCCATCAAAATCAATATTATGAATACAGGTATTGCGAAAATCCTTCCCATGGTAAGCTTATTTGGCAAATTCATATTATTCCTCCATTCTTCCTACAAGGTCATAATCAAAGGCATCGGTTATATTGACCTTTACCATATCACCGATCTTAAGTTCACTTTCTGACTTAAAAATAACCGTATTGTCAATTTCAGGAGCATCATACTGAGACCTGCCTATATATGCACCTTCTTCATCAGCTCCGTCTACAATCACTTCTATAGTATTTCCCACCTTAGCCTCATTTATTTCTCGGGAAATCTCTATCTGTCTGCGCATTATGCAGTCAGCTCTTTGCGATTTTATCTCTTCTTCTATCTGACATTCCATATCTGCTGCAGCAGTTC
>CABUXV010000042.1 GCA_902495595.1 uncultured Eubacterium sp. | reverse complement strand
TTCTCATGCTTGCCGCAAGCCTTTCAATGGCAATCAGCAATGTTTTCATGCGGTACGTCAGAGGAACATTTAAGCCTATAGAAATAACAAAGACAATCGCCATAGGCGGCTTTGTGCTTTTCAATGCGGTATCCATTATAAGAGCTGCTGTTACGGATAATTTTGATGCTCTCATATCACCGATTACCCATCCCCAGTTCCTCATAGCAATATCTTTTCTGGGTATCTTCTGTATACTTTTATCCGCGCAGTTTATCGCATTTATGCTGGCGCATATGGAAATCGTCCAGTCCACCATATTCGGCAATGCCTCCACAGCTATTTCCATCATAGCAGGGGCTGTCCTTCTCGGAGAACCGCTGACTGTGTACCATATAATATGCGCGCTTTTGATTCTTGTGGGTGTCATAGGTCTTTCCCTGGCGCCTGCTCCATCGGAAAACAGCGGCAAAAAACTGGAAACATGCTCTGAAGAACCGCAGGACTATCACAGCAACGACAAAAAACTTTAATATAATTATTTCTAGAATAGGAGATTTTAATGGAATTTTTAAATACTGCTGCCGAAATGGCCGGAATATATTTCACCACTGCGGTACGCTGGATATTTTTAATCCTGTCCGTATTCATACTGGCACGGCAGATTCGTTCTCTGCTGCAGGCAAGAAACCCATCTGAAATATGGGCTTATTTGGGATGCCCTGACGGCACCAGCGTTCCTCTGACTCACTGGGAAAATCTCATAGGAAGAAGCCGGGGCTGTGATGTAATCCTAAATCTTGACAATGTATCCAGAAGTCACGGTACTCTTATCAGGGATTCTGCCGGAGTTTGGAAATACAATGACTTAAATTCGAAAAACGGCTCTTCTATCAACGGAGTCACCGTAGAAGAACCTACAATACTTAAAGCAGGCGATATCCTCACCATAGGCGGAGCAGATTTTACACTTTATCCCGTCAGCCTTGAGGAAAGAATGGAGAATATAGAAAAGCGAAAAAGAAGGACTCATCCTGTATCGCCATGGCCTTCGCTGGCAGCTCTTACTCTCTTTCAATTACTTATGGTAATACAGTTCAGCATTTCATTAAAGGAAGACTTCCCTGCACAGCTCCCCATCGCGGTGGGATTGCTCTGCGCCCTCATGTGGGTTTACGTCATAGTAATGAGGATGTTTAAGCGCGTCGGTTTTGAAATGGAAATCATAGCCTTTTATCTGTCGACCCTGAGTCTTGCCGTTACCACTTCCGCATATCCCGGAACCGTATTCAAGCAGGCGCTGTGCATAATACTGGGCGTAGGACTTTTCTTCGGTCTGTGCTGGTTTTTAAGAGACCTCAACAGGGCAAAGAAAATAATGTACATACTTATAGGGATAAGCGTTGTTCTGCTGCTTGCAAATCTCGTTTTGGGAACTTCAAAATTCGGCGCCCAGAACTGGATAACCATCGGAGGATTCTCCCTTCAGCCTTCGGAACTTGTAAAGATAGTCTTCATATATGTAGGAGCTGCTACTCTCGATGAACTGCAGCAGCGTAAAAATCTCACCATTTTCATGCTGTTTTCACTGTTCTGTCTGGGATGTCTGGCTATGATGGGCGATTTTGGAACAGCCATGATATTCTTCGTAACATTCCTTGTTATATCATTTCTGCGAAGCGGTGATTTCTCAAAACTGATACTTATTGTCGGAGCTGCCGGAGTGATGGGCATGATGGTGTTAAGATTTAAACCTTATATCGCAGGCAGATTCGACACATGGGGCCACGTATGGGATGACCCTACAGGCGGCGGCTTTCAGCAGGTGCAGACTATGACAGCTTCCGCCAGCGGTGGTCTTCCCGGACTTGGCGCAGGCGAAGGTAATTTCAGCGATGTAGCTGCTGCCAGCACCGATTTGGTATTCGGTCTTTTAAGTGAAGAATGGGGTCTTATTACTGCAATTCTCGCCGTTTTATGTATAATAACACTTGGCGTATTTGCCGTCCGTTCCATAATAGCAGGACGTTCGACATATTACAGCATAGCTGCCTGCGCGGCAACTTCAATGTTTATATTTCAGACTATACTCAATGTTTTCGGATCCATAGACTTGCTTCCTCTGACTGGAGTAACATTCCCTCTCGTATCTTCGGGAGGTACGAGCATGATAGCTTCCTGGGGACTTTTAGCATTTCTAAAAGCCGCAGATACACGGCAGAATGCCAGCTTTGCAATCCGTCTGGATAAAAAAGGAGAATTCGACAATGAAATGGAAAGCGGAGGCTTTGAAAATCCCGAAGAAATATTCGAGGCCGTAGATTCCGCAGACCCCCGCGAAAACAATCGCTACAACCAGCAAAACCGATATAACGCAGCACCTCGAAACATAGGACGTCAGAGAACCGGAAATGAAGATACTACGCTGATAAGCAGCTCCGGCAGCAGAAAACGCCGTCAGATAAAATACGAGGATATTTCAGACGATGATTTCTTTAACAATCTGGAGAATATAAGACCTGAGGAAAACTTCGCAGAAAAATGGGAGAAAGTTTCACCTGACCAAGATTCATCAAGGGGTTCTTCCAGAAGCGCATCCAGAGGTGCGGCAAGGGGTACGGCAGGAAAAGCTTCCCAGCCTCAGCGAAAAAGCCCTGCTTCACAAAACAGAACTCAACGGACCCAGAATTCAAGCAGAACATCAGGAAATAATTCCCGAAATATTCCGCCAAGAGGGAAAAACTCTGCAAGACCTCAAAATCAAAATCGAAATTCCTCTCCTGATAAGGACAGCAAACTCACTTTAGAAGATATTTTCGGAGGCGATAAGAAATGAAAAAAATAGAAAAAAGAGCGATAATGTGCCTCCTGCTCGCATTTGTACTGGTAATAGGCGTAGGAATATTTTCATACAGATACGTTACCGACGGAGATGACTGGGCTTCCTATGAAGGCAATCGCGATGTGTATTCAAGAGGAGATCTTGCAAAAGGCGCTTTATACGATATAAACGGCCAGCTTCTTATGAAGAACACCTCGGAAGGAATGGTATTCAACGAAAATTCAGATGTCAGAAAAGCGCTGATGCACGTTACAGGTGATAAAGACAACAATATATCCACGGGGGCCAACAGGGCTTTTACAGACGAGCTTGTGGGATATGATCTGGTAAACGGCGTTTATTCTCTGAATAACTCGGGAACCGATATAACCCTTACCCTTGATTCACAGGCGTGCGCTACAGCATACAGAGCTTTGAACGGAAGAAAAGGCGCCGTAGGAGTATACAACTATAAGACAGGTGAAATTGTGTGTATGGTAAGTTCTCCTACATACGATCCTGAAAACCCACCGTCACTTTCCGCTGACAACAAATCCGGTGTCTATATCAACAGATTTACGTCCTCGAAGTTCCCTCCCGGTTCTATTTTCAAACTCGTTACGGCAGCCGCATCCATAGAAACCCTGGATGATGCTTACAGCTTTCAGGTGAAATGCACCGGACACGAAAACTACGGACACGGAGATAAAGTCACAGACCTCTCCGCTCACGGTACGGTAGATTTAAAAAAGGCGCTTGAAGTATCGTGTAATATATACTTTGGAAAACTATCCGAAAAGCTGGGAGGAAACACACTTGAAAAATATACTAAGAAAACAGGTTTAACCGAAAGCCTGGATATTGACGGCATACAGACGGCAAAGGGAACCTTTGAATATCCATCAGGCGGTGTGAGCCTCGCTTGGACAGGAATAGGACAGCATAAGGACCTTGTGAATCCATGTTCAATGATGGTATATATGGGAGCAATAGCCAATAACGGAGACGCAGTTCTTCCATCTATCGTTAAACCTACTACCTTTATAGATAAACAACTAAAAAAAATACCTAAGTTCGGAACAAAAACATCGTCTATGATAGAAGCCACCACAGCAACCTCGCTAAAGGAAATGATGGCTAACAACGTAAAAAGTCATTACGGCAGCGATATGTTCCCGGGACTTAACGTATGCGCAAAATCAGGAACCGCAGAGGTGGGAGGAAACAAAAAACCTAACGCCTGGTTCTCGGGATTTATCGATGATGAACAGAACCCTTACGCATTTGTAGTCCTTGTAGAAAACGGAGGCTACGGAACAAGCGTCGCAGGAAGCGTAGCTAATAAAGTATTACAGGATATAGTAAATTAATAAAAAGTTTTCATATAAAATGCTCCTTCTGAGTAAATAAGTGAGATAATAAGACTTATTTACTAAGAGGGAGCATTTATTAATTTATCTTGTATTAATCTATTTCGTCACATTCCATTGGCAAGGGAATATGCAGCCTGCACAAGTATTGCAGTCAGCATATTCAGCCGAAAGTATTCGCCGCAGCTATATGATAACATCATCCCGGCTTCAGCCAGGCAGATTCCCACAATACCACAAGGCCAATTATCCAAAATCCTTTAATCTGCTTTCTGTTTGGATAAAAACAGCTTATTTTTCCCGTGAAACTAAAACAAATTATCCAAAACCTTGATTAAAAAAGCTGTTTTAGTTAAAAAAATAGAAATATCCATGAAAACACATCAATCTTTTATCCAAACTAACGTTATATATAACGGTTTTGGTTATTAATATCTTCCAACAAGCATTATCAACAGAGATTTTATCCAAATACATATGTTAACCCGTATTTTTGGATATTTTTATTTTCAGCCGGAAAATCTTCAATAAGGATTTTATCATTTAACTTCCTTTACTGAATTATATCAGTATGTCAGATTACAGTTTTGGTCTACAACTTCGACCCAGCTGTTTCCAGGCGTAAGTCTAAATTCTTCTCCCGACTCATCCTTGAAAATTGTTCTCGAATCCAAGTCTTCCCTCGACCATGTTCCTTTTACGGCAACTCCGTTTGTAAACAGTATAGCCTCTCCTCCTGCACACATATCTATCTCAAGTCGGCCTTTTGAATCAAGGGTTTTACTGCTCACTTTCTGTACGAGAACATTATAAGAAGTTATACTCTTTCCCGTTTCTTTATCTATATATTTTTTTCCGTTCAAAGTTCTGGTGTATTTTCCGGTTTCTTCATCATAGGAAAACTCATATTTGCTTCCCGTATATCTAAAATCTATCTTATTCGCTTTATCGCCTTCATTCTGCTGGGCTCCGCTTAAAAATGAAAATGCTCTGATATCCTGTTTTTCATCCCACCAGCCTTTCTCCTCTATTTTGGATTTCACCTCATCCCACTTTATATAGGAATTATGGGGAGCCTGTTTGCTGCTTTCCCTGTAAAATTTGCAATCGCTGTTCATGGCGTTTATATACGGTACCACATCAGACATCAGATATTTTTTTGCCTGAGGACTCCACCCGTGAGCAAGAAATATTCCTTTATATTCTCTCGTAAGGTCTACAAAATAAGGGCGGGTACTTCTCACAGGACCGAATTCATCAGGAAACTGTCCGTAATATACAGCCTGAATCCTGGTCTGCTTTCCTTCTACGGGAAATTCATATATCAAGTCCGCCTTGGAAAGCCACGACTGCGGTACAGCGTCTCCCACATTATCTATGGAAACAACAAGCGGTCTTGCCGGAAGCTCGTCCTCGCTTATCTGACCTGTAAGCGGATTAGTCTGAGCTTTCTTTATCCCCAGGTCCGGAAGTCCTCCTATTATCTTTCCGCCTAAAGACACCACGCCTATTACGCCGATTATTATAACAGCTGCTGCCAAGGCGCCTACCGCCGCCGGCAACCGTCTTCCCCGGCTCATTATTCTTCTATGTCTTCGCCTGACCTTTGATTTTCCCATAGTTTTTCTTTCCCTTTCAGTTCTTATTTGTTATACTGATTATTATACCTATAATATCAGAACTACGCAAGATAAGGAGATTTTAGAACAATGAAATACGATGTTTCACCTATGGGGGTATGCCCCGCAAAGCTGGAATTTGAACTAGACGGCAACATAGTGAGAAATATACATTTTCTCGGCGGATGCAACGGCAATCTTAAAGCCATCTCTTCTTTAGTTGACGGTATGACCGTAGAACAGGTCAAGGATAAGCTTCTTGGTATAAAATGCGGACTAAAGCAGACTTCCTGTTCTGACCAGCTCGCCCAGGCGATAATCAATGCCGCAGAACAGGAAAGAAAAGCAAATCAGGGGAAATAAAAAATGGGTAAATTGCTGATTAGGATTTTTGTAAAAGACCATGAGAATACAGGAGATCCTCAAGTCAGGGAAAGATACGGAAAGTTCGCCGGCGCAGTAGGCATCATATCGAATCTGCTGCTGTGCATCATAAAGATACTTGTCGGTATTCTATCAAAGAGTATAGCCATAGTCGCCGACGGTATAAATAATCTTGCTGACGCTTCCTCCTCAATAATAACCTTAGTAGGCTTTAAACTGGCCGCTCAGCCGGAAGATGAAAATCATCCTTACGGACATGCGAGGATAGAGTATTTAACAGGACTTTTTATTTCAATATTCATCATAGTTATAGGAATTCAGCTGCTTAAAAGTTCGGTTGATAAGATAATACATCCAAGTCCTATAGAATTCAGCTACGTTACAGTTGCAGTCCTGATTATAGCCATATTGATAAAACTCTGGCAGTCTCTGTTCAATACAAGTATAGGCAAAAAAATAAAGTCCGTAACGCTTATGGCAACTGCGGCCGACAGCAGAAATGATGTTATCGCAACCTCGGTTGTACTCATAAGCCTGTTAATCGGAAAAGCCGCTGATATACAAATAGACGGTTATATGGGATGTCTGGTCGCCTTGTTTATCCTATGGTCCGGAATTCAACTTGTAAGAGAGACCTCCAGTCCTCTTTTGGGAGAGGCTCCCGATGAAGACCTTGTCAATAATATCGTTGAAATTGCAAAAAAGGAGCCGGGAGTTCTGGGTATTCACGACCTTATGGTGCACAATTACGGTCCCGGCAAAATCTTCGCATCCATGCATGTGGAAGTTGATTCAGATGGCGATATTATGAAAAGTCACGATATGACAGACAACCTTGAAAGAATCATCAAAGAGTCTCTGAACATAGAATTTGTCATACATATGGACCCAATAAAAACAAACGACCCGCTTATCACCAAAATGAAAGCCATTATATCAGAAGCTTTCTCTCCTCTTGAGGGAGTCGAAAGCATACATGATTTCCGAATAGTTCCAGGACCTACTCATACAAATATAATCTTCGATGTGGTTTTGAATCACAGATGCAAACTTTCAGAAAGCGAAATACAGCAAATCGCACTTGACGCTGTAAATCAGGAAAGCCGTAAAGACGATATTTCAGAACCGGGAAACGAAAAACACGAAGACGCTCAGAAATATTTTGTCATTATAACTTTTGACAAAGCGTATACCAATCTGGGCGGAGAAGAAAAATGCTGACGCCTCAGTTTTATTTCGTTCCACCGATATTCATATAAAAAAGCGGAATAACGGAATCGGAGATTCCTTTGCACATATGTCGCCCGCAGGGGGGCGACGCTTCGCAGGGTACTTTCTTTGAAGTATACGGAAATTTCGCAAAACGAGATTTCCTATATAAAAAAACAGCTGCTTTAAGGATTCCTCTTAAATGCAGCTGTCTTTTTTAATTTTCTTCATAAACGTCTTTAAGCATTTTTATTTCTCTTGCATAGCCGTCAAGCTCATTCGGCGTTTCCAGTATGCACGGCAGCCCTTTGAGTTTCGGATGATTTATAACTCCTGATATTCCGTCAAGTCCTAAGAACCCTTCGCCTATTTTGGCATGCCTGTCCTTATGAGCTCCCAGTTCGTTTTGACTATCGTTAATATGCAATGCACGTAATTTTTCCAATCCTATGATATTGTCAAACTGTAAAAGAACTCCGTCTATATCATTTTTTATATCATATCCCGCATCGCTTACATGACATGTGTCCATGCAGACGCCTATCTTGTCCTTTATCTCAACGCCGTCGATAATTGCCTTTAGTTCTTCAAACTTTCCGCCTATCTCGCTGCCCTTTCCCGCCATGGTCTCCAGCAGTATAATAGTGCTTTGCTCCGGTGTGATTATATTATTCAAAAGCTCGACTATAAGCTCTATTCCTTTTTCCACACCCTGCCCCACATGACTTCCGGGATGAAAATTGTAATAGTTTCCGGGAATCAATTCCATCCGCTTCATATCATCTGCCATTGCAGCATATGCAAACTCCCGGACCTTTTCCGCAGCCGAGCACGGATTGAGCGTATAGGGCGCATGAGCTACGAGCTTTGCAAAATTATTCTCCTCTGCCAGCGATAAAAATTTCTCAATATCCTGTTCATCTATAGCTTTGGCTTTTCCGCCTCTGGGATTTCTCGTAAAAAACTGAAAAGTATCCGCCCCTATGGACAGAGCCTGCTTCCCCATATTTTCAAACCCCTTTACCGACGACAAATGACAGCCTATATGCAGCATATCTCTCCTCCCGGCGCCGCCTTTTACGGCACACTGTTTCTTTAAATATTAAATCTATTCAACAGGCGAAAACTTATCCGCTCCCACCTTACATATAGGACATACGAAATCCTCAGGCAATGTATCGCCTTCATATATATAACCGCATATATCGCATACGAAGCCCTTGCTTTTTTTCTCCTGAGGAATTTCACAGCTTCCCTCACCGGTCATTCCTTTATAGCACTGACATATCTCACCTGCCAAAGCTTTTATCTGACCGATAGATTCATCGTTTAATGCCGATTTAATCGTAACATTGTTTTCGGATATTTTTAGGTTCTTGGATTTTTCAAGCTCAGCTTTCATCACACGCATTGCAGTAGGTCCCCATGAGCCGTTTTCTATAAACGATACAGACCTGTTCTGGAAATTTCTCTCTTTCAAAGCGTCTATAAAATGTCTCATATACGGGAATATGTCTCCGTTATAGGTAGTCGTTGCCAGAACAAGCCTGTCGTATCTGAACGCATCTTCAACAGCTTCTGCCATATCGCACCTTGCTAAATCGCTTACGACAACCTCAACGCCTTTTTTCTCAAGCTCAGCTTTAAGCATTTCCACAGCTTTCTTAGTGTTTCCGTAAACGGAAGTATAGCATATACATACACCTTCTGATTCCGGAGTATAGCTTGACCATGTATCGTATAGATCAATATAATACCCTAAGTTTTCATTTAATACAGGACCATGCAGCGGACATATTATATCTATGTCGAGTTTTTCAATCGCTTTAAGCACACTCTGTACCTGAGCTCCGTACTTTCCGACAATTCCTATATAATATCGTCTTGCTTCACATGCCCAGTCTTCTTCAGTATCCAGCGCGCCGAACTTTCCGAAAGCATCTGCGGAAAAAACAATTTTATCAGCCGAGTCATACGTCATCATGACTTCAGGCCAGTGAACCATAGGCGCAAATAAAAAGCTCAGGCTTCTGCTTCCCAAATCCAAAGTATCGCCATTGTCAACCTCTAAAGTATGTTCTATATTAAGCCCCGGGAAAAACTGTCCTATCATACGGAAAGTTTTCTTGTTTCCAACGATAACAGTATCCTTGTATTTTTCTGCAAAAGCCTCTATAGATGCGGAATGGTCAGGTTCCATATGCTGAACTATCAAATAGTCGGGAGCCTTTCCTCCAAACACTTCTTCCACATTGGAAAGCCATTCTTCCGTCTTGCTTTTATCTATAGTATCTATTACTGCGGTTTTATCTCCAAGCACCGCATACGAATTGTATGCCATTCCGTTAGGCACTATATAGTGACCTTCAAATAAGTCCAGCTCATGGTCATCTGCTCCGATATATACAACGCTGTCTGTAACTTTTTTTACCACTTTAATCCCTCCTGTAATATATAATTTATCCATTTATCATCCATCTGATTTTCCAGTTAATTATAACATACTTAGTCAAGTTAGTCAGCACCCCAAGCGCCAATCGTATCGTTAATAGGCAATTCTTTTTAGCCTTGACTTTACAGATGTTTCCGCCGATAATTCATTTATGATAAAAGATAAACAATCCGATAAAAAACAAACCGCGGACAGTCCCTGCGTATATATTCTTCTCTGCGGCGACGGTACTTTATACACGGGCTGGACCAACAATTTGAAAAAGCGTCTGTCCGTACATAATTCCGGCAAAGGAGCAAAATATACAAGGGGCAGACTCCCCGTATCTGCCGTCTATGTGGAATTTCTCCCCGATAAATCTTCAGCCACAAGACGGGAAGCAGCCATAAAAAAATTAAGCGCAGAAAAAAAACGTCAGCTCATAGCTTCCGATAAGAACCAGCTCTTCATGGTATCCAGCACTTGAATCAGCTGTGCCTCAGTTATAATATACGGTACCATTGCATACATAAATTTCAGAAACGGTCTGCTGAAAACTCCTCTTTCATACGCAAACTCCTGAAAACCATTTAAAACATTTTCATCGTAAACCTCAATACATACGCAGGCTCCCATAATTCTTACTTCCTTTATGCAAGGATGTCTGAACCCGCCTATTTCCCGTCGTGTAATTTCCTCTATGCGTCTTACCTTGTCCATGTAATTGTCTCTTTCAAAAATCTCTATTGATTTTAAAGCTGCGCTGCATGCCAAAGCATTCCCCATAAAAGTTGGTCCGTGCATAAGGGCCTTGCCCTGTTCATCGCTGTAAAACCCGTCATATACTTTGTGATTTGCAACGGTAACGGCATGACCTATGTATCCCCCTGTAAGAGCTTTCCCCAAAACTAAAATATCGGGAAGCACCAGATCTGCCGCAAACCGGTTTCCCGTACGTCCAAATCCTGTTGCAACTTCGTCGAATACGAGCAGCACATCGTATTCATCGCAGAGCTGCCTTGCTCTTTTCAAGAATTCAATACCGTACATCAACATTCCTCCCGCCCCCTGTAAAAGCGGTTCTGCTATAAAACAGTTGAGCTGACTGCCGTACTTTTCAAACGCCTCCTCTAAGGCTCTTACTTCCACAGGAATATTTATCACATCCTTTTTCTTTCCGAAAACTTCCATTATAAAATGATAATCTTCATCATCACCTACTTCCATTGCCTTAAAAGTATCGCCGTGATAGGCGTTTTGAAGCGCGAGGACTTTCTTTTTCTCAGGTCTTCCGCAGTTTACGTAATATTGAAGAGCCATTTTCAGCGCCACTTCAACTCCTACGCTTCCCGAATCAGAAAAGAAACAGTAATCAAGGTCGCCGGGCAGCCAATGCTTTAACTTTGAAGCAAGGTTTAATGCCGTATCATGGGTAAGCCCTCCCATCATTACATGGGAAAATTTATCTGCCTGAGCCTTTATCGCCCCATTGATTTCCGGATGTTTGTATCCGTGTATCATGCTCCACCAGGATGAAACCGAGTCTATCATCTTATTGTCTTCAGTGTAAAGATATACTCCATCCGCATCTGTTATTCTGTAAGGTTCTTTCATGCCTTTCATCT
>CABUXV010000041.1 GCA_902495595.1 uncultured Eubacterium sp. | reverse complement strand
TATGTGTCTGTAATTTTTCACTTTGCAAAAAAGATGCTTCCAATGCTTTTAATACATCTTTCTCCTCCGGCGTAAGCTCATATGGGTTGTTTGGATCTATGGTAGGAAAATTCGTATCTCTTAAAGGATACTCCCCGTCACGAAGCTTTACAGTTCCCTTTTCATAATCAATCTTATCCAAAAGCAGTCTGTTGTCAAGACCATATTCAGGGTGAGCCATTATTCTCTGCCCTTCTACCTTAAACTGGCATATAGCTATGGCCTTGTTCATTTTAGCCGCAAGGGAATCTTCTATTGGATCAAATTTATTTTCTTCAAGTCTCTTGGGTTTAAAAAATTCACATGGGTCATCGCCATATATATTCTCAGCCATAATAGCAAGAGGCCTTAAATTAATACCATATCCGATCTCAAGCATGTCAAAGTTGTTATAGCTTATATTCATCCTGAGAACATTTGTAATACACGCCCAGTTTCCTGTCGCCGCTCCCATCCATACTATATCGTGATTCCCCCACTGGAAATCAACATCATGATATTCCATTAAAAAATCAAGTATCGTGTCGGGATGAGAACCTCTGTCCCAGATATCTCCTATAATATGAAGTCTGTCAACAGCAAGAGAACTTATAACATTGGTCATCTCAATTATGAATTCCTCGGCAACATCGCACTCAACAATAGAATTTATAATCTGTCCGTAATAATTGCCCTTATTCGCTTCATCCTCCGTATGCAAAAGCTCATCTATTATGTATGCGTATTCCTTTGGCAGACGTTTTCTTACCTTTGACCTGGTATATTTATTTGATACCGATTTGCATATAAGCACTAATCTGAGTATTGATTCCTTACACCATTTATCGAAATCACGCTCGCTTTTTTTTCTTCTTTTTATTTCTGCTTCCGCATTATACACCAGAGCCGCAAGTTCATCCCTTTCATCTCTCGTAAGGTCGGGG
The DNA here is from genome assembly GCA_902495595.1 of uncultured Eubacterium sp. Lineage (GTDB taxonomy): Bacteria > Bacillota > Clostridia > Peptostreptococcales > Anaerovoracaceae > Lentihominibacter. The sequence continues at coordinate 11,431 of CABUXV010000041.1, read as the reverse complement.
CCGAAGATTTCCTCTATTTTAGACCTGATAACTCCGGATGCACTCTTGAGCATATGTATAAAAGCCTCGTGCTCTCCGTGAAGGTCACTTAAAAAATACTCCGTTCCTTTCGGAAGAGAAAGTATAGCATTAAGATTTATTATCTCTTCCGACGCGGCCTTAACATTAGGATACTTTTTAGACAAATGTCTAAGTAAATTTTTATCTATCAAGGTATTAGTCCTCCCTACTTGTGCTTCTTAAGCTCTTCCAAAGCATAAGGCGTATTTTGATATACATAGTAATTCAGCCAGTTTGAAAAAAGCAAACTCGCATGACTTCTCCATCGGAACAATATTTCTCCGTCGGGATTATCATTTCTGAAATAATTTTTAGGAACATCTATTTTCATTCCCTTATTTATATCGCGCATATATTCCCCTGCAAGAGTACCTTTATCATATTCCTGATGTCCCATTATAAAAATCTGCCGCCCGTTCTCAGTGGAAATGATATGAGGTCCCACCTCCGGAGAATCTGCCAGTATTCTTAATTCAGGAGTTTTCTGTATATCTTCCCGTCTTACTTCCGTATGTCTTGAATGAGGTGCGTAAAATATTTCGTCAAACCCTCTTACAAGAGGATTATGAGGTCTTAAAACTTTATGTTCAAATATTCCGAAGACCTTATCATCGAGAATATGCTTATCAATACCATAATGATAATAAAGTCCTGCCTGAGCACCCCAGCATATAAACATACTGCTGTACACATTTGTTTTGGCAAATTCAAATATCTCGCATAATTCACTCCAGTAGTCCACCTGCTCATATGGAAGTTTTTCAACAGGTGCTCCCGTTAAAATTATCCCGTCAAAGCAGTCGTCTCTTATTTCATCCAATGTCTTGTAAAAGGAATTCAAATGTTCCTGAGAAATATGAGTGGACTCATGGGAACCCATGGTTATAAGAGTCATTTCAACTTGCAGAGGACTGTTTGAAAGAACTCTTGCAAGCTGAGTTTCGGTCGCAATCTTTGTAGGCATCAGGTTTACTATTACTATCTTAAGCGGTCTGATATCCTGAACTGCAGACCTGCCTCTTTCCATGGTAAATATATTTTCACCCTGAAGCGTTTCCGCAGCAGGTAGTTCATTAGGTATAATTAAAGGCATTTACTAATATATCTCCTTCTATCTTTTTACTTTTTCAAGGGCCTGATCAAAATCAGCAATTATATCTTCTATGGACTCAAGTCCAACTGATACCCTTATAAGCGACGGGCTTATACCCGATGCTAACTGTTCTGCTTCAGAAAGCTGTCTGTGAGTAGTACTTGCCGGATGCAGCACGCTTGTTCTTATATCACCTACGTGAACCACCACACTTGTCAAATCTAATGATTCCAGAAATTTTTCTCCGGCTTCTCTTCCGCCTTTTACGCCAAAGGAAAGTACGCCGCTGCTTCCCTTAGGAAGGTATTTCTGAGCCAGACCATAATACTTATCATTTTCAAGTCCCGGGTATATCAGCCAGTCTACCATAGGATGATTCTCAAGATGTCTTGCAAGAGCCATGGCATTTTCACAATGTCTCTCCATTCTAAGATGAAGAGTCTGAAGTCCCTGATGAGTCAGATAAGCATTCATAGGTGACATGGTGCATCCCAAATCTCTCACGAGTACAGCTTTGAGCCTCATGCAAAACGCCATATCACCGAATTTATCGTAGAATGTAAGTCCATGATAACTTTCATCAGGCTCGGTCAGACCCGGGAATTTATCATTTGCAGCCCAGTCAAAATTTCCTCCTTCAACTACACATCCGCCAACGCAGCTTGCATGACCGTCCGCATATTTTGTAGTGGACTGTATGACTATATTTGCCCCATGCTCAATAGGTCTGCACAGAGCCGGTGTAGCCAGAGTATTATCGACAATGAGAGGAACACCCATATCTTTAGCCGCTTCAGCGAATTTTTCTATATCAAGAACGCTCAGAGCCGGATTTCCCAAAGTCTCTCCAAAAAGCGCCTTAGTATTAGGTCTCTCATATTTCAGTATCTCTTCCTTTGAAATATCCTGGTCTATAAAATCAACCTCTATACCAAGTCTCTTTAAAGTAACGGCAAAGAGATTATGTGTTCCGCCATACATATTTGCGGCAGCTATAACATGATCTCCCGCATTGCATATGTTTAACACGCTTATAAGCGTCGCAGCCTGACCTGCAGAAGTCGCCATACCTGCCGTACCGCCCTCGAGCATAGCCATCTTCTGTTCAAAAGCATCTACCGTAGGACTCCCCAGTCTGGTATACATATGATTAGCGCTGTCCAAATCAAAAAGCTCCGCCACATCATGAGCATTATAATATCTGTAAGTTGTATTCTGCACTATAGGCAATACCTGCGGCTGTCCGCTCTCCGCCTTATATGCTCCATGTACACACTTTGTTTCAAACCCTTGTTTTTTATCCATATTAAATTCCTTTCGCCGTAAAATTAAGTCTCGTATGTAAAATTTTTTAATACGTATACACAGTTATATTACACTATTTTACTGCATAATTCAAATAATCTTCTCTTCCCTGCTCATATAAATTGCCACCCTGGCTGTCAAGCACTACAGTAAGAGGAAAATCCTCCACATAAAGTTTTCTTACAGCTTCGGCACCTAAATCCTCAAAAGCAATTACCTCTGCACTTTTTATATGTTTAGCCATTAAAGCCGCCGCACCTCCTATAGCCGCCATATAAACCGCTCCGTTTCTTTTTGCAGCTTCCATAACTTCTTTTGACCTCTGTCCCTTTCCTATCATTACAAGCTGTCCCAAATCCAAAAGAAGCGGAGAATAAGCATCCATTCTGTAACTTGTCGTAGGTCCCGCAGAACCAATGGGATTTCCCGGTTTTGCAGGAGTAGGACCTACATAGTAAACTATGGAATTTTCAATATCAAAGGGAAGTTTTTCACCTGCTTTGATCATATCTGCAATTCGTTTATGCGCCGCATCCCTTGCCGTATACACAGTACCTGTAATCAAAACCTTATCCCCTGCCCGAAAATCTTTTACTTTATCTTTGTCAAAAGGTTCCCTCAATGTATATTCCATTACAGCGTCACCTCCTTATGCCTGCTCACATGACAATTTATATTTACCGCAACAGGAAGTCCTGCAATATGTGTAGGCGCCGTTTTTATTTTCACTGCCAGCGCCGTGGTTTTACCTCCGAATCCCTGAGGCCCGATGCCAAGCTCATTTATTCTTTTCAAAAGTTCTTTTTCCATATCTTCGTAATATTCGTCCTCATTTTCTCTATCTGCGGGCACAAGCAAAGCTTTTTTTGCCATTAGAGCAGCTTTATCAAAAGTTCCTCCTATTCCTACTCCCACTACTATAGGAGGGCATGGATTGGCTCCTGCTTCGCTGCAGGTCTTCACGATAAAATCCATAACTCCCTCTTCTCCCGCTGAGGGCGGAAGCATCTTTATTCTGCTCATGTTTTCAGAGCCAAAACCTTTAGGTGCTACGATAATCCTTACCTTATCTCCCCTTACAATCTCCATGTTTATATAAGCAGGAGTATTATCTTTGGTATTTTCTCTTCTAAGAGGGTCCTTTACTATAGACTTTCTCAAATACCCATCACAATATCCCCTTCTTACCCCATTGTTCACCGCATCTTCCAAAAATCCGCCTGTAAAATGCACATCCTGACCTATTTCAAGAAAAATACACGCCATTCCTGTATCCTGACACAGAGGAAATTCCCCTTCCTCCGCAATCTCTATATTTTCCTTTATGCTTTCGAGTATATTTTTTGCAACGGGCCATGACTCTGCTTCATATTTTTCATCGATGCAGCGTTTTATATCATTTTCAAGATAATAATTTGCATCTATACACATCTCTGCTATTTTATCTTCAATAAGCTTAACATCTATTTCTCTTATCAATATTCCACCTCTTTTTATACCAAGCACTTATTCCTGCAAATCATCGCCGTTTTCTATTTCATCCGCTGTCTTCTTTAATATTCCCTCAACGTCGGCTCCGACAATATCCAGCAATTCGGCTTTAAAGCATTTAGTATCCTTTATCCCATAAAAACTTCTGCACAAAGCGTCAACATACTCAAATCCGAAATTCATGCCTTCCATAGGTCCTCCTGCAGTCGTAACATATATTAATTTTTCAGCCTTGCAGAGACCTTTAGGTATACCCTCCTCAGTATAGTAAAAAGTAAGTCCCTGTACGGTAACAGCCTCAAAGTATATCTTTATCATGGCAGGAAAAGAAAGATCCCAGTAAGGAGCCGCAACAACTATCCTTTCAGCCTCGGAAAACTGCCTTGCATATTTAAATATTTCATGGGAAAAATCACCTTTTTGTCCATATTTATCTCTTATCTCAAGACCTTTTGAATTAAGCGGATTAATATTTTCCTTTTCCAAATTCAGCTCCTCAACCTGTCCTCCGATTTTCTTAAGCACATGCTGGGCTAAAATATAAGTACGAGATTCGGGTCTTACACATGCATTGATAAATAAAGTTTTTTTCATTTTATGTTAATCTTCCTTTCTAAGATATTCTGACAAAATTGCATATAATATATTATACACCATATGTCACGCATAGTTTAAGATTTTCATCATAAACTTGTACAAATAAGTTTTAGGAGAATCACATATGAGAAAGAGACTTAAACAAAAACGAAAATTTAAAAAATATCTTAAAAATATACCATTTCTGCCTGTATTAAAACCTTTAATACTTATAACTATGGTCATATGCCTGCTTCTTATTCCTATTCCATATCTGATAACAAAAATAACGCCCAATGACAGCTCTCAAAACAGCTCGCCTGAAAAAAAAGCTGAATTTAAACTGGCAGAAGTTCCTGACAAGATACAAGTATACAGAACATCCAGTAAAAAAACAGATACCATAGATTTTGAAGAATACGTAAAAGGTGTTGTTTCAGGAGAAATGCCTTCAAATTTTGAACTCGAAGCATTAAAAGCACAATCAGTCGCGGCTCGTACATATTCTCTTGCGCGTGTACTCAAAGCACAGGAAAACGGAAATCCTAAAGCACATCCAAATGCTCCTCTATGTGACAGTACTCATTGTCAGGTGTACAAAAGCAAATCCGAGCTTAAAGCTTCTAAAGGCCAGTCGTGGATGAACAGCGGCTGGAAAAAGGTATCCAAAGCCGTTGACAACACCAAAGGTCAGCTGCTTTATTATAAAGGTGAACTTGTCCAACAAGCTCTGTTTCATTCTTCCAGCGGCGGAAAAACAGAAAACTGCCAGGATGTCTTTGCCTCAGCTGTACCATATCTTGTAAGTGTAGACAGTCCTTATGAAGAAGAAGCTACCCATCAGAACGAAAAGAATTCTTTTTCAATAAAAGAATTCTCAAAAAAAATAAAGAATAAATATCCTTCCATCTCCTTTGGAAACATTACATCCTCAAATATAAAAATAGTAAGCAGAAGCAGCGGCGGAAGAGTGGAAAAAATGAAAATAGGAGATGGCATAATCGAAGGAAGAAACGTAAGAGAAGCTTTAGGACTTCCCTCAGCAAATTTTGATATAAATATATCCGAAGATAAAATAACATTTACCTCAAATGGTTCAGGTCATGGAGTAGGTATGAGTCAATACGGCGCCAACGGTATGGCAAAAAAAGGATATGATTATAAAAAAATACTGTCCCACTATTACAGCGGGACAGAAGTTTACTAAAATGTTATTTTAATTTTTCACCATCGCTGAAAGCATTTCCGACTTTTTCGCCTATGATTCTATACGCGCTGTTTGGAGCGTCGTATATTATGGGCTGAAGCTTTGCAGGATCGATTTTTCCATCTCTTCCTACAACTTTTTCGTCGGCATTTATATTTACTATTTTTCCTACCATGCGATGTGAAACTTCATCATAGCTTACAAGCTCACATTCCAGAGCCATTGGAAGCTCCTCTATTATCGGAGCATCCACAAATCCGGATTTTGATGTATGAAATCCGGCTCTTTCAAGTTTATCGGGAACATTATTTCCGGAAACTATTCCTACATAATCACACTCAACTACATGCGCAGCATCCGCTATGCTTACAGTGAAAGCTCTTTTTGCCAGTATATTCTTTACGGTTTTATGCCCGGGACTGAGACACATAGATATCTGATTGCTGCTGCTTATACCTCCCCATGCAGCATTCATTGCATCAGCTACACCATCTTCACCATAGGCTGCAACTATAAGCACAGGTTCAGGATAAAGCCATGAATTGGCACCAAAATTTATTCTCATATTAACTCCTCCTCTTTATTTTGTATATATTATAACAGAAAAATTTGTCAGGTTGGTGAAAAGTATTATGAGCTAATACAAAAAAGGAACTGCAGCTTATGCAGTCCCTTTTATTTTTTCTATACTATTTTTCTCCGTGACATCCGCAGCCACAGCTTTGTTCTGTCTCTTTTTTTGCAGAACAGCAACTGTCTGCTGCCGGACAACCAATACATTTTGCCCCTTTTTTCTTAGCTCTTACTATATAAGTTATCGCAGCGCCTAATATTATCAGTATAATTAATACAACAATAACATTTATCATGCTGCAGCCCCCGTTCCTTTATTGTGCAGAGAATATTCAGAATCAATTTTACGATTTGCTCTGTATATTACGAATCCTACTATAGCCGCAATAGCTATAACTGCTATAAGACCGGGAACAAAGCCTGTTCCAAGACTTCCTGTAGTTGCTACGGTACCGATTTGATATACTAAAAATGCTACTACGTATCCTGTGGCAAGCTGCAATCCAATACCGCCCCACAGCCACTTTTTATCCTGCATTTCCGAGTTCATTGCACCGATTGCCGCAAAGCAAGGAGGTGTATAAAGGTTGAACATAAGATATGCCAATGCTGCAACAGAAGTCAATCCAAATGTCATTGCAACTTCACCGGCGCCTCCTGTAAGCGCAAGCTCATCCGTATCGATTAAGTTTGTCAAACCATAAACTACTGCAAGAGTACCAACGACATTTTCCTTAGCGATAAAGCCTGTAATTGCCGCTGCTGCAAGCTGCCAAACACCGAATCCTAAAGGAATAAGCACTACTGCAAACGGTGTTGCTATTGTAGCCAATATTGATGTGTCTTCCATTCCTTCTTCCACAACCTGAAGCTGCCAGTTGAAAGTCTGCATTATCTGAACAACTGCGTTGCAGACTAAAATTATAGTTGCAGCTTTTATTATGTAAGCTTTTGCACGTCCAAGCATTGAAAATGTAGCTCTCTTAAGGCTTGGCAATTTATATTCAGGCAGTTCCATGATGAAAAACGATTTTCTGTACTTATGTCCTGTTATCTGTTTTACGAGTAAAGCTCCGAAGAAAATTAACAGTATTCCTACAAAATACATTGTAAAACTTACCCATGAAGAACCTGCGAAAAATACGCCGGCAAACAAAGCTATAACAGGGATCTTAGCTCCGCAAGGCATGAAAGGAGTCAGCATTGCAGTAGCACGTCTTTCTCTTTCATCTCTTATAGTACGGCTTGCCATTATTCCGGGTATAGCGCATCCAGTACCGATTACAAATGGAATAACTGATTTTCCCGACAATCCCACTCTCTTAAAGATAGGGTCCATCACAACGCTTACACGTGCCATGTATCCGCAGTCTTCAAGCAATGCTATAAGGAAATACATAACCATTACAAGCGGCAGGAATCCGACTACCGCACCTACGCCACCTACAATACCGTCTGCCAGCAATGCCTGAAGGAAAGGCGAACTGTTTTCCAAAAGTCCAGCTACCCAGCCTTGGAAAGTTTCAATCCAGCCAACTAACCAATCTGCAATAAGCGGACCTAATTTACTTTGGGAAATATAAAATACTGCCCACATTACTGCCGCAAATATCACTATTCCTGCAACTTTGTTAGTCAATACGCTGTCTATTTTATCCTGAGAATTTCTTTCTTTTGTAAGAATCTGACGCTTTTCAACTTCACGTACAATCTTATTTACAAAATCATATCGCTTTCTGTCCTCAGCATCAACTGCATTCTTATCATGCAAATTTATTTCAGCCTGTATGTACGGCGCTTTCTGTCCCTTGCCATTCAGAGATACAGCTTCCTCGACAACTTTCTTCAGACCCTTGTGTTCTACTGATACAGTCTTTATTACCGGACATCCCAATTTTTCAGACAGTAACTCAACATTAATTTCAGTTTTCTGCTTGTCATTTATATCGCTCTTATTTAAAGCTACCACAACAGGTATTCCAAGTTCTAAAAGCTGAGTTGTAAAGAATAAACTTCTGCTCAGATTCGTAGCGTCAACAATATTTATAATAGCATCCGGGTTTTCATTTCTTACATATCCGCTTGTTATTCCCTCCTCCGGTGTAAACGGAGACATGGAATACGCTCCGGGCAAATCAACTGCCACAAGTTCCCCTTCCGAACCTGAAAAATCTTTCTTTATAAGACTCTCCTTTTTTCCTATTGTAACTCCGGCCCAGTTACCCACACGTTCATTCTTCCCCGTCAGCGCATTAAACATTGTAGTTTTACCGCTGTTGGGATTGCCGGCTAAAGCAATTCTCATAGTATACCCTCCTGGTTCTTTGTTTATTATATAAGTTAATGATTACAAACTAAGTTAATACAAGCTAACCAACGGCCATAAAAAATAGTTGCTCACACAACTACTTTATCAAAACGGACTGCGCTATCCCATTATCAATATTATATCTGCCATCCTTTATGGAAACAACGCAGCTGCCTTTCAGATGAGATATTACGGTAATGGGTTCTCCACTGTAGCACCCCAGACGAAAAAGAAACGCTTCAAGCTCATCATCATCTGTATTTATATCTTCTACAATATATGTTTCGCCGATATTAGCATCACGTAAGTTCATTACTTTCTCCTGACTTTATATGTAACTGCTCTTTCAAACCATATCCAATGATTTTATTACAACAGGTTAGCAATTTCTAACTACGCTGTTTATTCTAACACAAAAAAAATCTTTGTCAACTGTTTCATCTTCTTTTTTTGCCATTTTTACATGTAATTTTCCATAGTAAAAAACTGTCCTCATTTTTGTTTCAAAGGACAGTTTTAAAGACATTTTTTGATTCTGCAAAATCAATTTTTCTTATCTATTAATAATTTTTTGATTCAAGCTGGAAATATCCTCTCTGATGATGGCAAACAGGACATATTTCAGGAGCCTCTTTAGCATTTAACTGATGTCCGCAATTATCGCACATCCATGTAACTTCTTCATCTCTTTTGAATACAATGCCTTTTTCTATATTGTTCTTCAAAGTTAAATATCTGTCCTCATGAAAACGTTCGATGTGAGCTACTCCTTCCATCTGCTTTGCAATTTCCATAAATCCCTCATCTCTTGCTACTTTTGCCATATCAGCATACATCTCACTCCATTCATAATGTTCGCCTTCTGCTGCTGTAACGAGATTTTCCTCTGTAGTGCCTATCCCTGCAAAATGCTTGTACCATAATTCCGCATGTTCTTTTTCATTATTTGCAGTTTCTTCAAATATTTTAGCTATCTGCATATAACCTTCCTGTCTGGCCTTTGAAGCAAAATACGTATACTTGTTTCTTGCCTGTGATTCGCCGGCATATGCAATCAATAGATTATCATATGTCTTACTTCCCTTTAAATCTTGCATATATCATACCTCCTTTTTTAATTATTATTGCCCGTACATCCGTCTCTATACATTTTTTGGTTTATAACAATATCGATAAATCGATATTTCCTGCATAATAAAAAAAGTGTGCAGGACGGAATCAGAGATTCCTTTGCACACATGTCGCCCGCAATAGGCGATACTTCGCAAAGTACTTTCTTTGAAGTATACGGAAATCTCGTAATATGATATTTCCTATACTATAAAAAACAGACGGCTCTATGCCGTCTGTCTCTATACTAAAAAATTATTTAATCTTCAAGACGCATGATATTTGCGCCCAGATTTCTTAACTTGTCCACAAATCCGTCATAACCTCTGTCAACATGATATATCTGTGAAATTTCTGTTATTCCGTCAGCAATGAGACCTGTTAAAACCACCGCAGCTCCCGCTCTCAAGTCTGTTGCAACTACCTGCGCTCCCTGAAGATGTTTATCTCCCGGTATTATTGCACAGTTTCCGTCAGTCTTTATATTCGCACCCATTCTGTTGAACTCGCCTACGTGCATAAAACGATTTTCAAATACCGTCTCTATTACAACGCTCGGTCCCTTTGCAACGGTCAGCAGCGCCATGAAAGGAGACTGCATATCTGTAGGAAACCCGGGATAAGGCAATGTCTTTATATCTGTAGAAACTATTGGATTTACATCTCCTCGTACACGAAGACCTTCATCTGTCATGGTGATATCTGCGCCGCACTCTATAAGCTTAGCTATAACTGCTTTAAGATGGTTTGGAACTATGTTCTTAACAAGAACGTCCCCCTTTGTCATCACAGCCCCAACCATAAAAGTTCCCGCCTCAATTCTGTCGGGAATAACGTGATGAGATACTCCCTTGAGCTTTTCCACTCCTTCTATTTTTATGGTGTCGGTTCCGACCCCCTTAATTCTTGCGCCCATTTTATTCAGAAAATTAGCAAGGTCCACTATTTCCGGTTCCTGCGCAGCATTTTCCAGTACAGTTGTTCCTTCTGCCAGCGATGCAGCCATTATTATAACTTCTGTCGCGCCAACACTTGGAAAATCAAGATATATTGTATTTCCTTTAAGCTTATCAGCTTTGGCATCCACTATACCCCTTGAAAGCTGTTCTTCATCTATTGCAACTCCCAAAGCTTTAAGTCCTTTGAGGTGCAGCTCCACAGGTCTTTTTCCAATCGCACACCCTCCCGGAAGATGTATTACAGCTCTTCCTGTTCTCAGAAGCAATGCGCCCAGAACCAATATGGATGCTCTCATCATCTTAACAAGGTCGTAAGGCGCTTCATAATTCAAATTTTTTCCGGAAGTTATATTAACTATATTTTTTTCCAAATCCCCATCAACAGATACGCCAAGGCTTTTGAGAAGTTTGCACATAACCTCTACGTCTCTTAATGCAGGTACATCTTTTATTTCACACTTCTCTTCTGTTAAAAGCGCAGCAGCCATTATGGGGAGAACAGCATTTTTCGAACCGCTTATCTTAACTTCTCCTCTTAACGGAGCACTTTTCTGTACTAAGAATTTCGCCACTTTATTCCTCCGAGTATTTAATATACAACTAAATTATTATACTTCCTTTTATATATTTTTTCAATAATAATATGTAAATAAGGAAGAGGCGTCCGGAGTTTTACACATAAGGGGAGCAAAACGTATTAGTATCACCTCTTCCTATATTAGATTGTTGCCAAATATATTATTTTAACG
>CABUXV010000040.1 GCA_902495595.1 uncultured Eubacterium sp. | reverse complement strand
TTAATGCTATTATAACACTGTCAATTTAACTTTGCAAGAATTTTTTGAAAATTATTTTAATTTTTATTATTTTGTAAATGCCTTTATTATTTTACTCAAAATTCCGTTTATACTTTTTCTCTTGGCAAAATTTATACCCGTATTCTGAGCTCCATGTGACAAGCTGGCATTTAATACAGCGCTTTCAATAAGTTCTCTCTGACAGTCTATATAATCCTTGCCCTTTTCTGTTTCCTTTTTCTCATACATACCATCATATCGAATATTTCTGGCTTTTGTATTGTCTTTAAGCATTATATCCAAAATATTCATTATCTGATTTCTGACTTCAGAAGATTTAATAGGACATGCGACCTCCACTCTTCTGTTTAAATTTCTCGTCATAAAATCAGCAGAAGAAATATACATCTTCACATCATCTCCCGTACCGAAACAATAAATCCTGGAATGTTCAAGAAATCTGCCGACTACACTGGTTATAAATACATTTTCCGTATACCCTTCTATATCAGGCAAAAGACAGCATATTCCCCTTATTATCATATAAACTTTTACACCCGCCTGAGACGCGTCCTTAATCGCATCTATCGTTTCTCTGTCCGTAAGGGAATTTATCTTTATAATTATTTGAGCCTCATTGCCCTGTTTTGCTTTTTCTATTTCCCCTTGAATAAGAGCAATAATTTTATTTTTCATGCTGTTTGGAGCTACGAGAAGACTGCTGTAACTTCCATTGATATTTGCAATAGCCATGTTTTTAAAATAAGCTGCTGCATCATTTCCTATTTCATCGTCAGCCGTCATTAAAGATAAATCTGTATAAAGTTTTGCTGTTTTTTCATTGTAATTTCCCGTTCCTATCTGAGTTATTCTTCTTATCTTTCGTTTTTCCATAAATGTTATGAGACAGACTTTTGAATGCACTTTGTAATCTTTAAGTCCGTAAATTACAGTACACCCTGCTTCTTCAAGACTTTCGGACCAGTTTATATTATTGGCTTCATCAAATCTTGCTCTTAGTTCCATAACAACTGTAACATCTTTTCCGTTCTCTGCGGCTATTCTCAAATAATCAACGAGTTTCGCTTTGCTGGCAAGTCTGTAAATAGTTATCTTTATTGAAATTACCCTATCATCAAGAGCCGCCTCTTTTATCAGCTGAAGAAATGGTTCCATCTGCTCATAAGGATAAGAAAGCAGCAAATCCTGCGCCATCACTTTATTCATCATGCTTTCCCCAGCATTAAACCATTCAGGCCTCTGAGGTTCAAACTTTTCATAAGTTACTGTATGCAGCAGTTTCTCAGGCAATTTTTCCATAAGCGGAAAAACATACGACATTTCCAAGGGAGAATGACTGCAGAAAATCTGATCTTTTTTAATCTCAAGTTTTTCTCTTAGGAACTTTTCCAATCTTTCATCCATAACGCCAATACATTCAGCCCTTACCGGCGCCAGCCTTGCTCTTTTCTTCAGCACCCTTTTCATCTGATGGCGAAAATCGTCATCGTCATCCACATAATCGCCTACATTGACATCTGCATTTCGTGTAACACAAATAATATTTTTCGACTGTATTTTGCAGTTGTCAAACACTATATCAGCATATTCAAGCACTATATTCTCTAAAAGAACATACCTTGTACCTTCTCCTGGCAGAAAAATCACCCTTTCCAGATTTGCCGGAACAGGTATTATCCCAAAAGCATTTTTTTCATTTATTTTTAAAAGCAAAGTTATATAGAGATTTTTATTTATTAAATGAGGAAAAGGATGATGAGCGTTTATTATCTGAGGTGATAAAATAGGCTGCACAAAAGATGCAAAATATTTCTGCGTGTAACTTTTTTCCTTTTGTGTCAGATGATCCATTTCAACACACGATATACCTTTATCTGCTAAAAGTCTGTTAACCTCTTTATATATCTTATCTCTTTTTTTATATAAAGGAGCTACAGCCCGAAAGACTTCAACAAGCTGCTCTTTCGGATCCATTCCAGTCTTATTGTCGATCTGCGGTTTAGAAAGAAATGTCTGATCGTAAAGACTTCCGACTCTTATCATAAAAAATTCATCCAGATTGCTTGTAAATATGGATATGAATTTAAGTCTTTCAAAGGCAGGCACACCTTTTTCCTTGGCTTCATCCATGACTCTTTCATTAAAGCGAAGCCATGAGAGTTCACGATTCTGCGTATATATAGTGTTTTTCACTCTTTTATCACCGCTTTCTTATAAAGATATCCTTCACGAACACCGAAACTGCTCATCTTTATCTGCCGGCATTTAAAATATCTGCACAGCGTATCAAGAATAATCATTCCGGGTATAAGCGTATGAACACGTTCCGGAGCAACTTTTAATACTTTGTTAAGAACTTGTTTTTCATCATCTTCAAACTCTTCCATCAACTCTTTCATATTGCTCACAAGTATTATGTCATTATGGCTTTTTAACCCAAATCTATCATTGTTAAACTTTTTTACAGCTCGTATAGTTCCGCCTATTCCCAGCATTGTGTCAAAGGTTCTGTTCTTTAAAAAATCAGTCTTATTAAGTTCCGCTTTGACACGTTTTCTTATAGCCTTTTTTTCGCTGCCTTTCGGAAAAAGTCTTGAAACATAAGTTTTATACATGAACAGAGAACCAAATTCAAGGCTCACAGTATCTTTAATCTTTCCCGATTCAAAGACGAGAAGCTCCGTACTTCCTCCTCCTATATCAACCATAATCCCATCCTCAAGATTCATGGCATGAGCAGCTCCCTTAAAATCCAGAACCGCTTCATCATACCCGCTCAGCACATCTACATCAAGTCCGGTCTCCTTTTTTATCGCGCTTACAGCCTCTTTTGTATTAGATATATTTCTAAAAGATGCAGTCGCAAATACAAAGAGCTCTTTAACCTTGGCGTGTTCAGCCATTTTTTTATATGAACCTAAAATATCGCAGGCCTTTTTTATACCGGCTCTGCTTAACTCGCCATCATTTACATATCCTATAAGACCTGCCGTGGTCTTGTTATTAAACATAGATGTTATTCTTCCGTCTTTGACATCATAGATACAAAGCCTTACAGTATTGGAACCCACATCTACTACACCATATATCATGTCGAATATTCCTTCCGTATTATCTTCGCTTCTTTATTATATATTTTAAGGATTATGTCCTTATTAATATTCAGTAAAATTTCTGTTAAAAAAATCCATATGCATTATCCGTAAAATAGATAAATAATACATATGGACCTGTTTTTAATTTATATTATTTTATGCTCACCCAATCACCTGCGAGCTCGTTTACTGACTTTACACCCGTATCTTTCTTGAGATTTATCTCTCCGCTTTTCAGCTTGCTAAATACAGCTTTATAGTCGTCTTCTGTAAAGTTCTTAAGTTTGGAATTTTTCATTTCCAAAGCAATTCCATTGTTCTTCGCAGCATAGTTAAATGCCATTCCCCCTACAAATTTATCCTTGGCATAATCGCCTAAAATATCTCCTATTGCTTTTTCAAGATTTTTTTCCGCTGAAGTTATTATCGTATCAGACAAACTGCTCTGGTCAATATCTGCTCCGATTACCTTTTTATCACTGGCTTCAGCCGCTTTCACAACCGATTTATTCATCGCTCCCCCACAGGCGAATATAACTTCGGTTTTATCCTTATACCATGTCTTTGCCGTCTTTTCAGCTTCATCTGATTCCGCAAAAGAGCCTGTATAATTATAATACATGTCTATTTTTGTTTCCTTCTCTGCGGCAGCCGCTGCGGCACCCTGAACAAAACCGTAGCCATATCTCTTTATTGAAGGAAGCGCCTGTCCTCCCAGAAACCCAAGTTTTGTATAGCCTTCTTTTACCGCAGCATATCCTGCAAGATACCCCGCCTCTTCTTCTGCAAATACCATGCTCACTGTATTTGCGGAAGTTGCATAAGTGTTGTTTTCATCATGGGGAACTCCGTCTATTATAAGAAAATTCACATCTGTATAAGCGCTTTGAGCTGCATATGCTGCTGTTTCAAAACTGCTTCCCGGCAGAATAATAAATTCAGCTCCTTCGCCGACAGCTTCCTGTATAGAAGCAAGATAAGTGTCTTTAGACGGATTCTCAGTAACAAAATACTTACATTTCAAATCATTTTCATCGGATACTTTTTTTACGCTGTCCCAAGTATCCTTGCTGAATGAGCTTTCCTCCAGCTCTGCTCCGTCAACTATCATTGCCACTTGGCAGCCTTTATCACTCTTTGCTTCTTTATCATTCGCCTTATTTCCGCATGAAACAAGAGATAATACCAATGTCATTATCAAAACTATAGTGATTGTACGCTTCATAAAACTTACCTCTATTTAATAATTTTTTTAATAAGATTTGGAATATGTGGTTTATCTTCGCTTATTTTAACAGCATTTCTCAATTCATCCAATGCTTTTTGAACTCTTTTGTCGTCATTGCCGTATACCTCTGCAATAACCTGGCCTCTTTTAACCTGGCTTCCCAGCTTTTCACGAAAGTATATGCCTGCCGAAAGATCTATTTTATCTTCTTTTGTCTCCCTTCCCGCGCCGGAATGCTGAGATGCAAGTCCTACTCTCATAGTATCTATACTGTAAACATAGCCGTCCTTGCTTGCCTGCAATTCAAGTTTATGTCTGCTCTTTGGCAATATTTGCGGATCATCTGCTATCTGAGGATTCCCGCCTTGTCCCAAGACAAGCATTCTGAATTTTTCAAGAGCCTTTCCAGATAACAAAGCTTCCTCTGCTTTTTTTACGCCGTCATCTATGGAATCAGCCTTTTCGCCCATGAAAATCATACATCCTGCCAGTTTTACCGATATATCTTTTATATCTTCCGCGCCTTTTCCCCTAAGTACATCTATAGCTTCCTGAACTTCCAAAGCATTTCCCACCGCGCGCCCGAGAGGCTGACTCATATCTGTAATAACCGCCATTGTGTTTTTTCCGTCGGCTTTTCCGATCTCGACCATGAGCTCCGCCAGCTTTTCCGCTTCTTCCTGGGTCTTCATAAATGCTCCGCTTCCGCACTTTACATCGAGAACTATAGCATCCGCACCTGCCGCAAGCTTTTTGCTCATTACGCTTGACGTTATAAGGCTAAGATTTCCTACAGTACCCGTTACGTCCCTTAATGCATATATCTTTTTATCAGCGGGAGCTATGTGACCTGTCTGTCCTATTACCGAAATACCATTTTGATTTACATTTCTTATAAACTCTTTTTTATCTATAGATGTTCTGTATCCTGGTATGGATTCCAGTTTATCTATGGTTCCTCCAGTAAAACCCAAACCTCTTCCGCTCATCTTTGCAACGGGTATTCCGCATGCCGCAGCTATAGGACCTACTATCAGCGTAGTCTTATCCCCGACGCCTCCTGTGCTGTGTTTATCTACTTTTATACCCTTTATTTTACTTAAATCCACAATCTCGCCTGACTCTTTCATTATTTGCGTCATGGCTATTGTTTCATTACGGCTCATGCCTTTTAAATAGACAGCCATAAGAAAAGCAGCCATCTGATAGTCGGGAATATCACCTTTGGTATAACCATTTATCATATGAGACAGCTGGTTTTCCGTAAGCTCTTCCCCATCTCTTTTTATTCCTATAATATCAACCGTGTTCATCATTTAATCATCCTTTAAGATATCCTTTTTCATACTGGTTCCTATAGATGTCTTCATATTGCCGTCCGTTAATATATCCGTAACCGTAGCTCCTATATCCGCAAAAGATGGTCTGGTGCCCAAGTTCGCACCCCTCTTTACAGATTTTCCGGCAAATACGCCTAAAATATATTCTCTCGTATGGTCCCATCCTCTGTAAGTCGGGTCGTTTCCGTGGTCAGAACATAAAACCAGCATATCATCATCTTTCATTGCTGTGAGTATTTCACCAAGTCTTCTGTCAAAAGCTTCAATCGCCCTGCCATATCCTTTGGGGTCTCGCCTGTGCCCGAATTTAGAATCAAAATCCACAAGATTGGTAAATATCAATCCCTCAAAATTTTCCTCTAAAGCCTCAACAGTCTTGGTTATGCCGTCGTCATTGCTTTCTGTGTGAACTGAGACAGAAACGCCTTTCCCATTGAAAATATCACTTATCTTGCCTATCGCATATACTTGTCTTCCGTAATTCTTAATCATATCGAGCATTGTATCCTCAGGAGGAGAAACTGCATAATCTTTTCTGTCCGATGTTCTTACTCTCTGCCCGTCCTTTATGATATAAGGTCTTGCAATAACTCTGCCGCAGGCATATTCTCCTGTTAAAAGTCCCCGTGCTGTTTCACATATTCTGTAAAGTTCTTCTAAAGGAACAATATCTGTATTTGCAGCAATTTGAAATACGCTGTCAGCCGATGTATATACTATGACTTTGCCCGACTTTTCATGCTCTTCTCCAAGCTCCTTAATAATCTCGGTTCCTGAGGCCCTAAAGTTGCCTATATAACCTCTGCCTGTTTTTTCACAGAACTTTTTCATAAGTTTATCCGGAAATCCATTTGGATATGTTTTAAAAGGTTTTTCAGTATATATTCCGGCTATTTCCCAGTGTCCTGTTATCGTATCCTTGCCTTTTGATTTTTCTGCAAATCTTCCGAAAGAACCTTCAGGATTTTTCAAAGCAAGCCTTCCTCCTGCCGCCCCGTCTATATTTCCCATACCCAAAGTTCTTAGGTTTGGAATATCCAAAGCATAATTATCGAGTATATGACCCAAGGTATCCGCACCCTTATCTCCATAGCTTTCTGAATCGGGCATCTGTCCCATACCGAGACTATCTAAAACTATTATCGCTGTCCTTTTAATCATTTTTCCCCCTTATTCTTTCACACATACAGGCACACAATTAAGATAATCAAGTGATATCAAACTATACTCAATCCCATGATGTCTGCCCTTTATAGTATTTTTAAAACCATCCTCTCCATGAATGTGACCATAGAGCACATGTTTAACCCCATAATCTTCAAATGTCTGCTGAAATGAAGAAAAAGAAGCAGGCTTTGATACGGGAGGATAGTGTAAAACACCAAGTATCTCCCCCTCCTGACCTGCGGCTTTCATGTGTGCCCTAGCTTTGTCAAGAGATGCTTTAAGTCTCAGCAGCTCTCTTCTGTATACCTTTTCATCAGCCTTTGTGTAATCGTCACTGTCAGGTGTTATCCATCCTCTTGTTCCGCATATATATATGTCCTCCGCATAATAAAAATCATTCTGCACAAAGGTCGTATTATCATACATTTTATTTAATTTATTTATACCGTTCCACCACAAATCGTGATTTCCCTTAAAAATCACCTTTTTCCCAGGCAAATCATCTATCCAGTCCAAATCGTATTTCGCATCCTCAAGTTTTAATGCCCATGAAATATCCCCTGCAATAATCACGGTATCGCTGCTTTTTATCATGCCAAGCCACTTTTCTTTAAGCCGCTCAGCATGGTTATACCATCTTGCTCCATATATATCCATAGGCTTATCTACGCTTGGCGCCATGGAAAGATGCAAATCTGCTATAGCATATATGCTCATCTGACAATTACTCCTAATCCTCAAAAGTATCCGTAAGTTTTCCGTCAATGCCCGTTTCACCTGTTGCGGACACATTCTTAAGAGCTCTTTGTATTACTCTGGTTCTCACTCCCACCAGAGTTTCCAGGTCTTTTTGAGCCTGCTCCATCTTATTTTGAGTCTTTGCAAGCACATCTCCAAACTTATCAAATTCAAGTTTTACCTTTGAAAGGGTATCCCATACTTCACCGGAACGTTTCTGAAGAGCCAGTGATTTAAAGCCCATCTGAAAACTGTTAAGCATAGCTGCCATAGTAGTAGGTCCAGCTATGTTTATGCGGTAATCTCTCTGTAAAGTCTCCACTATTCCCTGCCTTAACACCTCTGCGTAAAGCCCCTCAAAAGGCAGAAACATTATTGCAAACTCCGTGGTTTTAGGTGGATTGATGTACTTTGTTTTAATATCCCTTGCCGCTTTTATAACTGCATTCTTAAGACCATCGGCTGCCATTTTAATAAGCGCCCTGTCTCCGCTGTCATAAGCATCCTGAAGACTGGTATAAGCATCGGCAGGAAATTTTGCATCTATCGGCAAATATACGAAATCATCACCTTCTCCCGGAAATTTAACGGCGTACTCAACTCTTTCTCCTCCTCCTTTTACAGATACATTTTCATCGTACTGTTCAGGGGAAAGTACCTGTTCCAGTATGGCGCCCAACTGAATCTCACCGAGAATACCCCTGGTTTTAACATTTGAAAGCACTTTTTTAAGGTCTCCGACACCTGCTGCAAGAGTCTGCATTTCACCAAGACCTCTGGTCACCTGCTCTAAAGTATCGCTTACCTGTTTAAATGACCTGCCTATACGCTCTTCAAGAGTCTTCTGTAATTTTTCATCGACAGTGTTTCTCATCTCCGTAAGCTGCTTGTTGTTTTCCTCTGTCATGGCAGTTACTTTGTTTTCCATAGATATTCTTATGTTTTCAAGTCTCTGCTCTATATCCATAGATGTATTTGCAAACTGTTTATTTAGTTCTCCTAACCGTCTGCTTTGAATCTCCATACTCTCCCTTTGAGATTGATTGAGCATATCTCCCAAAGTTTTTACACTTCGCTGAACACTCTCAACCGTTTCCTGTCTCGATCTGCCTATTTCCTCTCTCATGTCTCTGCGAAGTTCTGGAAGATTTCCGCCTCCGTAGTATTTTTGACCCGATAGCTTTATAACTACAATTATTGACAATACTATCAAAACTATTATCGCTGTAAAAAGCCCTATAATTATAAGACTTAAATTTTCCATATTTATTTTCTCTCCTGTTCTATAAAAAAGTATATGGGTCTTCATCAATAGTATAATCAGTGTATATTATATCCAATTCATGAAGCGCGCTGTTAAGCTTTCCCCTGTTATCCTGTACTTTATTGAATATATTCTTATATTCGGAATATTTTAAATTGCTTCCCTCTGATTTTCGTTTCAGAGCCTCCTGAAGCTGAATATAGGAATCACACAAATTATTAAGCCCCAGTATACAGTTTTCAAAAGCTATAACTATGCTCTCCGATTCCTCATCATCCTTTGGTATATCTATATCGGAAGTGCTTATCTTAAGAATTTGTCTCTTGCATGCTTTAATCTTTCCTATATTGCCGTCATAGTCCTTTTTCTTAAACATATTTTTAAATTTGGAATCCGCCATCAGAAAAAGCTCCAGTTCCTTAAATTCCTCTACCGCGCCTATGTAAAAATTCTCCACTCTATCGATAAGCTGTTTTTTGTATTCCATAATTTTACCTCTTTTTAAGCTTTTACTTATACACCGCTATTATAATTTATCGTTTTATATTAGCACATTTTACGGTTATTTTCAACGCTGAGGGTTGCTTTGAGCAAACAGATATGCTAGTATGGATTCGTAAAATAATAAAGACAGGTGAGAAATGATTAATTAACATCTTGCAATTTAATAACGGCATGACAAAACATTGAAAAAGGATTTTTTATCCTGTGTTTTATTGTGCAGTTGCAGGTTTGTTGATTTTTTTATAGCTTACTTTATTTGTATAACCAATATTTAAGCTGCGGGAACAACTTTCCTGCGGCTTTTTTGATGTTACGGATTTTTTTCATAAGTCTTTAACTAAAAAGGAGGTAAAATCAATGTCAGTAATAAAAATATCAAACCTTACTTTCGCTTACGAAGGCAGCCTGGATAATATATTTGAAAATGTCAGCTTCCAGATAGATACTGACTGGAAACTGGGATTCACCGGAAGAAACGGACGAGGCAAGACCACATTTTTAAAACTGCTTCAAAAAGAGTATCCCTATGAAGGGAAGATATATTCATCTTCAGAATTTGAATACTTTCCATATAGATTATTTGATACTGATAACTACGTTATAGATGTCATACGTGAAACGGCCTTTAGCGCCGCAGACTGGCAGATACGAAAAGAACTGTCTCTTCTGGGACTTGATGAAGATATACTGTACAGACAATTTTTCACTTTATCAGAAGGAGAACAGACAAAAGCTATGCTCGCCGCTTTATTTCTTAAAGAAAATGCTTTTCTCCTCATAGATGAACCTACCAATCATCTTGATATCCAGGGGAGAAAACAGTTATCTCAATATCTGAACACAAAAAAAGGATTTATATTGGTATCCCATGACAGAACCTTTATGGATGGCTGTATAGACCACATATTATCCATAAACAAAACCAATATAGAAATACAAAAAGGGAATTTTTCATCCTGGTTTTACAATAAAACTCTTCAGGATAAAAACAAAATTGCCGAAAACAAAAAAATAAAAAAAGATATAAAGCATCTTACAGACGCTGTGCAAAGAACATCTAAATGGTCCGATAAGATAGAAAAAAGCAAAAACGGAACATTGATATCCGGCGTAAAAGCAGACAAAGGTCACATAGGCCATAAGTCCGCCAAAATGATGCAGCGGTCCAAATCCATACAGCGCAGGCAGAAACAAGCCATAGACGATAAAAAAGGACTTCTTGAAAATATAGAAAATACGGATGACATATCCATAAATCCTGAATCCTACTTCAAATCAAGACTTGTCTTCATAGACCATGCAGCCGTCTCCTACGGCGAAAAAACTGTTTGCAAGCATATTACATTTGAAATAAACCAAGGCGACCGTATAGCTCTGATTGGAAAAAACGGATCCGGAAAATCAAGCATACTTAAACTCGTATCAGGAGAAATCACCCCATCCTGCGGCAATATCATCAAAGGCGGCAAACTTAACATATCCTACATAAGCCAAAATACGGATAATCTAAAAGGAACTCCTGATGAGTACAGCGCTTCTAAAAACATCGACAAAACACAATTTTTTACCATTCTCAGAAAGCTTGATTTTTCCCGGATTCAGCTTGAAAAGGATATGTCATCCTACAGCAGCGGTCAAAAGAAAAAAGTGCTCATCGCAGAAAGCCTGTGCCGCAAAGCAAATCTTTATATATGGGATGAACCTTTAAATTTCGTAGATATAATATCGAGAATACAAATAGAAAATCTTATTGTCAAACATAAACCTACGATACTTTTCGTTGAACACGATATATCTTTCGTAGAAAAAACAGCCACAAAAATCATAGAAATCAAGTAACCGTCTGCATTATTTAACGAGTCTGTTCATTACCTTATATGAAACGTCCGATGAAAACCCCCTGGCTGCAAGTCTTCTTCCTATTCTGGCTTGCAGCTTCTTTTTTTCCTTGTAATCAAGAGAATCAAGGTCAATTCCTTTTATAATGGCTTTTCCTATTTCGATAGCTGATTCATACGGATCCGGTATAAATTCCAAGTCATCATAAGCCTTTTGAATATCTTCAGAGGAAACACCCTTTTCAGAAAGTTCACGTTTTATTCGAAGCAATCCCCTGCCTTTTTCAAATCCGTATTCAAAATACATACGGCTGAAATTTATATCATCTATATAACCGTATTCTTCAAGTTCTGAAACGGCAGATTCGATATCTTCTTCCTTATAGCCTTTTTCTTTTAAATATTTTGCTACCTGATTTTTTGTTCTTGGCTTTATGTTCAGATAGTATACAGCCCTTTCTCTAACATCCATCAAAACTATACCCCGCTGTAGCAGCCACGCACCTATCACCAAGCCTGTTTTTAAAATCGCATATACCATCTATACCAGTGCAGTGAACAGGTATAACCTTATCTATATCTTTACTGCATATAACGTCAACAACTTCTCTGCGCTTTTGTTCATCCGAATTGTAAAGATGCATTCCTGCGATAAAAGCTGCTACTTTTTCTCCCGGAAACATGCTTCTTCCGGCATCAAGAGATGATACCGCGCCTCTGTGGCTGCATCCTGAAAATATATAAATCCCCTCCTCTTCCCTTATTGCAAGACACTGCTCATGAGACATATCGTCCTCGGCAAGCTCTCCATCATCATCGTAGTAAAAGAATCTTTCCGTAGGCTCAAAATTCTTTTCTTTTTTTATTGTCCCGGTAATTTTAATATTTTCATTTATTTTTTCTGCGCTATCCGTATATATCAGCCTGCGGCTTACTTCTTTCAGCTCTTCATCACTCCACCTTATTCCTGCGGTAACATCGGTAAGCGTTCCTTTTCGCAGTGCATAGGATTTCCTGAACGCGTTTTTATGTATATAAATATCAGCTTTGCTGTTTATTCTGCAAAACGCCGGAAATCCTCCCGTATGATCGTAATGTCCATGACTTGCCACAGCAAAGTCCACATTTTCTAAATCTACACCCATAGCCTCTGCATTTTTTATCAAAAGCTCCGATGCTCCGCTGTCGAACAATATTTTTTTGCCATGGGTTTCTATATACACAGCAAGTCCATGCTCAGCTTTCACAAGAGAGCTGTCCGTTTTATTCTCCACTAAAATTTTAAATTTCATTTTTCATCTCCTCTTCATACAGCACGAACAATAAAGACCTTCTTCTAACTGAAAATCCATAAATTCCACATCATTTCTTTCGAGCACCTGAATTTTTCCCATAATATCTTCAAGTCCTCTTCCTGTATATTTTGAGTAGGCTTCTTTTCTCGTCCATAGTTTGAAAAATCCTTCAATTCCGTTGTTTTTCACATATTCCAGTTCCCCATCATCAAAATAGCGAGAGGCTATCTTCATTTCATCTATCTTTCGCCTGTGCTGTATATCAATGCCTACATTTTCATCGCTGATGAGGCATACGAATATTTCCCCGCTGTGACTTACGGAAAAATGAGTCTTGCCCTCATATTTTTTCCTGGTTTCATCCAAGCAGTAATTTGAAATAAAAGGTTTTCCTTTTTCAGTTCTCTTTATCTGAGGATTTCTTATCCCGT
>CABUXV010000039.1 GCA_902495595.1 uncultured Eubacterium sp. | reverse complement strand
GTATTGTCCTGCTTGTGCCAAGAAGATACGGAGGGAGAAATCAAACGAGAGCAAACGCAGGAGCAGAGAACAGAAAAGGATAGCATGTATGAACTGTCCGCAAAAAATGACCGACTGATGCAGATGCAAATATAAGCATAGGTATAGTGACTGTGAATCCTATGGTAAAACAATTAGAGCATATACATTTTAGCGATGAACAGTGCTTGATTACCATCAGCGGTGAAGGTATAGATTATATAAATGGCAAACCTATTGAAACTAATATATGGGGAGCTAATTATTTTCCTGTTGGCTGTGCTCACTATACTGAAAATACAAAGGCTGAACCGCTTAAACAAATTCTCATATCATCTCCGATAAAGAACGCTGTATCATACGGTCGGAACTTCGATGAAGATAACTTAAATAAGGAGCTGAGTTCTCTCAATATATCAGACGAATATATTGATAAATACATGGAAAAATTTACAGAAGAATTCGACTGGAATTTAGCTGGAGATATAGAATTCCCCATATGCTTTTTTTCTGCTAATTTGGAAGCTCTCTCATCTGAAGAAATACCTGAGATATGCAGTAAGGTATGTGACGTATCAAAGTCCAATGTAATATGTGAAAAATCCTTGGAACATTATGTACATGAGATACGGGAGAGAAAGGATATAAGGTTTGATACTATTGTATGTCCATATGAGAGATTTGTTATATTATATGAGATAAATTTGATGGGTAAAATTATAGGGTATTTGCAGTGCGGATATTTTAAAAACCATGTGGATATAGTAGAGTCTACACTGGACGGTATATTGAAAGTAGTGTCGGGAATTGCAGAAGGTATCAGATATGAATGTAAAGAAAAAATCATAAAATACGCATTAGAGGATGGATTGATACAGTTAGCGGAAGAACGGGAAAAAAATAATCTTATGGAGTTGACTTTAGAGCAAAACAGCAGCAGACTTCTTACTTTGGATATAAATAATCACTTTTTGTTTAATACTCTTACTGCAATAGGAGCATTGGCGATAAAAGATGGGTCTATGCAGACATATAATGCAATTTTGGATTTATCTGCGATGTTCAGAGGTAAGCTGCAAAAGTCTGGTACTATGGTGGAGCTGGAATTTGATATGGATAATATCA
This sequence comes from uncultured Eubacterium sp., assembly GCA_902495595.1. Lineage (GTDB taxonomy): Bacteria > Bacillota > Clostridia > Peptostreptococcales > Anaerovoracaceae > Lentihominibacter. The sequence continues at coordinate 14,807 of CABUXV010000039.1, read as the reverse complement.
AGACTTATATAGCTTTGATGAAGCTCAGACTATACAGTGATGTGGATGTTCGTATAGATATTCCTGATAACTGTAAGGGTTTAAAAGTTCCATATAATATGATTCAGCCTATTGTTGAAAACAGTATGATTCATGGGTTTAAAGAAAATTTGGGCAGATTGTTTTTAATTGAAATAAAATGTGAGAAAAACAAAGAAAAGCTTATCATAACTGTCAGTGATAATGGCTGTGGGATGAATAAAGCACAACTTGAAAATCTGCGTGACTCGGCATGTGGTGAAGAGCCTCATGGTCTTAGTATGGTATATACACTTCTTAAAAAGGTTTATAAGTCGGGATTTAAGGTTTCTGTCAACAGCAGAATAAATAAGGGAACCGAATTTATTGTTATATTGCCTTTAGCTCCATCAGAATAGGTCTATGGAGTTTTCTTCTGTATCCGTATCCTGGTAATTTTTGTTTGGCGCATCTGTTTTATTTTGATTGTCGTCTTTGGTTTTGCTGATAACTTTATTTTTGTTGTGATGTTCATTTTGGAAGCATGATGGTGTTACTCCTGTAATGGATTTAAATTGAACGTAAAAGTTATTGATATTATTGTATCCCACGTTGAGTGCAATTTCCTGTATTGTCATATCGGAATGAATCAGCAGCTCTTTTGATTGTTCTATTCTTATTTTATTCAGATATTTATTGAAATTCATACCGGTTGTATTCTTGAAAATTCGTGATAGATACTGAGGTGTCACGTACAAATCCTGTGAAGATTTTTGAAGAGTAATATTTTCGCTGTAATGTTCATTTATATACAGTAAAAGGTTGTTTATCAGATAATTGTTTGTATATTCAAACCCCATATTAGAGACTACGGTTTTGTAAAATTGATTTAAGTCAAGAGGCTTAAGCAATATATCTTTGGCTCCAAGTCTTAGTGCTGATTGGGCATATTCAAATACAGAGTAGGCTGTAATTATTATGAAATTTATATCTGATATATTTTTTTCTTTGATTTTTTTAATTATTTCAAGTCCATTTGTGTCCGGAAGTCTTATATCAAGAAAAACAAAATATGGTTTGTATTTTAAAATCATATTAAGACCTTCGGCTCCATTTTTTGAGCAGCCGACAATAGATATCGGCAGTTGTTTTAATTCAATAAATTTTTTAATGATATCACTTATAGCAGGTTCGTCATCTACGATAATAGCTTTAATCATACTTCACTTCCTCTTTATTACATTAATCAGTATACCATATTTTAGATTTGTTTATCCTTTGTTTGAAGTAATAGTTAAAAATCAATAATTATAGGTTAATTTTAATAATTGTTATAAAACATATAATAAAATAAAATTTTCACAAAAGGTTCAAGGTGTATTTGGGAGTTTAAGAAAGGAGTTATATATTTTATGAAAGACGATGGATGCAAAATGGCAGTAAAACATGATAAATGGGATAAAGCCTGCAATAATCGTGTAAATCGCCTTAGAGATCAGTATTGGGATTTTCCGCCTACAGTTGATATTGAACGTGCAAAAGTGTATACGAGAGTGTATAAGGAAAATGAAGCGGAAGATGTCATTGTTAAAAAAGCACTTGCATTTAAGACATATTTTGAAGAACGCACCATTGAAATCTTTAAAGATGAGCTTGTGGTCGGAACTTTAGGCAAAGAGCCCAGATCAGCAGTTATATGCCCTGATATATGCTGGGAGTGGACCAAAAAGGAGCTTGATACGATGGATAAACGACCTCAGGATCCATATGCAATAAGTAATAACGACCGTGAAATTTTAAGAAATGAGATTTTTCCTTACTGGGAGCAGGGAAAATCGATGGAAGATTATTTTCTTGCTCATGCAACAGATGAAATAAAGAATATATCATATCAGACTAATATAGTTTTTCCTGATAATAATACTGCGGCCGGAGCAGGAGAAACATCAGCAGATTTTGAAAAAATATTAACAAAAGGATTTAAAGCAATAAAGGCTGAAGCTCAGTCAAAACTTGATGAGCTTGATTCTGAAAATATAACTTTATATGATAAGAAACAATTTTATAATGCTATATTGCTTACATGTGACGCTATACACATATTGAGCGAAAGATATGCTGATAAAGCGGAAAAAATGGCTGAAGGGGAATCCGATGAAGAAAGAAGAGCGGAACTGATAGAAATTGCGAGAATATGCAGAAAGGTTCCTTGGGAACCGGCAGAAACATATCATGAAGCTATACAGGCAATGTGGTTTGTGCAGATAATGCTTTATACTGAGGAAACTGCGGCAGCGTACTGTATGCCGAGAATAGATTATGTGTTAAATCCTTACTATGAAAGAGACGTTAAAAATGGAATCATTACAGAAGAAAGAGCTTTGGAGCTTATGGAATGTTTATGGATAAAGCTTGCTGAGGTGCTTTATGTGTATTCAGAGGGCGCAGCCAAGTTTTATGCAGGATATGTTCCATTTCATGGTGTCACGTTGGGAGGTGTTGACCGTGAAGGAAATGATTCGGTTAACAAAGTATCGTTTATGGGACTTCAGGCGACTATAGACCTTCAAATGCATGCTCCGAGCGTAAATGTAAGAATAAACAAGGTTACCGGAGAAGAATTTCTTAATAAACTTTGCGAACTTATTGAGTGTGGTACAGGGCAGCCTGCAATACTTTTTGATGAAACTGTATTTGAGTCATTGAGGAAACAGGGAATAAAAGAGGAAGATATATGGAATTACAATGTATCGGGATGTATAACCGGACAGATAGGCGGAAAAACAACTCAGTGGAATGAAGGCGGCAGATATGCGTATCCTATTGCAGTCGATTTTGCATTGAACAATGGATACAGCCATGTGCTCAGACGTCAGGTTGGTCTCAAAACAGGAGATCCCCGTTTATTTAAGACATATGAAGAATTTGAGGAGGCTGTTGTTTCTCAGCTGCGCTACGTTATAAAGATGGCATGTCTGACTTGTCAGATTGGAGAAAGAGCTCAAAAACTTCTTGCTCCAAAACCATTTAGAGCTTCTGTTATAGAAGGATGTATCGAATCAGGTCGTGAAATAATGGAAGGAGGAGCGAAATACAATACAGGTCCTGGAATGCTTGCAACAGGTGTTGCAGACTATGCAGACTCAATGGCAGCAATAAAAAAACTTGTATACGAAGATAAAATACTTACTATGGATGAAGTTTTGGAAGCTCTTGAGAATAATTTTGAGGGATATGATATAACGAGACAGATACTTATAAATAAAGCTCCGAAATTCGGAAATGACGAACCTTATGTTGATGAAATGGCAAAAAAAATTGTTAAGCTTTCATGTGACTTTGTAGCTGAACATACTTCAATATGGGGAACACCGTATATCAATGGTATTGTACCTGTAATGGCAAATGCACCGCATGGACTTGCAATATGGGCGCTTCCATCGGGAAGAAAAGCGCAGGAACCCCTTGCTGACGGAATGTCACCGTTTCCCGGCTACGATAAAAACGGTCCTACGGCTGTAGTAAACTCGGTATGTAAAGTAGACCATTCAGATAATCCTCCAGGTGTATTGTTAAATTTAAAGATAACACCGGATATGCTTAAAGATGATGAAGGCAGAAAGAAGCTTATAGCTCTTTTGCGTGCAGAAGAAGTTTTAGGTGGATATCATGTGCAGTTTAATGTTACAAATAGAGAAACATTATTGGCAGCTCAAAAAGAACCTGAAAAATATGCGGATCTTCTAGTAAGGGTTGCGGGATATAGTGCGTTTTTCGTAGATTTGAGCAAAGAGGCACAGGAAATTATTATAGCAAGGACACAGCAGACTGCATGGTAATTTAATTATGTGAGGAGAAATAAGATGGAGAGTAGGGCACCGGTATTTAATATACAGAAGTTTTGCACACATGATGGGGAAGGAATAAGGACGACTGTATTTTTTAAAGGATGCAATATGGTGTGCAAATGGTGTGCAAATCCTGAATCTCAAGAAAAATATCCTGAATTGTTATTTTATGAAGACAAGTGCAGAGCTTGTGGAAGATGTATTGATGTATGCCCTGAGGGAGCTATATATTTTAAAGAAAATAAAATAAAACAATATTGGGACAAATGTATAAATTGTGGGAAATGCACGGAAAAATGCTGTTTCGATGCGAGGGCGATGCTGGGAGAAGATAAAACTGTAAGTCAAGTGTTTGAAGAGATAAAAAAGGATAAGGTTTTTTATGAAACTTCAAAGGGCGGAGTAACATTTTCCGGAGGAGAACCTATCCTGCATTTGGATTTTATCGGTGATGTTTCAGATCTGTGCAGAAATGCGGGAATTCATGTTTCAGCAGAAACATGCGGATGCTTTCCGGAAGAATACATTGAAAAAGCTGCCAAAGCTATAGATACAATGTTGTTTGACCTGAAAATAATAGATGAAGAAAAGCATAAGGAATATTGCGGATGTACAAATAAAAAATTATTAAGAAATTTTCGGCGCATTTGTAAAATGACATATGTACAGCCTCGTGTTCCTATTATTCCGGGGATAAATGATTCTAGAGAAGATATAGGGCTTCTAGCAGAATTTTTGAAGAGCTGTGATGTAAGTTTTGATGTTATACATATACTTCCGTATCATACTTTGGGATTGTGCAAATACAAGGCCTTGGGAAGAGATTATACCCTTGGAGATATTAATGTTCCAAGCAATCGATATATGAACGATATTAAAAGAGAGTTTGAATCTCATGGTTTTCAGATTCGAATTGGAGGATAAAAATGAAAAGAAAAGGTCGCGGAAAAGAAATTTTTGTTTTAGCAGGTTCAGTTTTGGCATATATGGCAGGTTCAGGATTTACTACAGGACAAGAGGTGATACAGTATTATGTGCCCTTTGGAGTGAATCCGGTGTTGGTAGGAATTACGGTGGCTGTTATTTTAGCCCTTGTAAACATAGGCTTCATATATACGAGTAAGAAAGCCGGACTTGAAAGAGGTTCAGATATTTATGAGTTTTTAAGCGGAAAATATTTTGGAAAATTCTTTGATTATTTTGCAGTTTTCTTTAGTTTTATGCTTTTTATGGCAATGATAGCAGGCGGAGCTGCTACTTTAGAGGAGCAGTATGGAATGCAGACAATAGCAGGTGCATTGATTTTTATGGTTTTAGTAGCGGCTACAGTCATGATGGGACTAAATAAAATGGTTGATGTTATTGGAGTTGTAGCGCCGATATTTGCAGTCTTTGTATTTGTTGTTGCAGTAGTTACAATAGCAAATGACGGAAGTCATATAGGAGAAAATTTAAATTTGATTTTAAACAATGGAGTTGAGCTTATAAAAGTATCTCCAAACTGGTTCTTCTCGGGTATTTCTCTTACAGGTCTTATTATCTTAATGTTTTCTGTATTTACAACAGAGCTTGCTACAAAGCATGAATTAAAATCTTTGGCAATAGGACAAACTACAGGTATCGTTTCTTATGTAATAGTTGATATAGTTTTGGCATTTGCATTTATTTCAAATGTTGGAAATGTGGCAGGAACTCAGCTTCCTACATTAATTCTTGCGGAAGATTTGGTTCCGGGAATAGGAAAAGTGTTTGGAATAGTAATTTCACTGGCAATATATACAACGTGCTGTCCATTGCTGTACGCCGTAGCAAAGAGATTTTCAAATGAAGGAACAAAGAAAAATAAAATTATTATATGGGCTGTTGCAGCGGCAGCATGTATTATTGCTGTATTTGTACCATTTAACGTACTTATTAACTTTGTATACAAGATAGTCGGATATGTGGGAGCATTAATAATAATATTTATGGTAATAAAATTAATTCGTATACACATGGATGGTAAAAATGCAATAGAAAAATAATTATTTAGAAATAAACTGAGATAGAAAGGAAATATAAAAAAATGAAAATAGACCACATAGGAATAGCGGTAAAAGATTTGAAAAAAGGAATGAGCTTTTATAGATTGCTGTTTCCGGAAGCTGAGTATGAGGAAATCAATTATGAAGCGGGAAAGATGAGCATAGGGATGATAAAAGCAGAAAATGTTAAAGTAGAATTGCTGCAGCCGTGGGATAATGAATCTGCTATTGGTAAATATATAGCAGAGCACGGCGAGGGTATACATCATATAGCTTATGAGGTACAGAATATTTACGAGCAGATGGATAAAGTGGATAAATTGGGAATAAGAAAAGCAACAGAAGAACCTTATTACGGAGCAGAGGGGCATTTGGTATTCTTTATGCATACAGACGATACGTTTGGAATTTCCTATGAATTTTGTCAGGACCACTAGTAGCTGTAATCAGAATTGTTGACATATTACATATATTATAGGGAGAGGGCTTTATGTATAGATGAGGCTCTCTCTTTATAGTAAACGAGAAATTTTCCATACAACAAAAAGATTGAAAATTTAAAAAAATATAATATTGAAAGACAAAACAGATGGTGTTACAATGTATGCGAAAACAGAAAATAACTGAAAAATTATGAAAGCAGTTCACATATAAATAGCAGTAAAGGATTAGGATGAGGATTTGAAGTTGCAGAATTGCCCGGCGATAAACTTTTGCTGTGTTTAGTTTAAGTGATGGAGGAAATATTAGAAATGAGCATAAACAAAATAGGATTTATCGGCGTTGGAATTATGGGTAAATCTATGGTATATAATCTTGTAAAATCAGGGTATGAAGTACATATATATGCGCGAAATAAGGTAAAAGTCATGGATGTGATTGAAAAGGGCATACCGTTTTATGAAACCATAGCTGACTGTGTTAAAGAATGCGATGCCGTTATAACTATGGTAGGATATCCTGAAGACGTGGAAGATGTTTATTTTGGCGAAGGTAAGATAATGGAGTCCGTTAGAGAAAATACCTATTTGATTGATATGACGACAACAAGTCCTCAGATTGATAAGAAAATTGCAGATAAAGCACAAATGAAAAATCTTCATGTCCTTGACGCTCCGGTAACAGGGGGAGACCGAGGTGCAAAGGAGGGGACTTTGTCTATCCTTGTAGGCGGAAGTCAGGATGATTATAAAGCATGCATGCCATTATTTAAAGCAATGGGCAAGTCTATTAAATACTATGGTTCCGTAGGAGCCGGTCAGCATGCTAAGATTACAACTCAGATACTTCAGGCCGGCATCATGGCAGGTATCGCAGAAGCACTTTCATACGCAAAGAGTGCTAATCTTGATATACAAACAGTTTTAGAGGGGGCTTATGAAGGAAACGGCGGAAGCAAACTTCTTAATCTTTATGGAGAGAGAATAAAAGATGGTGATTTTGAGCCCGGTTTTTTTATTGATTTTTTTATTAAGGATATGAAACTAGGATATGAGGGCGCAGAGAAAGAAGGACTTGATTTAGAAGTTCTGAAGCATATTATAGATATTTATGAATCTTTGAGCGAGAAGGGAATGGGAAAGCTTGGAATGCAGGCGATTATGAAGTATTATGAATAGATTTTTATAGAATATAGTTTGTGAAAATAAGACTGTCCTGATAGTTAAGTTTTACATTTCATGTTGAATTTAACTATCAGATAAACGATAAAATAAAAAGAACGAAATTTTAAAAAATATAGTATTGAAAGATAAATCAGACAATGTTACAATGTAGGCGAAAATATAAAATATTTTTTTAATATTTAAGGTATACTGTATACAACATACTATATACTTATATCGCTGTTACTTTTAAGTTACTTTGATTGGAGGCATGGAAATGAGTAAAGTTGGGGAATTGACTCAGAAAATCCTTAATCTCTTGCCCGGGGTTGACTGCGGTGGAATGGGAGGCTGCGGATATAATTCCTGTAGTGCGTGTGCATCGGCAATAGCAGAGGGCGGAGTCGTAAATCTCTGTCCTGCATGCGGCACGGAAGCAGTTAAAGCTATAGCTGATGCGGCAGGGAGACTGCCAGTAGAAGTTGAAGAAAAAATTGCATTTATAAGATGTGCAGGAAACGCTGCGGGGAAGGAACGGTTTATCAATATTTCTTCATGTGAAGAGGCAAAGAAAAACGGGGTTCTTGATAGTGAATGTAAATGGGGATGTTTCGGAGCCGGAAGCTGCATGAAAGTCTGTAAATTTGATGCTATGAGGATTGAAAGAGGCAGTATTATTATAGACAGAGATAAGTGCAGTGGGTGTATGGCATGTATAGATATGTGTCCTCAAAGAATTATTGAAATGATTCCTAAGGATGCTACAAATTTCATACCATGTTCCTCAAAGGATAATGAGAAGAAAACTTTAACAACCTGCGGATACGGCTGTATAGGTTGTGGAGATTGTGAAGAGGTATGTCCTGAAGGAGCTGTAAAAGTAATAGATAATTGCGCTGTTATAGATTATGAGAAATGTGCGGGATGTGTTGCATGTACAGTTAAATGCAGGAAAAAAATTGTGGTTGATAAGCTGCATGACTTGAGCAAGTTAAAGGAAGATGTAGCTTTTGTAAGGTGTACAGGAGGAGCAGAGGCTGATAAAAAATTTAAGGCTCTTGGTATCGAAAACTGCGAAGATACATTAAATCTGGATTTAAAATCAATGGGGCTTTGCAGTTATGGATGTACCGGGCTCGGAAACTGCTTGAAGGTATGCAGATATGATGCTGTTGATGTGAGAGATGGATACGCTCGTATAGATTATGAAAAATGTGTTGGCTGTGGAGATTGTGCGCGTGAATGTCCTAAAAATATAATAGATATGGTTCCTTATATGGGAGTAAAACATGTAGCTTGCTCCTCAGAAGACAGTATGCATGAAAGAATTTCTCTTTGCAGCAAAGGATGCATAGGATGCGGAGACTGTGCGGATAACTGTCCTTGCGGGGCTATTTCCATGGAGCGGGGGTACCCTGTTGTAAATCCCATGATGTGTGAAAACTGCGGTGTATGTACATACGTATGTTCAAGAGATGTGATAAAAGTTAAAATCGTACCGGAATATAATTATATGCAGATGGACGCAATGAAGATAGATGATATAAAGGATAAAAATGAAAGGAAGTGGGAGTAATGAGAATAAAAAAAACCATGGACGGAAATACTGCTGCAGCACATGTTGCTTACGCATTTTCAGAAGTTGCGGCAATTTATCCTATTACACCATCATCGGTAATGGCGGAAAATGTAGATGAATGGACAAGTGAAGACAGGAAGAATATATTCGGAGAAAAAGTTAAAGTTGTGGAAATGCAGTCCGAAGGCGGAGCAGCAGGTGCTGTTCACGGAGCTGTTACAGCGGGAGCATATACGAGCACATTTACTGCTTCACAGGGACTTCTTCTGATGATTCCGAATATGTATAAGCTGGCAGCAGAACAGACTCCCACTGTAATGCATGTTGCGGCGAGAGCCGTTTCAACCCATGCACTGTCCATATTCGGAGATCATTCTGATGTTATGGCATGCAGACAGACAGGTTTCGCAATGCTGTGTTCGTGTGACCCTCAGGAAGTTATGGATTTATCTGCGGTAGCTCATCTGGCGGCAATTTCGGGAAAGGTGCCCGTGCTTCATTTCTTTGATGGATTTAGAACAAGCCACGAGCAGCAGAAGATAAGCGTGTGGGATTATGATGAGTTAAAGGAAATGTTAGACTGGGATGCGGTAAATAGGTTTAGAAATAAAGCGCTGAATCCTAATCATCCGCACAGCATGGGTTCAGCAGAACAGCCAGAGACATTTTTTCAGCACAGAGAAGCTTGCAACAGAAATTACGATGAAACCGTAGAATTAATAGCAAAGTATATGGATGAAGTAAGTGAGAGAACAGGGAAAACTCCTCACTATAAGCCTTTTACATATTATGGTGCGGAGGATGCGGAAGAAATAATAGTTGCGATGGGTTCAGTATGTGATGCAGCTGAGGAGGCTATTGATTATGCCAATTCAAAGGGACGAAAAACCGGACTTGTAGTAGTAAGACTTTACAGACCTTTTTCACAAAAATATTTCTTAGAGGCAGTTCCTGATACAGTTAAAAAGATTGCAGTGCTTGACAGAACAAAGGAGCCGGGTTCTATGGGAGAACCTTTGCTTCTTGATGTTACTGCTGCAATAAAAGACAGTAAATTTAATGATGTTCTTATTACGGGAGGGCGTTATGGTCTCGGGTCTAAAGATACTCAGCCTTCGGATATATTGGCTGTTTATGAGAATTTGTGGAGTGAATCCCCGAAAAAAGAGTTCACCATATCTATAAAAGATGATGTTACGAATTTGTCTCTTCCTGCCAGCTGCATGCCATATAAGGCTCCGAAAGGTTTAGTTTCATGTAAGTTTTGGGGACTTGGGTCAGACGGTACTGTAGGAGCGAATAAAAACAGCGTTAAAATAATAGGAGACAATACGGAGAAATACGTTCAGGCATATTTCCAGTACGATTCAAAAAAATCAGGTGGAATAACCATAAGTCATCTCAGGTTTGGCGATGAGGAAATAAAATCTTCTTACTATGTAAGACAGGCAGATTTTGTTGCATGCCATAACCCTTCTTATCTTGAGAAATATAAAATGGCGGAGGAATTAAAATCAGGAGGTACATTCTTGCTTAACTGTTCATGGAATGACGAACAGCTGGAGGAAAAGCTTCCCGCCAATGTCAGAAAGTATATAGCAGAAAATAATATAAACTTTTATATATGCGATGCGGTAACCATAGCGAGAAAGCTGGGGCTTAAAGGAAGAACAAATACAGTACTTCAAGCTGCTTTTTTCAAGCTGACCGATACTATGCCTATAGATGAAGCTGTCAAACATATGAAAGAAAGCATAAAGAAAACATATGGAAACAAAGGTGAAAAAATAGTAGATATGAACTGCCTGGCGGTAGATGCAGGAATCGAGAATGTCAGAAAAGTGGAAGTGCCTGACAGCTGGAAAAATGCTTTAAGTGAAAGTAAAGACAGTAAGATAGAGGGAAGAGATAAAATACATACAAATTATATAAATAATATACTGAAACCTACCAATGCAATGGAGGGAGACAAGATTCCTGTGTCTGCATTTTTAGACAATGCAGATGGTTCCATACCATCCGGTACAGCCGCATATGAGAAACGGGGAATTGCCGTTGAAATACCAAGCTGGGACAGTTCAAAATGTATTCAGTGCAATTTATGTTCATATGTATGCCCTCACGGCGCTATAAGACCTTTCGCCGTTGATGAGACGGATAAGAGTGCAGCAGGTATTTCAGTACAGCCTTTAAAAGGAGATAATGAAAAGTTGTTTACTATAGGTATTTCAGCTTATGATTGTACCGGATGCGGGTCCTGTGCTGAAGTATGCCCTGCAAGAAATAAGGCATTGAACATGGTAATGGCAGAAAGCATCATTGATGAAGAGCAAAGCAAATTCGATTATCTTTTAAATAACTTTAAGGAAAATAGGGTTAGCGAAAGTGCTGATAATGTAAGAAACTCACAATTCAAGCAGCCGCTTCTTGAGTTTTCGGGAGCATGCCCGGGGTGCGGGGAAACACCTTATGCAAAACTGGTAACTCAGCTGTTTGGCAGCAGAATGTATATAGCTAATGCTACAGGATGTTCATCCATATGGGGCTGCAGTGCTCCAAGCACTCCTTATACTGTAAATAAAGAGGGTAAGGGTCCTGCATGGTCCAATTCACTATTTGAAGATAACGCCGAATTCGGGTATGGTATGGCAATAGCTGTTAAAGCAAGGAGACAGGAATTGAAGTCGTGCGCAGAAAGATTGACTCAGGACAGCAGATTGAAAGAATCTGCAATTGCATGGCTTGACAACATGGAAGACGCTGAACTTTCCGAAAAGATGGGGAAAAAACTGGTTGATGCCTGCTCAGCCTTTAATGATTCGGAAGATATAAAATATTTGATTGAAAATCAGGATATGCTCGCAAAGCCGTCTATGTGGATATTCGGCGGCGATGGATGGGCATATGATATAGGTTACGGCGGACTTGACCATGTGCTGGCTTCAGGTGAAAACGTAAATGTTTTGGTGTTCGATACGGAAGTTTATTCAAACACAGGAGGTCAGGCATCAAAGTCAACGCCTACGGGCGCAGTTGCCCAGTTTGCAGCGAGCGGCAAATCGGTCAGAAAGAAGGATTTAGCGCAGATAGCTATGGCATATGGTTATGTTTATGTAGCGCAGATAGCTATGGGAGCAAATCCTGCTCAGACAGTAAAAGCAATAACCGAAGCAGAAAAGTACGATGGACCGTCACTGATAATAGCTTATTCACCTTGTATAAATCATGGAGTTAAGGCAGGTATGAACAAATCCATGCTCGAGATGAAGAAAGCAGTAAGGTCAGGTTACTGGAATCTTTTAAGATATAATCCTGAACTTATTAGGCAGAAACGAAATCCTCTTTTAATTGACAGCGCGCCGCCTACTGAAAGTTATAATGACTTTATCATGGGTGAAGTAAGATATAATTCCCTTAAACTGAAATCACCAAAGAAAGCGGATATTCTCTTTAAAGCGGCAGAAGAGGAAGCTTTAGACAGATATAAGAAGCTTATTAAGCAGCAGCGGGATTTTGATGAGCAGCAGGAAAGGAGATATTAAAAATGTATAGGATAGTGAGCAAAAGACGTCTTAATACTGCGATGACATGGCTTGTAATCGAAGCTCCGATGGTAGCTAAAAAGGCAAAACCCGGGCAGTTTGTAATCCTGCGTACCGATGAATTTGGTGAGAGAATTCCGTTAACAATGGCGGGTCATGATGCTGAAAAGGGTACTATAGATATAATTTATGCAGCAGTTGGAAGAACAACCATGCTTATGGATCAGCTTGAAGAAGGTGACTTTATGATGGATGTGGTAGGACCTTTAGGAAAACCTACAGAAATGGAGGGTCTTAAAAAGGTTGCCGTAGTCGGAGGAGGAACAGGCAATGCCTTGGCGTACCCTATTGCTTCAGGTATGTATAGAGAGGGAATAAAAGTGGATATGATAGCAGGCTTTAAAAATAAGTCCATGGTTATTTTGGAAGATGAATTCAAAAAAGAGACGGATAACCTTTATATAACCACAGATGACGGCAGTTACGGTGAGAAAGGCTTTACAACAGATAAACTAAAGGAGTTAATCAATGCAGGAAATGTATACGATGAGATAGTAGCCGTAGGTCCGCCTGCCATGATGAAATTTGTATGTGCAGTTGCTCAGGAACATGGCATAAAATCAGTTGCATCTCTTACTGCATATATGATAGACGGAACAGGAATGTGCGGAGGATGCAGGTGTATAATAGGGGGAGAAAACAAGTTTGTATGTGTGGATGGTCCTGAATTCGATGGCAGTTTAGTTGACTGGGACGAACTTATAAAAAGAAATTCCTTTTATAAGGACCAGGAAAAAAAGGATGCTGCCCATGTATGCCGTTTGACAGGAGGTGTGCGTTATCATGATTAATGTTAAAAAAGTAAAGAATCCTATGCCTGAACAAAAACCTGACTTAAGAAATAAAAATTTTGAAGAAGTTGCAATGGGATATACTCCGCAGATGGCTGTAAATGAAGCCATGAGATGTCTTAAGTGCAGGAAGAAGCCTTGCACGAAGGGATGTCCTGTAATGGTAAGAATACCGGAATTTATATCAAAAGTTGCGGAAGGAAAATTCGAAGAGGCATATGACATAATAAGCGATACGAGTGCACTTCCCAGAATATGCGGTAGAGTATGCCCTCAGGAGAACCAGTGTGAAGGATTTTGTGTTAAAGGTATAAAAGGTGAGCCTGTGGCAATAGGAAGACTTGAAAGATTTGTATCGGACTGGCATTTTGAACATTTTGACAACAGGCAAGGAGCTGAAAATGAAAAATGTTCAGGCAATGAAGAAAAACAGATGAGCGAAGTGATGCGAAATGCAAAAGCCAGGGTTGCAGTAGTTGGAGCAGGGCCTGCGGGGCTTACATGTGCAGGAGATTTAGCTTTAAAAGGATATGATGTCACTGTTTTTGAAAGTCTGCATAAGCCGGGAGGTGTGTTAGCCTACGGAATACCAGAGTTCAGACTGCCGAAGAGCATAGTTTCTTCTGAAGTTTCAAAACTGGAAGAAAGGGGTGTGAAGTTTGTAAATAATGCTGTGATAGGTAAATCTGAAACAGTGGATGAGCTGTTTGATGATGGTTATGAAGCGGTTTTTGTAGGAACCGGAGCAGGATTGCCTGCATTTATGAACATCCCGGGAGAAAACTTGCTGGGAGTGTGTTCTGCCAACGAATATTTGACTCGTATAAATTTAATGAAAGGATATCTTCCTGAATATGACACTCCTGTTCAGCAGGCGAAGAGAATTGCTGTTGTCGGAGGCGGAAATGTTGCGATGGATGCTGCAAGATGTGCTAAACGTATGGGTGCAGAAAAAGTATACATAATATACAGGCGTTCGATGGATGAGATTCCGGCAAGAAAAGAGGAAATTCATCATGCCCTTGAAGAAGGTGTAGATTTCAGGCTTCTTACCAATCCTGTAGCTGTCTTGGGAGATGACGAAGGATATGTAAAAGGCCTGGAGTGTGTTGAAATGAAGCTTGGGGAACCGGATGCTTCAGGAAGAAGACGGCCGGAAGCAAAGGAAGGTTCGAACTTTATACTGGATGTTGACTGCGTTATTATGGCAATAGGGACGAAACTTAACAAGCTTATTCTGGAAACAACTGATAGGCTCCAGACCAATGAACGTGGAGGTATAGGAACAGATGATAAAACCGCTACGAGTCATAAGGGAGTTTTCGCAGGCGGAGATGCTGTAACGGGAGCTGCAACGGTGAT
>CABUXV010000038.1 GCA_902495595.1 uncultured Eubacterium sp. | reverse complement strand
TCTAATAGGTTCCATTATAATGGCTCCTATATCCCCCTCGCATTTACAGACGTATTCTATATAGTCTATACATTTAAGTCCGCACTTTCCGCAGTCCCCGAAAGGACATCTGTATGAATTATAAGGCAGTACATGATTGCATCCCGGAAGAAGCGGACCTATCCCTGTGCGAAAATGCGCCTCTCCGCCGATGGATATGGTATCCAGATTTGCTCCGTGAAAAGCATCCCAAAGAGATATGGTCTTATGCTTTCCGGTAGCTTTTCTGGCTATTTTCAAAGCTATGCTGTTGGATGACGCTCCGCTTGGAGTAAATAAAGTCTTCCATCCTTCTCCCGGCATCATTCCGGTAAGTTTCTTCGCTAACGCCGTCGCCGTTTTATTTGAATATCTTCTCGGCGAAAAGGACAGCTCCGAAAGCTGTCTCTTGAGAGCTTCCAGAAGATAAGGATGATTATATCCAAGCTGATGAACGCTGTTTCCGTGGAAATCCATGAACTTTCTGCCGTCTTCATCGGTTATGTAAATACCGTCAACCCCTGTTATCGGGTCAAGACAAGGCGTAGAAAGCGCCTGATGCAGAAAATATCTGCTGTCTTCTGCCAGCAGCTCTTTTGAATAATCACTTAGAAAAGTCTCCTGCCAGCGGCCTCTTTCTTCTGTAAGGTTTATATCACCTTCTGTTTTGTTGAAAATTTTTTCAGGCATTTTAGATTTCTCCTTTTATATATTTTAGCAAATGAACCTAAAGGTATTTTAAAGATACCCAAAAGGTTTTTCAAAATATCAGCGTATGAAATCTGCTCTACAAAGTAAAGTTATCTATAAGCCTGGTATTTCCCACATAAACAGCGACAGCTACCAAATCACCGGAATTAAGGTATTCTGCCGGCAGCAGACTCATGCCGTCTACCGCCTCTATATAATCAATCCTTGCCATAGGCTCCTTTGAAATGATATCTTCCATTGTCTCAATAATAAGACGGCTTTCTATCTCTTTACCGTCTTCTTTCAGACTGCCGATAAGCTCCTGCGCCGCTTTTACAGCTTTGTATATAACTGCGGCGGCAGCCCTTTCACTTTTGCTCAGATAAGAGTTTCTGCTGGATTTTGCAAGCCCGTCTTTCTCTCTTACCGTCGGACATCCCACGATCTCAATTCCAAAAGACATATCTCTGTTCATCTGACGTATTACCGCAAGCTGCTGAGCATCCTTTTCTCCGAAAAATGCCTTGTCAGGAGCGACTATATTAAAAAGCTTGCTCACCACAGTGCATACGCCTTTAAAATGCTCGGGACGGCTTTTTCCGCACAGCTGACGAGTCATATCCGATTTAAGCTCCACATATGTTGCAAACCCTTTGGGATACATTTCCTCGACACCAGGATGAAAAACCATATGGCATCCTTTCTCTTCGAGAATACCGCAGTCCTTTTCAAAATTTCTAGGATAGCTTTCCATATCTTCGTTTTCCGCAAACTGAGTCGGATTTACAAATATTGAGGCAACTACCCTGTCACAGCTTCTCACAGCTTTCTCAACCAGCGAAGCATGTCCCTCATGCAGCGCTCCCATTGTCGGCACAAGCCCAACGGTAAGTCCCTGCCTTTTCCAATCATTAACTTTTTCACGCACCTGCGCTATGGTCTGCGCTATTATCATCGGCTCACTCTCTTTCATAATCCGTTAAATCCTTATTTATCCGCAAGCTTTGCGATTATTTCATCGTCAATTTTAAATCCGTGTGCTTCCGCAGGAAAAGCGCCCGACTTTACTTCATCATCAAAATCCTTAAAAGCCTTTACCATGATATCTCCTCCATCTGCAAAGTGTTTTACAAATTTCGGAACGTAATCCTTAAACATTCCCATCATGTCCTGCCACACGAGAACCTGTCCGTCACAGCCCTCTCCTGCTCCTATGCCTATGGTAGGAATCGACAGTTTCTCACTGATAAGCGCTGCCAGCTTCGTAGGTACGCATTCCAGGACAACCGCAAAAGCTCCCGCTTCCTGCACGTCGTAAGCATCCTGAAGAATCTGCGCAGCCTGCTTCTCACTCTTTCCCTGAACCTTAAATCCACCGAAAGCGTTTACCGACTGAGGCGTCATGCCGATATGCGCAACTACAGGGATTCCCGCATCGGTTATGGCCTTTATCTGCTCCTTTACCGCTGCTCCGCCCTCAAGTTTAACTGCATTTCCTCCGGTTTCTTTCATTAGTCTTCCTGCATTTACCACTGCATCGTATACAGAAGTCTGATATGACATAAACGGCATATCAATAACCACAAAGATGTCCCTGCACCCTCTTACCACTGCCGCTCCGTGATGTATCATATCCTCCATGGTAACAGCAAGAGTATCTTTGTATCCCAGCATTGTATTTCCCAGCGAATCGCCCACCAGGATCGTATTGATTCCCGAATCTTCCATGAGTCTTGCCGTAGAATAATCGTAGCACGTAAGCATGGATATTTTTTCTCCGTCCTGTTTCATTTTAAGTAAGCTCGCAACTGTGTTTTTCATCTTATTCATCCTTTCCGAGTATTTCCGACATCCCACTGTAATCCCTTTCAGGATGTCTCCTCTGCGCCATCTTAACCAGTCTTTTTGAAATCAGACTGTATAAATTTTTTCCCGATTCATCTTCAAAACATTCCAAATGCTTTCTGACCGTGCCGACATCATTTCTCTCCACTGGTCCTGTAAGGCTTGCCGTCGGGCCTTCCTTGGCTATGTGTTTCATATTTCCCATAAGGATAGGCGCCAGCGCTTTCACCGCTTCATCTTCACTGAATCCGCACTCGCAGAAAAGTTCTATGCTCAGGTCTGCAAGGCCGCACACCAGGTTGCTGGCTGCCGCCGCGCCGCAGTGATATTTCGTCTTGCTGTCAGGCTCTATGATTCGGGACGGATTTCCCATGGCAGACAGCATATCCCTTATCATACAAAGATTGTAATCTTCTCCTTCATCGTTTCTGCAAGGGTTTGTCCTGCATCCTTCCAGGGTAAAAAAAACATCCGTCAGTTCCCTGTAAGTCTTATATTTATCGCTTACAGCAAACAGCGGATGGACTGAGTATCCAAAGGCACCGGTCTTCTCTATGCCCAAAAATGCATCTTCTGAAGATATTGCGCCGCTACAATGACATATTAACTTTCCTTCCACATTATATCCGGAAATTTCTTCCCACGTGGATTTAATGCTTCCGTCAGGAACAGTCAGAAAAATCATATCGCATTCACTTACCAACTCTTTTGTGCTGCCGTATGATTTTGATTCCGTAAACTCCGCCGCCTCCCGCGACGAATTAGGATTAAGGCTGTAATAGCCCCTTACCTTTAAATTTTCCAAGGCTTGTCCCGAGCTTTTGCTGTCTTTGCAATAGTTTTCCCGGATTCTTTCCGAAAAATACTTACCGAGACTAAAGCCTGCTTTTCCTGCTCCAATAAAACCTATATTCAGTTTTTATCCCTCCTTTTTTAAATGCAATGTCTTAGGCAAAACCATCTTTTCGATGAAATTTACCGTTCATGCAAAGAAGCGATAATCCTTTTCGTCTTGTTCCTCTGAGGATATAAGCGCGCGCCATAAGGCGCATTTCAGGAAATGAATATGTTCGTTTCAGCTATATATTCCGGTATAGTTTCTGCCCTGCGCACATATCATCCATACGGCGCCGGACATTTGTGAATACCATCCATCCGCAGATTATGATATCATAAGCCGCACCAAGTTTCAATCGCTTTAATCAATTTATCTACTTCCACCGGTTTTGATATATATCCGTTCATTCCGGCAGATTTTCCATTGCTGATATCGTCCGTGAAAGCGTTGGCGCTCATGGCAACTATAGGCAGGTTCTCATACCTCCCATCATCCAGAGCCCTTATTGCTCTTGTGGCGTCATAACCGTTCAGTTTAGGCATCTGTATATCCATAAGCACAAGATCATAATAGTCAGGAGAATTTGTTTTTATTTTCTCCACGGCTTCCTCTCCATCGTATGCTTTCTCCAGTTTTATTCCCGTCGGCTTTAAAAGCTCCTCTGCTATTTCCATATTCAGCTCATTGTCTTCTACGAGCAGAACACGCTTATCGCTGAAATTCTCATGTTCAATAATTTTCACATGTTCAGAAACTTTTCTTAAGTCTGCGCATTCCTCACTGTTTTCAATTATTTTAAGATATACGGTTACTATGAATCTTGAGCCTTTCCCCTGCTGGCTTTCAACTTTCATTTCGCCGTTCATCATCTGAACGATATTTCTGGCTATGGACATACCAAGACCGCTTCCCTCGGTTTTTCCGACAATTTGATTTTCTTCTCTTGTAAAAGGTTCAAATATCCTTTTTACAAAATCTTCCTCCATACCTATGCCATTATCCTCAAATATGAATTCATAGCAGCCGCTTCCCGGTATCTCGGAAGCCTTCTCCTTGGCGTTTATGTTTATAACGCCTCCCTCCGGCGTAAATTTTACAGCATTGCCCAGTATATTGGCAAATACTTGCTGCAGTCTTATCGGATCCCCGACCACATGCCTGTGAACTATATCCTCGCAAAGCTTTAATTCTTGATTTTTCTCATTAACCTGTATCTGAAAAATCTTTACAAGCGATCTGGTCAAATCGGATATAACGAATTCTTCTTCGGTCAGTCCTATTTTGCCGCTTTCTATCTTTGACATATCAAGCACCTTATTGATTATGCCAAGAAGATGTTTGCTGGATATATCTATTTTATCCAGACAGTCTTTCACACGCTCTTTATCATCAAGATTCATTGCGGCTATCGTACTCATGCCCATAATTGCATTCATTGGAGTTCTTATATCGTGCGACATTCTTGAAAGAAAATCACTTTTAGCAAGGCTGGCTTCTTCCGCCATTTGGAAAGCCTGCATCAGCGCTTCTCTGAACTTTGATTCATCTTCTTTTACATTTGTTACATCCTGCCTTGTTATGAGCAGTTTCTCAGGAACGCCTTTACACCTTTCCAGGCATATTATATTCAAATTTTCCCACAGAAATTCTCTTCTCCTGGAGCGGTATTCAAATCTCAAATCATCTACGCCTTTTTTCATGCGTTTCTGTATGCTCTCTATTTTTAAAAGACCTTTGATGCGTTCCTTATCGCTGTCCTCCACTATCTGCTCGCATATATATTCGACCAGCTCAGAATAATTGCCCTCCGGCGGAATATCTTTATACCCGTTGTCCCCTCTTTTAAGATATTTATATCTGTTTTCCCTAAAATCAACGAGGACGAACCTGTCAAACAGTTTTACTATACCGTCTACTATGTAGCTCATTTCGCGGTTCTTATCTATAAGAATTTCTTTTTGTCTGTGATTTACCACCAGTATAAGCCCTATATATATGAGAAAAATCACTATGAAAGTGGCTTCAAGAGCAAGTCCTGCAGAATTAGCCTTGTTTATCATTCCTCTGCTTATATCCGCAGGAAAATTCTGAACGAAAAATAAATTCTTTCCGTCCATAGGAGTCATGTAAATATTTCCTATACCGGCCTTTTCCTTGTATATCATCTCGTATGCTCTGCCGTCGCTGAAAGCATCGGTAAGCTCTCTGCTCGTCTCCCTCTTTACCATACTTGGATTATCAAGCCAGCTGAGAATGTTTTTAATGCCAAAATCCTTTGAAGACGCCAGTACAGTCCCGTCCTTTTTGCATAAAAACGCTTTAGACTCTTCACCGAAAAAATAATTCAGGAGCATACTGTCAAGCTGCTCCTTATCGTAATGTCCCACCATTACGCCGAATACGCTGCCTTTGTATCTTATTGGGCAGTAAAACACTAAGCTGTCCATACCGGTACTCGCACATGTATCTATTTTATATCCGGACTTTCCAAGCATGCCTTCCTTGTAATAATCCTTTTCACTGACATTGTAAATATTGCCCTCATCATCTTGCTGATCCCCGTTTTTATCTATAAAATACATGTGAACGAAAGAGCTGGCCTCTGTCATCTTTGCAAAGTCATCTTCCTCTGTATTTGGAGACGTCAGAAACCTCTCGTAAATGGCTGCTATCATTTTCATATTCTTTTAAGCTTCATCAAAAACATCATCTATATCCGAAGCTGTCTTTTGCGTTGCATCTTTCAGGTAATTGGCATTCTGCGCTACTATTCTGTCGCTGTTGGCATTCATGAATACAGCAAATCCTATTATGATTATTGTTATAAGAACCGTCGCTGTAATTATCTTCCACAATGCGCTGTTTCTGCTAATACTTTTTAAGCTCTTTTCTTTTATGTATTTTTGCATTTTCATCCCCGCAAATAACCAAAGCCGCTTTGTCAATCTCTCTGACAGCAGACTTTATCGGTATTTTCGAAATATCACGGATGATATTCCTTTATAGTAAAAAAGGTGGAAACATCGGAATCAAAGATTCCTGTTTCCATATGCCGCCCGCAAGGAGCGCCATTTCGCAAGGTAATTTCTTTGAAACATATGTAAATATCACAAATCAATATTTCCTATGTTATTAAAAAAGCCATAAAAACCTTGGAATCAATTTTTATGGCTGCTTCGACTACACTAAGTTCAGTTTCTTAACTTCTATTTTGTTGTTCGACCAGCTTATCAGCTCCGTATTTCTTTCTCAGCTCAGGTTTCTCTATTTTTCCCGTTGCATTTCTCGGAACATCTGCAAAGATTATTTTCTTAGGTCTTTTGTACCTTGGAAGCTCTTTACAGTATTCATATATGTCCTCTTCACTGCATGAAACCCCGGCTTTAAGCTCTATAATAGCGCCCGTTATTTCTCCCAGACGTTTATCGGGAAGTCCTATGACAGCTGCATCCTTTATCAGCTCGCAGGCATTAAGGAAATTCTCTATCTGAACAGGATAAATGTTTTCTCCGCCGCTTACTATTACGTCTTTTTTCCTGTCTACCAGGAATATAAATCCGTCCTCATCCATCATAGCCATATCTCCTGTACAGAGCCATCCGTCTCTAAGAGTATTTGCTGTTGCCTCGGGGTCATTGTAATAGCAGGTCATTACTCCGGGTCCTGTTACACACAGTTCCCCTACATCGCCCTGCTGCACTTCTTTGTTGTTTTCATCAACGATTTTGCACTTCCACCGATATCCCGGTATTCCTATAGCTCCGACTTTATGTATGTTTTCTATGCCAAGATGAACACATCCCGGTCCTGTCGACTCAGACAGTCCGTAATTTGTATCGTAAAGATGATTAGGAAAATATTTCTTCCAATGAGTTATCAGAGAAGGCGGTACAGGCTGAGCGCCTATATGCATGAGCCTCCACTGACTCAGCTGATAATCATCCAGCTTTATATCTCCTCTGTCTATACTGTCTAAAATGTCCTGAGCCCAAGGCACTAAAAGCCAGACAATAGTACATTTTTCCTTGGAGACCGCATCGAGAATTATTTCAGGAGTAGTCCCCTTAAGCAGCACTGCCTTGCTTCCTGCACACAGGCTTCCCATCCAGTGAAATTTAGCTCCCGTATGATAAAGGGGAGGTATACAGAGAAAAACATCGTCTCTGTCCGTCAGATGATGTTTCTGCTCCATCTGAGCCGCCTGCATAAGACTTTCATGATTATGCAAAATAGCTTTCGGAAATCCTGTGGTTCCCGATGAAAAATATATGGCGGCATCGTCTTCATCCTCAAGCCTTACAAGAGGAGGCTGACTTGAACAGTCAGCGACAAGTTCCCTGTAGCTTTCGGCAAATGTAGGACATCCGTCCCCCACGTATATCAAAAGTCTGCCCTTGCTAAGCTCTTCCTCTATTGACTCTATTCGTCCTATAAATTCAGGTCCGAACATGAGCACATGAACTTCCGCAAGGTCTGCGCAGTATTGTATTTCATCGGATGAAAATCTAAAATTAAAAGGCACCGCTATGGCTCCCGTCTTTAAAATACCGAAATATATAGGAAGCCATTCAAGACAGTTGAACATGAGGATTGCCACCCTGTCGCCTTTTTTTATACCTCTGCTTATGAGCATATTGGCTACTCTGTTTGCCTTTTCGTCAAATATGCTCCAGCTTATTTCACGTCTGTAAGGAGTTGCGGAGGTCTGCTGTACCAAATCATACTCTTTCCAGGTTGTTCTTCTGTGGTCTTTCATCATCGGATTAAGCTCTACGAGAGCAGTTTCATCACTGTAAAGCTTATGATTTCTCTCAAGTAAATCTGTTACAGGCATTTTAGTTACATCCTTTCCTTTTTAAGCAATTATGAAGCTTACGCTTTAAAGCGTAAGCTTATTTTAACGTACCATATATTTACTATAAAGTCAATCTAAAGGCTTTGCTATTTTGGACACTAAAAGGCATATAACTACAGTCACTGCCATGTCCGGCAGTGTACTTCCCACAGGTATATCCAGGTTCATAAACACCCGGTAAATTACAAATCCCAGAGCCCATATTATCAGATTTACAGCATTAAAAGTCTTATGAGTACTGTCCTTTTTAAGTATGAAAAAATCCGCTATCTGTATGGCTATCATCGGAGCAAATACAGAGCCTATCAGATAAAGAAAATCAGTTATATTATCCATAGGATAGACTATCGCCGCCAGCGTGCCGAACACAGTAACAGCCACGGCTGCATATTTTCCTTTAAGTCCGGACCATATAGACTCACTGGATACGCCTGCTGAATAAGCATCCAAAAATGTAGTCGTAACCGTAGAAAAAACTACGATAAGAAGAGCTGCTATGCCCAGCCCTGCTTTTAACATTATCTGAGCTATATCGTATTCCCCTGTAAATATGGCGGCGCCCATTCCTATAGCATACATCCAGCAGCTTACAAGACCGTATGTAACTGCGCTGACAGCCGTTGCCTTTACAGGTGATCGCGCTTCTCTCGTATAGTCGCTTATAAGAGGAAGCCATGATAGAGGCATTGCAACACAAAGCTCTACAGCAGCGCCAAATGACATGGATTCTTCTGATACCGTCTCTGAAACTGCTCCATCTGAAAATATAACTTTGCACAGCATAATCGTAAGAATAAAAAGCGCTGTCATCGCTACTATGTTTATCTTCCCAAGATTTGTAACTCCGACAAGTATCCAGAGAATTATCAGCGCTCCTATCAGAATACACCACATCCACCTTCCTGTTCCTGCCACTCCGTCGGCAGCCAGCGCTCCGTCATATATCATGATAGACGTCCATCCTACAAGCTGCATGACATTCAGAAAGGAAAATATGAGACCTCCCTTTCTTCCAAAGCTCATTTTAACTGTTTCCATGGCGCTTTTTCTGACCTTGCCGCCTATCAGGCCTGAAAGAAAAAGCATGACGCATCCTATAACATGTCCTATGATTATGGCTGCTGTTCCTCTTGCAAATCCGAGGGAAGCAAGATATGTTCCTGTTATTATCTCTGCAAGGGATACCCCTGCGCCAAACCATATGAGTCCGTTTTCAAACAGAGAAGTTCCTTTGCTCTTCTTCGCCAATTCTGTTTTCTCCATATTATTTATCCCCCCTTATTTACTTCGTTCATTATCTCTTGAGGGCGGCGCTTCTGTAAATCTGCTTTTTATATCAAATCCATGGTCCATAGGGCCGCTGCCTTTTCCCAAATCAAGCATGGCGGAAAGAGCTCCTGATATATACTCTTTTCCCCTTTTTACAGACTCTTTCATATCGAATCCCTTTGCCAGATTGGAAGCTATAGCGCTTGATAAAGTGCATCCCGTTCCATGGGTATTCGGATTATCTATTCTCTTACCGTAAAACCATTTAACCGTTCCATTATCGTACAGCAAATCATTTGCCGAACCTATATTGTGGCCTCCCTTGCATAGGACCGCGCAGCCATATTTTTGATTTATCAGCTCTGAGGCTTTTATCATATCGTCTTGGCAAGTTATCTTCATTTCAGATAAAACCTCTGCTTCGGGTATATTGGGAGTTAAAAGAGATGCAATCGGAAGAAGTCTTTCTTTGAGTACCTCCACTGCATTGTCTTCCATCAGTTTGGCTCCGCTTGTGGAGACCATTACCGGGTCAGCCACTATATTTTGGGCTTCGTATACTTTGAGTTTATCGGCTATTTCCATTATCAGCTTCGCCGATGATACCATTCCTATTTTTACTGCATCCGGGTAAATATCAGTAAAAATATTGTCCAGCTGCTCTCCTAAAAATTCCGGAGATGATTCCATGATTCCTGTAACGCCGGTAGTATTTTGAGCAGTCAAAGCCGTAACAGCGCTCATGGCGTAAACGCCGTTAGCTGTCATTGTCTTGATA
Source organism: uncultured Eubacterium sp. (assembly GCA_902495595.1). GTDB lineage: Bacteria > Bacillota > Clostridia > Peptostreptococcales > Anaerovoracaceae > Lentihominibacter. Next base: position 5,958 of record CABUXV010000038.1, on the reverse strand, counting down.
TCTGCCTGGATGCCGGCGCCTCCGCTGGAATCGCTTCCTGCGATTGTTAATGCTGTTTTCATTTTAATTTCCTTTCTTCGTCTCTGCATTTACGCATTTTACATTAGCATTAATTTTATTAGGCGACAGAAGGTGGTGCCCCCAATCTGCCGCCGGATAAATATCACTTTGATATGTATTCCCAGATTTTATTAAATTCCTTTAAATCCTCTACCGCAATATCAGCGGTTTCTCTTAAGTTTTCCCAGTCTGCCCTGCTGGAATCATCGTAGATTCCAACGACTTTAAATCCCGCATTTTTCGCCGTTTCTGCCGCATAAAATCCATCCTCAAACACATATGTCATCTGAGGTTCACTGCCCATAATCTTCGCTGCCTGTTCAAATATAAACGGTTCTGTTTTGCCTGCGCCAACCTCGGAGCAGGTGAATATTTCAACAAAATATTTTTTTATATCAAGCCTTTCAAAAGCTCTTTCTATATGCTCCCTGTTGCTTGAGCTTGCAACAGTCATAGGAATATCCTTTCTGTCAAGCAAGTCCAAAAGCTCGACAGCGCCCTGTTTCGGTTCTGCCTCCAGAAAATAAAAATCCTTTACGATGTCCAATAGACCTTCTGCAATTTGCCCGCGCTCTTCGGATATATGGTATTTATTTTTTATATATTCCGCACCTTCTTCAATGGTCATAGGGAAAAGAATATCATTTAGATTTTTTTCCGCGGTTTTCCCTCTGTCAGAAAGATACCGCTGTCCCACTTCATCCCAAATCTTCATTGAATCAAGAATCGTACCGTCTACGTCAAAAATCGCTCCTTTTATCATTCTCATCACCTTTGTATTCTATTATCAAACAGGAAATATCCTTTCCCGGGATTTATAAAATCTAGCTGCTGAATCAATATCTAAAAAACGTGTTTTCTATGCTTCTGTTATCATCTTTTCAGTTAGGACTTTAAGTTCTCCGGCTGCTGCTTCAATATCCTCCTGCCCGAATATCGCGCTTATTACCGCGATTCCGCATATTCCGCTTCCCGACAGCAAAGCTACATTTTCTCTGCTTATGCCGCCTATGGCAATTACAGGGATATTCACCGCTTCACAGATTTTTTTAAGAGTGTCGTGAGAAACGTCTTCCGCATCGTATTTTGAACCTGTTTTGAATACGGCTCCCACTCCCAGATAATCTGCTCCCTGCTTTTCTGCCAGCAATGCCTGCTCTACAGTCTGCGCGGAAACTCCGATGATCTTATTTTCTCCCAGTTTTGCTCTCACATCTTTGGCTTCCATATCGCTCTGCCCTACGTGAACTCCGTCTGCATCCATTTTTATGGCTATATCAACATTATCGTTTATTACAAAGGGAACCTTGTATTTTTGACACAATTCTTTTATTTCCTCAGCTTCTTTAAGAAACAGCTCTTCTTCCAGATTTTTTTCCCTGAGCTGAACAAAGGTTGCGCCGCCTTTTAACGCGCTTTCAACCTGTTCATAAAGAGACGAATCTCCCAGCCAGCTTCTGTCTGTAACAGCATAAAGAAGCAGATTTTTCTTATCTAATTTCATATTTTGCTCCTTCATCTAAAATTTTTCCATCCATATTGTAAATAGCGTCTATAATACGGTTTCTGTAAGTCGAATTTCCCTCTCCATCTTTCATTGCTTTCCAGCCCAGCTCTCCGGCAAGTCCCATGGCGCATACAGCTGATGCCGCCCCTTCAAGTGCGTTTTTTGGATTAGCTGTCACAAATGCTGTCATCATCGCAGAAAGCTGACATCCTGTACCTGTAATTTTTCCCATTTCCGCTCTTCCGTTTCTTATTACATAGCAAGTACTGCTATCGCCTACCAAATCTACAGCGCCTGTTACAGCAATTATACTTCCTGTTTTTTCGGAAAATGTCTTTACAAAATCCACGGCTTCATCCAAAGTTTCTTCTGTTACCGCATCTGCAATATCCGCATCAACTCCTTTAGTTGTTCCGCTGCCTAAGGCTAAGGTTTTTATCTCCGAAATATTTCCTCTTATGACCGATGGGCTGATTTCTTCCATAATTTTTACGGCGGTATCCGTACGCAGTTTGCTGGCGCCTGCTCCTACAGGGTCAAGCAAAATAACATGTCCCAGCTCTTTTGCTTTATTTCCTGCGATGAACATACTCTCTATACTTCTCTTGTTCAGTGTACCGATATTTATATTCAAACCTCCGCAAATAGATGTTATGTCCTCTACATCATCCGGTTCATCTGACATTATGGGACTTGCTCCGCATGCAAGAACAACATTTGCAACATCGTTTACGGTCACATAATTTGTTATATTATGAACAAGCGGTACATTTCTTCTAACATTTTCAATAAAATCTCCAAGCATTTTTGCCTCCTTATCATCCCGGGGATATATAATTTCAGCCGCGTCCCTCACTCATCCCGCAAAACCAAAAAGCGGATACACCACGCCGGCATATCCGCTAAACTTACAGTTTAAAAAACATATGTCCCTACGTTGGCATTATCCAAATCAGGTTACGGGTCTAGGTGGACTAACCTACTCTCAGCCTGCTTCCTGCAAGCTCCCCTGTTTTAATTAATATCGTTACATTTATTATACATCTGCCACATAATTATGCAAGCAAAAGAATAAATTTCCTGTTAAACATATTTTTATGGTTTTATATGAGAAAATACACTTCCACGTACTTATATAAAAATATTGAGCATACCTATTATAAATCCTATGAGCGCTCCCAAATTTACTATGGTATTCAGCTCTTTTCTCATAACTGACATTACCATATCTTCGAGCTGTATCACGTCCATCCCATTGATTTTCTCTTCTATCAGAGACGCTAAGTTTACATTATTCATAATCGTATCCATATTCGTCTCTATTACTTTATGATAAATGCTTTTAATATGTTCTTTAAATTCCTCCCTGCCCACGTTCATTGCCGACAGCATATCCGCTGCTGAAAAATTTTCCATTTCGCCAATTTTTTCATCGACGGCAGGACGTATGTAATCCATGCCGTGTTTATCAATGTGGCTGCATATTTTACCGCTTATAGGTTCTACGATAGAGTCTATCATTTCGTCATTTACCATCATAGATATCACACTTCCCATCATTCCGTCCTGTTTAAGTTCTGCCAGTTTTTCGTCTATCCCCTTTTTCATGGACTCTTCTACCTTTTCCCTGATAGGCATGGCTGCGACTGCATCGCATATTTGTCCGCTGATACTATCGCACAAAATCTCCCTCTTTTCTTCGTAAGCTTTCGACTCCATGCCGGTAATCTGAAGAATTCCATCCTTAATATCAGCTTCTGCTATTTTCAAAGCTTTGTCTGCTGCGGCATCTTTCATATTTTCAGAAAGCAAATGTTTTCCTATATCTTCTTTTGTCAGCAATGTATCCGCTATGGTTGTTCCCATACTCTTTGCAAGCCGTGATTTTCCTTTGGGTATTACTCCCGGAGTAAAGGGAAGTCTTTTCCCGAAAAGTTTTATCTCCTGTCTCGGTCTGAAAATCATCTTGACAGCCAAATAATTTGTAAAATATCCTATTACCGCGCCTATGAGAGGTCCTGCTGCTATAGTAAAATTCATCTGTAGTTCTTCCCTTTCCCTGGTTATTTTCCAGTAACATTTTACACGCGCCCCGTAGTATCTGCAAGAATTCTTTTGTTTAAAAATCATTTATGATTGTTTCTTCGGAGTTATTGACATATGTCATAAACCTGTGTATTATAATCTTTAATAAGTTATATTTTACAAGTTGGAGATAATCTTATGCCCAGACCCAGAAAATGCAGAAAAGTATGCTGCCTCCCCAAATTTACAGGCTTTGTTCCGTCAGGCAAAGTCTGCTCTGACAAAAACTGCGGAGATACTCCAGGCAATACGATAACCATGACTGTCGATGAATACGAGACCCTGCGTCTCATCGACAAAGAAGGATTTTCGCAGGAAGAATGCAGCAGTTATATGAACGTAGCGAGAACTACGGTACAACAGATATACAACAATGCCAGACACAAAATAGCGCTGGCTATTGTAGACGGCAAACCTTTGCAGATACAGGGAGGGGATTACACTCTGTGCGACGGAAAAGAAAGTCAATGCAGGTGCGGCGGATGCAAACATCACAGAAGTCAATGCGTAAGAGGCAACGATTATCCACAAAAAAAGGAGATATAAACATGAATATTGCGGTTACTTATGAAAACGGTGAGATTTTTCAGCATTTCGGACACACAAAACAGTTTAAAGTTTACAATATTTCAGATGGAGAAATAACAAATACAGAAATCGTCGATTCCGGAAACAGCGGCCACGGAGCACTGGCAACCCTTTTGGCAAATCACAATATTGATATACTGATATGCGGAGGCATTGGAGGAGGAGCTCAGACGGCTCTTGCAGAAGCCGGCATCAAATTATACGGAGGAGTTTGCGGAAGCGCAGATGAAGCTGTAGAAGCTTTACTCGGCGATAATTTACAGTATAATCCGGATGTAAAATGCAATCACCACGGCGATGACCATCAGCACAACTGCCATAGCCATGAAGACAGCAATCATCAATGCGGCAGCAGCAGTCATCACGGATGCGGCGGCGGACACAGCTGCCACTAACATGATATGAGAAGAACCATTTGGCTGCCAGTGTGATTTAATACCGTAAATTAAAAGATGTGAATTGAACGCTGTCAGCCGAGGGTTAATTTAAGGAAATAAATTAAACGGATAAAATTGAACGCGCAGATTAATGCAAAAATTCAACGCTAAAGTTTAAGGCTATGAGTTAAACACATAAATATAGAGCATATCTTAAATATATGGATTTAATACAAACCCTGCATTATTCCTAAAGCCCATATTATTATGTAAACTAATTTTTTCTGAAAAACTCTTGTTTTATGAGCTTGTTTTCAGAAAAAAATCTAAATATCGCCAGACAAAAGATATTTTTCTCAAATATTTTCTGTCTGGCGATATTTATCAGGCTATTTTACAACTTATATGCTGATATATAATGTTTTTATCAAACTATTTTGTTGTTATTTTCCGTCACAAGTTTACATAACATTTATTTTTCTGAAAATCCTATTGTTTTGCAGCTATTTTTCAGAATTTGCTTCGCTTCACGGCTTGATTAGCGACCTTTCAAGCCAGTATTGAATATTTCTTTTCTTTTTCGGCTTCATCTTTATGAATTCTTTCTCTTATTTTCTTAAATACAGGTGAATGGAAATAACATTCTCCCGTAATCTGAAGTATATTCTCAAATTCCCATCCTGCTATGGATATAGCGAGCAAATCTTCTTCCATAAAATATCTCTGGGCTAAATCCGTTCCTGTTATCACGGCTCTCGGCTCTTTCTTCTTCATCTCCGCGAAAGGAATTCTCAGCATTGAAGCGCATCCCGATACCGTTGTCGCCATTGCTGAATCATATAAAGCTTTGTTGTATCCATGAAGAACGATCATCGCCGAAAGCTGGTCAGGATTAACGAATGCAACTACTACATCAGCTTCCATTCCTTCCCTGTAGGGTTCAAATTTTATAGCGTCAAATCCATCCATTACATCTTTGGGCAGCATATCAAACATAGCTTCTGCAATTTCAGGGCTGCACTTAAACTTTTCACCGGGAGGCGTCCACATCTGAGATGAGCCATGAGAAAGAAACACTCCAAATCCACCGGGAATCGAAGGTCTTTCATCATTAAGTCCGCTGTTGTGATCAAACCCTCCGCAGCTACACGAACCAGATTTCAATACAAGGCTTCTGCCTTCAAGAACTTTTTTCATCGCTTTATACACACATCCGAATATATCATCAATGTTTTCATCCTTTGAATCTACCCTTGTCACGCCGATTAAGCGCCCCTCCAATTTCAATTCATTTACAAGCTCTGAATAACTCATTTATGTTCACCTCTTGACATCACTATA
>CABUXV010000037.1 GCA_902495595.1 uncultured Eubacterium sp. | reverse complement strand
GATAGACCTAGATATGTGAGGTTTACCACAAAAGCAAAATGCCCGTAGAGCCGATAAAATAAGGCTTTGCGGACATTTAAGAAGATATAAAAAGATAGTCAAAAAGACATATATAATTTATAATAATTTTTATTTTTTCACCATCCCAAATTATTGTTTCGGCAATATTTTTTACAATATCACGCTGTTCATAAACGGATAAAGAATTTAAAATCATTTCAGCAGAAAGATTTTCATCGTCTGCTATATCTGTATCGATTTTTGTTTTGGGAGATGAATTTTTAAGTATGAATTCAAGTATCTTTAATGTAACTATTCTGTCTGTGGAAAGCCCTTCTATGTTTTGACATTCACATTGATTTGTCCCTTTGTGCAGTTTACAGCTGCATATGTAATCAAAGTTTTTTTTCTGGTTGTTTTTATTTCTAAGTTTCGATATCATTGGACTATGACATTTATCACATAGAATAATACCTGATAAAACAGAGTAATCATTAGTATTTTTAGGTGCTGGATTTTTTTCTAAAAGCTGTTGTGCATATACCCATTTACTTCCTTCTATAATTCCTTTATGTTTGCCGACTGCAATTATCCATTTTTCCATAGGATTACGTGGTGCGCCTTTTTTGCTGTAATTACGTTTGTTATAAGCAAGTATCCCTAAGTCATGGCCGCATTGTTCTTTTGTGAAACAAACTTCACATCCGCATTTTGTAAAATAATTAAAAGCATTCATATCAGCAATACAATATACGGGATTTGTCAATATTTGCTTTATGCTTGAGGCTGTATATTGTTTTTTGGATTTAGAGAGTATGTTGCTGTTCTTAAGGTGTTCGTATACCGAGTGTATATTTTTGTTTTCAATAAAAGTAGAAAATATGCAGGAAACTATTTTGAGCTCATCGTATTTTTCTTTAAGTTTATACGATGTTCTCATTTTTCCATCCATAATAATTTCACATGTTTTTTCGGATGTATAGCCTGTAGGAGTAGTTCCTCCCAGCCATCGTCCCGTACGTGCCAGCATAAGCATGTTATCTCGTACTCGTTCGGCAATTGTTTCTCTTTCTAATTGGGAAAATACAGATGCTATGTACATCATCGCTTTGCCCATTGGCTTTGAAGTATCGAATTCTTCTTTTATGCAGATGAATGATATACCGCGGCTGTTTAAATTTTCTATAAATGAGGAAAAATCACTTACGCTTCGGCTTATTCTGTCAAGTCTGTAACATACAATAAAATCAGGAGGATTAGTTTCTATATGTTTTGTCATGAGCTTAAACTGAGGTCGTTCTGTATCTTTTGCAGAAAAACCTTCATCTTCGTATATGGAAATATCATGTTTGGATATTTTTGAAAATTTGTTTTCTATATATTTTCGGCACATCTCAATTTGATTTTCAGTGCTTTCTCCTCTTCCGGTGTAAACAGATTTACGGCTGTATATGAAAAACTTCAAAATAATATACCATCCTTAATAGTTTTAAGACAAAGATATTCGATCATATTATAAGAACATATAATTCCTCAGGAGGCGTTTAAATGTTGAAAAATCGTGTTAAAGCTGTTGTGATTTTTGTTGCTGAAAAAGAAAATTCAAATAAAAAAATTGATAAATGTTATAAAAAGTTAATAAAATTTTTGTTAAATAAAAATGTGTTAAAGCACCACCAATAAAAGGGAAACTTACGTTAAAGTTTTATTTTTAAGTTGAAATTACACCTGCTGCACGCAGTGATGCTAAAAGTTCGTTAAAAGATGTTATTACAGTATTAACATCACTTCCCGATGAGATGTCTGCTACTGCGGTACCGGGTGTAATGGTTCCGGCAGGTCCAGTATCGCCAGTAGGTCCAGTAGGTCCGGTAGGACCGGTATCGCCAGTAGGCCCAGTAGGCCCAGTAGGACCGGTATCACCGGTAGGTCCTGTAGCGCCAGTTCCGGCAGGACCGGTATCACCAGTAGGCCCAGTAGGTCCGGTAGGACCGGTATCACCGGTAGGTCCCGTAGCGCCAGTTCCGGCAGGACCGGTATCGCCAGTAGGCCCTATAGGTCCAGTAGGTCCAGTTGCACCGGTAGGTCCCGTAGCGCCAGTTCCAGCAGGACCGGTTGCACCGGTAGGCCCAGTAGGTCCAGTTGCACCAGTCGTGCCGGTTCCCGTAGGTCCAGTAGGTCCGGTAGGCCCAGTAGGCCCGGTAGGTCCAGTTGCGCCGGTAGGTCCAGCAACAGAAAGGACCTGAAAATCAGGTGAAGTCCCCGGTGTGCCTGAAGGATTATTTCTAGCGACTCGATATAATGATCCATTATAGAAAACAGTGTCACCTTGTGTATAATCAGTACCGGCAACGAATTCAGTTGCAGTGTCTATTCCAGCTCCAGTTGCCCCAGTCGCTCCAGTAGGACCGGTTGCACCTGTAGGCCCCGTAGGTCCGGTAGGCCCAGTAGGCCCTGGTATACCTATACCTGCAGGTCCAGTAGGTCCGGTAGGCCCTGTGGCGCCAGGAAATCCTGGAAATCCAGTAGGTCCGGTAGGTCCAGTAGGCCCCGTAGGTCCGGTAACACAACAAGGAGGGCAAGGTGGAGGACAAGGTGGAGGGCAAGAGTTGCATTGTCTATTATTGCAGTTACAGTTTGAACCGCGTTTATTAAAATTGTTGCAATTCATTAAAAGTTTACTCCTTTCACAAGCTAAGATATAAAGTTTACATATAATATAAATTATTTACTATATGTATCACCTCGATTTAATATATTACTTAAAAAGTGATTAGGTGAGTATAATAACTATTTATTTATTGTTTAATGATTCAAAATATTGCAGGTTGGTTATATAGGATGGTGAATTTGGTCTTATTTTTCCTGCTAAAGCATTATATTCCATAGCTTTGTTATGTTCTCCGATTTTATCGTAGCAGACGCATAGCTGAATATAAGGTATATATCCATAGCAATCCTTTGATATAAAGGCGCCGGATTTCTCATTAAGAGGAATTTTCAGAGCGAGCTTATACCAGAAAATTGCAGCTTTAAAATTTTGAAGCTGCATAAACAATGCTCCTATTTCACAGCATATCTCAGCGCGAGGAGTATCATATGAGAACGTAAGAAACAAATCAGTAAGGGCGGAATTTTTATTGTCCAGTTTATTATGGCTGTATGATAGAAACTTGCAGGCTTCGATTTTATTTTCAACCCAGCCCCCGGGCATATTTAAGAATCTCGTAAGGCATATTATCGATTCGTTATACTTTTGATGGTAGAATAATTCTCTTCCATAATAAAACATATCTCTTGGAGAAAGGTCATCTCCATCCGATATTTGTTTTTCGTATATTTTAAGATTTCTGTCAGTATATGTTTCTTTAACGGATTTATGAATAATAGATATTTCTGAATACAAGTAATTGTTTGAACTATGGCTTATGACTTCATGTACTTTGCCTTTCCATGAAAAATCAATGGAACTTTTTATTATTCTTTCACGATAATATGAAAATACAGGGTTTCCGTCTTCATCAAAAGATGTAATATACGGCATCATTATTATATCAGCACTATTAAATCCTGTTTTTTTTAAATCAAGAAATTCGTTTTTATATTTATAGTTAAAGACATCGTCTGCATCCATCCACATGCTGTATTCCATTGTTGACTTTGAGAATGAAAAGTTTCGCGCTGCTGAAAAATCGTCTATCCATTGAAAGTCATATATTTTGTCTGTATATTTTTTTGCTATGGACTTTGTGTTGTCAGTGCTGCCGGTATCGACTATGATTATTTCGTCAATAAGTTCTTTTATGCTGTCTAGACATCGACTCAGTACATTTTCTTCATTTTTTACAATCATACATAAACTGATGGTGGACATTTATTGCCTCCTGTTATTAAAAATTATTTCCCTTTATTGGTGGTGCAAAGCCACAACATGCAAAAGGCACAAAAATGTGCGTACTTGTGTTTTGATTTTCATGAATTATAATGTGATTAATCTAAAAGTCGTTATGTTAATTATATTTGAAAGGATAAGATTATGAATATTAAATCGGTAATAAGAGCATTGGAGAAAAATCGCTATTCTGTAAATTATTTTGAGACAGCTCAAAGGGTAGCTGATTATATAGATGAACAAATTGATAATCAAATTGTAGGATTTGGAGATTCTGCTACAATGAATGATATGAAGCTTTATAAGAGATTATCAGAGCACAATACGGTATATGATCCAAATCAAAGCAAAGATAATGATGAATTTATTGAGATTGCAATGAAGACTCTTACGGCGGAAGTTTACCTTACGTCTGTAAATGCCATGTCAGAAACAGGAGAAATGGTAAATATTGATGGAACCGGGAATCGTGTCGCAGGTTCACTTTTCGGACATAATAAAGTTTATTTTATTGTAAGCACAAATAAAATTGTTCCTACTTTGGAGGATGCGGTTTACAGAGCAAGAAATGTTGCTGCGCCTAAAAATGCAAAAAGATATAATTTAAAAACACCTTGTGCTGTTAAAGGAGACAGATGTTACAACTGCAACAGTCCGGACAGAATTTGCAATGCGATGAATCTGTATTTAAAGAAAATGAACGATACAGATGATATGGAAATAATACTTATAAATGAAGATATGGGCTTTTAAATTTACTTCCCTTTATAGCTAAAGAATACAACACTTGTTATAATTATTATTCCGCCGATAAAAGTTCCCATGTCGGGAATTTCTTTGAGCATTAAAAATCCCATAACAGCTGATAAAAGTGGGGTTACGAACATATAGTTTGTAACTTCGCTTGTTTTTTTTGCTGAATTTATAGCCATTGCCCATAAAATATAGGAGATTCCGCTGGGCATTATTCCAAGATAAATTACAGCTGCGATATTTGGTAAGTCCGCATTTGAAATATCTGTTATGGTTTGAGGAAGAAATCCGAGCAGCAGTATGGTTCCGGCTATCATACTGTATGTAACGATTTCACCGGATGTATAACCTAAAAGAGCAAGTTTTCTGTTCATAAGGTTATAACCGCAGAATACTGCTGAAGCGGCGAGTGTCCATATTACACCAATATTAATTGAAAAAATACCGTTCCAAAAGAGCAGAATAATTACGCCTGAAAATGCAAAAAGTATCGAAATCCAACCGGCTATACTAATTTTTTCTTTGTACAGTATGCTGGCAGCGATTGCGGTAAAGATGGGAGTGGCAGCAATAATGATACTTGAAGTTGCTGATGTAAGCGTAATGAGACCGACGTTGAAAAAAATCATATACATTGAAAATCCCAATGCGCCGGACAAAGTGAAGTACATAATGTGTTTTTTACAAAAGGGTTTTCTTATGTGAATGGCTTTAGCTAAAATTATAAGTAATAATGAAGCGGTGAAACATCTTAAAAGACCTAGCGAGTATGGTGAAAAATAACCATCTATAGATTTAGTTAGGGGGAAGGCGGAAGCCCATAAAAATACAGTAATAAAAGAATATATATTTTGTCTTAAAGTTGTGTTTTCGGAGAGTTTTTTCATAAAAGTCAAGCGTAATTCCTTTCAAGTAATATTATATTTACAGATATTATAATTTTTATTTTTTATATTGTCACTAAATTGTTCGTTTGGGCTTATAAAAAAATTTATAAAAAAGGATTTTTTGTGTCGCAAACGCAAAAAAAATAGTATATAATAGTTCATGTTGACAAAAACAGAGGGAAAATGACATGAGAAATGATTATTGTTGTAAAGGAGTGAGAAGTTTGGCTAAGGCAAAAGTGATAATAAAAAGGGACAGATGCAAGGGATGCGAAATTTGTATTTCCGTATGTCCTAAGAATATATTGGCAATCGACGATGTTGAAGTTAATATTAATGGCTATCACGCAGTTAAAATAGTTGACGAAAGTGAGTGCATAGCATGTGCCAGCTGTGGGATTATGTGTCCTGACGGAGCGATAAATATATATAAGGAGCAGTAAAAAATGAGTACAACAGAAAAAAGATTGATGAAGGGAAATGAGGCATTTGCCATAGCGGCAATAAGAAGCGGATGCAGATTTTATTTCGGCTATCCAATTACACCTCAAAATGAAATACCGGAATATATGTCAAGAGAACTTTCAAAGGTAGGAGGTTCATTTATTCAGGCAGAAAGCGAACTGGCGGCGATAAATATGGCCTACGGTGCATCTGCGGCAGGAGGAAGAGTGTTGTTGTCTTCTTCATCTCCCGGGATAGCTTTGATGCAGGAGGGTCTTTCGATATTTGCATCTGTGCAGCTTCCTCTCGTATTGTTAAATGTTATGAGGGGAGGACCGGGAATAGGAACCATACAGCCGTCTCAGGCTGATTATAATCAGGTGACAAGAGGAGGAGGAAACGGAGATTATCATACCATAGTATATGCGCCGAGTTCCATACAGGAAGCTGTAAATATGATAGGAAAAGCTTATGAGGTTGCTGATGAATACAGAAATCCTGTAATAATAGCAGTTGACGGTATGATAGGTCAGATGATGGAACCTGTGGTGCTTCCTGAGGATAAAGGCTATACGAAGGAAGAGGATATTCCGAAGAAGAAGCCTTGGGCTTTAACAGGTCATAAAGGTGACAGAGACAGGAATGTTATAAAATCCCTGCAGTTAAAACAGGAACTGCTTGAAGAGGAAATTTTAGGTTATTGGCCTAAATATGAACGCGCTCAAAGGGAACTGGCAGAATATGATACGCGAAATACGGAAGATGCGGAAATAGTATTTGCCGCTTACGGTTCTACGGCAAGAGTTGTTCTTGAAGCGATGGAAATTTTAAAAGCTGACGGTATAAATACAGGACTTATAAGACCGAAAACTCTTTGGCCTTTCCCTGAAGAGGCTTTTCAAAATCTTGGAGATAATGTTAAGAGAGTTATATCTGTAGAACTTTCGCAGGGACAGATGATAAACGATGTGAAACTTGCTGTTAATGGAAAGCTTCACGTAGACTTAATAAACAGAGTTGGGGGCATGCTGCTCAGCCCTGTTGAAATTGCGGAGAGGACAAAATCATTGATTGGAGGCATGAAATAGATGAAACCTATTTTTGAATTTACAAAGGGAATGCGTGAGATGACTACAAGCTATTGTCCCGGGTGCACTCATGGTATTGCTCATAGATTAATAATGGAAGTTCTGGAAGAAAAAAATGCATTGGGAAATGCTATAGGTGTTTCTCCTGTAGGATGTTCTATAGTAGCCCATCAGTTTATGAATGTGGATATGATGGAATCGCCGCATGGAAGAGCGCCTGCTGTTGCTTCGGGAATAAAAAGAGTTCATCCTGATTCTTACGTTTTTACATATCAGGGTGACGGAGATTTGGCATCTATTGGTACTGGAGAGATAATTCATGCAGCTCACAGGGGAGAAAAGATATGTACATTCTTTATAAATAACGCCATATTCGGCATGACGGGAGGGCAGATGGCTCCAACGTCGCTGGTAGGGCAGAAAACGACTACAAGTGTAAATGGAAGAACAATAGAACAGGCAGGAAGTCCCTTAAGAATGTCTGAAATGATTTCTACTATTGATGGAGCTGTATATGTAGAACGTGTTTCCCTTCATTCACCTGCGGAGGTGAGGAAAGCTAAAAAAGCCATAAAGACTGCATTTGAAATTCAGGAGAAAAGGATGGGCTTTGCCTTTGTAGAGTTTTTATCCACCTGTCCTACTAACTGGGGTGTTTCACCGGTTGGAGCATTGGAGTTTGTAAAAGATAAAATGATACCTTATTATCCGCTGGGTAAATTCAAAACTTTAGAGGGGGTGGAGTAAGATGGCGTCAAAACGAATGCTTTTGGCAGGTTTTGGAGGACAGGGAGTTCTTCTTATCGGACAGATGATAGCTTACAGCGCTATGTATGAAGAAAAGGAAGTTACGTGGATGCCGTCTTACGGTCCGGAGATGAGAGGAGGTACGGCAAACTGTACTGTTGTCGTTTCTGATAAACCCATAGCATCACCGCTTCCAAGTTCATACGATGTGCTTCTGGCGATGAACAAGGTTTCATTGGAAAAATACATAGATCAGCTTGAGAGCGGCGGTGATCTTTTTATAAATTCATCCATAATAAATGAAAAAGTGGATCGAAGTGATGTAAATGTACATTATGTAGATACAATAGGTCTGGCTGAAACTAAAATAGGAAATGAAAAAACAGCTAATATGATAATGCTGGGAGCGATTATTAAGAAAACCGGCGTAGTAAATATTGATACAATGGAGAAGACCTTTGAAAAACTTATGACCGGAAAAAAGGCAAAATTGATAGAGCCTAATATGAGAGCTCTGCAAGCTTGGGAAGGCTGATTATGGGAAGAAAGATAGTGGTGCTGGGACATTATGGCAGCGGGAAAACTGAGTTTGCTGTGAACTACGCTCTTCATTTAAGAAAGCGCAGCGATAAGGTAGCCCTTTTGGATCTGGATATAGCCAATCCCTATTTTCGAAGCCGTGAAAGACAGAAAATGCTTGAATCTTCAGGTATAAATGTTTATTTTAATCAATACGAATACGATATAGCAGAGGACCTTCCTGCAATAACCGCCAAGATAAGAACGCCTTTGGAAAATGAAGACTTCGATACGATTATAGATGTGGGCGGAAATGACAGCGGAGCCCGCATAATGAATCAGTTCAGAAAATATTTTGACAGAGAAGATACGGAAAGGTATCTTATTGTAAATGCAAACAGATTTGAAACTGATACTCTGGAAGGCGCTATTTTCCATTTAACGCAGATAGAGAATGAAATCGGGCTTAAAATTAACGGGATTATAAACAACACACATTTGCTGACAGAAACAAGTACGGATGATATAATAAAAGGATACAAATTATGCAGCAGGCTGTCTGAGAAGACGGGTATACCTGTTGTTTTCAGCACATGCGTTGAAGAGCTTGTTGAAGAACTTAAATACAAAACAGGTGACCTTAAAGATTTCAGTGTATTTCCCATGACTCTTCAAATGAGACCTTCATGGCTTGATGCCCAGATATAACTTAATAAGCTGCTAAAAGGAGATTATGTTATGAATTTTTTGGATTTTGCAAGAGAAAGATATTCCGTCCGTTCATTTTCTGATAGACCTGTAGAGCAGGATAAAATTGATAGAATATTGGAGGCGGGGCAGGTGGCTCCAACCGCGCTTAATTTTCAGCCTCAGAAAATATACATACTTAAAAGCGAGGAAGCTCTTGAGAAAATGCGTTTTCATACGAAATATGCGTACAATGCTCCGATGATACTACTGGTGTGCTATGATAAAAATCTGTCATGGCACAGCAGATATGACAGAGGATTTGATTCCGGGGAAATGGATGCAAGTATAGTTTGTGTTCATATGATGCTGCAGGCATGGGAACTGGGTATAGGTTCTGTGTGGGTGAGAGGCTTCAGGGCTGACGAAGTATCCAAGATATTCAGACTGCCTGAAAATATAAAACCTGTTTGCATGCTCCCCATAGGGTATCCGGCGGACAATTCGAAGCCAAACGAACAGCTTCACAGTACATACAGACCTTTGGAAGAAATGGTGGAATATGTTTAAGGAAAAGAAACTTATAATATTTGATATGGATGGAACTCTTATAGATTCTGTAGGAGTTTGGAATCAGGTGGATAGGGAAATTATAGTATCTTTGGGAGGAAATGCTGGATCTCTTTCGGAGATACAGCAGCAGAGAGACATCTCCTTAAGAAAATACAGAGGTCATGACAATCCGTACTGCGAATATTGTATGGATTTGAAAAAAATCTATAATTTACAGGAAACAGCTGACGAAATTATAAAAATACGTTATGAGACTGCTCAGCAATATTTGAAAAATGTTATAGATTATAAACCTGGCGCAGAAAGGTTTATTGCAGCATTAAAGAAAAAAGGCTATGAACTTGCCATAGCTTCCACAACCAAAAGAAGCAATATGGAAGTTTACAGAAAGGAAAACTTAAATATAAGGGCAAAGGCAGATATAGATACATATTTCAGCAGAATATATACAAGAGAAGATGCCGGCGCCATAAAACCCGACCCTGAAATATATTTTAAGGTTATTGAAAATTTCCATGTAACACCGGAGGAATGTTTGGTGTTCGAGGATTCTCTTATAGGAGTGGAAGCATCAAAAGCCGCGGGTATTGAAACGGCTGTAATATATGACAGGTATTCAGATGATGACAGAGAATACATAAATAAGCTTGCCGATTATAATTTCAATAGCTGGGATGAGGTTTTGAATCTATTGCAAACCGAATGTAAAACTGAATAAGAGGGTTATGAGAGAGGAATACACTATAAAGCGGTTCTCTCTCATTTTTTATTATGCAGGGAATATGGATTCTGCCGATATTGACGAAATGAAAAGAAATTATCTTGTGAAGCATTGCTCTGATTGTGTGTGACACGTATGCAGGAAAATCTTTGATTTTGTTTTGTATATTTTTTATATGTCTTGACACTAATAAAGACATTTGTCTTGTTAAAAATGAAAAAAGGTGTTATACTCAATACAATTTGACATATAACCTGTAGGGCTATGTAAATATGTGAAGAGGATTAAGAAGGAGTTTGAGTTATGAATGATAAAATCCATAAAATTCAAAGTTTGAAAAAAGAAAAAAATGCAGTAATTATGGCTCATTATTATGTAGAAGATGAAGTACAGAAAATTGCAGATTTTGTTGGGGATTCTTATTATTTAAGTGATATGGCAACAAAAGTGGATGCTGATATGATTGTAATATGCGGTGTGTCCTTTATGGGAGAAAGCGCTAAAATTCTTAATCCTGATAAAAAAGTAATGCTTCCAGAAGCAGAAGCTGATTGTCCTATGGCGCATATGGCGACAGTTGAAAAAATAAATGAAATAAGGGAAAAATACGAAGATGTATCAGTAGTATGCTATGTTAATTCAACGGCGGAAATCAAGGCTGTAAGCGATGTATGCGTTACTTCTTCAAATGCATTAAAAATAGTCGGTAGTTTACCGAATAAAAATATTTTTTTCGTACCTGATAAGAATTTGGCTCATTTTATAGCTGATAAACTTCCGGAAAAAAATTTTATATTTAACGAAGGATGCTGCTTTGTGCACGACGATGTAACGAGAGAGCAGGTCATGAAAGAGAAGAAAAAACATCCGGAAGCTCTAATTTTGGCTCACCCTGAATCAAGGCCTGAAGTTGCAGAAATAGCCGATTATGTCGGAAGCACGTCGGGAATAATAAACTTTGCTTCGGAGAGTGAAAACAAAGAGTTTATAATAATAACGGAAGCAGGGGTATTATATGAACTTAAAAAGAAGAATCCTGATAAATGTTTTTTCACAATAGGAAAGGGACAGATTTGTACGGGAATGAAAAAAATATCTTTGGACAGCGTTATAAATGCATTGGAAGAAAAGGTTCCGGAAATAAATATGGCTGCTCAGCTCATAGGTGATGCCAAGGCACCTATGGAAAGGATGCTGGAATTATCTAAGTAAAAGAGAGGGATTATCCATTATGAAAAACAAATATGATGTGATTATTGTAGGAACCGGGGTGGCCGGTTGTTTTGCAGCATTACATCTTCCTTCGGATATGGATGTTTTGATGATAACAAAGGGCGACCTTGAGGAAAGTGATTCATTTCTTGCGCAGGGCGGTATTTGTGTTTTAAAAAATGACGATGATTATGATAGTTTCTTTGAAGATACTATGAAAGCCGGACATTACGAAAACAGTCCGGAGTCTGTTGATTTTATGATAAACGGCTCTCAAAATGTTATAAATGAACTGATTGAGTATGGCGTTGAATTTGAAATGGAATCAGGCAGCTTGTCATATACCAGGGAGGGAGCTCATTCGACCAACCGAATACTTTATCATGAGGATATTACCGGACAGGAGATTACCGGAAAGCTGCTTATGCAGGTTAAGAAAAGAAATAATATAAAAATTGCGATACATACGGTTATGGTGGATATATTATGCGGCAAATCAGGATGCGATGGAGTTCTCATAAAAAATTCGGAAAACGAGCTGGAGGCAATTTTTGCTGATAATATTATGTGGGCCTGCGGCGGTATAGGCGGAATTTACAATAGTTCTACTAATTTTGCACATCTTACGGGAGATGCTCTTGCCATTTCGCTAAAGAGGGATATAAAGCTTAAAAACATCAGTTATATTCAAATACATCCTACTACACTTTTTTCGAAGAATCATGACAGAAGGTTTCTGATTTCAGAATCGGTAAGAGGAGAAGGCGCTCAGCTTTACGATAAAAATGGAAACAGATTCGTCGATGAGCTGCAGCCAAGAGATGTAGTCTCAAAAGCGATTTTAAAACAGATGAAAAAGGACGGGACAGAACATGTATGGCTGTCATTTATGACCATAGAGAATGTAGATATAAAAAAACGTTTTCCCAATATATACAGTAAATGTCTGCAGGAAGGCTATGATATAACTAAAGAATGGATACCTGTAGTTCCTGCGCAGCATTACTTTATGGGAGGTGTAGAAGTTGACCTGAACAGTCATACATCTATGGAACATTTGTATGCTGCGGGGGAAACTTGTTGCAATGGCGTACATGGAGCCAACAGGCTTGCCAGCAATTCTCTGCTGGAAAGTCTTGTATTTGCCGAAAGTGCAGCTAAGCATATGGTCTTGAGCCATGATGATATCAGCTGGAAGAGATTTAAAGATAAGCTGGATTTACCACTTAGTGAACTGGCAGATGTATATAATCTTGACTTGGATGAATATGCTGATTTAGATAAATACACTGAAAAGAATAAAAGACAGGTGTTGGAAGCAATAGATAAGGATAAAAAGGAGTCTGCATAATGAACCTCATCACTATGAAAATAAACGTGGATAATTTGATTTTAATGGCGCTGAGAGAAGACATTTCAGATGAAGATGTTACAACTAATGCCGTTACGAAAAAGGATCGCAAAGGAACTGTGCAGCTTATATGCAAACAGGATGGAATCATATCGGGGCTCGATATATTTAAACGGGTTTTTGAACTTCTCGATGATGAGATGAATATAGAATTTACAGTATCGGATGGAGATGAAGTTAAATCTGGCCAGGTGCTTGGCACAGTGACGGGAAGTGTTAGGGCAATCCTTTCAGGAGAGCGTACCGCTTTAAATTATCTTCAGCGTATGAGCGGTATATCCACATACACAAGAGAGATGGTTAAAATGCTTGAAGGCAGCGGAATAAAGCTTCTGGATACGCGCAAAACTACTCCTAATATGAGGATATTTGAAAAATATGCTGTAAAGATAGGGGGAGGATGCAACCACAGATATAATTTGTCCGATGGAGTTTTGCTCAAAGATAACCATATAGATGCTGCCGGCGGAGTTGTAAATGCAGTGAGAATGGCTAAAAATTATGCGCCTTTTGTAAGAAAGATAGAGGTGGAAGTTGAAAATCTCGATATGATGAAAGAGGCTCTTGAAGCGGGAGCTGATATTATAATGCTGGATAATATGTCCGATGATGATATGAAAAAGGCAGTAAAGATGGCAGAGAACAGAGCTGAAACGGAATGTTCGGGAAATGTGACGAAAGAGAACATAGAAAAACTTAAAGGCATAGGTGTCGACTACATTTCAAGCGGAGCGCTCACCCATTCATCAGCAATACTTGACCTTTCTCTTAAGAATCTAACCCTTATTTGAGACCCTTTCCATTTCCATACTTCCCCATTCTTTAATTACTTCCAGTGCAGGGAGTAATTTTTTTGCATTTTCTGTCAGTGAATATTCAACATGAGGGGGTATTTGATTGAATTCCTCTCTGATTACAAGCTTACGTTCCTCAAGATACTGGAGAGAACGGGTGAGCATTATATTGGTGATTCCTTCGAGTTCACGTTTAAGTTCGTTATATCTCATGGAATCTTTTTTGGATAGTTTATATATTATGGGCAGTTTCCATTTTCCGCCTATTATTTCCAGTGCATATATTACGGCGCATTTCTCGCTGGCAAGCTGAGGGATTTCTTTTTCCGAATATGTTTTCTGCATGATGTATACCTCCTGAATAGTATATTTTAAGAAACAAAAATATACGTACTGATAATTATGTTATTTATATTGTATTTCCAAATTTAAAAAATTTCAACTGATTTGTCGAAATTTGAAAATAAAATCAGTTTGTACAATAAATTTCAAGGTGGTAATCTTTTATTAGATACAAGGGGGAGAAAAGGTATGGGAAGAATAGATAAAATATCAGCGGCGTTAATTGCAGGGATAATCGTGCTGATTACAATAAGCGGTATAATAGTATATAAGACATGGCTTGATGGAAAAAATGATACTGAATATATAGAAACAGCAGCGGAAAATGGTATTGAAAGAACAGAACTTATATTTAATAACGATACTTCTATAACCAACAACAGCAGCAGGAAACTTTGGCTGAGAGTAAAAGTGGTATATTATGAATCTTATGAGGATGATAATTATGAGATAGTTTCTGAAGCTCTGAAAGATGGATACTGGAGTCATGATAGTGATGAATGGTATTACTGCAGTGAACCTGTAGATTTTGCAGAAAAAACCGAGCCTCTGATAGACCAGCTTCTGTGCGGAGATGAAAATGTGATGAATGATGACTTAAAAAAATTCAGGCTTCAGGCAGAAGCTGTAGACGAAGCGTGGCTGCTGTCGAAGCCTAAATCGGGAAAAGAAGCTTTTGAATTATTTACACAAGGGCGTGAATCAGAATCCCACACATATTTATAAAAAAGCAAATTAATATTCCTGTAAGCGTAGGCAGAATAAATGATATGGCAGTCCATTTGAGGCTACCAGTTTCTTTTTTGATAGTGAGGCATGTCGTTCCGCACGGGAAATGAAACAGGCATAGTATTAGTACGCAAAGTGCTGTCTGCATAGTCCAGCCGCATCCTGCAAGCACTTCATGCAGTTGAGCCAGACTGGCATAATCAGTAAGCGTGCCTGTAGACATATAGCACATCAACATTATGGGAATGACGATTTCGTTTGCCGGAAATCCTAAAATGAAGGCAACTACAATAATCCCATCAACACCTATAAGCCTGCCGAAAGGGTCTAAAAGTTCAGTGAAATGGTTTAGCAGTGAGGTGTCTCCTAAATTTATATTTGCAAGTATCCAGATAATTGCGCCTGCAGGTGCTGCCACAATAATTGCCCTTCCAAGAACAAATATGGTTCTGTCAAATATGGAGCGGACTATTACACTTCCTATCTTTGGTTTGCGGTAAGGAGGCAATTCCAGTATAAATGAAGATGGAATTCCTTTTAAAAGTGTTTTTGAAAGCAGCTTTGACATTACAAGTGTAATTACTATGCCCATTATTATAAAGGCAACGAGTAGAAGACCTGCAGCAGCAGTTTTGGCAGCAGAAAAACACGAAGCAAAAAATATAAGTATTATGGCGATAAGAGTAGGAAATCTGCCGTTACAGGGGACAAAATTATTTGTTATTATGGCGATAAGTCTTTCTCTGGGGGATTCTATTATTCTGCATCCCATTACTCCGCAGGCATTGCATCCAAAACCCATGCACATGGTCAGAGCCTGTTTTCCGTGGGCGCCGCATTTTTTAAACGCACTGTCTAGGTTAAAGGCTATTCTGGGAAGGTATCCGAAATCTTCCAGCAGAGTAAACAGCGGGAAAAATATCGCCATAGGGGGAAGCATAACAGAAATTACCCATGTTAAGGTTTTGTATACACCGTCCATTAAAAATGAGACTGCTGTAAGTGGAAGCTCTATATCTGACAGAAATCCGCGGATCACTCCGTCAAGTTGTGAAAACATAGAAGACAGAGCGGAAGAAGGATAGTTGGCTCCAACCATTGTGAGCCAGAATATCAGGGCAAGGAGCAAAATCATTATTGGAAATCCCATAGACTTTGACGTAACTATTTTATCCAGTTTTCTGTCAAATTCATGAGGCTCATTGTTTTTGCAGGTGACACATTTTTCGTATATCTGCGACGGATTCAGACGGACAGAATCGTCTTCATTGATAATATTTTTTCTCTTTTCCGGCTGAAAGTCATAAATTGTTTTTAAAAGTGAAGACAATCCTTCTTTTGATCTTGCAGCCGTTGGAACCACTTCTATTCCGAGAATTTTTTTCAATTTCTTTATATTTACGTTTATGCCTTTTTTCTTGGCTTCGTCCATTAGATTGATACAGAGGACAGCATTTTTTGTAACGGAGAGGATTTCGCTGATAAGAAGAAGATTTCTCTCCAGACATGTTGCGTCTGCAACTATCAATATCAAGTCTGCTTCCTTTGACATTATGTAATCTCCGGTAACTCTTTCATCGGGAGAGTCCGATGTAAGGGAATATGCACCGGGAAGGTCTATAAATTTAAATACAGTATCATTATATTTCATTTGACCCTCTGCATTGGTTACGGTTTTTCCGGGCCAGTTTCCTGTATGTTGATTCATTCCTGTAAATGCGTTGAACAATGTACTTTTTCCAACGTTAGGGTTGCCTGCTAGGGCTATAATTTTTCTTTTCATAAAAAACACCTCTTTAACAATTATATGAGGTCTGTTTTATAATGGTGAATGTTGATAATGTAAAAAAAATTATTTTTATACAAACTTTATGCATTAATATGCAATTATTTATTGACTGTAAATTAAATAAGTAGTAGAGTTTAACAGGTAGAGTATTAAATAAACATTTATTATATTTTTAGGAGAGCGTTTATGACGATTAAAATCTTGATTTTACTTATTTATTTTGCAGTAATGATAGGAATAGGTATTTATTGCAGAAAACATGCAACAGATGTGAAAGGTTTTGTTTTGGGAGGGCGTTCCGTAGGACCGTGGCTGACGGCTTTCGCATATGGTACATCTTATTTTTCGGCAGTTGTATTCGTGGGATATGCAGGACAGTTCGGATGGAAGTATGGAATTGCGTCAACATGGATAGGTCTTGGAAATGCTTTGATAGGTTCTCTTCTGGCATGGGCTGTTTTAGGCAGAAGAACAAGGATAATGACTCAGCATCTTGATTCGTCTACTATGCCTGAATTTTTTGGTGCCAGATTTAACAGCAAATCATTGAAAATTGCCGCTTCTGCACTCATATTTGTATTTCTCATTCCGTATACGGCTTCGCTTTACAATGGACTTTCAAGGCTCTTTGCGATGGCATTTGATATCGACTTTTCTGTATGCGTCATAGTAATGGCGGTACTAACGGGAATATATGTCATTGCGGGCGGATATATGGCGACTGCAATAAATGATTTTATACAGGGAATAATAATGCTGTTTGGAATATGTGCCGTAATAGCTGCAATTCTTCAAAGCAAGGGAGGGTTTATGGAATCTCTTGCTGCACTGGCGGAAGTTAAAGATTCTGAGGTTACAGATATGACAGGGGCATTTGCGTCCTTTTTCGGTCCGGACCCTTTAAATCTTTTGGGTGTGGTTATACTTACATCTTTGGGAACCTGGGGTCTTCCACAGATGGTACAGAAATTTTATGCTATAAAGAGTGAAAGCTCAATAAATAAAGGAACGATTATCTCTACTTTGTTTGCTGTGGTAGTATCCGGCGGATGTTACTTTCTTGGGGGATTCGGACGTTTGTTTTCAGATGATATAGATGTGGCGGCTAATGGATTTGACTCAATAATTCCTACAATGCTTTCCGGCCTGCCTGATATTCTTATAGGGCTGGTGGTTCTGCTGGTGCTGTCTGCATCAATGTCTACACTGTCTTCTCTCGTAATTGCATCAAGTTCGACGCTTACACTTGATTTTATCAATAATAACCTGGTTAAAAACATGAGCGAGAAGAATCAGGTTAAGACAATAAGGCTGCTTATAATAGTATTTATAGCAATTTCGGTGGTAATTGCGCTGATTCAATATAACAGTGCAGTTACGTTTATAGCTCAGCTCATGGGGATATCATGGGGAGCTTTGGCAGGTTCGTTTTTAGGTCCTATGATATATGGACTGTACTGGAAAAAAACTACGAAAGCATCGTGTTGGGCAAGCTTTATTTTCGGAGCGGGTATCATGATAACTGTATTGATTTGTCCGCAGATATTTCCTGCAGTGTTGCAGTCGCCTATAAATGCTGGGGCATTTGCTATGATGGTAAGTCTTGTTATAGTTCCTCTTGTAAGTCTGATTTCGCCAAAACCTTCTGAAAGTCTTATAGACGACTGCTTCAGCTGTTATGAAACTACTGCGACTGTTGCTGTGAAGGTTGCGCTGCCTGATGAAGAAGATTAGGGGATACGAATATATTTTTGGAATCTTCATATCTCAAGGCGAGAACTGCTCCCATTACTTCATAAGCAGCCGGATTTTTTGCCGGACTTCTAAACAGCAGTTTTATTTTAGAACCGGGAAATATTCCATATCCAAAAAAATTAAGGGAATCGGTTTTTCCTTTTTCAATATGATTTATAATGTACTCTTTGCCGGGCATAGCCATGGGCAAAGGGATTGATTGTTCATTCATATATTGCCTCCTTTAATGAAATATTATGTATTTTGTAAAATAAATGGAAAAACTGATAATATTATAGTATAAAATATCTTGACATTAGGTTCCTAAAATGGTACTATAGTTCGTGCGACGGCAAAGTAGCTGTTGTAATGCGTGGCGGTGTAGCTTAGTTGGCTAGAGCGTCCGGTTCATACCCGGAAGGTCGGTGGTTCGACTCCACTCGCCGCTACCATTATTATTGTCTTTTATTTTTAAAGGCAATATGGGCGTATAGCTCAGCTGGGAGAGCACCTGCCTTACAAGCAGGGGGTCATAGGTTCGAGCCCTATTACGCCCACCAATTTTAAATATGATAATGCGG
>CABUXV010000036.1 GCA_902495595.1 uncultured Eubacterium sp. | reverse complement strand
AGGCAGCTCTTAAATGGAGCGGATGATGAGAATCGAACTCACGCCATCAGCTTGGAAGGCTGAGGTTCTACCATTGAACTACATCCGCACAGTTGGAGCGGAAGACGAGATTCGAACTCGCGACCCTCGCCTTGGCAAGGCGATGCTCTACCCCTGAGCCACTTCCGCATATATTGGTCGAGGGAGGTGGATTCGAACCACCGAAAGCTCAGCTAACGGATTTACAGTCCGCCCCCTTTGGCCACTCGGGAATCCCTCGATATTTACTCTGCCCTGATATTATACCATAATTTTTCCAATTGTCTACAACAATTTTTGGAACTGGCGGAGGGAATTGCACAGCTACTTCGCATCTGCCGTTCTTGCCTCAGCTTCGCTTCGGCTTCAAACATCTCGCTGCTCAAAAGTTCACTGGACTTTTTCACTACGCTCGAGCCCTTTCGGCTTCGATTCCTCCATTTTGGAGCTGGCGGAGGGAATCGAACCCCCAACCTGCTGATTACAAATCAGCTGCTCTACCGTTGAGCCACGCCAGCATATATACTTTTAAATTGGCGATCCGGAACGGGCTCGAACCGTCGACCTCCAGCGTGACAGGCTGGCATTCTAACCAACTGAACTACCGGACCGCATCGTCTCCGATTTTATACTTAATATGCTTTACACTGTTTGCTTAAACTATTCTTCAGGAAAAGCTTTGGCAAATAATAATGTATATTAAATAAATATGGTGGGCGTAATAGGGCTCGAACCTATGACCCCCTGCTTGTAAGGCAGGTGCTCTCCCAGCTGAGCTATACGCCCTTATCAGCAGTAATTATCTGCTTGACACATTTACTAAATATACAGCAAGTTCTACTTTATGTCAAGCATTTTTCGATTGTTTTTTTAGAAAATTTTACATGCAATATATATTCTGCATATTCAGTTCTGTTTTATACTTTTTCCAAAGTGATTTCTTCTCCTAAAACTTCAACATTCCCAGCCGTAATATTCGAAAAAATGCTTTTAATCTGTTCTTTATTTACAGGTAAAGTTAATATTTCCAGTGTGACTTTTTCAGTATATTGCACATCTGATATAACAAACTGATATTTATTATCTGCATTACTTCTTTCACCAATATTGAGTTTTTGCGATGACATGTTGGTCAGTTTATCTAAATTGGAATAATCTATTGCCATGGTAATTCTGCAGATTTCTTCCACTTTACAAATTCCGGCAGCTTCTATACCTAATTTGGCGCTGCTGGTATATGCTCTTACAAGTCCTCCCGTACCGAGTTTTATTCCTCCGAAGTATCTTGTGACAACCACTGCAAGATTGGTGAGATTTTCTTTTACCATCATCTGAACCATAGGAGCTCCCGACGTTCCCTGTGGCTCTCCGTCATCGCTTGCCCACTGTATCTGAAACTTATCTCCTATAACCATCGCCGGCACATTATGTGTAGCATCTTTGTACTTACTTTTTATTTCACTGATGAATAAATCCGCCGCCTCTTTAGTTTCCACCGGTCTTACATGTGCTATAAATTTTGATTTTTCTATTATTTGTATAGCTTCCGCTTCATTTCTGACAGTATTATAAAGGCTCATTATACTTCTTCCTCAACTTTAAATTCATCGTATCTATACGCGTCTTCACGGGAAAATCTGCCTCTTATCAAAGTTCCTGTATCTTTATATTCCATGGATATTACCTCTGCATTTTCGCATAAATATGAATTTATATTTCCTTTATCATAGGGAATCAACAGACTCATTTCAACTCTGCTTCCGAATATTTTTTCTTTTATTTTTTCCAGAAGCAAATCCATATTTTCACCTGTTTTGGCTGAAATACATACGGAATCGTGCCCACTCGCATCAAGCGGTCTCTCGGATGCTATATCAATTTTATTGTAAGCCATTAGCCTATCCTTATTTCCCGCCCCGAGCTGATTTATTACCTTGTTTGTAACTTCTATATGAAAATCTTTGTTTTCATCCGCAGCGCTGTCAACCACCTGGACAAGTAAATCCGCATACTGTACTTCCTCAAGCGTTGATTTAAAGGCCTCCACGAGGCTATGAGGAAGCTTGCTTACAAAGCCTACTGTATCTATAAGTA
Source organism: uncultured Eubacterium sp. (assembly GCA_902495595.1). Classification (GTDB taxonomy): domain Bacteria; phylum Bacillota; class Clostridia; order Peptostreptococcales; family Anaerovoracaceae; genus Lentihominibacter. The sequence goes on along the minus strand of CABUXV010000036.1, from coordinate 18,332 downwards.
TAAACTCGCTTCCCTGTTCAAGCGTTATTTTCCTGTGTTGGGTGTCCAGTGTTGCAAACAGCATATTTTCAGATGATACTGTTTTATCCTCTCTTTGTGACATGGAAAGCAGCCTGTTCATAATTGCCGATTTGCCCGAGTTGGTATATCCCATCAGTGCAACCACCGGAATCTTTGATTTCTCACGGCTCAAACGCTGCACATTCCTTGTTTTCCCCATTTTTTTAAGTTCTGATTTTATATCATCTATACGTCCTGAGATATGTCTCCTGTCTGTTTCCAGCTTTTTTTCCCCGGGCCCCCTCGTTCCTATACCGCCTCCTAAACGTGACAAGGATTTTCCGAATCCTGTCAATCTCGGCATTCTGTACTGAAGCTGCGCAAGCTCAACTTGAAGTTTGCCTTCTTTTGATGTTGCCCTGTGAGCAAATATATCTAAAATCAGTATGGTTCTGTCTATTACACGTACGCCTACTTCCTCTTCAAGATTTCTCATCTGCATTCCCGAAAGCTCATCATTAAATATAACCATGTCAGCTTCAAGTTTTGCGCACATTTCAGCAAGCTCATAAACCTTTCCCTTACCTATAAGAGTTGCGGTATTCGGTTTTTCCAAAGATTGAACAATACATCCCAAAACTTCAATCCCGTCGGCCTCCGCAAGACCTTCAAGCTCTTCCATAAAATAGGATATATCTTCTTTTAACTGAACACCTGCAAGAATCGCACTGTATTTCTCATCTTTTATAACTTCATTATTTTCATTAAATCTAACCATGTTATTATAATACCACAATTATCTTTACGTTACATCTAAAATATCTTCCTCCGGAACCTCAACATAACTGTCCGGAACTTTTCCTAATATGACCGCTTCAGCGACGAGAACCGTATTTTTTGTCGTAAAAGTCTTCGATGCGAAAGGTGCAACGACTTTCACCTTGCACTTTAATACTATGTAAATTTTATATTTAGTTTGATTTATTCCCTGAGTTTCAAATTCCGTTTTAAAATCCATCGAAGAAACACTTAAAGGTACAATGGAAAGGTTCACATAAGGTCCTGTCTGAGAAAGAAATTTACTTCCCAGAAGAGCTCCCACGGAAACTTCATAGGATTCTTTATCCATATTCTGAAAAGATTCCTGCAAATTTACCGACAGCTGTGACATAAATATATTTATTGCAGCAGAATTTGCCTGAACCATTTCCATGCTTCCATCGTTTCCGTTTTTCACAGTAAACAGCTTATCGGAATCGTCTTCTTTAAAATGTTCGGATAAGGCTTTATTAACTGTTCTGGAAACTACAACCTGCGCTTTTATCCTGGCCACATCTTCTATATTGGGATCCACTTTGAATTTTACAATCAACGATAAAGCAACAGATAACACCATAAATATAATTGTGAAAACAATTATACATCTTTTAAGTTTGTTTCTTTTATATTGTTTAGCTAATTTATGCTTCTTCATAAACAAAACCTTTCTTAAAATAAAGCAAAAAACTCTGCCGCAATTATAATATGCTCAGCAGAGTATTTTTGTTAAATATATAAATGAAAGATTCTGTTTCAATAAATAAAATTTTAATGACAAACTGCTATATAGTCATTTTACCCAATTCATCTTTAAATTTTGAATTTATTATCTTGATTCTGGTGCCTTTCATTCCCAAAGACCTTGATTCTATAACTCCTGCGCTTTCAAGTTTCCTTAAAGCATTAACTATAACAGACCTTGTAATACCCGATCTGTCTGCAATTTTGCTCGCAACAAGAAGACCCTCATTTCCATCAAGTTCCGCAAATATCTGCTGCACAGCTTCTATTTCGGAATATGAAAGAGTACCTATAGCCATCTGTACCATAGCTATCTGTCTCTCATCTTCTTCCCGTTCAAGGGATTTTCTTCTCTGGATTTCCAATCCTATTACCGCTGCTCCATATTCTCCCAAAACCAAATCTTCATCGTTAAATTTAGGGGAGTATCTTGTAAGTATCAACGTACCCCATCTTTCTCCGCCTCCTAAAATAGGAATAACCGTATGAAGTTTATCAGAAGTATCATAATCGTATTTAAAAATCTTCAAAGCTTCTTCTCCGGAGAGATTTGCAATAGTTTCACTCACTTTCAGCAGTTCCTCGTTATATTCTCCAGGAAAAGCTTCCGTACCGGTTTCAGGGTCCGAAATAGTAGGACTGTCAGATTTGATTTTATAACTTACTCCTATTACTTTTCCTCTCGCATTTGCAACATAAACATTAGCGTCCATTAAATCACTCAGGATGACGCACATTTCATCAAAAGAGAATACTCCTGTAGGGCTTTCCTGCAAAAGCCAGTTGAGTTTCCTCACCTTATTCAAAATATCGCTCATAATCTATACCTCGTTTATCATTAAATTGAATTCAAATATAAATAATCCGACTTTATTATATAATCTTTTTTAGTCCAGCACAACTCTTTTTTGACTTTTCAAAAAAGTTTTTTATTTCCACACAATTAACACAAACTTGTTATTTTTTCTACAAATCAGCAAATATTTCCATACTGTTTTGCTTATAACATATTTGAACCTCGGAAATCACTTGAAATTCTCCGAGGTTCCATAATATTTAAATTATAATATATATTTATCTATATCTTCCGGATGTATCTTCTCAGCAAATTTTTCTTTTACGTAATTCTGGTCTATTACTATCTTTTCATCTTCCATGTCTGGAATATTAAATGATATATCTTCCAATAATTTTTCGAGTATCGTATGAAGTCTCCTTGCGCCTATGTTTTCGGTTTGTTCATTCATAAGAAATGCCATTGTGGCTATTTCATCTATCGCTTCATCTGTAAATTCTATTCCTATACCCTCAGTCTCAAGCAATGCCTTATGCTGTTTGAGAAGTGCGTTTTCCGGCACAGTAAGAATTTTTACAAAAGTATCCTTATCCAAATTTTCAAGCTCTACTCTTATAGGAAAACGTCCCTGAAGCTCCGGTATAAGATCTGTAGGTTTTGCAGTATGGAAAGCTCCTGCTCCTATAAACAGTATGTGGTCGGTTTTAACAGGACCATGTTTTGTATTTATAACGCTTCCTTCTACTATAGGAAGTATATCTCTCTGTACGCCTTCCCTTGATACATCAGCTCCGCTTCTGTAGCCTGACCCCGAAGCGATCTTATCGATTTCATCTATAAATATAATACCATTCTGCTCTGCATTTTGGAGCGCATCATCGGTTACCTGGTCCATATCTATAAGATTCTGAGCTTCTTCTTCTCTCAAAATCTTTCTGGCATCTTTAACCTTAACTTTCTTATTTTTCATCTTTTTAGGCGCCATATCTCCGAAAATATTTCCTATAGCGATACTCATGCCTTCATTTCCCATATCCAAGTTGTTGGTTTTGGGAGCATCGGTCACCTGAATTTCTATATACTGTTCTTCCAAAAGCCCTTCCCGAAGCTGCTGTCTCACTTGTTCCCTGGCAAGCTCGGTGTCCATTCCGGAGGCCGCAGCCTCATCCTTTTCTTTTTGCTGTTGCTGCTGTTCATACTGTTCTTTCTGACTTATATAACCGCTATTTCCTAAAATAAAATCGAAAGGACCTCTGTTTTTACTGTCTGAAACTTTCTTTTTCTTTCCGGGAATTATGGCTTCAATTATCTTTTCTTCCACAATTTCATCGGCAATAGAATATTTTTCTTCAAGCATTGCCTGCTTTGTTATCCTTATAGATGCTTCAACCAAATCTCTTATCATGGAGTCAACATCACGTCCTACATATCCGACTTCTGTAAACTTAGTAGCCTCTACCTTTACAAAAGGGGCATCCATCAGCTTAGCCAGTCTTCTTGCAATTTCAGTTTTACCACATCCGGTAGGTCCCATCATAAGAATATTTTTAGGAGTTATCTCCTCTCTCATCTTATCTGATAAGAGACTTCTTCTATATCGATTTCTCAAAGCTATAGCTACAGATTTCTTAGCTTCATCCTGCCCTATTATATACTTGTCCAGTTCCTGAACAATTTCTTTAGGTGTCATCTGATAAAGTTTATTTCCCATCCTGCACCTCCTATAATTTTTCCACAGAAATATTATCGTTAGTATATACACAAATAGATGATGCTATTTCAAGTGATTTTCTAACGATTTCCTCTGCGCTTAAATCAGTATTATTGTAAAGAGCATTTGCTGCCGAATAAGCATAGTTTCCTCCTGAACCTATAGCAACAAAAGGCTGGTCCGGCTCAATAACTTCTCCCGTACCTGAAAGTACAAGCATATCTTCCTTATCGGCAACTATCATAAGAGCCTCCAGATTTCTCATTGCCTTATCGGAACGCCACAACTGTGCTAAAGCTACAGCCGCCCTTTTAAGATTGCCGCCATGTTCGTCAAGCTTGCTCTCAAATTTTTCCGTAAGCGAAAATGCATCCGCAACTGAACCTGCAAATCCGGTTACAACTGAATTTTTATATATCTTCTTTACTTTTTTAGCCCCGTTTTTCATTATAGCTGTTTCACCCATAGTAACCTGTCCGTCTCCTCCGATACATATATCGTCAGGACCCCTTTTTACAGCTACAATAGTTGTTGCATGAAATTGTACCATATTCGTTTCCTCCTTTATGGTATTCAAACTATACGCTATTCCTTATAGTCGCACTCGCTGTTGGAACATGCGTATTTTCCGTCTTTTGTCTTCTTCTCTACAAGAAGAGCCCCGCATTTAGGGCACTGCTTGTTTATCGGTTTATTCCAATATGACTGTGTACACTGCGGATAACCGCTGCACCCATAAAACATTCTTCCTTTTTTGCTTCGCCTTGCCACTATATCTTTGCCGCATTTAGGACATTTTACATCGATAGTCTGTACGATAGGCTTTGTATTCTTACATTCAGGATATCCCGTACATGCTGCAAAGTCTCCAAATCTGCCGTGTTTAATTGCCATTGGTTTGCCGCATTTTTCACAGGTTTCTCCCGTAAGTTCCACTTCAAACTCTACTTTTTCTATTTTTTCTTCCGCTGCATCAAGTTCTTTTTTAAAAGGACCGTAAAAATTTTCTATTACGGATTTCCATGGAGTCCCTTTAACTTCTATATCATCCAGCTCTTCTTCCATCTGAGCTGTAAATCCGGTATCAACTATTTCGTTGAAATATTCCTGCATCATCTCTGTTACTATGAACCCTAAATCCGTAGGAAGAAGTGATTTCTTATCCTTTGTAATGTATTTTCGGTCCATTAAAGTAGCAACTATAGGCGCATAGGTACTTGGTCTTCCTATATCCTTTTCTTCCAAATCTTTTACAAGACTTGCTTCTGTAAATCTTGCCGGAGGCTGAGTAAAATTCTGCTCGCTTTTAACGTTAACCGGCTGCAATTTTTCATTTTTTTCCAGATGAGGAAGAAGATTGTTCTCCTCATTATCCTTTGCCTGTGAATATATTTTAAGAAAGCCATCAAAGATAAGCTTTGAACCTGTTGCTTTAAACTTATAATCTCCGTTTAATATGGAAGCGTTCACAGCTTTAAATTTCGCCGGAGCCATTTGACTTGCAACAAATCTGTTCCAGATTAGCTTATACAGATTATACTGGTCCTTTGACACAGAATCCTTTATTTCTTCCGGGGTAAGCTCTACATGACTGGGTCTTATTGCTTCATGGGCATCCTGAACATCTTTTTTCCTGTTCGTATATACATTATCGGAATAATATTCTTTACCCATGTTTTCAATTATATATGATTTTGAAGCGCTTTTAGCCTCATCGGAAATTCTCACGGAATCCGTTCTTATATACGAAACCAGACCTATAGTGCCTCTTCCCTTTATTTCTATTCCTTCATATAACTGCTGCGCAACCATCATGGTTTTTCTGGTCGAAAAATTAAGCTTATTTGCAGCGTCCTGCTGCAGGCTGCTTGTTGTAAAAGGTGCGGCAGCTCTCCGGCTTCTGTCCTTTTCATCAATATTTGATACCGTATACTCGCCTTTATCAAGTTCTGCCAGAATTTTATCAGCCTGCTCTTTATCATCTATTACAATTTTCTCATCCTTGTATTCCGTAAGCTTGGCAATGAATTTCTTTTCCTTTTCAAACTCGGCGTCTATTGTCCAATATTCTTTAGGTTTAAAGTTCCTTATTACATTTTCCCTGTCGCATATTATCTTAAGGGCCGCAGACTGAACTCGTCCTGCGCTCAAACCACGTCTGACTTTTCTCCAGAGCAGCGGACTTATCTGATATCCCACAAGCCTGTCAAGAACCCTCCTCGCCTGCTGCGCATCTACCAAACTTATGTCTATAGGTCTAGGATTTTTAATAGCATCCTTTATAGCTTTTTGTGTAATCTCATTGAAAACTATCCTGCAAGGCGTATCCTGGTCTATTCCCAGCAGAAATGCCAAATGCCACGATATGGCTTCCCCCTCCCGGTCCGGGTCAGTGGCCAGATAAACTTTTACTGCATTCTTCGCTTCTTTTTTTAATTCTTTAATAATATCGCCCTTACCCCTTATGGATATGTATTGAGGTTCAAAGTTGTTTTCAACGTCTATTCCCAGCTTGCTTTTAGGCAGGTCTCTTACATGACCTACGGACGCTATTACTTTATAATGTCCTCCTAAAAATTTACCTATGGTTTTAGCCTTCGATGGCGACTCTACAATTACTAATGTTTTTTTTGCCGAAGCCATGAAAACTCCTCCTTTAAAATCAACTTTAACTTCTAATATTTGATTATATGTATATTTTCATTCTTTTGCAATAAAAATTTTGCCAAGGTTGGAAAAAACTATACCTTTCATCTCCATTACAGTAACTATTCCTCCTATATAATCCGCAGGCTTTCCCATCTTGTCACAAATCTCGTCTACAGTCATCTCTCCTTGAGATTCCAACATCGAATATATTATATTTTCCGTCTTCCCCAATATACACCTTGCTTCCTCAGGCGACATTGTTTTCACACCCATAACCTCTAAGGCATCTTCTGAAGTTATCAAAGGTACAGCACCATCTTTCAGAAGCTTATTGCTTCCCCAATTGTATTCACTGTCTATATTGCCCGGGACAACATATACTTCTCTGCCCTGTTCTGCCGCAAGTTCCGCCGTAATCAGAGCTCCGCTGTTATTTCCTGCCTGAACTACAATTGTAATCTCGGAAAGTCCGCTTATAATTCTGTTTCTTCTGGGAAACCAATATTTTCTGGGCTGACATTCCGGAGGATATTCGGAAATTACCAATCCCTTTCTTTCTATTTCAGCTTTCAGCTCAAAATTGCTCGCAGGATAACATACATTTACACCGCACCCCATAACCGCTACAGTTCCCGAGCCGCCTTTTAATGCGCCCTGATGCGCGCATGTATCTATTCCTTTCGCCATTCCGCTTATAACAGCTACATTCCTTTCAGAAAGTCTTTTTGATATTAAAAATGCCGTACTTCTGCCATATTGCGTCGTTTTCCTTGAACCTACCACAGCAGCAGTTCTGTTTTGGAGCAAACTTAAATCTCCTATATAATATAGCGTCCTAGGGTATTCTTTTATTTCCTTTAATAAAGCAGGATACTGCGGCTGTCCCGAAGTCAGTATCTGAACAGCTTCATTATCAAAACTTCTACTCATCATTACTCTACTCCCAATTTGAAATTCTATACATAAGCGCTTCCGAAATATCCTCAATATTTATATTTTCTCTTCCTTTTATATCGGCAATCGTCCTTGAAACTTTTAAAAGTTTTGCATAAGCCCTCATTGTTAAGTTTAATTTTTCGTATGCTTCCGATATTAAATCGTTTTCAGCTTTACTCAGTTTGCAGAATATCTTTATATGTCCCTCGTCCAGCCTGCTGTTGCAGGAGAATGCTTTTCCTTTATACCTTTCCTTTTGTATTTGTCTCGCATTCTTAACCATTTGCCTCATTTCACATGAAGATATGCTCTTTTCAAATTCTTCGCTGCCGCATAAAAACTCCTTGGGTACAGGCAGTACTCTTATATGCATATCTATCCTGTCTGCAAAGGGTCCTGTAAGTTTTCTTCTGTGACTGTCTATCTGTCTTTTACTGCATGTACACATTTTTTTCTCATCCCATAAATTCCCGCATTTACACGGATTGGCGGCAGCTACAATCATAACTTCAGAGGGAAAAATGATTTCTTCAAAATTACGCGTCATCCTTATATATCCATCCTCGGCAGGAATTCTTAAAGAATCGATAACTTTTGAGTCAAACTCCCCAAGTTCGTCTAAAAACAATACGCCTTTATGCGCCAGGGAAAGTTCTCCAGGTTTAGGTCTAACTCCGCCTCCTATCAAACTTGCTCTTGAGATACTCGAGTGAGGTGACCTGAAAGGAGGTTTATCTATTATAGGCCTGTCTTCTGAAAGAATACCTGCAATACTGTGTATACCTGTTATTTCAAGACTTTCTTCATATGTAAGTTCAGGCAGTATAGTCGAAATTCTCTTAGCCATCATTGTCTTGCCGCATCCCGGACCTCCCATCATCAAAATCCCGTGGTTTCCTGCTGCCGCAACTGTTAATGCACGTTTTGCCGTTTGATTTCCTGCAACCTGCGAAAAATCCTTACTTTCTTCGTATTTTTCTTCCTTATGATTATTCTTGTTTTCATATTTGCAGACATTATCACCTTTAATGTAATCAATAACATCTGTTATATCGTCGACACAAAATATGTTTATATCCCTTAATACTGAAGCCTCGTTCGCATTGCTGGAGGGCAGCACTATATTCTTTATACCCATCTTTCTTATGCACATAATAAGCGGCAAAGCTCCTTTTATGCGATTTACTTTACCATCAAGGGACAGTTCTCCGAAAAAAGCTGTATCAGATGGAATCTCCAAATTACATATTATAGAAACTATTCCCAGCGCAATGGGGAGGTCAAAGTGGCTGCCTTCTTTATGTCTTCCGGCAGGAACCAGATTTACAGTTATCTTTTCATTTGGAAAAACAAAACCTGAATTCTTAATCGCAGGCTTTATTCTGCTGCAAGCTTCTTTTATAGTAGTATCTGCAAGGCCAACTATATTAAAAGCAGGAAGACCTTTGTTTATATCAGTCTCAACCGTAACCATATATCCATCAACCCCCGTCAAAGTAGCGGTTTGCACTCTCGTAAACATTTTACCATCTCACCCTCTCCTTAAAAAATATCTTCGATATGCTCAAACATGACTTCAATTACCTGAAATTCAAATTTTTCATAAAATCTTCCCTTGTATTCCTGAGACTTTATATAATACTGCGCAGTATTTATTATATTTTTTCTTTTCTTTTTATTTACTGCCTCGCAAGGTCTTCCATAATTGTTTCCGCGCCTTGTCTTCACTTCGATAAAACATATACGACTGTTTTTATGCGCGATAATATCTATTTCTCCTGCACTGCACCTGTAATTTCGCTCTGACACCATATATCCTTTTGCTTCAAGAAATTCGCAGGCTGCATTCTCTCCGATAATTCCCAGCTTCTGATTATTCATACGCTTCCTTTCTTTTACATATATTACCATTTATTTATATAGTAATATGGAAATATTTTCCTGTCAAGAATAAAATTCACTAAAAGGTGTCCAGGGCATAATTAAAAATTTCCTTATACACATCTTGCCCGCATGGAAGCGATGCTTTGCATGGTATTGCTTTGATATTCCGCTAAATGTCAATAACTGATTTTTCTGCAAAAAAATATCCCCTGCTCTCCTTTCAGCAAAGGGATATATATTTACACTGTTTCTGCTTTCTTAATTCTATACAAGAACGAATTTTTCTATAGCCTCGGCTACTCCGTTATGATGATTATCCGAAGATATATAGTCCGCTACCTCTTTGACCTCATCTTCAGCATTGGCAACGGCAACGGCAATACCTGCCGCTTTCAGCATAGCAATATCATTTGGACTGTCACCTACTGCCATCATTTCCGTTTGACTTATTCCGAGAATTTCGCACATCTTTGAAAGAGCTTCTGCTTTGCTCGTAGTTTTCCCTCCGATTTCAAGATTATTTTTAAACGAACTTGTAATCGTAGCCTCCGGAATAGTAAGCAGCAGATTGCGAAGAGCCGGTTTTACACTTAGATCTTCAAAATTAACATTTATATTTTCTATATTGCTTTTATTGTCAAGTATGAACTGATACAGATTTTCTACGGGTTTTCTTGTTTCCAATATGTATTTCACGTCCCTGAAGCTTCTTCCTGTACGCTTCACATATTCATAATAATCTTTTTCGATATACGCTTCGCCGTCAACAAATCCTTCAAGTATATAATCATACTTTTTAAGCAGCTTTACAGATTCTTCAACTGCAAGTTCAGACAAACAGTTTTTATAAAAGGTACTCTTATTCTTTAAATCCGTTATTGAAGCCCCATTTGAAGTAAGAACATATCTTATCGCATCTATTTCAAATACATCCGGCGGCAATGCAGATATAGGTCTTCCTGTAGCCACAACTATATTCACGCCTTTGGAATCTGCTTTCTCCATAGCCTGCCTGTTCCTCTCGCTTATTACTTTATCGTTGTTTAACGTCGTTCCGTCCAAGTCCAATGCTACCAGTTTTACTGTCATAATTAACTCCTTTTAAAATTTTTTATTATATATAAAAATTCATCGTTTTTTTCTCTTACCTTTTTCATAGTGCAGCTGTCACCATGCCCGGGATATATTGTTATATCATTTTCCCATTTATCAACCTTATTAAGTATACTGTCTATCATATCTGCTTCACAGCCGCCTTCCAGATCTACTCTTCCTATATCTATATCAAAAATCGTGTCACCTGTAAATGCGAGCTTACTCTTTTCTGAATAAAAGCAAACGCTTCCTTTCGTATGTCCCGGTGTATTTATAACCTTTATAAGTTCTCCGTCCAAATCGAGCAAATCACCGTCTTCCATCAAGCAGTCCACACTTTTACCATACAGGTCACAATCTTCCCTGTGAAGATATACCGGACAATCGTAAATATCTTTGAGTTTTTCCACAGCGCCTACATGATCGTAATGATGATGAGTCAGCAGTATGCCTTTGAGTTTAAGAGCATTTGAATCTATATAATCCTGAAATATCTTGAAATTATAACCGGGATCTATTACAAAACAGCTGCCGTTTATGTTCTGATATATAATATAGCCGTTACTTTCAAGCGAACCTCCTATAAAGCGTTTTATTTTCATGATATTTTTACCTCTTTTCATAAACTTTTATATTATTTTAATCTATTTGCATTATTCTTGCAAATATATGTTGAATTCCGCGCAATTAGTGGTAAAATTATGATATTTGGATATAATATTTATTCTACAAATTATTCTTTGATTATAAAAAGAAGGGGAAGCAAATGAAAGTCGTAATAGTCGGAGCCGGCAAGCTCGGATTAAAAGTAGCCACCGCACTAATTGGGGGAGACCATGCAGTAACCATCATAGATACAGATGAAGAGCTTCTTTCGAAAATAAGTTCACAGATAGACGTCATGACTGTTAATTCCAACGCCAAGGAAATAAAAACTCTAAAACGTATAAACATATCTTCCTATGATTTTCTCATAACTACAACCGGAAACGATGAAACAAACATAGTAATATCTGCATTTGCCAAAAGTCTCGGATGCAGCAAAGTTATTGCCAGAGTAAGAGACCCCGAACACATGCAGCAGATAAATTTTATAAAAGATGTCATGGATATAGACCATATAGTAAACCCTGACCTTGGCATAACCGTAGAAATATATAAATATTTAGCTGAAAAATATACTCTGAGCAACGGCATATTTTCAAGCGGAAAAGTATCTCTCATTGAATTTTCCGTTGATAAATTTAAAGAACTTATCAATCTGAATATCATGGAAATATCCGATTTGCTTCCTAATATGCTTGTAGTAGCAATTTCACGAAACGGCAAAGTAATCATCCCCAATGGCGAGACAACCATATTAAAGGATGACGCCCTTTATGTAATAGGAAAAAAAGAACCTATTCTGGAACTCAATGAAAAGGTTCATGAAAAAGAAAAATATAATGACCTTCAAAAAGTAATGATAATCGGCGGAGGAAAAACAGGATTTTACTTGGCTAAAATGCTGTCGGAATTCGGCGCAGCAGTAAAAATTATAGAAAAAAGCAAAGAACGATGCCACTATCTGTCATCGCATTTAGACGATGTAATGATCCTCCATGGAGACGCAACGGATTTAACATTATTAGAAGAAGAAAATCTGGATCTTATGGATGCTGTAGTAACGGCCACAGGATTCGATGAAGAAAACCTTCTTCTCGCTCTTACCGCTAAACGTCACGGTATAGAAGATGTAATAGCAAAGGTCAGCAGAGCAAGCTACGGTGAAATAATTTCCGGCATGGGCATAGATGTTGCGCTGAATCCACTGGATATAACAACAAGCAATATCATAAGATTTGTTCAGGGTTCAAAAAAAATACTTTCATCCCAGCTTATACAGGGACAAGCTGAAATAATGGAAATTATAGCTACCCATCATATGAAAATTTTAAATAAACCTCTAAAGGAGCTGCATCTTCCGGACGGAATAATCATTGCTGCAATACACAGAGGAAGCGATCAGGTAATTATTCCTGACGGGGATACTAAAATACTTGAAAACGACAGGGTTATATTATTAAGCCTGCTCAGCGATTTATCTTCTACAGAAACTCTTTTAAAAGATACAGGACGACGAAGCTTTTTTAAGAAATAACAAAAGATTCCGAGGTGCTTTATGAATTTAAGTTTAAGTTCTTTTTTAAGAATCATAGGGCTAATATTAGTTGTAATAGGCGGTTCAATGCTGCCTTCTTTTATAGTATCTCTAATATATGACGATTCTTCAGTATATATACCATTTCTCATAACACTTGCAGCGTCCTGTTCTGTAGGTGTTTTTTTACTTAAGACGTTTGAAAAAAATTTAAAAACGCTGAAAGTAAAAGATGGATTTCTAATAGTAACTACCTGCTGGCTCTTATCTGCCATATTAGGTGCAATCCCTTTTATGGCAACAGGAAGTATTACAAATCCTGCGGATGCTTTTTTTGAATCCTGTTCGGGATTCTCCACAACAGGCGCCTCCATACTATCAGATGTTGAAGTTCTCCCCAGAGGTATTCTGTTTTGGCGTTCATTTACCCACTGGATAGGCGGTATGGGCATACTTATATTTGCAATCGCGCTCATGCCTTCTTTAGGAATAAGCGGTCAAAACATAGCAGTTTCAGAATCTCCCGGACCATATCTCGACAAAACAAGTCCTCAGATGTCAACTACTGCAAAATCACTTTATTTAATATATCTACTCTTTACAGTCACTGAAACAATTATGCTGTGTCTGGGCGGAATGAGCCTTTACGATTCGCTCATCCATACTTTCGGTTCTGTAGGAACCGGAGGCCTTTCATCATATAATGACAGTGTCGGTCATTTTGACAGCGCGTATATCAAAATAGTCATAACTGCTTTTATGGTTTTATGCGGTGTGAATTTTAATTTATACTATAAACTTGCAAAAAACAATTTAAAAAGTCTCCTTACCGATTCTGAATTTAAACTTTATATACTCATATTCACTGTATCATCGTCATTCATATTTATCAATCTTCTGGCAAGCGGAACGTATGACTCTGTAAAGGATTCTGCCTTAGATTCAACTTTCCAGGTGGCCTCAATTATGACAACTACAGGATATGCCACCGCTGACTATGAACTTTGGCCTATAGCCTGCCAAATGATTTTACTATGTCTAATGTTTGTCGGCGGTTCATCCGGCTCTACAAGCGGCGGTCTTAAAGTGATAAGGATTATGATAATTTTAAAACTTATACGGCGCGGCGTCTCCCAAAGACTCCATCCCAATGTAATAGAAAGTATCAGATTAAATGGAAAAACCGTTCCCAGCGATACGGTCACTGCCATAGCAAACCATACATTTCTTTATATCGCCATGATATTTGTTGGTGCTTTTATAGTATCATTTGAAAATGCAGACCTTATTACATGTTTTACCTCAGTAATAACATGTCTTGGCAACATAGGACCCGGATTTGGCGCTGTCGGTCCTACAGAAAACTTCGGAGCACTTTCAAGTCTTTCAAAGCTGCTTTTATCAATATACATGATTGCAGGCAGACTTGAACTTTATACTCTGTTCATACTACTGACGCCAAGATTTTGGAATCAAAACCATTAGACGGGAGAATTTTCATGATAGCGCAATTAACCATAAATTACAAATCTATTTTAAAAATACTCGGTACTATAATATTTATTATAGGATTATCTATGGTTATTCCCTGGGTATATGCCGAAGTTACAGGTGATTTCAACAGCATATATGCTTTTCGAAGATGTACTCCTGTTACAATATTTCTTGGGGCAATATTAATGCTGTCCATAAGAAATACACATCCTAAATTCAGAGCAAGAGAAGGATATATAATAGTAGCTATGTGCTGGATTACAGCATCAGTCATCGGAGCTTTTCCTTACTATCTGGCAGAATTCACTACAAGCTATATAGATGCTTTTTTTGAAGCCACATCCGGATTTACTACCACAGGATGCACTGCTGTAGCCGGAGGAATACTTCCAAAAAGTTTAATACTCTGGAAAGCGGTTTCTCATTGGCTGGGAGGTATGGGAATACTCCTGTTTGTTATCTCAATTCTTCCTGCTCTCGGAATAAACGGACAATTTATAGCAAGAGCAGAAGCTCCCGGTCCTGTATTTGAAAAAATGACCGTTCGTATAAGCGACTCAGCAAAAATATTGTATGTCACTTATCTCTCATTTACCGTTCTTGAATTCATACTTCTTATGCTTTCAGGAAAAATGACTGCATTCGATGCAGCAATACACACTATGGGAAGTATAAGTACAGGAGGTCTGGTAGTTCACCCTACGGGAATTGCCTACTATGACAGCATTTATATAGAAGTTGTTATCTCAGTATTCTGTGTGCTTTCTTCAGTAAATTTTGTACTTTATCATTATCTTGTGACAAGAAAGCCCGCTTACTTTTTTAAAGATATTGAGCTGAGGGTCTTTATCATAATAATGGCTCTAGGCATACTCATATGTACATTTGGATTGATATCGATAAATGATATGAATTTTGCTTCTGCCTTTAGGGATTCTTTCTTCCAGGTGATAAGTATGTCAACAACTACAGGATACACAAGGTCGCCTTATATAATATGGCCTACTGTATGTCAGATAATATTAATAACTCTTATGTTTATCGGAGGCTGCGCCGCATCAACTTCAGGCTCAATAAAAGTCATACGAATAATAGTTATGATGAAACTCATATGGAGAGGCTGTATAAAAAGAATACATCCACGTTCGGTTATAGCTGTTAAACTCGGTGAACATTCGCTTTCTGTAGGTCTGGTCACAGGAATCACAACTTTTATTTTTACATTTATAGGTCTCTTTATTCTTTCATGTTTTATACTTTCCTTTCAGGGACTGGACCTGGAAACTACTATGACTGCCGCTCTATCCATGCTCTCAAATACCGGCGCTGCATTTGGAGAAGCAGGTTCTATGGGAAATTATTCCATGTTTCATCCTGTTTTAAAACTTTACCTCAGCGCACTGATGATAGTCGGCAGGCTGGAACTGTTCACCATAATAGTTTTATTTACAAGAAATTTCTGGGGAAAAGACAGATAAACACTATAAAAGATTTCATTCGGGTAATCCTAATACTATATAATAAATACAGGAGGATTTACCCATATGAAAGTTAAAGATTTGATGAGTACAAACATTTCATGTATAAAAGAAAATACATCTGTACTGCAGATAGCAAAACAAATGAAAAAAGAAAATATAGGAAGTATACCTATTTGCAGTGACCAAGGATATATCAAAGGTATAGTTACCGACAGAGATCTGGTTCTGCGCGCACTTGCAGCCGATAAAGAAAACATCCCTATCTCTTCTTTGACCGCCCGTGATATAATGTCACTTAATCCGGTTACCGTTTCTCCTGAAACGAATACTCATGATGCGGCTCTTTTATTCTCCGCTAACCAAATCAGAAGACTTCCGGTAACAGAAAATTCCAAACTGGTAGGAATGCTCTCGCTTGGAGATTTAGCATCTAAACCTGTATGCATAGATGAAGCGGGAGATGTTTTATCTGCGGTAAGCATAAATCCCGGAGCAGTATAACAGCTCACGGGACCTACATAACTTATTTAAATTTGGCAATCAAAAAATTTATCTCACTTCTGTCAGTATTTACATCATCTACAAAAATTCTTATCTTATCACCGAGTTTATATACTTTGTTTGTCCTTCTGCCTATAAGAGCATATTTCTCCTGGTTATAATCATAATAATCATCATAAAGGCTGTCTATCTTTATAAGGCCTTCAATAGTGTTTTCGAGCTGCACATAAAGGCCGAAATTAGTAACCCCGCTTATTACGCCGTCAAATTCTTCTCCTATATGGTAAGTCATATATTCAGCCTTTTTCAGTTTTTCAACTTCTCTTTCTGCTTCAATAGCTTTTCTCTCCGCAGCTGAAGACAATTCAGCAGCATTTTCTGCCATTTTGGCAAAGTATTTAGTGCCCTTTGAAGTAACTTCATTACTTATAACCCATTTAATTATCCTGTGTATCATCAAATCAGGATATCTTCTTATGGGGGAAGTAAAATGACAGTAATACTTAAGAGCAAGACCAAAATGACCTTCACAGCTTGTACTGTAAAATGCTTTCTGCATAGACCTTAAGGTTACTGAACTTACAACATTTTCATTTGATTTGCCTTTAACCTGTTCTAAAATGTTGCTTATAGCTTTAGGATGAATACTGTCCGAATTTCCTTTTAATATTATTCCAAAGCTCTGTAAAAATACTTTCAGTTTATCTATTTTCTCATTATCCGGCTTTTCGTGAACCCTGTATACAAAGGGAATCTCCATCCAATAAAAATGCTCGGCTACAGTCTCATTTGCAATAAGCATAAATTCCTCAATAAGCTTATTCGCAGTTCTTCTTTGAGCTATGTCCACGCTTATCGGCACACCTCTTTTATCCAGTTTGATATAGGACTCATCCAAATCAAAATCAAGACTGCCTCTTTCATATCTCCTTTTTCTCAAAGCTATCGCTAAATCGTTCATCATAAGAAGTTCATTCTTTATGTCTTTATATCTTACAGACATATCCTTATCGTCATTCTCCAAAAGGTCTGATATGTCATCGTATATAAGGCGTTCACATGAGTTTATTATGCTTTCATATATCTCATGATTTACAATTACGCCTCTCTGTGTAATTTCCATATCTACCGAAAGAGTAAGTCTGTCTTCATTGGGATTAAGACTGCATATATCGTTTGAAAGCGCCTTAGGCAGCATTGGTATTACCTGGTCCAGCAAATACACGCTTGTTCCCCTCTTGAGGGCTTCTTTATCAAGAAAACCTCCATTCTCAACATAGTGTGATACATCGGCTATATGAACGCCAAGCAAATAATTTCCATTTTT
This sequence comes from uncultured Eubacterium sp., assembly GCA_902495595.1. Taxonomy (GTDB): domain Bacteria; phylum Bacillota; class Clostridia; order Peptostreptococcales; family Anaerovoracaceae; genus Lentihominibacter. The sequence goes on along the minus strand of CABUXV010000036.1, from coordinate 758 downwards.
TAGAATCTCTATTGATACAGCATCATCAAAATCTTTTGAATCTGCGCCATCTATCGTAAACACTTTCTTTTTTCTAAGGTCTTTTCTTTTTTTTACATCCTCAGTTCCGATTCCTTTCCTTTTCATTGCCTTAGCTTCCGCATTAACTCTGCTTGGAAAAGTTTCCCGCATATCATACGTTCTGGCTATTGCCTTAATATCTCCTCCCGGCTGTCCGAATCGGCTTATTATCTCGGTTATCCTGCCTTCAGCGCTGTTATATCTATCAGGATACTTTGTAATGCTTACAACTACTTTATCTCCCCTCTGAGCTCCGGAAAAATCTTTTTTTCTTATAAATATATCTTCCTTAAACTTTTTGCTTTCAGGTATTACAAAACCAAACTTCTTACTTTTTTCAAAAGTTCCTACGACTTCAACTGTATTTCTCTTTAATATTTTCGTTATTATTCCCTCTGGAGACTCGCGCCAGAGATAATCAGGTATCAGGTCAACTTCTACTTCATCACCATTCATTGCCCCATTCATGGAAGGCGCCGAAATAAATATATCCTTATCTATGTCATCGCTTACAACAAAACCAAATCCTTTTCTGTGTTTTGTAATCGTCCCCTGTATAACATTCCTCTTTTTCTTTTTTGCCATACCTTACCTCTTCGTATGTATAATATCTTTTATTATATTGTACAGCATAAAAGGTGGCATCGCCACCTTTTATCTTTTGCTTTGCATCAATATTCGCTATATTTCCTATTATT
>CABUXV010000035.1 GCA_902495595.1 uncultured Eubacterium sp. | reverse complement strand
TTCCTCTCGCGTAAGCCTTTGACTCATGCACTATCATGGAAAATGCATCCACCAAATCCTTATTGAGAAGTATATCGAGTTTCACAACTTTTGACGGTTCGTATCTGGAAAATTCATAATCGAGAGAACCATATCCTCTTGTTTTGGATTTAAGAGCATCGAAGAAATCGTATATAACTTCGTTTAAAGGCATGTCGTAATGAAGATTCACCCTGTTTTCGGTTATATACTCCATATTTATCATCCTGCCCCTTCTATCCTGGCATATTTCCATTATATTTCCCACATAATCCTTGGGAACCATTATATCAGCTTTTACCATAGGCTCTTCTATATGGTCTATAAGTACAGGGTCCGGAAGATTTGAAGGATTCTGTACCATCTCTATGCTGCCATCGGTCATTACTACTTTATATATAACGCTTGGAGACGTAGTAACAACTGCAAGATCAAATTCACGCTCAAGCCTCTCTACAATTATTTCCATATGAAGAAGTCCCAAAAATCCGCATCTGAAGCCAAATCCTAAGGCTGTTGATGTTTCCGGTTCAAAATGAAACGCCGCATCATTTACCTGAAGCTTTTCCAGGGCATCCTTTACATTTTCATACTTTTCTCCTTCTGCCGGATATATTCCGCAGTAAACCATGGGCTGTACTTTTTTGTATCCAGGCAAAGGCTCTTCTGTAGGACTGCCGTCCATCGTTATAGTATCTCCAACTCTTGCATCTGCAACCTGTTTTATACTGGCGCATATATATCCAACCTCTCCTGCCCGCAGCATCTGACATTCAACAGGACCTGGAGAGTATACGCCTACTTCCGTTACTTCATATTTTTTGCCTGTATTCATCAATCGTATTATATCGCCTGATTTTACTTTGCCGTCAAAAATTCTCGTATATATTACGACACCTTTATAATTATCATAATAAGAATCAAATATAAGAGCTTTCAGTTTTTCGTTTTCATCTCCTTTAGGAGCGGGAATATCTGTAACGATTTTTTCCAGAAGCTCTTCAACACCAATTCCCTCCTTAGCTGAAACAAGTGGTGCATTCTGCGCTTCCACACCGATTACATCCTCTATTTCATCTTTTATTTCATCCGGTCTTGCAGAAGGAAGATCTATTTTATTCAGCACAGGCATTATCTCCAAATCCTCATCCATGGCAAGATATACATTTGCCAGAGTCTGAGCTTCTACGCCCTGTGTCGCATCCACAACAAGAACTGCTCCCTCACAGGCTGCAAGACTTCTGGAGACTTCATATGTAAAGTCCACATGTCCCGGCGTATCTATTAAGTTAAAAATATATTCATTGCCGTCCTTTGAATCAAATATAAGTCTTGTCGTCTGAAGCTTTATCGTTATGCCCCGTTCACGTTCAAGGTCCATATTGTCCAAAAACTGTTCCCGCATTTCCCTCTTTGATACTAATCCTGTTTTTTCGATAATTCTGTCCGCCAAAGTCGACTTGCCGTGATCTATATGAGCAATAATGCTGAAATTTCTTATATATTTCTTGTAATCTTTCATTTCTGCCTCTTTCATCATTAAAATAAAGAAGAAATTCTTTCAGACGGCACCTCCATTATTCTGAAGATGTTATCCGTGGAATTTCTTCTTTGATTCTACAATAAAAACCTTTAATTTTCAATATTTAAAACTAAATTGCCTCCAATACCTGTAGTTTGTTCACACAGATTATCCAAAAACAAAATACTTCCCGTTCCTATAAAGAAAATCAAAAATATTATTACCGACCTTAATACCATTTTTTTTATGATAAACACCCCTTTTCTTCTGTATCATTCATCAGTATCAATTTCCGTTTATTATCTTTGCCATGACTTCTGAAAAATATCTGGCAGTAGCCCTGCATTCCTCTATTGTATTTTTATTATTTCCTATTTCCAGTAAAATAGCTTTATTGCTTACAAAGCCATTGTATCTGTATTCTTTCTCTATTATCGGTCCTCCAAAACCTTTATGTAGGCTCTCCGCAGTCTGACTGACTTTTTTTGCAAAGGAATAAAGTTCTACATAATTTTCATTGCCCCTTCCAACAACCAAACTGAATTTTGCAACCCTCTCCCCATCTATTTTCATAACTTTTCCCTCTTTTGCAGAAGATGCAGCAGCATCTCTGTGCAAATCTATTACATATTCGGCAGTAGGATATTTTTTCATCAAGGCTTTAACTGTATTAAGAGACCTTCCATAAGATTCATTGTATGACGGTCTGTCATGAAGAGTTTTATCATGAACAACATTTATGCCTTTTTTCTTAAGTTCGCTCTCCAGAACATTTCCCACATCACGTACAGTTCCCTCCTCTGCTTCGCGATGATAATTGCTTTCGCTGTAAGGCATATATGATTCCGTACTGTGGGTATGGTATATTATGACTTTTGGATCTCCTGATACCTGAACTTCTTCTGTTTTTTCATCGGATTTATCCTCTTTCTGTTCTTTATTTTCTGTACTCTTTTCCTCATTTTTTTCAGCGCTTTGTACTGAACTGTCCTTTTCTATACTTTCAAGCTTTGTATCCTTTGAAGCAGGAACTACTTGATTTATACACATCCTGCCTAAGTCCATTTCATCTATCCATGCAGATGTAAGCGCAGATGCCGGATTCACTTTAAGAAAAAACAAAGTGGAGCATATAAAGATTACGGCAGCACTTATAAACAGCATTTTATTTTTGTTATTCATAGTTGTCCTCCAAAAGTTTCTTCTATGAATATATGCCGGGATGTATTGTTTTATTTATACCATTTGCTATTATATCGGAAAAATCCTTTATAATCATATCTATATCCGTTGATGTAACTATCATCTGACGATCGTATTCCTGTATATATTTTTCTACTTTTTCCGCACTTTCAATATTGTCATCAAGCGCATCTCTTATTATAGTCGTCGCGTCTATTACTGTAGGAACGCCTATGGCAATAACCCTTGTTCCCACGGTACTTTCATTTATACCCTTTCGGTTGTTTCCCATCCCGCCTCCAGGAGCGATTCCTGTATCCGTTATCTGTATCGTCGTGCTCACACGTTCTATATTTCTTGCGGCAAGTGAATCTATGGCTATTACTATATCCGGAGTTGAAAGTTCCGCAGCTTTTTTTATTATATCTGCGGTTTCAAGCCCTGTTGTTGCCGTAACTCCCGGTATTATACAGCTTACATTGGACATTTCATCATCCCCATCAGCTTCAAACATAACAAAAAGATGCCTTGTCACTCTTATTTTAGCAGCTGTCTCAGGTCCTAAAGCATCAGGAGTCACCATACTGTTCCCAAGCCCTGCAACTAAAACTTTAAGATAATAATCAAAATTTATGAGACTTTTAAGTTCCTCCGCTACTGCTCTTTCCGCTTTTTCCTTTATACCTTCTTTTTCTTCCAAAATACCTTCCGCTTCTATGGTAATGTAATTTCCCACAGGCTTTTCCATTTTGGCTGCCCCGTTTTCATTTAAAATTTTTATTCTTGTCGCTTTTATCCCATCTTCATACTCTATTTTTTCCATAGATATTCCGTCAATATCATCTTTGTTCTTTTTATTGCTTTCCTCATCCAGCATTTCCTTACATTCTATTGCAAGGTCTGTTCTGTATCTCATCATGTTTTAGATGTCCCTTCGCATTTCTTTATACTGAAGATTTTTCCCTTGCAAAATCTCTTTTATTCATATATACTTATCTTGTGATTTTACGCTATAAAATAAAGAAAGTGGGGTAAATTTAATGGCAAACATAAAATCAGCAAAGAAAAGAATCCGTGTAATCGACAAGAAAACAGCAAGAAACAGACGTGTTAAAGGTCATCTTAAGGCTATCTTAAAAGCTTTTGACGCAGCTATCGAAGCTGGAGATATGGAAACAGCAAAGGAAAAACTTGCTTTAGCAGAGAAAAAGCTTATGCAGGCTGCTGCTAAACATACTATTCACAAAAATGCTGCTTCAAGAAAAGTATCAAGATTAACAAAGAGATTCAACAAGGCTAACGCCTAAGTCTCACCCGTCCCCACCCGTGCATAAGTTAAATGCACAGAAATGAGCAATGAACAATCAAGTTCAAAATCAAAAAAGATGGAATGTGTCTCCCATCTTTTTTATTGCGTAAAAACAATGACTCATGCAAAAAAGTAATATTTCCAAATGCCAAAAGCTGTTCTTCTATATCTGAAAGTCCTGCAACTGATATTTCCCCGATAAAATACACCAATCTTTTAACAATCACAATGTTTGTAATACTTCCAATAATTTATCAGCGTGCAAAGCGGCTTTTTCTTTCATCTCTTCCATTTTTTCAGTATCATTTCTATTCTGATAAGACACTCCTCCTGTATAGATATATCCAGAGTAGTCCATCCCGCACAAATTGCACATTGCCTTTATCGGCGGCAGGAAGTCTTCAATAGGATATTTCTGTGCTCCCTCATAACTATACATAAATTCCGGCGCACCAGTTGTAAAAGAAGCAATCAATTTCTTTCCTTTAAGCTTATCACCGGTTGAACCATGAGAAAAACCATGCTGAAATGTTTCTTCAAGCCAGCGACTTAATAATGAAGGCATCGCATACCAGAAAACAGGAAACTGCAAAACAATGATATCTGCATTTAAAAGTTTTTCCTGCTCTGCTTCAACATCAATTTGGAAATCTGAATAAAGTTTATCTAAATAGACGAATTCAGCCTGCGGTAATTTATTTTCAAGTCTTTCTAATATTGTCTTATTTGCAACAGAATTATTTAAGTCTGTGTGTCCGGATACTACTAATATATTTTTCATAAGCCATCACTCCTTTTATTTCATTTTTTTAACCCAGTTAGATAATTCATCTGCACTAACATTTTCGTCAAATCTCTTCCCTTTCATCAAACGTGCGCCCTTACATGAATTTTCTAAATAATCGTTTGTTTTTCCCATTCCACTCATTCCGGATGTTGCAAACGGAATAATTGTTTTGTCTTTTAAATCATATTGTTCAAGGAAAGTATTGATAATTGTAGGAGCAATATACCACCAGATAGGAAATCCTAAATAGATTGTATCATATTCTCCCATATCGCTTATTTTTTCTTTAACTGCTGGTCTGAACGATTTATCGTTCATTTCTACTGATGAACGACTTTTAGGATTTGTCCAATTCAAATCAGCACTTGTATAAGGTTGCTGCGGTACGATTTCAAACAAATCCCCCTGCACCACTTCATTTAATCTTTCTGCTACTTTTTTAGTTACACCGCTTGCGCTAAAATACGCTACTAAAGATTTACTCATTTTTCTTCTCTCCTTTTTATTTCTGTCCGACATTAAACGCTTTGAAAAATTTATCAATGTCCTCTGCATTTTCGTGGTTCATAAATATATTTTCACCCAAATCCAATTCTTCGATTTTTTTCATTTCTTCATCTGATAGTGAAAAATCAAATATATCTATATTTTCTTTCATTCTATTTTTATGAGCAGATTTAGGAATAGCGATTATCCCATTCTGAATTAGAAAACGCAATGCTACTTGCCCGATTGTTTTGTTATGCTGTTTTGCAATCTGCATTAAAACTTCATTTTCAAAAATACCGTGGCTGCCTCTGGCAAATGGTGCCCATGCTTCCAACTTTGTTCCATATCTCTCTAAAAACTTTTTATCATTTTTATGCTGTTGGAAAACATGAGTTTCTAATTGATTTACCATAGGCTTAATTTCACTAAAAGTTGCTAAATCCATAAATCTGTCGGGGTAAAAATTAGACACTCCTATTGCCCTTACTTTTCCTGATTTATATACTTCCTCTAAGGCTTTCCATGTTCCATAATAGTCATTGAACGCCTGATGAATAAGAACCAAATCAATGTATTCTGTCTGTAATTTTTTCAAAGACTCATTAAGCGAAGCTTTTGCCTTTTCATATCCGGCATTTTCAATCCAAATTTTTGTTGTAATAAATAATTCCTCTCTAGGTACATCACATTTTACGATTGCATTACCAACACCTTCTTCATTGTAATATGCTTGTGCTGTATCAATCAGTCTATATCCGGTTTGAATTGCTTCCAAAACACAGCGCTCTGTTTCCTCATTGCTCATTGTGAATGTTCCATATCCAAGCGCAGGCATTTTTACGCCATTGCTTAAAGTGATAAACTCCATTTTTTTCAACTCCTTTTCATTTACTCATTCTGTAATTCATGCCGTAAAAAATCTATTTCCTGCAACTGATTTTCTTTTACATGAATTTCATCAAGAATTTTTCTGCGTCTTTCGCTTACTATCCGTATTCGTTTTTCTTTTGTTGAGGTTCCTAAATGTGAAAGTCTAATGTATAATTCAATTTCTGCACTTGTAAACCCCAACCTATTAAGGACTGCACTGTATTTTTCAGCTCCCCTGTAAAGTTTCAATTTTCCACCCCTTTCAAATAAAATAGGTGTATCAAGACAGTGAATTATCTTGTTACACCTATATTTTAAAGTTGATTCATTGATATGTCTAATGCTTATGTTGGATTGTCAGAAATACAAATATCGAATTTCTATTGTAATTTTATTTATATCGTTCTTTTATAAAACTTATAAATGTATTTGTTGCCTTAGAATATGATTGACGGTCTTTCCACGCAAGTACAGAAGTTAATTCAAGTTTAGGTTCAAAAGGAATAAATTTCATGTCATCATAGTAATTATCCAGCTTCACACAAATAACCGCCCCTTTTTTCTCTTTTGCAACAATTACAGCATTATACAATAGATTATAATTGGCGCACGATTCCATTTCTTTCGCAAAATCTCCCGACCAGCTTGCCAGTTCATGATGGACCGGTGTGTTAAGATGTATTGTTATGACTTTCGTACCCACCAACTCACCGGGGCGAATTACTGTTTTTTCAGAAAGAGGATTGTCTTTATGGACGAGAACACCCCATTGTTCTTTTGTCCTCATACGGATAAAATCGTACTTTACAACATTCACAGGTTCCAATAACAATCCCAGATCCAAAGAACCTTGCTCCATTCTCTCCTTAATATTTTCATTGTTTCCGCTATACAATTCAAATCGAATCAAAGGATATATATTTTGAAAATCCGTGATAAGTTTTGCAATTTCCTGCGCGCTTCCCATTTCCCCGCAACCAATCGCAATATTTCCCGATAATATGTCAGTATCCTGTTTTAATTCCGCCTGCGCCTTATCTGCCAGATTCACTATTTCCTGTGCTCTGCGCCGAAACAATAAACCGTCATCTGTTAAATATATACTATGATTGCTTCTTTGAAACAACTTGACACCCAGTTCTTCCTCTAAATGCATAAGCTGTCTTGAAAGAGTAGGCTGTGTGATGTGAAGAAGCTGGGCTGCTTTTGTTATATTTTCTTCTCTTGCAACCATTAAAAAATAATTTAAAATTCTAATGTCCATATTTCTCACCTGCTTTATTTTCATTATAGAATAACAGAAATACGTTTACAATATTTCTTGTACAACATATTCAAAAATATGGCAAGTCACCTGCTTTTACGTCTTTCTCCTTGACTTTAAACTTTATGTTATATATTCTTTAAAATAATTAATAAAAATATCAACATAAAGTTTAAAGGAAGTGGTTTAATGTCAGAAAAGCAAAACAAAAATAAAATCGATAACTTTAATATGACCCTTGAAGAATGCCGACTTGTTCTTGATACAATCACCAATCTTGTAATAATCGATAAAAACGGCAAGATTAAATACCTTTCACCTGATATGTATTTCATGATAGAAGCTTACAACAAAAGACCTGTACCAAAGAGTGTAGTCGGCAAACATATAGATGAAATACACCCTCTTTCAAAAATAACAAATGTACTTAAAACAGGACGTTCCGATAAAAACTGTTTCTACTTTTCTTCAGATGTTACCAATGTAGCACGAATCGAGCCACTCTATAAAGACGGTGAATTGGTCGGTGCTATAGACTATGATATTTTTACCAACGGTCTTGATTTAAATGATTTTATGGACAAAATAACCGAATACTCCTCAAAAGGTCTTATAAATATACAGCATACTTTTCACTCCATGTATGATGAAAGCAAAAAATCAAATAAAATTAAATACAGTATAAATGATTTCATCGGAAACAGTAAAATTGCAAAAAACATACGTATGCAGATTGCCAATCTAAGTGAATCCAACTCCACTGTACTTATAACAGGTAAAACCGGCTGCGGAAAAGAAGTGGTCGCCCATTCCATACACAATACATCAAGACGCTGTTACAATCCAATTATAGAAGTCAACTGTGCCGCCATTCCTGAAACATTAATAGAATCAGAACTATTCGGATATTCAAAGGGCAGTTTTACCGGCGCTTCAGACGGCGGTAAAATGGGGCTCTTCGAACTGGCCGATAAAGGCACGATATTCTTAGATGAAGTAGACCAGCTTCCTTATCACGTTCAGCCAAAACTTCTCAGGGTTCTTCAGGAAAAAGAAGTTGCAAGAATAGGCGGAGGAAAAGCACAGCCAGTCGATATACGTATAATCTCCGCGACAAATAAAAATCTATGGGAGCTTGTTCAGGACGGAAAATTCAGAGAAGACCTGTATTACAGACTTAATGTAATAGAATTAAATATCCCCAATCTCTCCGAAAGAAAAGAAGATATACCATTGCTTATAGAATATCAGCTTGAAAAGCTTAATAAACAAATGGTTAAAAGTGTAAAACATGTATCGGCAGAAGTAATGAAACTTTTGCTCAGTTATGACTGGCCCGGAAATGTCCGCGAATTAAACAATCTATTGGAGCGTAGCATGATACTCTGTCAGGAAGATACTCTTAAGCTTGAACATTTAGGAAGTTTCGTTTCCAAAGTTTTAGAAAGCAAGCTTGAGCTTTCCCTCTCCTCTGATGCTCCTTTAGATGAAATACGTATAAGGGCAGAAAGCAACGCTATAAAAAAAGCTCTGGAACTTAATGGAGGAAATAAAAGTAAAACAGCAAAAATGCTCAATATTTCCCGCACTTCATTATATGAAAAATTAAGTAAATACAATTTATTGTAAGGAAATTCTTACATTGTTAATATTTCCTTACACATTTTAATGTCAAAAGATTCTTTGAAATTCCACACTTTTTTGAAAATTCATTAAAGCAGCAAAAAAAACGTAAGATTTTCCGTACATTAATATTTTTACAAAAATCCTGCTTTACTGTATTTTCAAGTATTTTCGACCTCTTTTATTTTGGCATGGCTTTTGCTATTTAGAAAAACAGCTATAAAAAACAATTTAAGGAGGGTAATTTTATGGAAAATTATTATGGCTATCTTATTTTAGGAATTTTCGCAATAATATTTATTGGGATATCATTTCTCGTATCAAAAAAATTCCCAATCGAAGGTGTTGACGATTTCGTTGCTGCCGGCAGAGGTATACCTTCTGCTTTAATAGCTGCAAGCGTAATGGTTTCGTGGGTTTGGACCACGACTCTCATGGGTTCGGCTGAGGCAGGAATGAACTTCGGCATATCTGGAGGACTTAACTATGCATGGGGTAATGCAATACCGTTCTTCATCCTTATTCCTCTGGTTCTTCATCTCAGAAAAAAAATGCCTAAATGTACCACATTCACAGAATTCATTGAACAACGTTACGGAAGAACCGCCTCAAAAATATTTTTTGTTTTCGGAGTTGCTGTTATCCTTTATGTAATGATTGCTCAAAGTGTAGGTATCGGCATAGTATTCAATTCAATGTTTGGAATACCATATGAAGTAGGAGCAAGCGTACCTATCGCCATCGTAACTATTTATATCTCTAAAGCAGGATTAAGAGGTTCAATATTCAACGATGTTATACAGTTTTTTATAATATCAATAATACTGATAATCTCCGTTCCTGTTATTTTAAAAACTCTCGGTATGGAAAATATCTATAACGGTCTTTTAGATGTTGTAAATAATACCGACAATCCAAATTATAACCCCGGAGCTCTTTCCCTTGGGTCTTCAGCAGGATTCCGATATGGGCTTACTGCTGTTGTCGTTGCTATGGGACAGGTACTCTTAGACCAAGGATATTATTCCAAAGCAATAGCAACTGCAAACTCAAAATCTTTATTTAAAGCCTATATCATAGGTACTGTTGTTGCATGGATGCCAATACCTATCATATGCGGCGGAGTATTCGGAGGCTCCACACTGTCTCTTGGCGAAGGTCTTGCGTTAAATTCAGAAGCAGCTCCATACATAATGAAACTGGTTTATGGAGGAGGGCTTGGCGCTGTTATGTTTGTATTGATGGTATTTATGGCAGGCATGACTACAGGAGGAGGATGTCTTTCCGGACTTCAGGCCTTGTTTACAGCAGATTTTTATAAAAAATACGTAAACAAATCAGCCAATGAAAAACAGCAGATGAGTTTCGGAAGAAAGATAACTTTCGCAGCAGGCGCCCTTGTAATAGTAATAGGAATTTTATTAAAAGGACAATCACTGCTTATGCTGGATATTTTCAGCGGTATATTGTTTGCAGCACCTACAAGTTCCTTTGTTGCAGGTGTTTACTTTAAGAAAACCAACTCAAAAATTGCAATACTATCGATTTTCTGTGGTCTTGGAGCCGGACTTTTAGCATTCTTCCTGATACCTAATGAAGATATAAACTGGTTTATCGGAAATGTACTTGCGCTTTTAGTTCCTGCTGTAATCGTAATCATAGGGTCTCTTTTCAGCAAAACTTCATTTGACTTTAATAAACTCGCTGACTACGAACCTGACCATTTAGTTAATAAGTAAGGAGGGATTTTATATGTTAAGTCAAACAGCACTGACAATTTTTTTCGGAATTGCTTACGTATGGTTCTGTGTCGGATTTCTGCTAATTGCAGTTCCTGCCATCAAAGAAATATTTTCAATGTTTTTTAAAAAGTAATGGAGGTATATTTTAAATGAATATTAGAGTCTCCTGTATTCAACTGCAACCTAGACTTGGCGATAAAGAATACAATATTTCAAAAATGGAATCATACATAAAAAAAACTATGTCTGATTATCCCGATACTAAACTCATCGTGCTTCCGGAACTCATTACCTCCGGATATGAAGGTACAGCAAATCAGTTTCAAGATATGGCTGAAAGATTGGACAGCGGAGAAAGCATAAAGCGTATAGGCGCTCTTGCCGCCGAATATAAAGTATATATAGTATACGGATTCCCTGAAAGGGATTCCGTATTCAATGATATACTGTACAATTCAGCTGTTCTCATAGATAAACACGGTCACCCCCTTGGTACATACAGGAAAGTTCATCCCTTTGCAAGCGAAAAAATGTGGTGCCGCGCAGGATGTGAATACCCTGTGTTTAATACGGACATAGGAAAGCTTGGAATCATGATATGCTGGGATACAGCATTCCCTGAGGTCGCCCGAACTTATGCTCTTAAAGGCGCTGACCTTTTAATAGTAAGTACAAACTGGGAAGACCCCTATGAGGAAGACTGGGATCCATCATCAATCAATTCCCACGAAGAAGACTGGGACCTTATGACAAGAGCCCGCGCTTTTGATAATACACTGCATTTAGCTGCAGCAAACAGAATAGGTGATGACGGAAAGACTTTAAGTTTCTTTGGACGAAGCAAAATAATCAGTCCGACAGGAAAAGAAATTACAGCATTAAATGAACGTAAAGAAGGTATAATATCAGCCGAAATAGATTTATCACTTACAGAAAAAGAAAGGATAAAATATTATACCTTTTTTAAAGACAGAAGACCTGATACTTACAAAGAAATCGTAAAAGAATATTAAAAATCCATACCCTTCAGAATAACTGATATTTTGAGGGGTATTTTTTCATATTTATATCTTTTAAGTATAACTTATATTAAGCACAAATTTAATTTATGAGGTTTTAAATATGAAAAAACTTTTTTACCCTGCCGCTTTAAAGCCAAATGATATGGTGGCGCTTACGGCTCCCTCCTCTCCCGTATCGGAAAAAGATTTAAAAATTGCGGTAAAATCTCTGAAAAGCCTTGGTCTTAAACCGATTATCATGGACAGCTGCCATCAAAGCCACGGTTATCTGTCAGGTCATGACAAGCAGAGAGCCGATGATCTCAACAGAGCCTTTTCGGATAAGCGCATCAAAGGAATTTTCTGCCTTAGAGGAGGATATGGTTCTGCACGACTTCTTCCTTTGTTAGACTTTAACTCCATCAAAAATAATCCCAAAGTTTTTATAGGATACAGCGACATTACAGCACTCCATATTTCTATAAATAAACTTTGCGGATTTATAACTTTTCATGGTCCAATGCCGTCTTCAGACTATACCAGACTTGACAGCTTCACAATGGATTCAATGAAAAATTTTCTGTTTTCACCTCATCATCCCATAATGCTTAAAAATCCCTGCGGAGAATATGTTAAATTTTTGAACCCTGAAACTGCCAAATACAGTCCCTGCTGTAAAACAACAGAAAATAAAAGTATTATTTCAGGCATTGTTACCGGAGGAAATCTATCTCTCATAACATCCACACTTGGTTCACCATATGAAATAAATACAAAAAATAAAATTCTTTTTATCGAAGAAATCGGCGAAAGTCCTTACCGCCTTGACAGAGCCTTTACATCTCTGGCTCTTTCAGGAAAGTTCCGCGACTGTTCAGCAATAATTTTAGGGACATTCAGCAAATGCGAAGATATGTCCAAAACGAGTTTGAGTCTTCCCGAAATAATTGAAGAAGTAATTCTTCCATGGAAAAAGCCGACTCTGTTTAATCTCAGAGCCGGCCATATATATCCGCAAATCACCATACCTATTGGCGGTGAAATATTAATAAATGTTGACAACAATCACAATAACTGAAAATCAGCTTCACTTTACCACTTTATTTCTTTTCCCTCTTTCCTCCAATTGCTGAATTCAGCTGTAGCAGTAAACAAAGCATCCGATGACGAATTCAATGCAGTTTCACATGAATCCTGTATAACACCTATAATAAACCCTACTCCTACTACCTGCATCGATATATCTGAGGATATCCCAAACAAGCTGCATGCTAAAGGAATCAGAAGAAGTGAACCTCCCGCAACACCAGATGCACCGCAGGCCGATACAGTTGCTATCAAACTTAAAAGAAATGCCGTAGGAAAATCAACTGATATTCCCATGGTATTGGCAGCTGCCAGCGAAAGCACTGTAATGGTTATTGCAGCTCCGGCCATATTTATAGTTGCTCCTAAAGGAATGGAAATTGAATATTTATCTTCATCAAGTCCTAAATTCTTGCAAAGAGACATATTGACAGGTATATTTGCCGCGGAACTTCTGGTAAAAAAGGCCATTATACCACTGTCTTTTATGCACTTAAAAACTAAAGGATAGGGATTTTTTCTTATATTCAGGAAAACTATTACAGGATTTATTATAAATGCAACAACCAGCATACAGCCTACAATAATCAATATAATCCTTAAATATGATGCCATAGCTTCAATGCCTACTGTTGCAACCGTAGTATAAACAAGACCCAAAATTCCGAAAGGTGCAAAACTTATTACCCATTTTATAGCACTTGAAAGTGCGTCGGATATATTGCCTAAAACATCTTTTGTGTTATCAGACGCAGACCTTAACGCAAGTCCGAATATAACCGCCCATAAAAGTACACCCATATAATTGGCGTCTACCATTGCGCCTATAGGATTGCTTACAGCATTCATCAGAACGGTTTTAAGAACTTCTCCGATTCCATCCGGAGCCGCTCCCTCAGCCACATCTGTAAGCGTAAGCGTTGATGGAAATATAAAACTTGCTGCAACTGCCGTAAAAGCTGCCAGCAGAGTACCAATAAGATACAGCATTATGATTTTTTTCATATTGCTGCTCTTTCCCTTTTCATGCTTACTTAAAGAATGCATTACAAGGAAAAATACTAAAATGGGAGCCAAAGCTTTCAGTGCTCCTACAAATAAATCACCTAAAATGCCTATAGCCAAAGCCTTTGGAAAAACCAACCCCAAAACAATACCGAATATCAATCCTCCTATAATGCGTTTAACAAGACTGATATCATTCCATTTTTTTATTAATTTCATTGCTTGTTCCTCTTCTGTATATAATATTCGAATATAACTAAGACTAATGTCAAACCCTCAAGTTGTCAAGAGTGTAAATTCATATAATGTTATTTATATTTTATTGTTTTACTCTTATATGTTATACTTATTACATTATACAAAGCTATTTAAAAAGAAAGGATTTTCTTATGAGTACACATATCAATGCTGCAAATAAAAACGATATTGCTGAATCTATACTTTTGCCCGGAGATCCTCTTAGAGCCAAATTCATAGCTGAAAACTTCCTGGAAAACCCTAAATGCTATAACGAAATAAGAGGTATGCTCGGGTACACGGGAACATACAGAGGAGTTCCTGTTTCAGTTCAGGGCACAGGTATGGGAATGCCTTCAATGGGTATATATTCATGGGAACTGATTACGGAATACGGAGTTCAAAATCTCATACGTATAGGTACTGCCGGTTCTTTTCACGAAGATATCAAAATAAAAGATATAGTTGTGGGTATTGCAGCCTCCACAGATTCCAATTATATTCACGCTTTCGATGTCCCGGGAAATTACGCTCCGTGCGCAAGCTACAAACTTCTCTCATCGCTGAGAGATGCTTCTGAAACACTTGATATAAATTTCAAAGCCGGAAATATCGTATCCTGCGATGTATTTTACGAACTGAAAAAAGACTGGTGGACACGCTGGGCATCCATGAATGTGATGGCTGTGGAAATGGAAGCTGCTGCTCTTTACATGAATGCAGCATACAACCGTGTAAATGCTCTCGCCATGATGACTATAAGCGACCATTTCATAACAGGTGAAAAGGCAACATCCGATGAACGCCGGACATCATTTACCGATATGATGAAACTTGCTCTGGAAATCGCCATAAAATAGGAGGAAAATAAATTGAAAATTTTAGAATCTGCAGAAAACTATCTGGAATCCATTTTAATTTTAAAAAATGAAAAAGGACAAGTCCGAGCCATAGATATCGTAAATCACCTCGGATTTTCAAAACCCAGCGTAAGTATAGCTATGAAACAGCTGGAAACAAATGGGTATATTCAAAGAAATGAAGACGGCCACATTTTTCTGACTGATGAAGGACTTGCTATAGCTAAAAGCGTATATGAACGTCATTCTCTTCTCACTGAGTTTTTTCAAAAAATAGGAGTATCAGATAAAAACGCTTCAACTGATGCGTGCAGAGTCGAACATTACATCAGCCAAGAAACTTTCGAAAAACTCAAAGAACTCAATGAAAAAATATAACAACCCAAAAAAGGGTCGCTTTTATCCTGCTTTAACTCATAGGACGTAACCAATACATTGAAACCACTTAATAAATACGGCAACCCATGTTTGGGTTGCCGTATTTATTTTTTGGGTTATCATTTCTTTTCATCTTTTATATACTTTAAATATTTTCTGCTTGCCCCCGATTGACTTATTTTAAGAAGCTTCGCTACTTTATAGGTACTGCCTTTCTCTTCAAAAGCCATTCTTACAAGCTGCTCCTCGGTCTTCTCCAGAGCCTCTTTAAGAGGCAGTATCCTGTTTACTTTTATATCTTCTTGCGGATTTTCAACTGCAAGTTTTATATTATTGGGTATATCATCTTCTTTTATTTCATATCCTTCTGCCGTAACAACAAGACGTTCAATTAAATTTTCAAGCTCCCTTATATTTCCCGGGAAACTGTATCTGTTCAGTATTGATATTATTTTTTCATCTATTTTTACACTTTTATCGTATTTTTTATTAAAATAATCCAAAAACGTGCAGATAAAATTATTTATATCTTTTTTTCGCTCCCTTAAAGCCGGCATATAAAGAGGTATCACATTGATTCTGTAATAAAGGTCTTCTCTGAACTGTCCATTATCCATCATCTTTTCCAGGTTTCTGTTTGTCGCCGTAATTATTCTAACATCTATTTTTTTCTCATGTACCCCTCCTATACGTACTATCTTCTTATTTTGTATGACTGATAATAGTTTAACCTGCAAATTTAAAGGCATATCACCGATTTCATCCAGAAACAGCGTTCCTTTGTCAGCAATTTCGAAAAGTCCTGCCTTGCCGCCTCTTTTCGCTCCCGAGAAAGCTCCCGACTCATATCCGAAAAGCTCTGATTCAATAAGATTTTCAGGCACTGCCGCACAATTTATTTCAACAAATCTGCTTTTAGCCCGGCTGCTGTTATCATGTATATATTTCGCTATAAGGCTTTTTCCTGTACCTGTTTCTCCTGTAATTAAGACACTGGAATCAGAATCAGCTATCTGATTTGCGAATTTATAAAGCGCTGCTATATTTTCATCATTTGAGATTATTTCTTTCTTTTCACTTCTTGATTTTCTACTTTCTTTTTCATGATAATACCTGTTAAGCATAGTGAGCTCATCCATAAACCTTGCATTGCTAACGCATATATCAATATCACCTTCATCATTTTTAACGGGAGTTGCCGTAACTATAGCATCCCCTCCTACCCCTGTCTGTATAATAGTAAGGCTGCGTTTCTCTTTTAGAGCCAGCCTGGGCGCCGACGGTTTATAAAATCCTTTTTTCTCCATATCGGAAACATTTTTCCCCAATATATAATCGCGGTTAACCTTGGTCTTCTTTTCAAAGGCTTTGTTTACAAAAATAATCTTCCCTTTTTTATCAGTTATATGAAAACTATCAGCACAATTGTCCATTGCATGATAATATCTGTCTCTTTCGTTTTTTAATTTCTTGCAGATTTCATACATTTCATCCAAAGTTTTATCTTCAAAGTCATCTATGCCAAACAAATCTCCCAAATTTTTAAAAAAATTCTTAAGCTCTGAACTTTTACCGGACATAACGAACCTCCCCGCTTATTATACACCTGTAAAACATACAAGCCAGGTACACAAAGACCTGACTTATATGATTATCTCATAAATCACTACGATTTGCTTATTTTAAATGCAATAAATCTAAATAATGCCGCAAATAAAACAGCTGCACATGCGACTATCCAAAAGCTGGAGTAACTTCCCGTCATATCATAAACTTTAGCTGCAACAGTTCCTCCAAAAGCTCCTCCTATGCTGGTTGCCATATTCATTACTCCAACAAGAGTTCCATAATCTTTGTCTCCAAATAACCCGTTCACCATCAGAGGCGGAATAACAGTTATTGTAGGACCGCCCAGTCCGTAGCAAAGTATTACTGCAAATACTAATATACCCGCAGCCTGAGGCATTATAAACAGCATAGCAAAAGTCATAGCAAAGATTACTGTAACTATTACGGAACTTGCTTTGACTCCAACTCTGTCAGTAATTATTCCTACTAATGGTTTGCCTAAAATCAAAGACCCCAGGAGAAGACCATGAAGGGACGCAGCCTTTCCTTCTGCTATACCGCATCCTACAAAATATGCCACAGAATTGGCTAAAATAGCGCTCGATGCCAATACTACAAGTACAGTCGAAAGCAATGCAAAATAAAATTCCGGCGTTTTCATTGCCTGAGCAAGATTTTTTCCTTTTTTATCTTTACCATCAGGAAGTGTTTCCACTTCATTTTCACCCATTCTTTCAAATCCCTTTGACTGCGGATTATCATTTATTAAAAGCAGTACAAGTACCATTAATATTATAAATACTATTCCCAGCGCCACATAACCCATTCTCCATCCGCTGCCTGTGATTATGAAATTCAGAATCGGAGAAAGTATCATCCCTCCAAGGCCGCTTCCTAAAAACGCAATTCCTGTAGCAGTACCGCGTACCTTTCCTCCAAACCATTTGTTTATAAGTATGGAGACAGGCATCGGCGCAGTTCCTGCAAATCCTATTCCCAGCACTACGGCGAAAATGTAAAAGGCTGCTAAAGACTCTGCTCTGGAAAATCCGATATATCCTATAAATCCAAGTAAACAGGATAAAGCGACCCACATTTTAAGCCGTCCTTTGCCCATAAGTTTTCCCAAAACAGGAGAAAATACAACGCAGGACAAGGATAATATCACCATATATGTCATCCAGTCTCCCCGTTCAAATCCCAAATCTGCTGTTACCGGAAGCACAAATACACTGGTAAGCGATACAAATCCCACATAAGCAAAAGTCATAAGCAAAAGCCCCATAATAACGTTTATCCAACCATAAAAAAATCTATTGTTTTGTCTTAATTGAATATTTTTCATATTTTCCTCCTAATCAAAATAATCATCTAATTTAATTACTCTTGCTATAACCTTTTAAGCATTTCAACAATATAACCGTACACTCTGTCGTAAGAAGCTATATCCAGCTGTTCATCAGGAGTGTGGAATTTATATGTATTAGGTCCTATTCCAACTACATCAAGCCGGCCGCCCAGATTTTCCATTATGGTTCCCACATCGGTTCCTGCATGGATATGGTGAGGTTTTAATTCTTTTCCCGACATCTCTCTGTACACCTCTTCATATGCTTTATACATAGGAGTTCCCTCTTCAACCACATATCCGGGATAGCTGTATTCTTCCTTCCACTCTGCGCCAAAAAGTTCTGCCAGTACATTGAGCTCATCAAACATCATCTCTATATGAGATTTAAGACAGCTTCTGAACATATATCCTGCCAGAATCCTGCCGTCTGATAATTCCAATGTACCTAAATTCCTTGATGTCCATGGAAAAGTCATATCCTCACAATCAGTCATATATGTACCTGTAGGAATTTCCATAATCCATTTAATAATATCTCTCGAATCCTTTTCATCAACTGCCGGTGAAACATGTTCAGTTTTCTCAAGGTTTATAAATATATTCTTATCACTTTTTCTGTACTCAAATTTAATGTCACAATCAAATTTTTTGATAATTTCTTCCAGAATTTCATCGTATAATTCAGTTTTTCCATTATCTTTAATGCAAAAAACAAGTTCCGCTTCATCAGGTATATTATTTTTAAGCGTCCCCCCTCTTATACTGCATATCCTTATGTCCGCTTTTTTTAATATTTCATATGCAGCTCTAACCAATATCTTTATGGCATTGGCTCTGCATTTATTTATATCTACGGCCGCATGTCCGCCTGTCAATCCTCCGACGCTTATCCTATATGTACTTACCTGCGAGATCTTATCTATTGTAACTTTCTTTTGAAATACTCCTCCCACAACGCTTGTAGTTGACATCTCAGGAGACCCTTCTTCCATGCTGTCTGTCGCAATCATACGTCGCCCTTCCAGAAGAGAATAATCAATGTATTTAGGACCTCCTATTCCCACTTCCTCCTGCACTGTAAAAAGACATTCAAGCGGCGGATGCTGTAAATTATCATCATCCAAAACAGACAGCATATAAGATATGCCATGACCGCAGTCAGCTCCTAATGTTGTGTCCTTTGCCTTTAAAAATCCGTTTTCGACATATAATTCCAGTGAATCTTTATCAAAATCATGTTTTGAATCAGGCGTTTTCACACAAACCATATCTATATGCCCCTGTATTATAACCGGATCATGATTCTCATATCCTTTCGAAGCCTGCTTTTTTACAATAACGTTATACACCTCGTCCTGATGGCACCAGAGATTTCGCTTCTTGGCAAAATCAACGATATAATCCGACAGCTGCTTTTCATTAAAAGATTCATGAGGGATACTGGCAATATCTTCAAAATATTTTCTGTACATTTTTCCTTCATGGTCTAAAACATATCTCATAAAAGTCCTCCTTCACAATTGAGATATAACTTTACCGTGACTTAAGCCTGAAAAATAATAAATGCCATTTTATGCGCGCTTGCATTTTTTATTTAAATATTTAAAAAGCAAGTTTTATGCCAATAAAATAAAAACTTATGCATTGAGTCTGCATACAGCAAACATTGCATAAGTTTTTACACATCATTTTCCTGTCAAAAATCAATTTGTCAAAATTAACTTTTTCTTATTCTTGAAACTACAGCAACAATCATCATAGCCGTTAAGGATAGCACCATTATCAGCATTACAGATGCCATATTGCTTTCATCGCCTGTTCTGGGAGAACTATCAATGCTGTCAGTCGTTCTTTTAAGGCGGTTAAGTACGTTTATTTCTTTTTCTATTACTTCCACATTTTGATCCGAATAAACAAGAGCTATATTTATAGGCTCGCTTATCCTATATTCTACAGGCGCATCTTTCTCTACCACATTATAAGGACCCAGATATAATCTATCGCTGCTTACATTGCCATTGAAGTCAGTTCTCACTGTATCGACAATATCACCTTTTTCAGCTCTTACCGTTCCATCAGGCGTTATTATATCAGCTAGAGCAATAATATCGAAATCTATCCCTCCCATGGCCTTTTCCCTGATATCCGCCCAGTTTTCTTTATATCTGTATTCTCCTACCTTTTTTATGGTTATTATACCTTTTTGAGGTATATTCTTCTGAACCACATTAAACTTATCTTTTACACCGTCAACTGTAAAGTTTAAACTATTTTTTGCTACCACGTAACCCTTTGGCGCCTTTATTTCCTCTAAAATATAGCTGCCTGCCTGAAGCTTCTGACCTACAGTGACTTTGCCTTCCTTATCTGTGACATATACATCGCCTTTCGGATTTTTCATTCCCTCAGATACATATCTGTCAATGTCTACACATTTTATCTTATATTCCGTTCCCGGCAAAGGTACTGTTTTGCCTGTCTCACTATCCTGTTTTATTACAGTTACTTCAGCAGGCACATCTGTCTTCATCCTCATATAAAATTCCGGAGGCGATGCGGAACCTGTTGCAACGACTTGCAGGTTCTTATCTACATTATTATTCCATATCAGCAGATTTTCAGCAGAAGACCCTTCATCTGTCTTTCGTTTTACCTTTATAACCTTTTCTCCCGAAATAGGATTTTTACTTTTAAATTTATGAACGCTTTTTTCCTTTGAATACCCTATTTCATTGTCGCTCCACTTCATGTTAAACTCACTGATTGCATCTGTTGCTTCACCTCTCCAATCGCCTGATTCCATACTGTATTTTAATATAACAGGCTTTGCTTTATCAGCGCTTTCACCTATAAAGTCAGGTGTGACAAAATGTTTTTTCATATTTTCAACAATGTAATTATAGCATTTCTCCGCTGCTCTTCCTTTTATGTACCGATAAAAAAAATCTTTCTCCATACCGTGATTATCAATCAGTTTCGTGTCCGTTATCTTTCCTTTTGAATCTCTTTCAAATACTCGTATCTGCTGCTGAACTTCCCATATAAGCATCTGAGTAGCGAAATAATAATCTTCATCATTTACTCCCGATACCGGCAGTTTATTGCTCCCGTTTTGACCATAGTATGTTACTGCCAAAATTAATTTCTTTATATCCTGCGGTAAATTCTGAAAATAAATAGTATCGTTTAAATATCCCCCTGAAGTATAGGATGCGCTTGCTTTTATTTCGGCATCAAATTCTACACAATAACCTTCCCGTTTTTCCCCTGTAGATGCGTCCGTAAGTATCATATGACGTCTTTTGGAAAGTTCTTTGCCTGATACTTTTTCAGTATAGGTACTTCCATCCTGTTTATAAAAAATCACATTGCCGTTTAAGTCCATAGTATAGTATTTATTTTCCACTCCCATCAAGTATCCGTCAAAAGATACTTTGGCTATATCGCCTGCCTCAAGGGCGTCAGAACTATCAGCTGCCGACAAATATCCCGCTATCATTACACCTATGATAAGAAAAACAATTAATCCCTTTTTTAAATTCCCCTTTTTCTCATACATCCTCATTGCCTCATCTTTCGCAAAATTTTTTAGACTTTGATTTTATCCTTGAATTTTTCATATGTTTTATCACCTATTCCTGATACATTCTTAATATCCTCCGTTGATTTGAACCTCCCGTTTTCATTTCTGTAAGCAATTATTTTCTCAGCTGTAGCAGGACCCACTCCGTTTAACTCCTGCAGCTGGTCGGAATCAGCAGTATTAATATTGACCTTTCCATCCGAATAAACAGCGCCTTGCTGACGAGTATTATTATCACCGTATTCCCCTATGAGAGCTGTTTCTTCTTCTATTATTGAAGGAATAAAAATTTTCTCGCCATCGCTTACAAATGCCGCCCTGTTTATATCCGTCAAATCAGCTTTATCGGTAATTCCTCCTGCCGCTTCTATCGCATCCGCAACTCTGCTTCCATCAGAAAGTTCTACAACTGTAGGCTTTTTAACCTCACCTCCTACATCTATAAAAATAGATTTGCTATCCGATATTTCCAACTCATCCTTTTCCTGTATCTGCGCTGTCCCGTCCTCACTTTCGTTTAAAACAAAGACTGCAAACGAAAGAACCATTACTAAAATTACAGCTGCTGCCTTTAAAAGCAAATCCTTATTGTCTTTTACAAATTTGGGCAGTCTTGGATTTTTATCTATAAATTCCAGCAGCTTTTTCATTCTATCATCTCCTTTCCTCCTACGATTTATTTTACATTATTTTACATATAATTACATCTTCTGTCAATGCATTTTTTACATATTATTCCATTTTTTTGTTTTTTGCAAAATAAAACACCATACTTTTACAATCAAGCATGGTGTTTCAAAATTTATCTTTTATCGTTAAATCTATTTCAAAGATTCAAACAGAATTGATGTAATATCCTTATGGTATTCATAGCATGACGAATTTTTCTCAGGGTTAAAGGCTATAAGCGGAATTTCCCTTTCGTATAGTGAACCATGAGTCCTCGATTCATCTGTATGAATCATTTCCTCTTCCGACTCTCCAAAGGCTGCGTCTTTTTTAGATAACAGCACATAATCTCCTATTTTTTCTTCAGGCAGATGATAAATCCTGGACGCCTCTTCTTTATTGAGGACCTGCTCAACAGCAGGGTGACTGCACGCAAATTCATAAAAAGCTTCCGACTGAGCTTTATTCTTCAAAAATACATATATCATACCGCCTTCCTGATATATATGATTTTCTATATATCTGTCCTTCAAAGGCGGAAGACAAAACACATCGAATCCCTCCCGCTTACAAATCATAGGGAAATTTACAATAGTCGTTTTCTGATTCATTCCATGGTCCGCCGTAATATATATCTGTCTCTTTGGATCTAAATCATGAATCTTCTTTATAT
>CABUXV010000034.1 GCA_902495595.1 uncultured Eubacterium sp. | reverse complement strand
ACAGATTCAAGAGCAGTTCCGATTTATCAGACTACTTCTTATGTATTCAGAAACTCTGAGCATGCTGCTGCAAGATTTGGTCTTGCCGATGCAGGGAACATATATGGAAGATTGACAAATACAACTCAGGATATTTTGGAAAAAAGGCTGGCGTCATTGGAAGGCGGGACAGCTGCGCTGGCTGTAGCATCAGGAGCAGCAGCTATATCATACACGATTCAAAATCTTGCTCATGCCGGAGATCATATAGTTGCAGCAAAGACAATATATGGAGGAACTTACAATCTGCTTGAGCATACATTGCCGGAATACGGTATAACGACAAGTTTTGTGGACCCCGATGAAGAGGGAAGCTTTGAGAATGCTATAAGACCTAATACAAAAGCTATATTTATAGAAGTGCTTGGAAATCCAAATTCAAATCTGATAGATATAGAGAAAGTGTCAAAGATTGCTCACGACAATAAAATTCCGCTTGTTGTTGACAGCACATTTACACCTCCTAATCTTATAAGACCTATTGAATATGGTGCAGATATTGTTATACATTCTCTTACTAAGTTTGTTGGCGGTCATGGGACAGCTTTAGGAGGCGTGATTGTAGACAGCGGAAAGTTTGATTGGGAAGCAAGCGGTAAATTTTCATCTATAACCAGTCCAAACTCAAGTTATCATGGGGTTTCATTTACAGAAGCAGCCGGTTCTGCGGCTTTTGTTACGAAGATAAGAGCTATACTTCTTAGAGATACGGGAGCAGCCATCTCACCATTTAATGCCTTTTTGCTTCTTCAGGGATTAGAAACGCTTTCTCTGAGGGTGGAAAGACATATAGAAAATACCAAGAAAGTTATAGAATATCTTAGAACAAACCCAAAGGTGGAAAAAATCAACCATCCGTCAATACCGGAAAATGGATACAGAAAGCTTTATGATAAATATTTTCCTGATGGAGCAGGTTCTATATTTACCTTTAACATTAAAGGCGGTGAAAAAGAAGCAAAAGAATTTATTGACAGACTTCAGATATTTTCTCTTCTTGCAAATGTTGCGGATGTTAAGTCCTTGGTTATACATCCTGCAAGTACAACTCATTCGCAGCTCACACAGCAAGAACTTGAAAATCAGGGGATAAAGCCTAATACCATAAGATTATCAATAGGTACAGAGCATTATAAGGATATAATCGCTGATTTGAGTCAGGCTTTTGATATCTAGATAAATTAAGGTATTGACAATTAAGACAGCAGATAATAAAATTTAATCATACGAAACCTATAGGATAGGCGTAGGAATGGGAGGCGCAAAATGGCTAAGATAAATAAAGGGATTTTGGATTTAATAGGAAACACTCCTCTGGTAGAGGCGGTAAATATAGAAAAGAAGCATAAACTTGAAGCCAGACTTATAGTTAAACTTGAATATTTGAATCCGGCAGGAAGTGTTAAAGACAGAATAGCAAAGTCGATGATAGAAGATGCAGAGAATAGAGGAATATTAAAAGACGGTTCTGTAATAATAGAGCCCACTTCAGGAAATACAGGTATAGGTCTTGCAGCTATAGCTGCTTCAAAAGGATACAGGATAATATTGACTATGCCTGAAACAATGAGTATTGAAAGAAGGAATATTCTCAAAGCTTATGGGGCTGAGATAGTTTTGACAGAGGGAGCCAAAGGAATGACTGGGGCTATAGAAAAAGCCGATGAACTGGCAGAGAGCATTGAGAACAGCTTTGTACCGGGACAATTCGTAAACCCTGCAAATCCTAAGGCTCATATGCAGTCAACGGGTCCTGAAATATGGGAAGATACTGACGGTCAAATAGACATATTTGTTGCTGGAGTTGGTACAGGCGGAACGCTTACAGGAACGGGAGAGTATTTAAAATCAAAAAATCCCGATATAAAAATAGTTGCGGTAGAACCGGCAACATCGCCTGTTCTTTCCGAGGGAAAGAGCGGAGCACATAAGATTCAGGGTATAGGTGCTGGGTTCGTGCCCGAGGTGCTGAATACCGGTATATATGATGAAGTTATGAAAATTGAAAATGATGATGCCTTTATATATGGTAAGGAACTGGCCAAAGAAGAAGGCATACTTGTAGGAATTTCATCGGGGGCTGCCTTTTATGCAGCGCTTCAGCAGGCTAAACGTCCGGAAAACAGGGGAAAAACCATAGTTGTACTTCTTCCTGATACTGCAGACAGGTATTATTCGACTCCTCTTTTCGGCTAATTGCCGATATAGATAATATAATTTGAAAACTGTTTTTATTTCGCAGTGTGAGATGCGAAATGAAGACAGTTTTTGTTTGTTAAAATTTATATGCCTTTTATGGCATTATCATGGTAAATCCGTTATAATTATGAAATATGAGCAGATTAATTGAACTTTTGAAAAAAAACGGCGATTTAGCCGATGATAAATTTAAGGAAATCATACAGACTGAGTTATACGATGAAGAAATTTTTGCGGAGGCATTAAAGCTTAGAGAAAGATATTACGGAAAAGATGTCTATATAAGAGGATTGATTGAAATCAGCAGTTACTGTAAAAATGACTGTTATTACTGTGGTATAAGAAGAAGTAATACCTGCGCGCAAAGATACAGGCTCACGGAAGAGGAAATTCTTTTTTGCTGCCGTAAGGGTTATGAGCTGGGATTTCGTACCTTTGTCCTTCAGGGAGGAGAAGATACTCATTTTACGGACGAACGAATATGCAGTATTGTGAGAAGTATCAGGAAAAATTTCCCTGACTGTGCGATAACTTTGTCATTGGGAGAAAAATCAAAGGAAGCTTACCAGGCTTTTTATGAATCGGGGGCAGACAGATATCTGCTTCGCCATGAAACAGCAGATGAAAAACATTACAAAAAGCTGCATCCTTCAAACCTTAGTCTTTCGAGCAGGAAAAAATGTCTCTGGGATTTGAAAGAAATAGGTTATCAGGTTGGCTCGGGATTTATGGTAGGTTCTCCTTATCAAACTGCTGATAATTTGATTGAAGATATAAGTTTTTTACAAAAACTAAAGCCGGACATGGTAGGCATAGGTCCGTATATAAGCCATAAAGATACTCCTTTTAGCGGGTTTAAAAACGGAAATTTTAAACTGACCCTGCGTATGATAGGAATAATCAGGATAATTTTTCCTGATATACTTATTCCATCAACTACAGCGCTTGGAACAATATCAGAGAGGGGAAGAGAGCTTGGACTTTTGGCCGGAGCAAACGTACTCATGCCGAATTTATCGCCTGCCCGGGTAAGGGGAAAGTACAGCCTTTACGATAATAAGATATGTACAGGTATGGAAGCTGCTGAATATAAAGATGAACTTGAAGAACGCGTAAGAAAAATCGGTTTTAAGATAGTAACAGACAGAGGAGACAGGAGGAAGGAAACATGAATTCAGAAGAGCTTGAAGTATTCGGACTTGATTTTGACAGATTCGGATTTGCTGGAAGTGTTTATAGAGTTACAGCAGGCCACGGAGGAGAAGCAATACTGATAATAGGAAGTGAAAAAACTGCTTTAATAGACTGCGGTATGGCGTACTGCGGCGGTGATATGGTTTTAAATATAAAAAAGAGATTAAAGGACGAGGGCAGGAAATCATTAAATTGTGTTTTTCTGACTCATTCCCACTATGACCATATGGGCGCTTTGCCTTATGTGATAAGTGAGTTTCCCGATGCAGTAATTTACGGAAGCGAGCATTGCAGGGAAATTCTCAAAAGACCAAATGCGAAAGCTTTGATGAAGACATTGGGAACGGCGGCAAGAAAACTTTATATTCCTGAGAGCGATATGGAAATTTCCGTGGAAAATCTTAAAGTCGATATAGCGTTAAAGGACGGGGATACGGTTTCTCTGGGAGAGGAAACCATTACTGCATTAGAGACAAAAGGTCATACAGACTGTTCGATGAGTTATGTCTTGGAGCCTTTAAGCATATTATTTGCAAGTGAAAGTACAGGGCTTATAGAAGCGGAGTTTCAGATATGTACGCCCATACTGAAAAGTTTTAAGGATGCTTTTGAATCTTTGGAAAAATGCCGTAATTACGGTGCGAAGCGTATATGTCTTCCTCATTTCGGATTGATTCCTGAGGATTTTAATAATGAGTACTGGCAGATGTTTGAGGATGAATGTATGGAGAAGATAAGACTCGTAAAGGATATGAAAGAAAAGGGATTTACTCAGGAAGAGATGTTGGAAAAGTTTAAGGAGAGAATGTGGAAACCTGTCATGGAAAAAGAACAGCCTATAGAAGCTTTTTTAATCAATACGAAAAATACCATTAAAGCCGCTCTTAAAGAGGTATAAGGAGGTTAGTATGAAAGCTCTTATCGTCGTAGACATGCAGAAAGATTTTATAAACGGTGTTCTGGGAACCAATGAAGCGGTAGCAATAGTTCCGAGGGTAAAGAAGAAAATAGAGGAATACAGGAAAGCCGGAGATACAATAATATTTACAAGGGACACTCACGGTGAAGATTATCTTGAAACGCAGGAAGGCATGAAACTTCCTGTAAAGCATTGCATAAAGGGGACTTCCGGATGGAAAATTTCTTCCAAACTTAAGGTGGGAGGAAGCATTGTTATAGATAAACCTTCATTTGGTTCGTACGAGCTGGTGGATAAGCTGGAGGAGATAAACAGCCAGACACCGCTTGAGCACATTGAGCTTGTAGGACTTTGTACGGATATATGTGTTATTTCCAATGCGATGCTTATCAAGGCAAAATTTTTGGAGATTCCCGTAAAAGTAGATGCTTCCTGCTGTGCAGGAGTTATGCCGGAGACGCACAGGACTGCGCTTAAAGCGATGGATATGTGCCAGATAGAAATATTAAACGGATAGAAGAGGTGATTGAAGATGACTTTTAATGCTGAAAAAGCTAAAAATGATGTTGTAAACTGGATAGGTAAGTGGTTTGAAGCAAATGGAAAAGACTGTAAAGCTGTAATAGGTCTTTCCGGTGGAAAGGACAGCTCCGTAGTTGCGGCGCTGTGTACGGAAGCCTTAGGCAAAGACCGTGTAATGGGTGTTATGATGCCTAACGGAGAACAGTTTGACATAGATGTTTCTCATAAGCTTGCAGAACATCTCGGCATAGATAGCGTAGTTGTGAATATAAAGGATGCTTACGATGGAGTAGTGGGCGAGCTTAAAAAGCATTTTGAAACGTTTGAGGGACAGGCAAAGGTGAATCTTCCTCCCAGACTCAGAATGGCGGTACTTTACGCAGTATCCCAGAGTGTAAACGGCAGGGTGGCAAATACCTGCAATCTGTCGGAAGACTGGGTGGGTTATTCTACAAGATATGGTGATATGGCAGGCGATTTCAGCCCTCTTTCTAAATTCACCGTTCAGGAGGTAAAGGCCATAGGAAGAGCTCTTAATCTGCCCGATATTTTTGTGGACAAAGTACCGATTGACGGGCTTTGCGGACTTACCGATGAGGATAATCTGGGTTTCAGTTATGCAGTGCTGGACAAGTATATAAGAGAGGGTGTATGCGAGGATGAGGAAATACGAAAGAAAATAGACCGCATGCATGAAATGAATCTTTTTAAACTGGAAATGATGCCTGCATTTGAGTATAAGCCTGAATAGTGATTTGTTTTAAAAAATAAATATTGATATTTACGTGAACTGGTGAAAGGCTGCGTTCACGTTTTTTATTATGGACGTAATAAAAAAGAAATACCTCTTTGAAGGGTAACCGATTTGAGAGTGAAATGTATGCCAAGGAATCTTTGATTCCGTCTTGAACAATTTTTCTCTATTATATTGACTGATACTGCCAATAAATGTAAAATATTACCAATGGAAGGTGAGGGATATTATGCGATATGTTTTAGATTATACTTTACATGAATTAAAAAATTTGTTTTTGACAGAGAAAAATAAAATAGAGAAATTAAGCAGAGAAATAAAGGCAATGCCTAAGGGTGAGCTTGTAATAAAGAAAACTTCTTCTCGATTTTTGGTGTATAAAAAGAATGGCGATATTGAGAAAAGTATAATGAGTGACAAAGAGATGCAGAGAATACTGGCGAGAAAATGTTTTATAAAGAATCAGATTGCTCAATACAAAGTTAACTGTGAAGTCTTGAAAGCTGCTATTGAAACTTGTGAGAAAAGAAGCCAGTCAAATAAAAAATATTTGCATAAAGTTACTTATGAAAGGCTTCAATATATTTTTCCTGAAGAGGATTATAAATTCTGCAAAGAACAAATTTTATGGAAGAATAACTGTGGCAAGAGAAATCAATATAAATCTGAAAATTTGAAATACAGAACGAGAAGCGGTATATTTGTCAGGTCAAAATCTGAACGAATGATTGCGGATGTGCTAAATGATTTAGGCGTGGTATTTAGATATGAAGCAGAGTTTTTTGCAGAGGGTAAACATTATTATCCTGACTTTACGATATTGTGCAGTGATGGAAACTTCATTTTATGGGAACATTTTGGACTTATGAATGATAAAAATTATGCTTTGAACTCGTATTTGAAAATAGAAAAATACAGACAGGCAGGATACAAAACCAATAAGAATCTAATTTGCACATACGAGGATGATATAATATCAGAGGAAATTTTGATAGACATAATAGGCAGATATATGAAAGATATAATTTTAACGTGAAATGTAAAATCGCATCATACAGGTTACAAATACAATTTATTTGTAACGTAAAGCAGTCGCTATTATTGTTATAGGTTATGTTTTTTTTATTTTAAAGTAATTCTGTAACGTGAAAACTATTTCATAGTATATATAGGTTAATTTGAGGGTGACATTGTAACGTGAATGTTTGTGATATATAGGTTCACGTTATTTTTATTTGTAAGAATACATATATTATTTTACGTAGATTTTACAAAAGAAAGATTTTGTATTTAACATTGAAAAATTATAATACAAATCGTACAAAAGAGAAGAATAATTAGTACATATCAAATCAAATGAAAGATAGGAGAAAAGAGAAATGAAGAAAAGCAGATTATCAAAGATTATTACGGTAAGTTTAGCTGCTGTTATGGTTTTCGGTTTGGCTAGCTGCGGAGGAAGCAACAGCGCGGATGGAAAAGATATTACGGTAATTTCAAGAGAAGAAGGGTCCGGTACAAGAGATGCTTTCACAGAGCTGACAGGAGTTCTTCAGGATGATGTTGATAAGACAGTAGATTCCGCAGAGATATCCAACAGTACATCAGTTGTAACTCAGTCAGTAGCAGGAAATGCTGCAGCTATAGGTTATATTTCACTGGGTTCTTTAGATGATTCGGTAAAGGCTGTAAAAGTTGACGGTGTTGAAGCTACTGTAGACAATGTAAAAAGCGGTGATTATAAACTCCAGAGACCTTTTAACATCGTAACAAAGGGTGATGTTGCTGAGCTGCCACAGGATTTCATCAACTTCATCATGAGTTCAGAAGGACAGTCAATTGTTGAAGAAGAAGGTTATATAATGACAAACGATAAAGCAGAGAGCTACAAAGCAAGCGGACTCAAAGGAACTATTACTCTGGCAGGTTCAACATCAGTATCGCCGGTAATGGAAGTGCTTGCAGACAAATACAAGGAACTTAACAGCGGAGTTACAATTGAAATTCAGCAGACTGGTTCAGGCGCAGGAATACAGAGCACAAGTGAAGGTGTTTGTGATATAGGTATGGCATCAAGAGCTCTCGAAGACGAAGAAAAGAGCCAGGGTCTTACAAGTCAGGAAATTGCTCTTGATGGTATAGCAGTAATAGTAAACAATGACAACAGCGTTGAAGATTTAACTACAGAGCAGATTATGAAAATTTTTACCGGTGAGATTGCAAACTGGGCCGATGTAAAATAAAGATTGGTAAATAAGTAAGAAAGAATAATAGGTACAGTAAAATGCGAAATTACAGTGAAAACATAATGAAGGTGGTCTTTCTGATTGCAGCCTGTGTTTCAATAATAGCAGTAATCCTCATATGTGTATTCTTATTCGCAAGCGGCGTACCGGCTATAAAGGAAATCGGAATATCCGATTTCCTTCTTGGTGATTCATGGAAGCCGAATCAGAATTTATATGGGGTATTTCCGATGATAATAGGCAGCGTTTATGTAACAGCAGGAGCTATTATAATAGGAGTTCCCATAGGTCTTTTATGCGCCGTATTCATGGCACGTTATTGCCCGAAAGGATTATATAAAATATTAAAGCCGGCTATAGACCTTCTTGCAGGGATACCTTCAATAGTATATGGGTTTTTCGGACTTATGGTAATAGTACCCATGATTCAGGGAACTTTGGGAGGCAGCGGAAAATCTCTTATAACAGCTTCTATCCTCTTAGGGATAATGATACTTCCTACTATAATAAGCGTATCCGAATCCAATATAAGGGCTGTTCCCGAATATTATTATGAAGGTTCTCTGGCTCTTGGGGCAACTAAAGAAAGAAGTGTATTTCGTGCAGTACTGCCGGCTGCGAAAATGGGAATACTTGCAGGAATAATACTGGGTATAGGAAGAGCTATCGGAGAAACGATGGCAGTTGTAATGGTATGCGGAAATCAGGCAATAATGCCGGAGAGCATAACGGATGGGGTGAGAACCCTTACTGCGAATATAGTGCTTGAGATGGGATATGCATCGGGACTGCACAGGGAAGCTCTTATAGCGACTGCGGTAGTATTGTTCGTGTTTATTTTAATAATAAACCTTTCCTTTACAGCACTTAAGAGGAGGGCAGACTGATGAAACGAAGCAGAAAAGACAGAGCAGAACAGTTTTGGCTGACATATAAGAAAAGACCGGGCTCGCTTACTATGCTTATACTTATTATAATATCGGCAGCAGTAACGGTAGGAGTGCTCTTTTCACTTATAATATATATACTTACAAACGGAATAGTTCATCTTAAGCCGGAACTTTTCGCATGGGAATTTAATACTGATAATATGTCTATGATGCCTGCAATAATAAGTACGGTTTATATTACGGTGCTTGCGCTTGTAATGGCAGTTCCTATTGGTATTTTTTCGGCAATATACTTGGTAGAATATGCTAAAAGAGGAAGTAAACTCGTTAAGATAATCAGAACTACTACGGAGACTCTGCAGGGTATACCTTCAATAGTATACGGATTATTCGGATATATATTGTTTGTTATAACCTTAGGATGGAGTTATTCGCTGATAGCAGGAGCGGTAACTTTGGCGATAATGATACTTCCGCTTATAATAAGAACTACAGAAGAGGCGCTTATTTCCGTTCCCGATTCTTATCGTGAAGGAAGTTTCGGACTGGGAGCAGGAAAGCTGAGGACAGTGTTTAAAATAATACTTCCATGTGCGATTCCGGGAATTTTAGCGGGGGTTATTCTGGCAATAGGAAGAATTGTAGGAGAAAGTGCGGCATTGATATTTACAGCAGGAACTGTGGCTCAGGTACCGGGAAGTCTCTTCGATTCGGCAAGAACTTTATCTGTTCATATGTATGCGCTGCTTTCTGAAGGTCTTTATACCGATGAAGCATATGCAACAGCAGTAGTTCTTTTGGTTCTTGTAATACTTATAAACGCTCTTTCCGGATTCATAGCTAAGAAACTAGCAACGAGGTAGTTAAATGGATAAATATACTATAGAAAATTTAGAGCTTTTTTACGGTGATTTCAAAGCTTTGAAAAATATTAACTTAAACATACAGGAAAAGGAAATCACCGCATTTATAGGACCGTCGGGATGCGGCAAATCTACGCTTTTAAAGACATTAAACAGGATGAATGATTTGGTTGAAGGATGCAGGATAACGGGTTCTGTAAAGCTGGATAATGAAGATATATACGGCAAGATAGACGTCAACAGTCTTAGAAAAAGAGTGGGAATGGTTTTTCAAAAACCAAATCCTTTTCCCATGAGCATATTTGATAATATAGCTTATGGTCCAAGGACTCACGGTATACATTCAAAGTCAAGACTGAATGAAATCGTGGAAAAATCACTAAAGGATGTAGCTATATGGGATGAAGTAAAGGACAGATTGAATAAAAGCGCTCTCGGATTATCAGGAGGTCAGCAGCAGAGGCTTTGTATAGCAAGAGCCCTTGCTGTGGAACCTGAAGTGATACTTATGGATGAACCTACATCTGCCCTTGACCCTATTTCCACATCAAAAATAGAAGACCTTGCTATAGAACTTAAGGAAAAATACACTATAATAATGGTCACTCACAATATGCAGCAGGCAGCGAGAATATCGGATAAGACAGCTTTTTTCCTTTTGGGAGATATGGTGGAATTCGATAAGACTGAAACATTGTTTTCCGTTCCAAAAGATAAACGTACAGAAGATTATATAACAGGGAGGTTTGGCTGATGCGTATTAAATTTGATGAACAGCTTGAACAGCTTAACATTATGCTTATAGATATGGGCGCTTTATGTGAGGAAGCGATAACTTATGCAGTAAAAGCTCTTAACGAGGATTCTGATGAGATGAGAAAGCTGACATGTGAGACAGATGAACAAATTGATGACAGGGAGAGGGAAATAGAAAATCTCTGTTTTAAACTTCTGCTCCAGCAGCAGCCTGTAGCAAGGGATTTAAGGGTGATTTCAGCGGCGCTTAAAATGATATCCGATATGGAAAGAATAGGGGATCAGGCAGAGGATATATCGGAAATAAGCAAAACAATAAAAAAAGACAGCTCAAATATGTACAGCGACCATATAGATAAAATGACAAGGACTGCCATATCAATGGTTAAGGAAAGTGTAGATTCTTTTGTAAAAAAGGATGTTAAGCTGGCAAATGATGTTATAATAAAAGATGATGTTGTAGACGAATTGTTTATAAAAGTTAAAAACGATATAATAAATGCTGTGGCCGAGGATAAGACGGTAGGAGAATATTTTGTAGATATTTTGATGATTGCAAAATATCTCGAAAGAATAAGCGACCATGCCGTAAACGTTGCAGAGTGGGTAATATTTTCAATCACAGGAGAACATGTAAGCGAAGAACTCATTGAAAAGGAAAAACTATGATTTATTTTCTGGAAGATGACAATAATATAAGAAATTTTGTTATATATGCGTTGAACAATACAGGTCTGGAAGCTTGCGGATTTGAACATCCCAAACATTTCTGGAAGGCGATGAAGGATAAAAAGCCCGATTTGATTCTTCTCGATATAATGCTTCCTGAAGAGGATGGCATATCTATTTTGAAGAAGCTGAGAAACAGCAGCGATACAAAAGATATGCCTATCATAATGCTGACAGCAAAGGGTACGGAATACGATAAGGTAATAGGTTTGGACAGCGGCGCCGACGATTATATAGCCAAGCCTTTCGGAACGATGGAACTCATATCCAGGATAAAGGCTCTTTTAAGAAGAACTTCAAAATCCGAAGGGCAGACAGAATATCGCAAGGGCTGTCTGTATTTATGCCCGTCAAAACATATTATAAAGGTGAACGACAAAGATGTAATACTTACTCTGAAGGAGTTTGAGCTTCTCTGCATCCTGTTTGAGAATGAAGGAATCGTACTTACCCGCGATGAAATACTTACGAAAGTGTGGGGATATGAATTTGATGGGGAGAGCCGTACTGTAGATGTACATATAAGAACGCTCCGCTCAAAGCTGGGAGAGGCAGGAAAACTCATAGAGACCGTAAGAGGGTTAGGCTATAAGATAGGAGGAAGTGATGAGTAAAAAAATATTTGCCAGTATGCTTTCCGTATCTGTTGTAGTGCTGTTGCTGTGCGTACTTAGCATATCATATGTGCTTTACGGATATTTTGGAAATATAATAGAAAATGAACTCAGGACAGAAGCTAACCTCATTTCTGAAGAAGTGGAAGACGACAGCAGTTATTTAAACAATATGGGAGCCATTGAAAACAGAATAACTTTGGTGGGAGCTGACGGAACCGTATTGTTTGATTCCAAAGCAGAGGCTTCCGATATGGAAAATCACGGCGGAAGGGAAGAGATATTAAAGGCAAAGGATGAGGGTGAATCTATAGTAACCAGATATTCGGACACTCTTTCCACAAAAACCATATATTACGCAAAGAAACTTTCAGATGGCAGCGTACTTAGGATAGCCCAGGAGCAAAGCGTTGTGAATCTTCTTTTAAAAGGAGTGCTGGCACCTGTGATACTTATATTGATAGCGGCAGCTGTTATAGCAGCTGTACTTTCCAAGACCGTATCGAAGAAATTGGTGATGCCGATAAACGAGGTGGATCTAGACAGCAGCGATACAGAAGAGCCTTATCCTGAGCTGGCGCCTCTTATAACTAAAATAAGACAGCAAAATAACCGGATAAAGCTTCAGATTGCAGAGATGGAAAGAGAGCAGAAAGAATTTAAAGCTATAACGGAGAATATGAGCGAGGGATTTTTGCTTATAGACAAAAATTTAGATATTATTTCTTACAATACAGCTGCAATAAACCTGCTGGGAGACGGAGATACAAACGCTCCGAATACAGCCTTTGAGCTTAACAGGAGCAAAAGTTTCAGAACGGCTGTAGATGAAGCCATAGAGGGAAGACATAATCAGCAGCTTCTTGAAATGAAAGGAAAATGCTATAATATTATGGCAAATCCTGTATCTGAAGAAAACAAAATAGTAGGTGTGGTTGCGATAATAGTTGACGTTACTGAAAAAGAGCAGAGGGACCGTCTGCGAAGAGAATTTACATCCAATGTATCCCATGAGCTTAAAACACCTCTTACTACCATATACGGTGTATCTGATATGATGGCAGAGGGAATAGTAAAGCCGGCGGATGTTAAAGGCTTCGGAAAGGATATAAAGGATGAATCAGGCAGAATGATAAGCCTTATAGACGATATTATAAAGTTGTCCAAACTTGATGAAGATTATGTTCCCGAAGAAATCTCGGATGTGGATTTATTTCAGGTTTCAAAGAGCGTTATAGACAGATTAAAGGATATTGCCGAAGATAAAAATATCAGTATCTATCTTGAGGGTGAAAGAGCAGAGATAAAAGGAATTCCAACACTGTGTGATGAGATAATATATAACCTCTGCGAAAATGCAGTAAAATATAATAAAGAAAACGGTTCAGTAACGGTATCAGTTAAAAACACTAAAGAAGGTGTCGAGCTTTCCGTTGAAGATACAGGCGTAGGCATTCCTTTTGAATACAGAGAAAGAATATTCGAACGGTTTTTCAGAGTTGATAAAAGCCACTGTCAGAAAGTAAACGGTACTGGGCTGGGGCTTTCCATAGTAAAGCATGCGGTTTTGCATCTTGGAGGAAGTATAGATGTGGAAAGCGTTGAAGGCGCAGGAACAAAAATGATAATTAAGTTTCCTCATTAATAAATATCTTGATTTTGATTTGTATTATAAAATATATCCCGCCGGATTAAGTCAGTATATAATGCTGAATATCCGGCGGGATATATTATTTGTATTTCTTTACTATTATACTTGAGTTCTGACCTCCGAATCCAAGGGCATTGGACATAGCTGCCGTTATATTCGCTTTGCGTGGACCTTCGGGTATAAAGTCCAAGTCGCATTTCGGATCAGGAGTATGGCAGTTTAATGTAGGCGGAAGTATACCTGTTTGTATCGCTTTTACGCAGGCGATAACTTCCGTTATTCCTCCTGCTCCCATCAGATGGCCAGTATTGCCTTTTGTAGAGCTGACAGGAGGAATCTTGCTTCTTATGTTTTCAGGCATTTCATTTTCTTTGTCTTTCCAGCCGAATAAAGTTTTTATAGCTGATACTTCAGCGGGATCTCCTACGGGAGTAGATGTGCCGTGAGCATTGATATACCCTATATCTTGGGGAGTCATGCCGGCTCTTTTCAGAGCCTGTTTCATACAGGATACGGCTCCTGCTCCATCAGGATGAGGCGAGGTTACATGGTATCCGTCGGTGTTATTGGCATAGCCGGCAAGGGAGCAAAGTATATCAGCATTTCTTTTTATTGCGTGTTCTTCTGTTTCCAAAACTATGGCGCCGCCGCCTTCTCCCATTACAAAACCGTCTCTTTCTATATCAAAAGGTCTGCATGCCTTGAGCGGATCAGGATTTTTTGATAGCGCTTTTGCCTGAGCAAGAGTTGACATTACTATAGGACAATGGGCGCTTTCACCTCCTGTGACAAGAATAACATCAGCTTCACCGGAGTTTAGCAGCATTGCGGCAACACATATGGCGTCTCCGCCCGATGAACATGCGGTGCTTACAGTAAAGCTGGGACCATGTATTCCGTAAGAGATGGCAATTTGAGCAGCTCCAAGATTTCCGAGCATTTTGGGAAGAAATCTCGGACTTACTTTTTTCTTTCCGTCAAGACTGTAGCTTTTCTCTGTTTCCGATACCACCGAAGTTCCGCCTAAAGCTGTTGCCATTACTATTCCGATTCTGTCCGGTTCTGATTTTATATCGAGTTTGCTCTGGGTGAGCGCTTCTTTTGCAGATGCGTAGGCGAATTGAATAAAAGTGCTCGTTTCTCTTGCAAGTTTTGAAGACATATATTCCTTTGCTTCAAAATCAGTTACTTCACCTGCTACAGTGATTGGTATATCATCATCTTTGAATCGGGAGATTTTATTTATCCCGCATTTCATGTCCATAAGACCCTGCCAGTAGTTTTCCGTGCCTATTCCAACAGGGGTGACGGCTCCAAGTCCTGTAATCACTAAGTTTTTCATTTAAAAACCCCCTTAAGAAATCGTATATTATACGTATTGTTTTATCGAAACTTCTGATATTTTATCATATAAAAAATTAAAAGTCATTACAGGATGCGGTAAAAAGCGGAAATCAAATAAGTTGACAGTTGTTTTTTATTTGGATTATAATTAACCAAGGATATGAATTTGGAGGAAACAATGCTTAAAAAAGAAAAGATG
Source organism: uncultured Eubacterium sp. (assembly GCA_902495595.1). GTDB lineage: Bacteria > Bacillota > Clostridia > Peptostreptococcales > Anaerovoracaceae > Lentihominibacter. The sequence continues at coordinate 8,774 of CABUXV010000034.1, read as the reverse complement.
GACAGAATAAACCATTTAGCCAGAAAGTCAAAGGAAAATGGTTTATCTGAAGAAGAAAAGAAAGAACAGGAAGCTTTGCGCAAGGAGTATATAGAAAAATTCAGAGAACATTTTAAAGATCATCTCAAGAGAGTGAAATTTGTGGAAGATTTATCGGAAGAAGAACTTGAAGAAATAAAAAAACAGCAGGAATCGAATAAAAATAAAAATTGATACAAAAAAAGACAAAAGTAGTAAAAAACAGACGGCGAAAAACATCATGTTTTTCGTCTTTTTTATTATATAGTATTTTTTGTACATGTTATAACAAAATAAGTAAAGCAGGGGTAAAAGGGGGAAATATGAAAAGGAAGTATCTGGTAATACCGTGTTTGTGCGCGCTTGTATGTATTGCAGTTATTGCTCTCATGGGGGCAGCGAAAAATCCTGAAGAAAAAACAGTTGAAAATCTGCTCAGGCAGCGAGCTGCTATAATGGAAAATATGCTCTTCGGCAAAATAACATACAGCGAAGGAGAAGAGAAATTAAAAGAAGTAGAGACAGGAAGTCTATATAACAGAGATTTGGAAAATGTAAAGAAATACAATGATACAGATTTTGAAGCAATAGATAAAATGGATGTGGTATCTTTAGAAAAAAAAGGACAGGTCTATGACATAATGAATTTTCAGGGGGAAATAAAATGGACTTATAATGGATACGACGGAAGGTACAGCACTACAGATAAATATCAGATAGGAGTATCCTGCAAAGCCGGTGACTATAAGCTTATATCCTTGGAAATTCAATAAAAAAGACACAAAACATACAAAGTCTATGAGTTTTATATGAAAAAAACTCAATTTGTTTTGTAAACATATTGCAATCTTCATTAAAATGGTATAATATAAAGCGTGGATAATACATACACAAATTTAATTGTTTTATATAAAAAGGAGATATATTATGAAACAGGTTTATTTAGATTATTCAGCAACAACACCTGTTAAAGAAGAGGTATTGAAAGAAATGCTTCCGTATTATACCGAAGTTTACGGCAATCCGTCAAGCTTATACGGTGTGGGGCTTACGGCAAAGGAAGGTCTTGATGAAGCGAGAAAGAGACTTGCGGATTTAATAAATGCAGAACCTAAAGAGATAATATTCACTTCATGCGGAACTGAATCTGACAACTGGGTTTTGGAAGGGGTGGCAGATACTCTCAAAAACAAGGGTAATCATATCATAACCAGCAAAATCGAACACCATGCAGTACTTCATACCTGTGAATATTTACAGAAGCACGGTTTTGAAGTTACTTATCTTGATGTTGACAGTCAGGGATTTGTCAGACCTGAGGATTTAGAGGCCGCCATAAAAGATAATACGGTGCTTGTCAGCATAATGATGGTGAATAACGAGATCGGAACCATTGAACCGATAAAAGAACTTGCCGCTGTAGCAAAATCTCATGGCGTATATTTTCACACTGATGCAGTTCAGGGACTTGGTAATGTACCTATAGATGTTAAAGACCTGGGGATAGATTTCATGTCTATGTCCGCTCATAAGATTTACGGTCCTAAAGGAGTGGGAGCGCTTTTTATGAGAAAAGGCATTAAAATATCCAGTTTCATGCATGGGGGAGCCCAGGAAACAAAAAAAAGAGCGGGCACCGAAAATGTTGCAGGTATAGTAGGCTTTGGAAAGGCCGCGCAGCTTGCTATGAATAATCTCAGCAGCCACATTGAAAAATGCAGCGAGATTAGAGATTATTTCTGGGAAAAGATAAAAGAAAATATAAGCGGTGTTCAGCTGAACGGACCGGAAGAGAACAGACATCCGGGGAATTTGAATGTATCTTTTGATTATATAGAAGGTGAATCCATTTTGCTTATGCTTGATGGCTTTGGGATAAGCGTATCCACAGGCTCGGCCTGTTCGTCAAAATCACTGGTTCCATCCCATGTTCTGGATGCTGTAGGCGTTTCAATAACAAAGATGAATGGAACTGTAAGATTTACGGTAGGTGATTTTACAACTAAGGAAGATATTGATTATACAGTAGATGCTTTAATTAAAGTCGTAGAAAGACTTAGAGAATTGTCTCCGGTAACGGGTCAGGAAGGATGGTAGAGATATGGCATTATACAATGATAAAGTAATGGAACATTTTATGAATCCGCACAACGTGGGAGTTATAGAAGAAGCTGACGGAATAGGGACTTACGGAAGCCCTGTATGCGGTGATATGATGCAGATTTCCATAAAAGTGGATGAAAACGATAAGATAACCGACGCTAAATTTAAAACCTTTGGATGCGGCAGCGCCATTGCATCCTCAAGTATGGCTACTGATATGATTATAGGAATGAGCGTTGAAGATGCTCTGGAACTTTCGAACAAAAAAATCGTTGATGAGCTTGGAGGACTCCCTCCTGTAAAGATACACTGCTCTGTTTTGGCAGAACACGCCATCAAGTCAGCTATATATGATTATGCTCAGAAGAACGGCAAGACATATAAAGGTCTCGAAGGATTCGACCCTAACGCAGAGGAAGACCATCATGATATCGAAGAAGATGAATAGAGAAAAGGTTGTTTTGGGACTAAGCGGCGGAGTGGACAGCACCGCCGCTGCTTTATTATTGCAGGAAAAAGGCTATGAGGTTATAGGTCTTTATTTTGATATATTTAAGGATGAGAACCGGGGGCATAAAGGAAGAGCTGCGGCAGAGCTTGCCGCAAAAGAACTTGGAATAAAGTTTATCTGCAAGAATGTGAGCAGTCTGTTTGAGGATAAAGTTATCGGAAATTTCTGCAGTGAATATGTATGCGGCAGGACTCCGAATCCATGTATAGTATGCAATCCGAATATTAAATTTAAGATTCTTGCCGAAACTGCCGATGAGGAAGGCGCGGTATATATTGCAACAGGACATTATGCCGGCACATATTACGATGAGAAAGAAGATATCTGGTACATAAAAAGAGCTGCAAATGAAAGAAAAGATCAGTCCTATATGCTCTACAGACTGGGGCAGAATATAATATCAAGGCTTCTGCTGCCTTTAAATGATGCGGAAAATAAAGAAGATGTAAGAAACATTGCAAGAAAAAGGGCGCTGAATAATGCGGAAGCTAAAGACAGTCAGGAAATATGTTTTATCGAAGACGGCGGGAGCTATAAGGAGTTTCTGGCAGGGAAAGGGTATGAGGCTGTTAAAGGTGATTTTGTGGATAAGGAAGGAAATCTGCTTGGACGGCATAAAGGAATATACAATTATACTATAGGTCAGAGAAAAGGTCTTGGAATAGCTCTTGGAAAGCCTGCCTTTGTGACAGGAATAGACGGAAGCAGAAATCAAGTGATTATCGGTGAAAACGAAGAGCTTTTTAAAAAAGAAATTATATCCTCCGGAAATATATTAATGGGAATTGATTTTGAAAAACTCGGTATAGATAATTCAGAATCCATATCTTTAGGTCTTATAGGTTTTGGAAAAAATGACGGTATAACAGCTAAAATAAGGTATGCTGCCAAACCTTCACCGGCTTTTGTAAACCTTATGAAGGATGGCAGACTTCTTACAGTATTTGAAGAGCCGCAGCGAGCGGCTACACCGGGTCAGTCCATAGTTTTTTATAAAGATGACTTGGTTATAGGCGGCGGTTTTATAGACTGACGATATCATCTTCTTTTTTGAGCCGTTCTTTTTTGAGAAATCTCAGCAGGAAGAAAATCGCTGTAGCAGCGGTCATGGTATTGCCTGCGGCGGCAGTAAGCCATACTCCGTTCAATCCGAAGAAATATACTAAGATCCATATGATGGTGAGAGGGAAGATAAGAGAGCGTCCTATGGATATGCTCAGTGATATTCCTGGTTTGTTTACGGCAGTAAAAAATGCCGTCAGCCCTACGTCAATCCAGCTTATAAGATAAGTGAAAGAATATAACTGCATTGCTGTAAGACTCATTTCAAGCAGTGATGGATTATCTTCTTTGATGAAAAGGGATATAATATTGCTTCCGAAATAACGCATGAATATAAAGGCAGTAAAGGAAATGACTGCGCCTGCAATAAGAACTCTTTTCTCCATGGAAAACATACGTTTTCTGAGTTTGGCTCCGTAGCAGTAGCTGATAGACGGCTGCAGGGAATCAGTCATTCCATACAGGATTGACGCGACTATACTGTCTACGTATAGTACAACTGAAAACGCAGCAACTGCCATGGAACCCGATATGTGAAGAAGAATTGAGTTTAATATCAGCATGAGGATAGAGCCTGCTATATTTGAGAAAAATTCAGAAGACCCATTGTAGATTATATTTAAAATAACCCTTGATTTTATTTTACCTTTTACAAACCTGAGAGGAAGTTTTTTTCTTATAAAAGGTATGTATCCTATGATGGTTCCCAGTGTAAAGCTTAAACATGTTGCAAAGGCTGCCGCATCTATGCCAAGATGCAAAACTGCAAGGAATAAATAATCTAAAATTATATTAACTACAGCGGCTGTTATATTTATCGCCATGCTGTAATGAACGTGACCGCAGACTCTTAAGTAATTGTCTATGGCGAAGAATACCAGGATAAAAGGGGCAAATACTGCAAAGACTTTTATGTATTGAGCTGCTAAATCAGTCACAGCCTGGTCTGCACCCATAAAACGTACTAAAGGTTCTGCTATAAAATATCCCAAAAGTCCGATAACAGCCGAAATACATATTATTATAAGAGAACATATGGTGAATATTATACCGGCTTCTTCATTTTTCTTTTCTCCGAGGCGTATTGATATTTGAACTGAAGAACCTACGGCAATCATATCTGAAAGTGCAAAGCTTATAGCTATTATAGGCATTACGAGATTTATAGCTGCAAGAGCTTCAGCTCCTATGAATCTGCCTACAAAGATACCATCGGTTATTGTATAGATAGAAGTTATTGCCATGCTTATCATGCTTGGAACAGCGCATCTTATGAAAAGCCTTGTAGGCTGCATGGTTTCAAACATTAAATTTTGAGATTGAGTTTCCTGTGTCATATTAAAAATCCTTTTTGTATTCTTCTAAAAAAGTTTCTATTATTGCGCAGAAAGTATTTATTTCTTCTTTCGTAAATTTATTTTCTGCGGATTTAAGTCCGCGTTCAAACGGGCTGTCATATGCTTTAAAGGACTGGGCAACTATATCGGTTATCGAAAGATATACGACCCTTTTGTCCTCGCTGCTTCTGTTTTTGTTCACAAGTCCCAGTTTGACAAGTTCATTGACTTTTATTGTGGCGGCTGAATTGGAAATATTTAAAGTTTTGGCAATACGGCTTACCGTACAGCCTCCGTCTTTCTGCTGATAAGATATGATATCGAGATACATCATACTGTTATAGGAAAGTTCGCCCCCCCCGGTACTGTTCAGATGTTTCAGATCACATACAGTAGTATCGTAATAATACTTATTTAAGGCATCTCTTAAATTCATTGCAACAGTTTTCCTCCTTAATAAATTTAAAAATAGTTAAGCCAATTTATATAAATTTACTTAAGTATATTATCGGAAGTTTAATGTGTCAAGCAGTTTTTTTATTGAAAAGGCAGTTTTAGTTGTATAAAATGAAATTATTGTATTTGAATTTTAGAAAGGGATAAGAAAATGTATTTTGATAAGAAAGCTGTTTTGAATATGCTCGATGAGCTCAATATAGTCTATGAGCATAAAGAACATTCCGCTGCTTTTACGCTTGATGAAATGATGGAGCTCAGATTGCCCTATGAAGAAAATATAGCGAAAAATTTATTTATACGAAACGATAAAAAGCAAAATTATTATTTGCTTACTATTGCCGGGGGAAAAAGGGCTGATTTGAAGAAAGTAAGGAATTTTCTCGGGGAACGGCCGCTGAAATTTGCATCGGAAGAAGACCTTGATAAAATAATGGGATTAAAAAAAGGCTCTGTCACACCTTTTGGGATTCTAAACGACAGTGAATCAAAGGTTAAAGTTTTAATGGACAGAGCATATAGGGGCAAAATAATAGGCGTACATCCCAATGATAATACTGCCACTGTGTGGCTTAAGACAGAGGATTTAATGAACATAATAATTTCGCGTGGAAATGAAGCTGAATATATTGAGATTTAGTATAAGATTATAGCCCGTACAGGACATACAGGAGCGCAGTATCCGCATGTAAGGCAGATATTGTGGTCGACTTCGGCAAGTCCTGAGCGGTTGCGGAAAATTGCTTTATTGGGACATCTGCTTATACATGCTCCGCAGCCTTCGCAGTCTCCGGAGTCTATGTGTATTTTTTTTCCGCTTATATCAGGAGTATAATCTCTTGAAAGTTTTCCGTCAGCATAATCGGTAAGTCTGTCTATCTCTTCCTTTTTTCCTATTCCCACCATTATTGAGTCCACGCCGTCAAGGGAAGACACGTAGTCCAGAGCTTTTACGTAATGACCTGTAAGATTGCCTCCGCCGAAAGCTTTCATAACGAATATTCCTTTTCCGGCATCGCTGCATTTTTTTATTGCGTCAGCCATTTCTTCACATGTGCCGGGACCGTCTGCTTTTCGTATGCCTAGACTTGCATAGTTGATGAGAGGAAAGACAACATCACATTCAGGTACGCAGGAAAGTTTTTCGGTGACGTCAATGTGGTGAGTAGAGACTCCTATGGCACGTATAACGCCTTTGTTTTTATAGTCGATTAGACATTGCCATGCTCCTTTTCTCATTTCGAAGTCAGGGGATTGTCTTACTTCGTGCAGAAGAAAAATATCGATTATATCAAGATCCATTTCCCTTTGGGCTTCGGATATTGCATATTCCATTTCTTCATAAGAAGTACATAGGGATTTTGTACATATTACAGGTTTGTCTTCAATATCTTCAAGCGCCTTTTTTATGTATGGATATGTACGATAATACTGAGCCGTATCAAAGAAATTAATTCCCTTTGAAAGAGCATATCTTATAAGTTCAGCACCTTCGTCAAGGGAAAGATTGAGCTGAGAGTTTCCCATTGTTAAAACGCCGAAAGATACAGGGGATACGTAAATATCTGTTTTTCCTAATCTGTTTTTTTTCATTTTATGTTCCTTAATGCTTTAATTTCCTTTTAGTATAACATTTATCGGACTTTTTTTCGAGATATACGAACATGCCTATACATAAAGATATCTGTACAAAACTTGAGGCAGGTGTTCCCAGTCCTATATGAAAAAGTGTTGCGCCTGTGCTTTGGCTTATAAAATATACAACCGGTATTCTTACTAAAAATGCTCCTATTATACCTTGTATCATGACAAATAAAGTTCTTTCGCATCCATTGTAATATCCCATGAAACAGAATAAGAAAGGTGTAAGCAGGCAGTCTATTGCATAAGCTTTAAGATAATTGTGCGAGGCGGCTATTACCGCGGGGTCTTCTGAGAATATGGAAGAGAGCATATCTCCGTAGAAGAAAGCGATTGTTCCCATGATAAGACCGGCTGCAAATGCGGTGATTATACCGTATCCCAGAGCCTTTTTTGCACGCAGCGGATTTCCCGTGCCCATATTCTGAGCCACAAATGCCGACATTGACTGCATATAGGCGGACGGAACCAACATGAGAAATACGCATACTTTTTCTGCTACGCCTACTCCGGCTGACGCAGTAACACCGAAATTATTTACAACTGTCTGTATTACGAGAAATGATATTCCAACCAGAAATTCCTGTAGGGCAACAGGAGTACCCAGTTTTAATTCAAGGAATATTCTTCTTCTGTTAAAGGAAATATATTTGCGCGACATATGAAACGGAAGATTTTTCTTCATTATCATAACAATAGATACGAGTACGCTTATTGCCTGAGCCGCAACAGTTGCGGCGGCAGCTCCGGCTGCGCCCATGTGAAATACTGCTACGAGAAGAAGGTCTCCTAATATATTTATTACGCATGCTATGGCAACTGTGATAAGCGGTGTTTTTGAATCGCCTATTCCTCTAAATACAGCGCCTAAAAGATTATATGATACGATGAATATTGAGCCTGAGCCGCATATTCTTATGTAGAGAACTGTTTCTTCAAAAGCTTCTTTAGGAGCGTGCAGAATCTTTGCAAATGATTCTGCGCCAAACAGCATTAGAACCGTAAGAAAAACAGCGATAAAAGCGAACATATATATGCCGCTTCCAATGGATTTGCCGGCTTCTTTAGGTTCACGTCTTCCTGTCTGCTCACCGACTAAAATCGTAACGCCCATTGAAAGTCCGGTGATTATCATAGTTACAGTTTGAAGAAGCATGCTTCCGGTAGCTACACCGGAAACGTCGGAAGTGTGAGCGAATTGTCCTACTATGAGCAGGTCGACACCTCCATAAAGAGCCTGTAAAAACAGCGCTATAAGGACAGGAAATGCAAATTTGATTAATGAGGTAAGAATATTCCCGCTTGTAAGGCTATAAGTTTTTTCCATTTGTAACACCTTTTATTATTTACATATTTAAAAAAGCCGGGTAAGTCCGGCGGATATTTCATTCCGCTGTCTTATCCGGCTTTTCGTTTCCATTGAACGAATTGCCCTCCGAATAATTTATTATAACAGATTACAAGTAGGGGCGCAGCTTCTTTTCGAGATTTTCTTCAATGGAAATGAGTTTTTTCGATGTGTCAACCACAGCAGGGTCAGCATCTGAATATTCGTTTATATATCTGCATAGTTTCCGTGTACCCATATCGCATCCTTTGGTTATTATGTCCACTGCTGTTTCGTCGTTGTCCTCAATGTACATTTT
>CABUXV010000033.1 GCA_902495595.1 uncultured Eubacterium sp. | reverse complement strand
CCATAGCTCCCGAAAGGGACTGAAGCCCTATATCATATGTACCTCCGTCACCGCCGAAAGTAATAAACTTAAAAGTATCCTTTACCTTGCCCTTCTTTTTGAGCACGTTGTATGCCGCTTCCACTCCTGTGCAGGTTGCCGCTCCGTTGGCAAAGGCCGTATGTATATAACTGTCATAATATGCAGTGTGCGGATATATAAATGTAGAAACTTCCAGACATCCCGTAGCATTGGTTATTACCGCCCTGTCTTCCGGCTCGAGGGCTCTCAGCACGCCTCTTACGGCTACACCCGCACCGCATCCGGCGCAGAGTCTGTGTCCTCCTGCCAGGCGTTCCGGTTTTTCTACTTCTCGTTTCAAACTATATGCCATAATAATCTCCTGTTCTCATTTCCTATTTTCACAGCAAATCATCGTAACCCGAATACCGGATTACTCATCGTACTTCTTGTGATCAAAGCCTCGTTCTCCAAACCTTGAATCCCTCACGCCTACGTATCTGTAAACATCTCCCGGATTATCGGTTTCGTTTATGATAAACAAATCGTTGTATATTTCGTAATAATCTTCTACCGTTATATCCCTGCCGCCCAGACCGTATATGTAGTTTATGGCGTAAGGCTTGTTAGGCAAATCGTAAAGGGAGTTTCTCGCCTCGTTAAAAAGCGGACCTCCGCTGTTCGAAAAGCTTTCCGCCTTGTCCATTATTGCAACGGCCTTTACCTTGCACATAGCTTCCGCAAGAGGTACTCTCGGGAAAGGTCTGAATACTCTCAGCTTTATGAGCCCAACTTTTTTGCCTTCTGCTCTGAGTCTGTCAACAGCTTCTTTTCCCGTTCCCGCGCTGGAACCTATAACAACAAGAGCTACTTCTGCATCGTCCATCATGTACTCTTCAAAGAATCCGTACTTTCTGCCTGTAAGCTTTTCATATCTCTTCGCCACGTCCATTATTATAGGCATGGCGTCTTTCATAGCCTGAGCCTGCTGCCTCTTGGTCTCCATGTAATAAGAGGATATTCCGTAAGGTCCTACCGCCAGAGGATTCTCGGCTTTGAGCAGATAATTTTCCGGTTTGTATTCTCCTACAAAATCTTTGACTTCTTCATCTTCGAGAAGTTCTATGTTGGAAACTCCATGACTCGTAATAAAGCCATCCTGACATATCATTATAGGAAGTCTTATGGTTTCTGAAATAGGCATTGCCTGTATATAGTTATCATAGACCTCCTGGTTTGTTTCTGCATATATTTGTATCCAGCCCGAATCTCTGGCTCCCATGGAATCCGAATGGTCGTTGTTTATATTGATAGGTCCCGTAAGCGCTCTGTTTACAACGGCCATGGTTATTGGAAGTCTTGCCGACGCCGCCACATAAAGAAGCTCCCACATGTATGCAAGTCCTGCCGATGACGTTGCCGTAACAGCCCTCGCGCCTGCCGCCGAAGCTCCTATGCATACGGACATGGCGCTGTGTTCCGACTCAACGGCAACAAACTGGGTGTCCACCTTGCCGTCAGCTATATATCGCGAATAATACTGAGGAATCTCCGTAGAGGGAGTTATCGGAAAAGCTCCCATAACATCGGGATTTATCTGCCTCATGGCTATAGCCACAGCCTCATTGCCTGACATTCTGTCTCGTTTTGCCATTTACTTTTCCTCCTTTATAAAATCTATCGCATCGAAAGGACACACCTTTACGCATATTCCGCAGCCCTTGCAGTGAAGAAAGTCAAAATCCAGGCGTTTTCCATCCTTTACCGGAATTGAACTGTCCGGGCAAAAGGGTACGCAAAGCATACAGTGCTTACAGTTTTCTTCTTTAAAAACCGGCACCATTACCCTCCAGTCTCCTGTTTCTACCATTGTGGAAGTCGCCGGCTCATATATTTCCGCTCCAGTGGTGATTTCCTGCCACGTTATCTTCTCGTTTATATCTTTTGCTCTCGTTTTCATCGTATCAACTACCCTACCTTTACCTCTTCCATGGATTTCTCCAAAGCTTTCATATTACCCTCAATGAGGTTTTCCTTGCCTGCAAATTTATGTTCAAAGGATTCCCTCATATCCTTTATAAACCTTTCCTGGTCTATTACACGGCTTACCTTTACCACCGCGCCGAGCATGGGTGTGTTGGGGAAATTCTTTCCCAGCGTATCCATGGAAATTTTCTCAGCATCTATTGTGCAGACTTTGCCCTCATAACCGTTGAGCAAAGGTCTCACTTGCTGAGGAGACTTCTTGCTGTTTATGATAAGAGCACCTCCGCTCTTAAGACCGCTCGTAACATCCACGGATTTAAGCAGCGTCTCATCTACCACAACCACATAATCCGGAGTGTATATGTTGGAGTGAACCTTGCAGTGTTCGTCGGTTATTCTGTTGTACGCTGTAATAGGCGCGCCCATTCTTTCCGGACCGTATTCCGGAAAGCCCTGAACATGTTTGCCGGAGCTGAACGCAACGTCAGCCAGCAGCAGACATGCAGTCTTCGCGCCCTGTCCGCCTCTGCCGTGCCATCTTATCTCTACCGCTTCATTGAGTCTCTTTGCCATTTATGTATTCAACCTCTTTTCAAATATGTTTTATGTAAACCCACTTTGGGAAAAGTATATTCTCCCGTCGGGTCTTTTCCGTCTTGTATAGACTACATTAGCAGACTTCTTATGTCAATAGATTTTTAGGTTTTAATCACAAATTTTTATATTTTTATTTGTTATCTAATACCAATTCATCTTGCCGGATTTCTACGTTTCAAATGCAGACTTTTCTGCTTATCATTCAGTATCTGCTGCAATATCAGCTCTTTGCCCGCAGGTCAAAGCCATCAGCGCTTCCGAGGAAAGCTCCATCTGAAGGCCCACTTTGCCGCCGCTGACTATTATGGTATCGAATTTTTCAGATGAACTGTCGATTGCTGTAGGAAAAAGCTTTTTCATTCCTACAGGAGAACAGCCGCCTTTTACATAGCCGGTAACTTTCGTCAAATCCCTTGAGGGCAGCATATCTATTTTTTTCTCGCCGAAATGTCTCGCCGCCTTTTTTAAATCAAGTTCTCTTTCAACAGGAATCACACAGACATAGTAATTCCTGCTGTTTCCCACGGTTACAAGAGTTTTAAAAACTTGTCCGGGATTTTGCCCTAAGGATTTAGCCACGGAAACACCGTCTAAAAATCCCTCTGGGGCATCGTATTCATACATTCCGTATGAAATGCCGGCGGCTTCGACCATTCTGACAGCATTTGTCTTATTCTTATGATTATCTTTCTTCTTAGCCATGTAAAAACATCTCCTTTAACATCCGTTTTTAAATTTTAAATACTCTTCCCTGTTCATTGTATAACAAACCACCTTTCTCTCTGCGCCATTTGTATCCTTAAAGGTAATATTAAGATTGTCATCACAGCAGAATCCTGTTTTCAATGCTACTTTGCAGCTCGCCTTATTCTCGGGAAAAGCTGTAAGAAGAAGATTCTCCGCCCTCATATGCTCGAATGCGCACGCTACGACTTTAAGAACTGCCTCTGTCATAAGTCCTCTGTTCCAAAACTCCTCCGCCATAGCATAGCCTAATTCTTCAACTTCCGTACCATCATCCAGCCATTTTCTCTCAAAACCTATGCTTCCTATGACTTTGCCCGTTTCTTTATCCACCATTGCCCATACTGTATTTTTAAGAAATACACATCTTATTATTTCTCTGGATTCCTGGATGTTTCTGTGAGGTTTCCATCCTGCTCTGGGACCTACCTCAGGGTTTTGAGCATAATCATAAAGGTCCTGGGCATCACATTCATCCCATTTTCTCAATAACATTCTATCAGTTTCAATATCGGGCACCCCGGTTATTCTTATCATTTTCTTATCCTCTTTTTATCTAATGTAAACAATTCTATAATACAACACTCACCTTAAACAAAGCAACAGCATATCATGACCAGTAGGAGGTGTTTATATGTTTAAAGGCATTGATGTCAGCGTATGGCAAGGTGATATTAATTTTGAACTTGTCAGAGCAGACGAAGTAGAGGCTGTCTATATAAGAGCCGGTGAAGGCGCGAATATTGTGGACAGATATTTTGAATCAAATTACCGCAAGGCCAAGGCCAGCGGATTAAAATACGGTTTTTATCATTATGTTACTGCACGCAGCAGAACGGAAGCTGAAGAGCAGGCAGATTTTTTCGCAAATCTCATTCATACCAAACCTCAGCATATGAGGGCAGCTATGGATTTTGAAAATCTTTCGGGTCTTTCCCAGGAAGAGGCTGTTGCCATAGCAAAAGCATACCTGCAAAGACTTAAAGAAAGGCTTCGCCATACTCCCGCCGTCTATTCGGATGCTTACGATGCAGAATATGTATGGAGGTCTCATCTCACAGAGTATCCTCTCTGGGTTGCAGAATACGGCGTAAGAGAGCCGCAGCACATAGGAGGATGGCAGAGATGGTCGGGATTTCAGTACAGCAGCAGAGGCCGCGTACGGGGAATAAGAGGTCATGTTGATATGGATTATTTTGAAGATACAATCCTGCTTACAGATTCCGAACAGCAGTCTGCACGCGAAATAAGGCACAGACACAGTTACGAAAACGACGGCTGTCCTCACCATGACCACGATCCGGATTATATAACTTATACGGTAAGATCCGGCGATACGCTTTGGGATATTGCCAGAAGATACAATACCACTGTTGAAGAACTGGTCAGAATAAACCATATTTCAAATCCCGATTTAATTCATGTAGGAGAAATTTTAAGAATACCAAGAAGATAATAATCACAAAAAATATAGCAGACCGGAAAGCAGTTCAGACAATACGGAGAAAAAAATTATTGAGAAAACCAGATAAAACCGGCAGATGCGTTTAACCAATCGGTGACCTTGCTCCCAACGACCGCCAGGTAATTCCGCAGGAAGCTTCCTCCCTCCTGCGAAATCGCATTCAGGGCTGCAAAAAAAACAATAAAAAATCAAAAGGTTTAAATAAAACACTCGCCACATCTGAGCAGAATTAAAATCATCCAAAAGTCCTGCTTGCCATATACATTTGGATAAAATCCTACTGATATCGTATATAAAAAAGATATCAATAACCAAAACTCCCGTTTAAATCGATATTTTGGATAAAAGTCTTGCATTGTTTGCAATAGATTTCCATTTATTTGACAAAAACAGCCTTAAAATAAGGTGTTTTGGATAATCTAATCAGAAGAAACTTGTAAAACGGGATGTTTTTATCCAAAAAACATGTCTTAACATCACTTTTGGATAATTCTCATTACGTCGGTTGAAAATCCTGCCTTTAATTCTAGTCATGCTATAAACTATAAACCGGACAGCAGCATAAATTATGCCGCTGCCCGGTTTTATATTTTACAGCTGTGTTTCAACCAGCTTTTTATCTCTGTTGTTTTTAAAACTCCTCTTTCAGGCAACCCCATTGATGAGCTCTGCTCTAAAATGTATGAGTCCCATATGCAAAATGATTGTTATGTTCTATGTCTTTTATGAATTCCGTATTTCCTTCTGCCTCAGCTTCGGCTTTTGCCTTTTTGGTCATTGCAGCTATCTGTACCGTTTTTCTCCCCAAGTTATACGCCACTTCTTTTCCCACTTCTTTATCGCGGGTCTTCCCGTAAGTAGCCACCCAGCCGGCATCTATAAAGCCATGCATATTGCAAAACCCCTGAATTGTATGCAGCGCGCTGTTTGCGCCTACGCTTCCGCAGGTTATCACTGCCGCAGAAGCCTTGCCTTTTCCCAGAGGAATAAGACCAAGGGACCTATCCATTATCGCCTTGCACTGAGCCGACACATCGCAGAAAAATACGGGGGAAGCAAAGATAACGCCATCAGCAGAATCTATCTTTTTATAAATCTCCGTAATGAAATCCTCGCCTAAAACACAGTTTCCCGTCTTCACACACGCCCAGCAGCCTTTGCACAGCTTGAATTCACCTTCAGGAGCATCGGAAACATTGATTATCTCTATTTCCACTTCCTTATCCTCCACCGATTCGCATCCTTTCAGAACAGCATTCATAAGATGATAAGTATTTCTGCCGTCTCTGGGACTGGTATTTATAGCTAAAATCTTTACTTTTTCCATTTCACTCACCTTCTACTCCGTTGTACTCAATACTTCCTTGTTCTTTTCTACCTGACTTACTTTCATCTTTGAAACGTCCTTAGGGTCTACCTCCTCTTTCAGCGCAAGTATAGTCGGCCCTAAGTAAACGGTTTTCAAAACCTCACCGTCAAGGGAAATCTTACTGAATTCCGTAAAATTCTGCCCTTTAATATAATAATCTTCCCCGATTTTCACAACTTCATCTATTTTTATATCTTTTACGCCCATCTTCATCTTAGTCGGTTTAAATGGACTCTTGCCTCCGTATATATAATCCTCTCCATAGAGCATATCGTAAGCGAGAACTTCGAGGTTTTTCATATAATCGCTTTCACTGCTGTAATTCTGATGGTATTTATTCAGCATGCCTGTGGACATATCCAAGCGTTTCATAACCTCTGCATTTAGTCTGTACGCCTCGATATCCATATCTTTCTTTTTCATATTGAAATTATCCCAGATTATATACTGAGTCTGATACATATCGCCCGACTTCATTGAATCCTCTGTCATATCAAGCGCCGGCAAATGGTCTCCGTACATTACAAGCACAACGTCTTCATCGTAATTTTCCAGAGCTTCGGTCAGTTCCTTTATGAACAAATCCATTTCATATACCTGATTGGCATAATACTCATACGCCCATTTCTGTTCTTCGGACTCGGATTTTGTTACGGTAACAGCCGGATTTTCAAGAACTTCTTCCGTCGGATATTTTCCATGGCCCTGAACGGATATGGTATATATGTAATCGGAGTTTTCCGTGCTGTTCATCGCATCAAGTATCTGCTCTGTCAGCAGTCCGTCCTTCGCCCAGTTCTTTGGAGTCTTTGTTACATTATTCATGTATTCAAGACATGTAAATGTATCGAATCCCATGTTTTTAAATACTTTATTTCTTCCGTAAAACGCGCCCCTGTGATTGTGTATAGCGTGAGTTCCGTAACCCATTGTTTTAAAATCATACGGAGCTCCCTCACATGTTTTCTCAGTGAGTATGCTCTTATACGGGTATTCTCCCGGACCGAAGAATTTTACGCTTATCCCGGTCATCACCTCAAATTCAACATTAGCTGTACCTGCGCCAACTGCCGGAACTGTCAGATAGCCGGATGAATACTCTTTCATAAGCTTTCTGAAATTAGGAACAGGATCTCTCGAATACTCAAGCCCGTCAATTCTCGTAGGGTCGATAAAGGATTCAAGCTGCAGATATATTACATTTGGCTTATTATCCACATCCTCATCATCTTCTCCCGGAGTATATATATTATCATCCCCCAGTTCTCCGCCGTCAAAAATACCTTCAATCTGAGACTTGGAATAATTATCCGGTTTATCTACTCCCGTATCTATCCATGTAACAAGGAAACAGTACGGCACTCCGTTATCTCTGTACGCATATGCAAGGTTTGCAAAGAATGTATCAAGCACTCCTGCCTTTATGCTAATCTGTATTGCGCCGAAAGTACCTACTCCTATAATGGCTATTATTGCCAAAGCTTTCTTATAATTTATTTTCTCTTTAAGCTTAGGGGTTTTTCTGTAAAGTACAATTATTCCAAATATCAGTACGGCGATTCCCACGATGAGAAGTATCAGCGTAAAGGTTGAGAAATACGTGGTTATTATACCCATGCCGTCTTTGAGATTGCTCATATCCTTTACAGTAAAAGGCGTCATTCTATTGGCGAGTATGACACCGTTGACGATACCTACCGCCATCCATATCATCCCTAAAATAACCGTGGCGAATATCCTTTTTCTGAAAAGCAGAGACAGGGAAACCAATGCAAATATCAAAAGCACATTGCAGAGGGAAACCAGCGGATTGGTGACTATAAAAGACACGCTCTGTATGAGAGAATGCCTTGCTAAAGTTTCCATCGCAATATCTATACCTATCGCTGTTAAAAATAAAATCACAACATAATTTTTAATATATTTAGCACAAAACGTTTTAAGTTTTTCCATTTATATATCTCCTGCTATAACTTTTTTTGATTTTTTACCACTCCGTTGGCTATAGTTGCAAATTCCTGTATGTTCAAAGTTTCAGCTCTTCTTGCCGGATCTATTTCCGCCTTTTCCAGAATTGCTCTGACATCATCCTTTGATGTGCCGTAAACTCCCGTAAGAGAATTCAGCAAAGTTTTTCTTCTCTGTCCGAACCCGGCTTTTATACAGGCAAAAAGAGATTTCTCATCGATAAGCTCCACCGGCTTTTTCTTTCTGACAGAAAGTTTTAACACGGAAGAGTCGACTTTAGGTCTTGGAACAAAAACTTCTTTGGGAACCGATGCGACCTGCTCAACTTCGCAGTAATACTGCACTGCTACGGAAATGGCTCCGTATATTTTATTGCCCGGCGAAGCCTTTATCCTGTCAGCGACTTCTTTCTGCATCATAATAGTGATGCTTTCCGCATCTACGGAGTTTTCCAGAATACTCATTATTATCGGAGTAGTTATATAATACGGGAGATTTCCGATTATCTTTACGCCTGCTGAAAAGGAACACGCTCTTCTCTGTTCCTCTATAATTTCATTCAGATTTGTTTTGAGAACATCTTGATTTATAACTTCCACATTATCATAATCAGATAAAGTTTCCTCCAGTATCGGAATGAGCTTTTTATCGATTTCTATGGCGACTACTTTTGCCGCATATTTTGCCGCTTCCGCCGTAAGAACTCCTATTCCCGGACCTATCTCTATGACTAAATCGCCCTCTGCAATTCCTGCGCCCTCTGCGATCTTTTCTATTACTCCTCTGTCTGTAATAAAATTCTGTCCCAGACTTTTCGACAGCTGAAAATTATGTCGCTCTCTGATTTCGGCAATGGTCGATGGTGAATACAATTTCATCTATATCTCCTGAACAGCCTTTTCAAAGGCTTCCTTTTCTATTCCGAATTTATTTAAACGCTGTAAAAATGTTCTGCTGTTGCCGTATC
This sequence comes from uncultured Eubacterium sp., assembly GCA_902495595.1. Classification (GTDB taxonomy): domain Bacteria; phylum Bacillota; class Clostridia; order Peptostreptococcales; family Anaerovoracaceae; genus Lentihominibacter. The sequence goes on along the minus strand of CABUXV010000033.1, from coordinate 15,994 downwards.
CTATGCCCAGCTTATCTCCCAGCCTATGACGTCTTGATGCTGAATCTGCTTGTCCCGCAAGTCCTGCATCCATCATATCGTCCATTGAAAATACGTAATCTTTCTCTTTATCGTCAACGGAACATTTTGCTTTTTCAAGAGCTCTCCTTATGCTCTCAGCAGATGCATTCTCAATACCTATATCCCCGCTTTTTAAAGCCGATTTTCTGTCAAGAAATGCCTCTTTTGCGCCGGGAAACCTCTCGAGTATCCTCCGTCTTATCTGCTCGCCTGCATGGTCCGGATCCGTAAACACGATTATTCCCGTATCCTTATATGCCCTTTCTATCAGCTCCCAGGTTCCTTTTGTTATACCATATCCATGTGTTTCTATTGTGACGGCGTCAACACTTTTTTTCACCGCGCAGGTGTCATCTCTGCCTTCCACCACTATGATTTCTTTTATCTTCATCATTCTTCTGTCGTTTCTTTCGTCTTATTGTCTTCTGTCATCTCATCGGGAAACAAATAAAGGGTTTCCCCGGGTTTAACGAGCCTTAACTGGTCTCTCGCCTGCTGTTCTATATTTTCAGGCTGGTCTATCTGTTCCAGCTCCTTGCTGAGCTGCGCCTTTTCTCTTTCCAGCGCCTCTTTTTCAAGTTTTACTTCATGCTGTTCCTTTTTTAACGAAACTATATTAAAAACTATAATGAAAAGCAAAGCAAAAATAGCAGCAATAAATGATGCCATCATTATTCGTCTTCTGTTCTTGCTCTTTCTGATGGCTCTCTTCCCTCTTGTATTCTGTGCCTTGGCACGGAGAGTTTTCTCTTCTTTTTTCTCCCTTTCGGCACGTCTTTTTTCCAGCCTCTGTTTCCTCGCCTCTTCCATGTCGATAATTTGGCTGTTGTTTTTGTACTCTTTGCTTCGTCTGTTTTTACCCATGGACTGATTATATCACAGCACATTTTTTTCCACAACAAAAGGCCGGATAAAAATCCTGCTATGGCATGTACGGAGATTCTTCCATAGGAACAGTAGTATAAAAACATGGAAATCGCAAAGGAAGACAACAGCCAAAATCCTATTTCTGTTATACCGTTCAGTATTCTGCTCTCAATTCTCATTTGCAGCAGTTTTTTGCCCTGCCACAGACTTTCCGTAAATATTCCGGCGCAGAACATAACGGTTATGGTTTTAGTCTGGCTTATAATCAATTCAGTAAACTGTATGCTCATTTCAGTATTTTAGCGAAGAATCCTTTCTCTCCCTTTTCTTTGACCTTTACATACATCAGCGAATCAACGGTACCGGAAATAACCGCTCTGCCTTCAGTCAAATCAAGACTCTGTATGTTCAGTCCTTTTCCTTTTATTATCATTGCGCCCTTGTTTAAGGTCGCCCTGACTTCGTCTTCATCAAAGCTGTCGATTTCTTTTATATCGGTTATAGTGGTAGTTATTCTGTTATCTATCATTACGCTATGGCTTTCCATAAATTCCACCTCCTCCTTAATTAAATATATTCTGTCAGAGGTTTTGCCAGAACGGTTTATTGCAAATATTTACGTAAATTGTTATACTGTCCATGATGAAACGGACAGGTGGCAGCAATGAAAAATTTTTTAAAAACTCCCCGTACAATCTTCATATTTTCTTTGTCAGTCATATTTGTAGCAGCATCTGTTGCTGTTGCTGTTTTAGGTATAAAAATTTACGGAACTGCCACAGCAGGAAATTATAATAAAGATTTAGACAAAGCGAGCGAATATTTTACGGAGAAAATACGTTCCTGCGAAAATAAAGACAACATAAGAACAGCCTCTTTGGGAGGAACTGTCCCGGCTTTAGTCATATCATCAGAAACATCCGAAGAAGACAGCGAAAAGGAAACATGGCTGTTTGTATACGACGGCTATTTGAAAGAAGTCAATTCAAAAAAAGGAACGCAGATTTCGGCTCTGTCAGGAAAGGAAATCATGCCTTTAAAATCTCTGGATTTTCAAATTCTAAACGATAATCTCCTTGAAATAAATATGGTTTCAGATGAGGATGCAAATTCTGTCTTAAACATCTGCATGCCGGATTTCGGAGGTGAAGCCGGTGAATAGGAATCCTTTAGTCTGCGCAGCACAGAAAATCAAATTAAAACTTGAAACCCTTTCCGTAAAAACAAGAATAATAATCATAATTGCCGCAGCCGCAGTTTTTACAATCTGCGCTCTTGTCACAAGCTTTTTGTTTTTTATCAAAGCTGAAAAAATTTCCGAAAATGCAGAAATAACAGCCAGTGCAGTAACTCAGACAAATTCTGTGGCGGAAACCTTAAAGTCAGCTGACGGAGATATGCAAAAGGCTTCTCAGCTTTTAAGAGGACACAAAGCTTTTGACATACAAGATGATTCCCTCACCTTGTATTACGATGAAAATTTCAAACCTGCTTCAAAGAGCGACAGCGAATTTACGGCAGTTGTAAGCAAAGAACGTCAGGGCGGATATTATTCTTACAATATAAAAGTTTTTGACATAAAAAATAATGAAGACAAAAATAGCTCAGAGAAAAAATCTCTTTCAGCCAGTCAGCCCGAGATATTTTACGAACTCAGTTTCAAAGCAGTAAACGCAGGAGGTAATTCAGATGACGATTAACACTTCTGAAAGAAGACAAAAATCCTATTTGGGAATCTGCGCAGCTGCTCTTCTGGTATCCCTCGTGCTGCTGCTCATCACAGCTTTCGCCGCATTCACTTTTTATACGGCTGATGAGAAGATGAGCGCCAGCAAACAGAAGATGAAGTACAGCCAAAGCTATTATGCCGCCGAAACTACAGCGTCGGAAATAATAAACGAATTCTACGAAGAGAAAAACCAGGTGTCCGCAAACCTGAACGGACGCGAAAACTACGAAGCCATTCAGGGTAATATAGAGGTCACTAAAATAGATGCAAGAATATACTTTTCCGTTCCCGTAGATAACAGCACAAGTCTTGAGGTCGAGGCAAAAGTTACTAAAAACGATATAGAAATTATAAAATGGTTTACAAAATAAACTGCAAAATAAATTAAATCCCCTGAGGTAATTAACTTTACCGCAGGGGATTTTTATTTTTTAATTATTCTTTACAGCAATCTGTAAGTTTCGATTATTTCATCATCAATTAAGGCAGATAGTTCAGCGGATTTTTAGGCGTGCCGTTTATCCTAACCTCAAAGTGAAGATGCGGTCCCGTGCTTCGTCCCGTACTTCCGACTTTTGCAATTACCTGTCCCTGGAACACCTTGTCTCCTTTTTTCACGAGCAGTTTGCTGCAGTGAGCATACCTGGTCTCCTGACCATTCTGATGATCTATGAAAATAACGTTTCCGTAGGAACCCATATATCCGGCCTGTATTACCGTTCCGCCGTCGGCTGCATATATCTCCGAACCTGAGTTGCATGCAAGGTCAACCGCGTTATGAAAATCTCCCCATCTGCTTTCAAATCCCGTTGTCTGTCTGAAATTAACCTTAAGCGGCCAGATGTATTTTCCCGAACCGACCGTAGGAGGTCTTTCCTTCGTTCCAACCATGACAACTTCTTTAACCGGTTCCTTTTTAACAGTGGTTACAAGATTATCTTCTTCTATAGGTTCTCCGTTTACCGTTACAACTCTCGATGTAATTTCGCTCAGTCCATCCTCACCATTCTGCTTTGTTTCGGTATATCCTTCATAAATATTGGAATCATTCTGTTTCTCGACTTCATGTTCAATCACTTTATCGTATGTAACAAGCTCTGTTATCTTTACCGTGAGAATAGGCGCATTTTGTTTTATTACAATAGTGCTTCCCACTTCAAGTTTCTTTGAATCTATATTCTTATTATCATCAAGGATTTCTTCTTCGGTCATAGAATAAAGTTTTGCTATGCTGTTAAGCGTATCTCCTGCAACTACCTTGTGCAGAGTCTCTTTCTCTCCGCTGGTACACAAGATGTCAACCATCTCTTCTTCCGAACGCAAATCTTCAAGGTCAGTATTGGCTTCCCTGACGTCTACTTTTTCTATGAATACAGCTTCTTCTATCTTGCTGCCTTCCTGAACTCCTGCATATTTATCCTTAATATCCTGCATTACCTTGGCAGCGGTTTCTTTATCCTGAACCGAACCGGCTTTCTTGCCGTTGACATATATACCGTAGGCTTTCACATTCAAATCGCCCATATATGTAAGACGTTTTAAAACTTCCTCGGAATTATCAATCTTTGCATCCCCCAGAGCAAGTACGCGGTCAAAGGTTATATCATCTTTGGCATCTATTACTATATCCATATTCTTCTCTTCGGTAAGAGCGCCCTGAACAAGGTCCGTTATCTTCAGTACATCGTCCTTGCTCTTCACCATTCCCAGAGTTTGTCCATTATATGAATATTCATAGGCCGTACAGTAATTAAAAACGCCTGCGGTACCTACTACAATCATTATAGCTGCCGCAAATCCCATCAGCAGAACCCTCATATGATTTTCACAATAGGCTTTTATTGCTTCCATTCTTTTTCCGAATCTGCTGTTTTCATAATTGTATTTTCTCTGTTTTGAAAGAATCTCGGCAGCGGCTCTGGCTCTCTCTTTTCTTTCTTCCTTTTCCGCTTCCAGAGCTTTCTTCTCTTCTTCCGTTACGGCAAATTTTTTCTCTTTTCTGCTGGTAAGTCCGAAGAAATGTCTCCATGAAAAGTCAGGGCGTTTATTTAGTTCTGTTGATATCTGCAAACCCTTGACATTTACTATACCGCCTCCCAGCTCTGCTTCTGCCTTACGCATTGCCTCAAGTTTAGCCTTTTCGTCTGCAAGCCTTTTCTTTTCCTGCTTGGTTCTTTCCCGTTCCTCAGCTTTTTGCAGCCTGTCCGCCCGTCTTTTCTGTTTTTCGTCCATGCGCTGCTGGGCTTTAGCTCTCTTCTCTTGCGCTGCGGCTTCTGCCCTGGCTCTTTTCTGCGCCAGTTCGGCTTCTGCTTTTTCTTTTTTGCGGAGCATGATTTCTTCTGCTTTTGCCTTTTCCTGCTCCACTTTGAGTTTCTGCTTCTGGAGACGGATTATCTGTTCTTCCTTGGCTTTTTTATTGGTTTCAGCCACTTCCTCGACTTTAGCTTTCTGAACCTCGGCGATTTTCTCCGTATGTTTTCCGGCTGCCTGAGATATTCTGTTTAAAATCTCTTCCTGTTTTTCCTGTTCAGACAGAAGAGTTTCTTTGAGTTCGCTTAAATCTTCAACTTTTTCATCCGGTTTGTTATGACTGCCGAAAAATACTGCCATTTCCTCATCTGTGGCGCTGTGCTGATGCTTTAAAATTTTATCATCATCGGTCGATTTCCCACTAACCGTTTTTTTCGCATGGGCGTTTCCCGCTTCTTCTTTAGCGCGTCTTTCAGCTTCCATAAGCTCAAGGGCTTTTTTCCTTGCCACTTCCTTGGCGTTTTTTTCTGCTTCAAGGGCTTCAATTCTCTTGCGTTCTGCCTCTTCACTTATCTTTGCTGCCTTTTTCTGCGCTTCTATTACTTTCTGCTGTTCCATTTTCAGCTGAAGTTCTCTGCGCTTCACCTCTTCAAGGCGTTTTCGTTCTCTTTCGGCATCTTCTTTTGCACGCTCCAAAATAGCCTGTTTTGCCGCTATTATTTCCTCCGATTCCTTTATATCCAATCCGGATGCTGGGCTGCCCTGTTCTTGTTTCTTCTGAGTATTTCCCGGCAGCTCCGTCGAAATATCAGCGCTGTCTTCCACTTTTATGGCTTCTACGCTTTTTCTAAGGCTTTTTATGCTTTCAAAGACTTTTCTGGCGTCCTCATTTTGCATTAAAAGTTCCTCACGGGTCATGGGGATATCATCTTTTGCCGGATTCTTGTCTTTGTCTTCTGCTTTAACAGTCTCGGCGTTTTGCCCTGTCTGTTCCTGTTCCGGCGGCTGCTGGTTATTTAATTGTTTTTTGGGGTTTTCATCAGTTCTATTTTTTCCCGGCTTATTTCTCCAAAACATTGACATCTTTCTCCTGTTTCAAGCATTCCCGTATCCCTGCATCTGGGACAGGTATATTTCACGTCCATATAATCAAGTTCAAATCCGTTGTCTGTAAGCAGAAACGCTTTTTCAGTATTCAGCGTATCAGCTTTTTTCTTTATTTTTTCAGCCACTTCCTTTTTATCTATGGCATCGGAGATTATTACCTTGGAAAGCGCTCTGCTTCCTGCATTCAGTTCATCTTCTATCTCCTTTATTCTCGGCACCTTGATGTAAACTTCTTTTCTATGCTCGTCTGCTTCTGCTTCCTCTCGGCGTCTCAGTTCATCATAATACTTCATTATTTCCGAAACAGTCAAGTCTTTTCTCTTGCCGCTTCCGTCCCTGCTGTTTTTATCTTCATGCCAGTTTATGAGGACTTTATTTACATAGTTTATATTGGGATTGGAAATCCCCGAAGTCTTATTGCATGCCGACAAAACTTTTTCCAAAGAAAATCCCATGGTTTCAAACCATGAATCCATAATGCGCTTTTCTTCTTCCGTAGCGTTTCGGGAAAATCCCAAGGCTTTGAAAATCCGTTTGTAGACATGCTGTTTTTTGTCGTTTTCGCTTAAATACTTCTCAACAGCTGCTATATCGCCAAGACCTTTTTCGGTCCACTGCCTTATAACAGCTTCTATGTATTTTATATTTTTCTTTTTCTTCTTGACGCAATAAGCGTATCCATAGGAAATAACTTCCGGAGAAGCGTGGAAGTCATTTATCCACGAAATAATTTCCATCATTTCGGTTCCGCTTATTACTCTGCCCGTTGACTGCTCTATGGAACTGAACATTTCCTGAACATCTTTGTCCGCCATGGCAGTCTGCACATTGTTCTCCGAGCCGAAAGCTTTTTTCGTTTCCTTTTCTCCGTAAAGCTGTTCCTTTAAAATCACAAACTCTATATCGTAATCGAATTTATCGCCGGATTCTTTAAAAATTTTTCTTACTACTCCCGTTCTTTCCCAGTATGTCCACGCTTTAAGCACATCTTCATAATCTAAAGAAAGATATTTTGCAATCTCTTCATTGCTTATTTCCGTATCCAGGTCGGCATACATCTGCGCGAAAAGATATACTTTTACAAAATCTCCGGGAGCCGCTGCCATATATTCGTTTATGAACATATTCTCAACATTGGTATCCAGCAGAAAATAATCCTTTATCTTTTCCCTTCTGAAGCCCATAAGCTTCCTCCTGTATCTAAAATGTCTTTTACCGCAAAAATGCAGTATTTATTTTAAAACGATGGGTCGGGAATGTTTCCCGAGGCTTTGTCTTTAAACTGGGTATATCGTTCAACCCACGCTACGTCTATACTGCCCGTAGGTCCGCTTCTGTGCTTTGCCAAAATAACCTCGCACTCTCCCGGTTTTTCCGAATCCTCCTTGTTGTAATACTCATCTCTGTAAAGAAATATTACTATATCCGCATCCTGCTCGATAGAGCCCGATTCCCTCAAATCGGAGAGCATTGGCCTGTGGTCTGTCCTTGTTTCCGGCGCTCTTGAAAGCTGTGAAAGCACCAAAACAGGGCAGTCAAGTTCTCTTGCCAAAAGCTTAAGATTTCTGGATATTACAGAGATTTCCTGAGTTCTTGAATCGGATTTTCCCTCGGGATTCATCAGCTGCAAATAGTCTATTATTACAAGGTCCAGTCCGCTCTCAGCTTTGAGCCTTCTGCATTTGCTCTTCATTTCCATTATGCTGATACCTGCAGTATCATCTATATGTATATCGGCGTTTGACAATATGTCCAATGCCACATTGATATCATCCCAGTCTCGCCTCTCAAGTCTGCCCGTCTTAAGATTCTGAAGCTCCACCTTTGACTCCATGGAAAGGAGCCTTTGGCTAAGCTGTTCCTTTGCCATTTCCATGCTGAAAATCATGACAGAGGCATGTCCCTTTACTGCTGCATTTCTTGCCAGAGAAAGGGCGAAAGCTGTTTTTCCCATGGCGGGTCTTGCCGCCAAAATTATCAGGTCTGATTTTTGAAGTCCGGATGTTTTTTCATCCAGCTCCCTGAATCCTGTAGTTATTCCCGTAAGCCCTCCATCCATCTGCGCTGCTTTGTCTATGGTCTGTATATTTTCCATCAGCACATCCTTTATGTGGGTGTACTGGCCTTTCTGCCGCGCCTGGGATATTTCAAATATACCGCTCTCTGCATAGTCGAGCATCTGATTTGCATCAAAGCTGCCTTCATATCCTTTGTTCACAATATCGTCGGCAGTACCTATAAGTCTTCTGACCGAGGCCTTTTCTGCTACTATCTTTCCATATTCCATCGCGTTGGCCGTTGTAGGTATGCCGGAGGAAAGGGAGGCTATGTATGCTCTTCCTCCTACCATATTAAGGCTGTTTCTCTTCTTCAGCTCTTCCGCTACGGTAAGCGCGTCTACAGGAGCATTTTTTCTGTGCAAATCCAGCATTGCTTTAAAAATCTCTTTGTGATTCTCGTCGTAAAAATCCTCTGCCCGGACAACTTCCACCACATCAAAAAGAGCGTCCTTAGAGAGCATTGCGGCTCCTAAAACGGATTTTTCCGCTTCAACGCTGTGGGGAGGAATTCTTCCTTCCATTTCTGTCATATTTATCACCTGAATTAAACTGTAACCGAAACCTTAAGCACCGCTGATACTTCAGGGAAAAGTTTTACGTTTACCTGAGTATTCCCTGTCTGTTTTATCGGGCTGGTTAATTCTATTTTCTTTTTGTCTATTTTAACATTTTCCTGTTTTTCCAAAGCTTCTGCTATATCCTTTGATGTTATTGAGCCGAAAAGTTTTCCTGTTTCTCCGCCTTTAGTCTTTATTTCAAGGGTTATCTTTTCAAGTTTTTCTTCGAGAGCCTTGGCCGCTGCTTTCTGTTCCTCGTGTTTTTCGGCAGCTATGGCTTTCTGCTTTTCAAGGCTTCTTATATTGCCCTCTGTAGCTTCTTTCGCAAGACCTTTAGGCAGCAGCATATTTCTGGCATAGCCATCGCTTACCTTTACCACATCTCCTGCTTTTCCTGCACCTTTTACATCTTTCATCAATATAACTATCATAATTTTATCCTCCTAATGTGAAGTTCCTAAGAATTTTTTTCATTTAACGTTTCTCTTATCTGCTGAAGTATATCTTCGGGCGAGATATCCACCTGGGCGCCTGCCGTATTAAGGTGGCCTCCTCCTCCGAATTTTTCCATAACGAACTGCACGTTTATATCCCCCAGGGATCTGGCGCTTACGACCGTTCTTCCGCATTCGTTCTGACCGGCTACAAAACTTGCCTTTACTCCCTTTACCGTGAGAAGCTCATCGGCAACCTGGGAATTGACTATCTGTGAATTGGGATTTTGTCCCGGACATATGGACATGGCAATTCCGTCATCAAAAAATCGGGCGTTGGCGATACACATGGCGCGTACTTTAAAGTTTTCCGAGTCTGCCTGAAAATACATTCTTACGTGTCCCAGGTCAGCTCCTGCTCTTCTGAGCCATGAAGCCGCTTCAAAAGTCCTTACGCCTGCCTTTACGGCAAATCTGTTCGTATCTACCATTATTCCCGCAAGCAGCGCATTTGCCTCCATACTGGTAAGCGTACGTTTCTCACAGGCATACTGAACTATTTCTGTAACCAGCTCCGACGCCGAGGATGCGTATGACTCCATATACGAAAGCAAAAGACCCGGCAGAGCATCCGCAGCTTTTCTGTGATGATCTATTACAACCGTTCTTCCGATTTTCTCTATGAGTTCATTCGATTCCACCAGCATCGGTCTGTGGGTATCAACAACTACCACAAGGGCGTTTTCGTCTGTCATGTTGACGGCTTTTTCCGGGGAGATGAAATCGTAATATCCAGTCTCCTTGGCTTCATCAGCTATGGTCATCAGCGCATCGTTGTAAGGTCCAAGTACAACATAGGCTTCTTTTCCTATGCTTTTGGCAACTCTGTATATTCCCAGCGCCGCTCCGAAACTGTCCATGTCGGGGTTTTTGTGCCCCATTATAAAAATCTTTGATGACTGGCTCATGAGAAGTTTAAGCGCATGGGCTATGATTCTCGACTTGCCCTTATTGCTTTTCTCAACGCTCTGAGATTTTCCGCCGTAGTATTCAAAATTCCTTACGTTTTTGACTATTGCCTGGTCTCCGCCTCTTCCAAGGGCCAAGTCCAAAGCTTCTTCTGCATAAGTTTCGCTTTCGGCTATGGTTTTGCCGCCCACTCCTATGCCTATGCTCAAAGTTACGGGAAAATCCGATTCTGTTTCTATTTCTTTAGCTTCATCCAATATGGAGAAATTATCTTCCACCAGCATTCTGTAGCTTTTATGAGTAATTGTAATTTCATAAAGATGTTCTCTGTACCTTGCAAGGGCTGCGCCGAGCTTTCCTGCCCATCCCCTTATGAGCTTGTCTATCTCCGTGGAAATTTCCATCTCTCTGTCTTCTCCTGCGCTGGCAGTAAGCTCATCGAAATTATCCACATTTATGACGGCTATACATGTCTTGTCATCGTTATACATATCTTTTAAGTTTTCATAGGTAGTTACATCTATGAACTGCATCATAATTGAAGCATTTTCGCCTTCGCCTATGAATCCCGTAACAATCTTAAAAGATTTATCGTTTTTATCAAGATAAAGATAACTTTCTTCTTCTGCTGACTTTATTACCTGACAAGGCTTGATTCTTGTAAGTTCAAATATATCTCTTCCGATGATTCCGTCGTATTTAAAAACCTCATCTATTTTGCTGCTCGCTCTTGTCACCTTTCCGTTCATATTAACCACACACATGGGTATAGGTGAATAATGAGCAAGTAATTTTTCAACTCTTCCTACATACATAGTATTTAACTCCTATTATTTCTTACTGTTATTAATAAGCAATCTCGCTTTGAATCCTAAAATCAGGTCAAACATACCGAGCATTACAAATATGGTTCTGCCTATGAATATGTACCACATAAACACCGACAATATCAATGCGAAAACTTTCGGTATGCGCTTTACATAAAAAAGCATGAATATTACAGACATTCCCTGAATAAAAAATATAAAGTCAAATAAAACATCTATGTTGACATAAAAAGAATTGTCCGAAAAGGTTCCTGTGCTTGTAAGCAGCCACGACAGCATATACATTATAATCAGCCCCACTACAGCGCCGTTTGGAAATGTAAATTCCCTGAACTTTGGCATGAGCTTTACAGGAGCTCTTTTATTCAAAGACCTGCTTAAAATTATATATGCGATATACGATACTATTGTTCCCATCATAACTATACATGAAGGAATAAGCTTCAGCGCGGCATCGTAAACTTTTATTACCATTGCTGTTCTTTCACCATCGCTTAAATCCTCAAACTTAAGAGCTTTCGTCACCATGGGGTCATTTGCAGCCATCTTTGAAATATCCACGACAAAATCATGAAGCTGGGAAAATACTCCCTTTCCTATCATGCTCGCTGTCATAAACATCAGCACAGACGCACAGCATATAAACAAAACACTTATTACTATAACTTCATAGGGTGATTTTTTATTTGCAGTGATATGCTTTGGCATAACCAAAAATGGTATTATTAAAATCAGAAAAAATATCACTAAAAGATACATTCGCTCTCCCTTCAAATCTCATCGTATATTATTATTCCAAATACCTATCTGTTTAAATCGTACCGATTATTATATCATAAAAATAACACAGTGTAAACGAAGTGAAACCATAGGCTTAGGCACTGCAATTAGTTGGAAAAATTTGAAATTTTTAAAGGTACGCTCCGGCTTTCGCCATAAGAATTTCCGGCAGAATATAAAATCTTATAACCGGCTTTGGCGCAGATATGCAATTTACGATTAACGGTTCAGCTCATTATATGCTTTATATGCTTTGCAAATATGCAAATTCTGAAAAAGAGGCAATTTAAACGATGATTTTCAGAATTTTAAACATTATGTAAACCCAGGGCCCAATCCAAAAGCAAATCAATTTATTTTAAACGCAATAAACCGCATATAAGTAACAAAATTCTCTGCAAACCATCAGGTTTCAGAGAATTTTTCCCACTTATATCTGTTTGATAATTATTTCGGCAGCTATTTTCTGAAAATACCCTTCAAAAACATGATTTTTTCAGAAAAAATAAGTTTACATAAAACCAAACGATAGACCATTTCGAAATAACAGCATCTAAACTTTCACAAATACCTATTACGCACCGCCGCCGGAAACAAGTCCGCAGAACAAACGGCATAATTTATTTTCATCAGGCACCTCAGAGAGAATTTCTTCGGTTTCCCAACTTTATTCAGTTCTATTCATTTTCATCGAACAGAGGAAGATAAAATATAAATTCGCTTCCTGCTTCCATCTCGGAAAGCACTTTTATCTCGCCGCTGTGACCTTTTATTATCTGATGGGATAAACTGAGTCCCAGTCCGCTTCCCCCTCGCCGTTTCTTAGTCTGAGGGCTCTGATAAAAGTTTTCGAAGATATAAGCCAGATCATCCTTGGATATACCTGTCCCGTCATCGGAAACGGAGATAAACATGCTGTTTTTCATTCTGTCAATCCCACATTCCACGCTTATATTTCCTCCATCTTCCGTAGCCTTGATAGCATTGCTGAATATATTCTCAAATACCTGCTCGATACGCTTTACGTCTGCAAGTACGCAATCCTTTGCATCAATACCGCTTTGTATATTGAAGCTGTAATTTCTGTTCATGAAATTATAATCGCCTTTTTCATCGGAAAAATCATCTATATGGGAGTTCTTTATCTTTTCTATAAGTTCCATACAGCTTATCTTCTCAAACTCATAGTTAAACTTACTCGCTTCAAGTTTGCTGAGCATGGATATATCATCCACAAGCTTGGTTAAAGAACGTGCTCTTCCTGCTATGGATTTAATTGCATTCAGCTTCTCTTCTTCCGATTTTATTATACCCTTTTCAATAGCTTCCGAATATCCCAGTATATAGGTTATGGGAGTTTTAAGGTCATGAGAAATATAAGACAGCATTAACTGCCTGTTTTTATTGTTTTCCTTTATCTTTCTCTCCGCTTCAAGACGCTCCGTTATGTCTCTGAACACGCCTTCTGCGGCAATCATTTTTCCATTTAGCTTCAGCTTTGAAACCACACATTGTAAATTTACTATCTCTCCGTTCTTCGTTTCTACAGCGACTATACAATCCTTATAATCCCCGTCAAAATTATCTAAAAGCTCTTCCATAAGCATACGGTCTTCTTCAAGGGCAATCTCAACATGAAGTTTATTATTATTGTAAAAATCTTCAGGAGAGTATCCGAGAAGAGTTTTCGCCGCCGGACTGACAAAGGAAAATCTCGGATAAGGTACTACTGTATAGTAAAAAATTATATCTGCCGAATTCTCTGCAAAGTCAGCCAGATAATCACCTTTTAATTTCTCCTGAGTATCTCCCTGTATCTTATACAAAACCGCAAAAAACAGATTTTGTATGAGAAAAAACATGATGCCGATTCCCATATAAACTATAGCATCCCTGTATTCAGAAGTTCCGTATATGAAAAAATCATAAAGCGACAAATAGGCTCCGCTGCTGCCAAACACAGCTATTGCCGCCAGTTTGATTGCCATATTGAATTTCCATTTTATTATTATAGTGTAAATAATAATTATTACGGCTATCATCTTAAAACCAAGCATGAAAACATACACGCCCTGATTCACCCCGTCATAATAAATATACACAGAAAAAAATCCCATAAAAATTATGCCATATTTTACAATAAAATAATTATGGGGGATATTATCTATTAAATTACATGCGTAAAGCGCGCTGACCAGCGCGCCTATCTGGAAAACTTCACTGCTTATATAGCCTATCGACAATATGCTTACAGCACTTGTCTCTGCCATTATTACAAGCCCCAGCACATAGCACAAACAGCTGAGCATCCACGTCCAAAAATATTTATTCATAACCTATTCCGATATGTTATAATAACCTAATTAAATCAGTTTTCTTTTTGAATATAGCATACAGGTGATTTTTATGTCAATATCAACGCTATTTGATATGGTTCACGACAACATAAATCTTATAATAATTCTGGTTTTTGCAGGTATTCCCCTGCTTATCGGGTCGGCAGCTGCGACTAAATCCGTATCAACCGTATCCGATTTTTTTCTGTGCAATCGTTCTCTTGGAACTGCCACCGCATTCTTTACCGTATACGCTACCTGGTGGAGTTCTTTTGCCTTTTTAGGTTCCACATCATCATTTTACTTTCAGGGACCTATATACTGGATAGCTTTAGGCTGGAACGCTTTGTTCGGTATATTCTTTCTCGTTTTCGGCAAGAAAATATGGCAGGACAGCAACAGACACAATTTCAGAACTCCTATTGAATTCTTCAATGCAAAATACAATTCGCCTTCGCTTAACAACACTATAATCATTCTCATGCTATGTCTCACCATTCCCTATATCTCCGTACAGTTTATGGGAGGCGGCATAATAATAGAGATGGCTACAAACGGTATTATCCCATGGAGGATAAGCGCCCTGCTGTTCTTCGTCATAATGATAGTATATCTATGGTCGGGAGGATTAAGAGCTGTAGCGTGGACAGACGCCCTTTATGCCACGCTCATATTCATAGGCATGCTTCTCATCGGAATAATATTCATCAAAATGACCGGAGGTGTGGAAAAAACCTTTGAAACCCTTTCCCAAACCAATCCCGAAAGCCTCAAAATTCCCCATACCATATCAGGCGTAAACGGCTACGGCTTCTGGCTGTCTCTTCTGATAATCATGCCGCTGGGTGAGCTTATGATGCCTCAGATATGGACAAGGGTCTATGCGATAAAGGAAAAGAAAACCTTTTACATAATGCCTTTTTTGCTTAGCGTGGCAACTCTTGCATATCTTGGAACGATGCTTGCGGGAAATGCAGCGCTCATACTTGAACCAAACTACTCAGGCGCTTCCGACTATATACTGCCCACTCTTGTAATAAAATACCTGCCGCCAGTTCTCATGTCACTTATAATATGCTGCGCAGTTTCCGCTTGCCTGTCCACAGCAAACTCTCAGCTTCACTCCGTTTCGCAAATAATAACTCTGGACATATACAAAACCTACTTCAATGTAAAGGCTACGGAAAAGCATCTTGTTTTCGTTGCCAAGATTGTGATATTAATGGTAGCTGCTTTAGCATACCTGCTACTGCTTTTCGGAAACCTTTCTACAATATTCAATACTGTACTTGTTTCTTTCAGCGGAACGGTACAGCTCATAGTACCTGTTTTAGGCGGGCTCTTCTGGAAAAAAGCCGATGCCGACAGCGCCTTATCAGGGCTTCTTCTCGGTCTTATCATCTCATTTCTGTTTTCATTTTGGCATCCTTTTATTTTCCCTGTAAGTCCCGGATTAATAGGACTTTTATGCAATGCCTTAATATTTACTGTTTCCTGTCATTTTAAAGCAAAGTGCGGCAACGGCAATATTGTTACAGGAGGTTCCTATGAAAAGTAATTTTAAAATAAAGGCTCTCTGGGGCGCTATAATCTTTTGTTTTATTCTTATGGCAATGCCTCCCGTCATCATATATCTTGACAAAAACGCCCTTGCTTTCATGCACATACCTTTAATATACGTATACATATTTATCCTCTGGATAATTATCTGTATTCTCACATTCATAGGTTATAAGCTGAAATGGGGCGACAAAAAAAATGATAAAAACAATCATCAATGATAATTAAAATTAAAACTGCCGAGATAATTTCCCGGCAGTTTTAACGTTCTCGAAAACTATAAATTAAACATCTATTGTATTTTACAATTATCTATGTCCGAAAAACTATAGAGCAGCGTCGGCTTTAAGAACTGCATTAAGAGTTGCAGAAGCAACTGCTGTACAGTCTTCGTCTGATACATGCTCAGGTTCACAATGTGATAAGCCGTCCTTTGTTCTTGCAAATAACATTGTCGT
>CABUXV010000032.1 GCA_902495595.1 uncultured Eubacterium sp. | reverse complement strand
CCTTTTTATAAAACGCTTTTGAATGATTTGGATAATTCAGTATATGTGTTTGATAAAGACGGACGTTTTGTTTTTCTCAACAGTACGGCAGAAGATTTTGAGGGGCTGAAAAACGAGTCTGTAAGAGGAATGAAGATAGATGATATTTATATACATCCGGATTACAGCCCCAGCCTTAAAGCTTTGGAAACAGGCCGTCCGGTAACTGATAATGACAATGTATGGATGAACAACGGAAAGAGGTTCAGACAGATGGTCAAGGCTTATCCTGTGACAGAAGGGGATGAGATTATAGGGTGTTATACTATACAGAGGGATATTACTTCTCTTGAGAAAATTGTATCGGAAAATCTGGATTATCAGCGAAATACAAGATGTGCGCAGAAAGATGTTGAATTCAAAACTTTGATAGGTGAGAATCCGAGGTTTTTGGACTGTATAGAGATGGCATCATCCACTGCCAGAAGTGACTTGCCTATAATGCTTTCAGGAGCAACAGGTACGGGTAAAGAAGTCTTTGCAAAGGGAATTCACAACGCAAGCAAAAGAAAAGCTGCTCCCTTTATGGCTGTAAACTGCGGAGCTATACCGGAATCTTTGCTTGAAAGTATTCTGTTTGGTACAGAGAAAGGAGCCTTTACAGGAGCCGTTGATAAGAAAGGTATCTTTGAACAGGCGAAGGGCGGGACTGTTTTTTTAGATGAACTTAATTCCATGCCTCTTGCTTCGCAGGTAAAACTTCTTAGAGTGCTTGAGGAAAAAGAAGTACGGCATGTAGGCGGCGAACGTGATATAAAAACCGATGTAAGGATAATAAGCGCAATGAATGAATCTCCGGTAAGCGCTATTACAAAGGGAAAGATAAGAGAAGATTTGTTTTACAGATTATCTGTAATAAATATTGAAATTCCAACAATTAAGGAACGAGGAGACGATATATTTCTGCTGTGTCAATACTTCATAAAAAAGTATAATAATAAATTCGGAAAGAGGATTAAAGGTCTTGACGAAAATGCTGAAAGTTTTTTTGAATCTTATGAGTGGCCGGGAAATGTAAGGCAGGTGAAACATACTTTGGAGTCAGCGATAAGCCTGGCTGATGATAATGCTGAACTAATTACCGTTAAGGAACTTCCGCAGTATTTATTTAAGGATGAACATATTAGATTTGATGTTGCCAAAAGCAAGGACAGAGGAACTGACTTTGAAAAGACAGGAGAAAAGTTTGAACATATATCGGAAAATGTAGATGTGTATGGAGCTATAAGAAGCAAAGAAAAACAAAGGATTATAAATATTCTTATGAAAAACAACGGCAATGTATCAAAAACAGCGGTGGATATGGGGATACACAGACAGTCTCTCATATATAAGATGAAAAAATATGGAATTAAACGATAAAATTGACTATACAAAATTAGACATTTTTAAACAGAAATGAACTTATTTTATACAATTTATATGAAGCGGCAAGACCGATACTTCGGTATCAGGTCTTGTTTTTTGTTGAATATCCCCAAAATACAGCTTGGCATAATAATTGCGTAGATTTATAGACGGAATCAATATATCTCATTACAAAATAGGTTACCGTATTATGTTCAAGGAGAAAATTCAATGAATGAAAATGAGAAGAGAAAGAAAAATTTAATAGGCCTGCTCAATAAAAGAGTATTTCTGCCGCCGGCAATAGTATTGGTTATAGCTGTTGGCGTTGGAGCGATATTTCCGGAGCAGTTTGGGAATGGATGCAATAAAGTTCTTGCTTTCATAACGGAGCAGTTTGGATGGCTGTTCACTTTAGGCGCAATTATCTTATTTGTTTTTTGCATATGGGCAGGGTTTTCCAAATACGGCAGAATAAAGCTGGGGGGACCTAAAGCAAAACCTACATTATCTATGTTTCAGTGGTTTGCCGTATCTTTCACATCCTCGCTTGCAATAGGGGTAAGCTATTGGTGTGTAGCTGAGCCTATGAACTATTTTATGAATCCGCCTGAATTTCTTCATATAGCAGGGGAAACTGCGGAAGCGGCGAAAGTTGCCATGAGATATTCATATCTTCACTGGGCTGTTGTTCCATTTGGAATATATGCCAGCGCAGGAATTGCCATAGCGTTTATGTTCTACAATGCGAAAAGACCCTTTAAAGTTAGCTCGGCATTATATCCTGTTCTCGGAGAAAAAACTGAAGGAATCATAGGAAACGGCGTAGACAGCTTAGCTATATTTGCCATGGTAGGCGGTATTGCAACTTCTCTTGGTCTTGGAACTATGCAAATTGCGGGAGGTCTTAACCATCTGTTCGGAATGGATACAGGGATTTGGACATTGACAGTGATAGTCATAGTTATGACGGTATTTTATACAATAATAGCAACTACAGGTGTTCATAAAGGAATTAAACATGTGGGCACGTTCAATATGTATCTTTATTTTGCTCTTTTACTGTTTGTATTTTTCTTCGGACCGACAAGGACGATAATAGAGAATATAATAACTGCTACAGGTGATTTTGTTCAGAACTTCATACCTCTTGCAACAAATCTTGACCCTATAGAGCAGACAGGTTTTCATGAGTCATGGACAACATTTTACTGGGCATGGTGGCTGGCTTTCGCGCCGCTGACAGGTTTGTTCATGGTAAGACTTGCCAAGGGCCGTACAGTAAGACAGTTTGTGGCGGTTAATCTTATAGCGCCGTCTGTATTTATCGTAATATGGTTTGGCACATGGGGTACGACCGGAATGATGTCGGACTTAACAGGAGGAACCAATATAGGTGAAAGAATAATGGAATTGGGCAATGAGTATGCGATATTTGAGCTTTTATCCCATTATCCGATGGCATTTGTTACAGGAATACTGTTCCTTATACTTGTGGCTCTCAATTTCAATACTCAGGCAGAAGCTGTGGCGTATACGCTTTCATCCATGACTACCGTAGGGTTCGATAAAGACGGAAACGAGAAAGAACCGCCAAAGACGGTAACGGTATTCTGGGGAGTAGGTATGGGACTATTGACCTTAATACTGCTTTATACAGGAGGAGAGCAAAGCTTTCAGGCTTTGCAGACATCTGTAGTCGTATGCGGACTTCCTATAATATTGCTGCAGATTTGGATGGCGTATGCATACTGGAAAGGTATGCGAAAGGTTAAAGAACTCGATAAAGTAGGCTCATTTGATGAAATAATAATTGATGACAGCCAAAGTGATAAGATTTCAGCAGACTGCACGAAAGACAACGAATCGTCATAAGCGATTATTTATCAGATTGAACAAAAGAGAATATAGCATAAATAAAAAATTCCTGATTATTGATTAAATCAGGAATTTTTATTTGTTTTGGTGGAGTATAGGGGGTTCGAACCCCTGACCTCATGACTGCCAGTCATGCGCGCTCCCAGCTGCGCCAATACCCCGGAAGTTGGAGCCACTGGCCGGGATCGAACCGGCCACCTGCACGTTACGAATGTGCTGCTCTGCCAGATGAGCTACAGTGGCTTATATTACTGCAATATTATAACATAACTTATGGATATGACAAACAGTATTTTTGTTATTTTCACTTGCGCTGCTTATTTGCCGGAAGAAATTTTTACCCAATACTGATATAATGCAAATTATCCAAAAGCAATGTATAAGTACGTGGTTTGGTTGAAATGGGCTTATTTTTTTAAGTCCGGCAGCTCAGATTAACCAAAATTCCTGGTTTTAAAGCTGTTTTGGTCGTAAAAATGCAAATATCTCCTTGATATTATAATTTTTTTATCCAAAGAACCGTTATACATGAGACTTTTGGTTATTAATAAATTTTCTGCATGTAATATCAATGGGATTTTATCCAAAAATATAGGATATATTAAAATTTTGGTTATTTTGATTTTTTAATTAAGCTGTGTCGATTATATTTGTAAAATAAAAATCAAGAGGTTTGAAGTATAACATAATGAAAATTATTCTTTATAAAATTGCTATTTAGTATAATTTGTTTAATAAAATTAATATATATATTAAAAATATTAATAAATATATTGACATTTTTGATTAAATAGTTTAATTTATTGTTTAAAGGGGCAGCAGTGTGGTGGTGTAGGATAAGAGGAGGCAGTTTATGAATAAAGTTATAAGCCAATGTCCTGTTTGCGGAAATGAACTGAAAGTTACGCGTCTTAAGTGCGGTAAATGTGATACTGTAATTGAAAATGATTTTAAGCTGAGCAAATTCGATTACCTTTCAGCAGATGAGCTGCATTTTGTGGAAACCTTTATAAAATGCAGGGGGAATATTAAAGAGGTGGAAAAGGAGCTTAGGATATCCTATCCGACTGTTCGCGCCAAGCTGGACAGTATAATAAAAAACTTAGGATATGAAAATGAGACGAAACGAGATGAAGAACTTGAAAAACGCGAGGCGGTTTTAAAACTGCTGGAATCGGGACAAATAGATGCGCAGGAAGCTATTGAAAGATTGAAGTAGTATTAAAAGGAGGGTAAAAATGGATGAAAAAATGAGGATTCTCAAAATGGTTGAAGAAGGAACAATTACAGCGGAGCAGGCCGCAGAGCTTATGAAAGCCATGAGCATTGAATGCGGTGAAGAAGAAACAGCTCTTGCTAAAAGAGATGATTACGGCAGAAAAATGTTTAGAATTATCGTAGACAGTGAAGAAGGGGATAAAGTAAATATACAGTTTCCGGTAGATGCAGTAAAGAAAATATTGAAAGTGACCGGAAAGCTTCCAATTCCTCAGGAGGAATTGGAAGGCATAGATCTTAATGAAACTATGGAAGCTATTTCGGAATGTCTGGATGAAGAAGTTATGGGAGATTTCGTTAACGTAGAAACATCAGACGGTGCGAAAGTAAGAATTTTTGTAGATAAAGGATAAAGAAAAATGAGGGTCAGAGTAAAAGCTGAGGGAATTAATCTTAATATACCTGTTCCTGTTTTCGCCGCGGGAGCAGCGGTAAAGATGATACCTGATTCTGTTTTTGAGAAAGCCAGAAAGAATATTCCCAAACCTTTTGACAGCTTTGTATCAAAGGAATATGTAATAGCTGTCTGCGATGAGTGCAAAGAGATTTTCAGGCAAAACAAGGGAATTGAAATAATTCATGTTGAGGCGGGTGACGGAACCTTCATTTCTGTAAAATTATAGATAGAGAATGAAAGAAGAGGCTGCATTATATGATTGCTTATAAATCTAAAATAAAAAGTATAAGATTTTTTCTGATAACAGCTATGATTTTAATCGGAGTTAGTATTAGTTTATTTTCCTGCGGAAGTATGAATGATGAAGGAAAACCGGTTTTGGATTCAGAAGAAAATTTAGCTGTGCATTTTCTGGATGTAGGACAGGCGGATTCGACTCTTCTGATTTCTGGGGGAGAGGCAATGCTCGTTGATGCCGGCAACAGAGACGATGATGATTTTATAGTGGATTATCTGAAAAAACAGGGAATTGACGAACTTAAATATATAGTTTTTACCCATCCCCATGAAGACCATATAGGTGCAGGTGAAGCGGTTTTAAACAATTTTACCGTAAACAAAGTATTCATGCTTGATGGATATAACGATGGGATAGAGGGGAATCTTAAGAAAAATATAGAAAGGCAGAATATAGCCACAGAAGCGCCGTCGCCGGGAGAAAAAATAAGATTAGGCGAATGTGAGGCTGAATTTCTAGGCCCAAATAAGGACTATAAGGATACCAACGATAATTCCATATGCCTTATGGTGCGGCATGGTGAAAACAGTATTATGTTTACCGGTGATGCGGGGAATTCGGCGGAGAGAGATATAATAGAGAACAGCGGAAATATTGAGGCGGATATACTTCATGCGGGACATCACGGAAGCAGCACATCAAACAGCTACTATTTTCTGAGACAAGTCAATCCAAGGTATGTTGTGATTTCATGCGGCAAAGACAATATGTACGGACATCCGCACGATGAGGCTTTAAGCCGGTTTAATGATTTGGGTGCCGAAATTTTCAGAACAGATGAACAGGGAACGGTGATTGCTTTAGACGATGGCAAAAATATTACATTCAACTGTAAGGGTAAGGAAGCAGATAAACCACACATGGAAGATTATCAGGAAGCAAACTATATAGGCAATGTAAACAGCAAAAAATATCATTTGCCTGACTGCGGAGGCCTGCCCAAAGAGGAAAATAGAATTTATTTTATGTCCATTGAAAACGCAGAAGCTGCAGGATATGAACCTTGCGGAAACTGTCATCCGGATAATTAAGATTAATAAAAAACAAGCGATGTAAAAAATGTTTTACATTGCTTGTTTTTTAGTGTAAAATATTTTTTACTTGGAGGGCCTGAATTATGGATATAAATAAGAACTATATGGATGTTCTTAACAGCATACCGGGGCTTATAGTCGTAGACCGCAATGAAAACATAGTATTTATGTGCGAAGAGATGCTGATTACAGCCGGATATGAATGTTTAGATGATGTTATAGGTAAAAATGTAAGAGAACTGCTTTTTTACAGCAGAACTAAAAGCGTTTTAAATTCAAACAAGAGCAGTATCGGTGAACTTTATCTTGTTGAGGGGCATATAGTAGCTTCTAATGATGTGCCTGTTTTTTCTGACGGAAAAATGATAGGCGCGCTTGAATATGATTTTTTTCAGGATTCTGAGGAAATTCTCGCTTTTATAAGCAAGATACAGACGACAGAGGGACTGGAACATTTTAAAATATCAGGGAAATCTTTAAAAAAAACAAAATACGATGTCGCAGATATAAAAGGGTCCAGCATAAATGTCATAAATCTTAAAAAAGATATTGAACTTGCAGCTAAAACGACTTCAAATGTGATGATCTCAGGCGAAACGGGAACCGGAAAAGAACTGGTAGCTCAGTCAATACACAGTTTAAGTCAGAGGAGTATCTTTGAATTTGTTGAAGTGAACTGCGCGGCTATTCCCGGAGAGCTGTTTGAATCTGAACTTTTCGGTTACGAAGAGGGCAGCTTTACCGGAGCTAAAAAGGGAGGAAAAGCAGGCTTGGTTCAGGTGGCGGATAAAGGAACCTTATTTTTAGATGAGATAGATTCGCTGCCGCTGCATATGCAGGCAAAGCTGCTTCGCTTCATTCAGGAAAGGGAAGTTCTCAAAATAGGCGGGGAACAGCCTTATGAAGTGGATGTAAAAATAATTGCTGCAACCAATAAAAATTTAAAAGACCTTGTGGAGTCAGGAGAGTTCAGGGAAGACTTGTATTATCGTCTTAATGTTGTAGAAATTCAGGTAGCTCCGCTTCGAAACCGTAAAAGCGACATCCCGGAATTAGTAAATAACTTTATTCTTGAATTGAACAGTTCCTTAGGACGATCCATAGATAAACATATCGTAAAGTGTATTGATGAGAGCGCTTTGCATATGTTAATGTCATATGATTGGCCAGGCAATATAAGAGAATTGAGAAATGTTATAGAAAGGGCGATGAACAGATGTTACGAAGAAACTTTGAGCGCAGAACATTTTCGTGATACGCTGCCTGAGGGAAAAGACGAAATGTTTTTCGATTCATTCACGATTTCGTGTGAGGATAAACTTTCAGATATAAGAATTAAAACGGAGAAATATGTAATAACTTATCTGCTGGAAGAAAAGGGTATGAACGTGCAGGATGCTGCTAAAAGTTTGGGGATATCACGTCAGATGCTGCATAAAAAAATAAAGCAGTACAATATACGCTGACAACATCTGTAAAATAAACTTTACACATATAACCGATAATTCTGTATCTGGACTTTGAAACTAAATGACTGATATTCTAGTTTTGCTTAATTTTCAACGGTTAAGAGGTGAGCTTCTTGTTTTATTACAGCATTTGTTGAAGTGGCATGAATATTGCTTTTCATTAAAGTAAAACGATAATATTTAATGGAGGCGATTTTATGAAACGTATGAGAGCAAGAGATGCTGGTCTGGATTTACCGGGTGTCACAGGAAAATGGAATTCGATAACAGATGTCGACGGTGTTGAAGTTGGTTATAGTACATTGATATTGGGAACACCGGAAGATTATAAGGGACCGGGTTCAAACTTTGCGAGAACAGGAGTTACGGCTATTTTACCAAGAGGACATAAAAAATCTGCTGTTTTTGCAGGAAGATATGATTTGAATGGTAACGGAGAGCTGACAGGAACACACTGGGTGGATGATTCCGGATTTCTGCATGGTCCTATTATGATAACAAATACAAACAGTGTAGGAGTGGTAAGAGACACTGCATCCAAGTGGATGATTGAAAACAAATATTATTATCCTATGATATTTGAAGGTCGGGAAATAGACGGATGCGGACTTTTTTATCCTGTTGTCGGAGAGACATGGGATGGTGTAATAAACGATACGAACGGTTTTCATATTGAAGCAAAACATGCGCTGGAAGCATTGGATAATGCGAAGTCAGGTCCTATAGAGGAGGGAAATGTAGGCGGAGGAACGGGAATGAAATGCCATGATTTTAAGGGTGGTTCCGGAACTTCATCAAGAGTGCTTTCCGAGGAAGAGGGCGGATATACCGTAGGAGTTTTCGTTCAGGCGAATCACGGATTCAGAGAACATTTTCAGATAATGGGCATACCGATGGGAGACAAGATAAAAGGATGCGACCCGATACTGAACACTTTTGAACCGAAGCCGGGAACAGGCTCAATAATAGCGGTTGTTGCAACCGACGCACCGCTTCTTCCATGGCAGTTATCTAAACTTTGCAGACGGATTCCTATGGGAATAGGCAGACTTGGAGGATGTTACGAGAATGCTTCAGGTGATATATTCATAGGTTTTTCAACGGCTAATGAAAATGCTTATACCACTACGAAGACACAGGTTGAACTTCTGGGTGATGATATGCTGGATCCTCTATTTAAAGCTGTAGGAGATGCAACAGAGGAAGCTATTTTAAATGTATTGTTTGCAGCTGAGACTATGGAAGGAAAAGAACATAATAAATTCTATGAACTTCCGACAGATGAAGTAATAAAGATTCTGGATGAACATGGAAAGATTAAAAAATAATTTTTGAAAACAGAATAATATAAATAAAAAGCGGTTTCATGCATGACCTTTTCGGTATGTTGAAACCGCTTTGATATTTACTGTAAATCGTTGATGAGTTCGTCTATATCATCGTATTGCTGAGATTCAGTTGAATTAGGACCTGCTGACGGATTGCTGCTTGTTCCGAATATGAAATAATATGCAACTGCCATCACTGCAACTATTCCTATGACTCCTGCAAAGATTATAAGAGATTTTTTTATTTTTTCTTTTGATTTATAGCTGTCTTTTTCATCTCCTGCATTTTCGCTGTCATTGTTTTTTTCTGATTTAAGTTTTTCTTTTTCTGCTTTCTTTCTGGCTTTTTCTGCTTGTTTTCGTTCTTTCTCCGCCTGTTTTGCCGATTTTTTATCTGTTGTGGCCAAGCTCTGTTCTTGCGTAGAGTCTATGGTCTCCAAAGGTTTTTCGGCTTCTGTTTTTTCTGTGTTTTCTTCGTGTTGCGGACTTTGATGAACTGCGTCCGCTCTGTCTATATCTTGGGTCTCTTTCTTTTCGGAAAGTTCTCCTGAAGATGAATTTTCTTTCGTATTAACTGCTTTTGGCTGCAGATTTTGAACTTGAGCGAATATAACGCTAAGTACTTTTAAGTCTTTTTTTTCGTAAGGGAAAACTATTAGTTCTCCTTCATATGTAAAAGAATATGTAGAGCTGTCAGCATCGTGAGCGACATCTGTCATTTTGCTGTAGAAAAATTCTTTGCCTCTGAAAGTAACTGATTTAGTTGTAAACTGTGCGATTTGTTCACCAATTTTTATTTCGATTGTTTTCATATTTCTTCCCCCTGCTTTATCGATTTATAATCACAAAGAAGGCGTCTCCTGTAAAGAGACTCTTAATATAATATCCCCAACAGAGCTTTAAAGTCAACTAAAATGTGAAAAAATTACAGTTTTTAGGAGACAAAACTATATGTAGATGTTATAATACATAATATATATTTTAATTCTTATAATATTGAGGAGAAAAAAAGAGGTTTTACAAATGGATAAAAATGCATTAACTGAACAGAGAAGAGAAACCGTTATAGGACTTCTTAAAGGCATGAATATTAAGAAAGCTTCTGAAGATGGATTCGATAAAGATGATGTATATGACTGTATGCAGCAGCTTTGTGATTTATATGAAAAAAATATAGAGGACTTGGAAAATGCTTATGAGGGTGAGATAGTATCCTTAAAGGATAAATATCAGAAATACGATGATAACAACGAACTGTACGTAAGCCTTATTATGGAAGCAAAGAAAAGCAGCAATGAGATTATCAATCAGGCAAAGAGCGAAGTTGAAAGTATACTGGCAGAAGGAAGAGAACAAGTTTCAATACAGGAAAATGAGCTTGAGCAGATGAGAGTAGGAATAGACGCCGAAAAGCAGGCTATAAGCGATGAACTGAATGCAGCAAGACAGGCGGTAGAGGCAGAGAAAGCAGCGATGAGAGCAGAGCTTGAGGCAGAAAAAGAAAAACTTTCGGCTCTTAAAAACAAATACAATCAGCAGATAAATGCCATGGAAGAGGAATTTAACGAAATCAAAACGAATATCCTGAGAACTGCAGGGAAAATGGACAGCTTAAAGAGCAAGCTTCCGGAGGAAGATTCAATAAATTGGGATGTTGTTGAACACAGCGGCATAGTTGATTTTCCGGCAGAAGAAATTGAAGTTGAAAATACCATAGAAACTCCTGTACCGGATATAACTCCTGCGGCCGCAGCAGAGAATATGTCTGTTTCCGAAGAATCTCCTGAAGTTAAGGAAGATGCTGCTACATACGATGTTGAGGTATCAGACAGGGCGGAAGAAACGAATTTTACGCTGGAGGAACTGACTGCAAAACCTGAGGAAACTGTTTCAGCGGAGGCTGTGGACATTTCCGATATACATGAGATCAATCTCGACAATATAGATATTGACCTGCCGGAGCTTAGCAGCAGCGAATCGGAAAATACAGAGAAAACTGATGAAATATCTTTTGAAGGTCTTGAGGAACTATTTAAGGAAGACGCTAAATAATTTAATATAATAACCGATGTTCAGATAAAAATTAAGATAGGTTGTGCTTACAGATGGAAGAATTAAAGAACAAAATTCTTAACGAAGGCGTCGCAATAGGAACTCAGATAGTAAAAGTTGATAATTTTTTGAATCATAAACTTGACGTAGAGTTTCTCGGAAGACTTGGCAAAGAATTTAAAAACAGATTTAAGAACTGTGAAATAAATAAGATTTTAACTGTCGAGGCAAGCGGTATAGCTGTTGCCTGTATGACAGCACCTTACTTTGGATATCCTCCCGTTGTATTTGCAAAAAAGGCGGTACCCAGTACTATGACAGAAGGATTTTATGAGGCGGAAGCTAAATCATTTACGAAGGGAACCGTATCTGTATTCAAAGTTTCAAAGAAATTTATCGATGAAAGTGACAATGTTCTTATAATAGACGATTTTATGGCTCATGGAGAGGCTTCTATGGCGCTTGTTAATATCGTTCGTCAGGCGGGCGCAAGTGTTGCCGGCGTAGGAGCTGTAATAGAAAAAGGCTTTCAGGGAGGCGGCGATAAAATCAGGAGCGCAGGATATTGCGTTGAATCTCTTGCAGTTATAGAAAAGATTGAAGACGGAGTTATAACTTTTAAATAAGAAAAAAACAGCAATAATTGTAATATTAAAATTAAAAAAACTGATAAAGTTCGGAATGATACGAACTTTATCTTTTTTTTGTAAAAAAGTTCCTGCTGCAAAGGGATTTTTTGTTGGATCGAGGAAGAATAACCATTATAATATAAATGTATTCTATTTATTCACAATGAGACGGAGGAAGAATAACATGAAAAAATTACTTGTAGTAATGTTGGCTTTGGTAATGGTCTTCGCATTTACTGCTTGCGGTGATGAAAAAGGCGGAGAAAACGGAAAAGTCGGCGCGCTCTATATCGGAAACATCAATGATGGAGGATTTACCCAGGGAATGAACGAAGCGCTTGAAGAATCGGCCGAAGAAAACGGATTGGAATTATTGTACAAGGAGAATCTCGGTGAAGGTGATGCGCAGGCTATTAAAGATGCCGTTACAAACTTCATAGACCAGGGCTGTACTATAATCGTAGGCGGCTCATTCGGTTACGGTGAAATTCTGGACGAGCTTGCGAATTCAGGAGATTATGACGATATAACATTCCTGCATTTCTCAGGCATATATCAGAATGAAACAAATATGGAAAACTTCTTTGGTTCAATGGAAGAAGCCAGATATCTCAGCGGTATGGCAGCGGCAGCGGCAAGCAAAACCGGAACATTAGGTTATGTTGCAGCATTCCCGCTTACTGAAGTGCAGATTGGTATAAATGCGTTTACGCTCGGAGCTCAGGCTATAAATCCTGATGTTGAAGTGAAAGTTATATATATCAATACATGGGGAGACGCTGAACTTGAAAAGACAGCAGCAGAGCAGCTTATAGCAGCAGGATGCGATGCGCTGACCTATCACTCCGATTCTACGGCAACGCAGCTTGCAGCTAAAGAAGCCGGCGTGTATACTACAGGTTGGAACTATAAAAACAATGTCGCAGGAGATTATTATTTAACTGCTCCATATTGGAATCTTTCAGCATATTTCACACCGACATTTGAAAAAATCGTAAACGGCGAGTTCAAGCCAAGCGGTACTGTACCGTTCAGCAGCTATGGTTCAATGGAAAGCGGAATGATTTGTATTGATGATTTGGGTTCTGCGGTTCCGGAAGACGCTGCCAAGAAAATAAACGATATAAAAGCTAAGATGGAAAAGGGTGAATTTGACGTATTCTCAGGCGAAATTAAGCTTACTGACGGTTCATTACTGTGCAAAGCCGGTCAGACTTTGACGGATGAAGAGATTTGGAAGATAAATGCGGAAGTTAAAGGTGTAACAGCTACTTCCAACTAATTCATTGTTAAAATTTATGTAAATAATTTATAGTATTGAGGGGAGCCGTATAGGTTCCCTTATACTATTTTTATGCAGAACATTTTGGAGGACAACAGTGCAGAAAAATCTTGCAATAGAAATGGAAAATATAAGCAAAGTTTTTGGCTCGCTTAAGGCAAATAATAATGTCAATCTTTCTGTACGTGAAGGAGAGGTACATGCCTTACTGGGAGAAAACGGCGCAGGAAAGTCGACGCTTATGAATATGCTGTCCGGAATTTATACTCCGGATACAGGACATATAAAAATAGAGGGAGAAGAAGTTCATTTTTCATCGCCTAAGGATTCTATAAAAAAGGGGATAGGCATGATACATCAGCATTTTAAGCTTGTTGATGTAATGACTGCAAAAGAAAATATAATAATAGGACAGCCCAGCAGTCTGTTTCTTCACGGAAAAACACTGTCAAAAAAAGTTAAAGAGTTATCTGACAAATATGGACTTGATATAGACCCTGATAAGAAAGTATATGATATGTCTGTAGGTGAAAAACAAACGCTTGAGATAATTAAAGTACTCTACAGAGGTGCTAAGATATTGATAATGGATGAACCTACAGCCGTATTGACCCCTCAGGAAATTAAAAAGCTGTTTCGCGTTATAAGAAATATGAAAGAGCAGGGATGTTCAGTAGTTATCATTACTCATAAATTAAATGAAGTTATGGAGATTTCAGACAGAGTAACCGTTTTGAGAAAAGGCGAGTCTATAGGGACTGTCGTTACAAAGGACGTGGAAATACCATCCCTTATAGAGATGATGGTAGGGAAAAAGGTAGACCTTTCTATAGATAAGAAGAAATTTTCAAATCAGGAGACTCTTTTGAAACTGGATGAAATAACAGTGCTCGACGGAGAAGGAAAGGAAGCCCTGTCAAATGTCAGCTTTGATTTAAATTCCCATGAGATAATAGGCGTGGCAGGTGTTGCCAACAGCGGACAAAAGGAATTGTGCGAGGCGATAGCCGGGCTGATTAAGGTTAATAAAGGCAGAATTTATTTTGAGGGAGACAATATCGTAGGAAAGACACCGAGAGATATAATACGTCTGGGTATAAGAATGGGCTTTATACCTGAAGACCGTTTGGGAATGGGTCTTGTAGGCGGAATGGATATTGTTCACAATTTGATTTTAAAGGATTACCAAAATCAGCCGGGTATTATTTTAAGAAGAGGTCCGTGTATAAAAAAAGCAGAAAAAATAGTAAAAGATCTTGATATTCAAACTCCGAATATATATACGCCCGTTAAAAAGCTCTCGGGAGGAAATGTGCAGAAAGTGCTGCTGGGACGTGAAATAGATTCCGCGCCAAAAGTTCTTATAACAGCGTACGCCGTGAGAGGTCTTGATATAGGGGCTTCTTACAAGATATATGATTTGCTCAATGAACAAAAGGCGAGGGGCGTAGGCGTTCTCTTTGTCGGTGAAGACTTAGATGTACTTATGGATTTATGTGACAGAATAATCGTATTATGTCATGGAGAAATTACAGGAATAGTGAATCCTGACGAAGTCACAAAAGAAGATATAGGATTGCTGATGACAGGGAAAATAAAAGATGATGAGCAGGAGGTGGCCGGCTGATGGATTTTATAAGGATAACTAAACGTGATAACCTGCCTCAAAAGAGAGAAATACTCATAACTCTTTTGGCGATAGCTCTTTCCATCGTGTTTGCAGGATTGATACTTTTGATTTTCGGGCTTAATCCATTTCATATTTTTAAGGAAATTATAATGGGGTCGCTGGGAACAGAACTCAGGATAAAACAGACTATAGTAAAGGCTGTTCCTCTGATTATAACTTCTCTTGGAATTATAGTGGCATTTAAAATGAAATTTTGGAATATAGGCGCCGAGGGACAGATTACAATGGGCGCTTTGGGCGCAAGCTGGGTTGCGCTGAATCTCAGCCCCGATATGCCGAAAGTTTTCATGATTTTACTCATGATACTGGCTGCTGCGGTATGCGGAGGAATATGGGCTTTTATTCCGGCCATATTTAAAGCAAAACTTGGGACGAATGAAACCATATTTACCCTTATGTTAAATTACGTTGCAATAAAATTTGTAACGTATTTACAGTATGGACCATGGAGAGACCCTTCTGTAAATGGATTTCCGCGTGTGGAATCCTTTTCGGAAAATGCTATACTGCCGTCATTTGGAGGAATACATATAGGCTGGATATTGGCTATAATAGCCACAGTTGCGGTTTATTTCTTTATGAATCATACGAAGCGTGGATATGAAATCGCAGTTGTAGGAGAAAGTATAGAGACGGCAAGATATGCAGGAATGAACATCAGCAGAATAATAGTTGTGGCTATGCTTATTTCAGGCGGACTTTGCGGAATAACCGGAATGATACAGGTTTCGGCTGTTGAGAAAACTTTAGTATTCGGAGTTGCTAACGGATATGGATTTACCGCTATAATAACGGCATGGCTTTCAAAATTAAATGCAGGATATGCTCTGATAATATGTACTGTATTTGCTATGCTTGTACAGGGCGGAGATTATATACAGATAGCTTTGGGAGTATCGAGCGCTGTAGCGGATATCGTACAGGGTCTTATTTTGTTCTTTGTTTTGGGAAGTGAATTTTTCATGAGATACAAAGTTCATTTTGGAAGAAATACCAAGGAGGTGGCTTAACAATGGTAGAATTTTTGGCGTCTTGTATAGTGGCGGGAACTCCTCTGGTATTTGCCACAGTTGGTGAACTCATAACTGAAAAATCAGGAAGCATGAATCTGGGAGTTGAAGGTATGATGCTTATGGGGGCAGTAATGGGATTTTTGGCAGGAATGAATACTGCAAGCCCCGGAGCGGCTCTTATAGCAGCTGCGCTGGCAGGCGCAGGAGGAGCACTGATATTCGGATTTCTGACGGTGTCATTGAGAGCCAATCAGGTGGTATGCGGATTGACTCTTACCATATTCGGTACAGGATTTGCTCAGTTTGTCGGAGAGCCTTTGCTCGGAGCCAATGCTCCATCGGATATAACTGCGTTTTTCAGTAAAATGTCAATACCTTTGCTCGGAGATATACCGGTAATAGGCCCCATATTTTTTCAGCAGGATATATTCGTATATCTGAGCTATGTAATATGCGCGCTGGCTGCTGTATATATGTATAAAACAAGAATGGGCCTTAACCTTAAAGCCATGGGAGAAAACAATGCGGCGGCTGATGCTTCCGGGATAAATGTCAATTTGTATAAATACGCTCATATACTGATGGGCGGAGCTTTATGCGGACTTGGAGGGGCTTATCTTTCGCTCGTTCGTATGCCTATATGGCAGGAAAACATTGTAAACGGCAGAGGATGGATTGCTGTTGCTCTTGTAATCTTTGTTGCATGGAATCCGATTAAAGGATTCTTCGGGGGAGCACTTTTCGGAGGACTGAGCATTTTAGGACTTAAACTGCAAGCTATGGGTTTTGGGGTATCCCAATATCTCGTTGACATGATTCCTTATGTAGCTACAATACTCATAGTAATTTTCAGTACTTATAAGAAAAAGAAAGAAAGCCAGCCGCCGGCCGATTTGGGGAATAATTATTTCAGGGAGGAAAGATGATATGGTTTACGTTCATTTAGCTAAAGGCTTTGAAGAGATAGAGGCTCTTACTGTCGTCGATTTGCTGAGAAGAGCAGATATAGATGTGAAGCTTGTTTCAGTAGCGGAGGAAAGAATAGTAGAAGGAGCTCACGGAATAAAGGTCGAGGCGGACATAATATTTGATGATGCCGATTATGACAGCTGTGAAATGATAGTTCTTCCCGGAGGGATGCCGGGAGCGGAAAACCTTAGACAACATAAAGGTCTCTTTGATGTAATAGAGAAATTTTCTCAAATAGGGAAGAATTTAGCGGCTATATGCGCTGCTCCAATGGTCCTGGCAGGTCATTCAGCTCTTACAGGAAAAACTGCGACTATATATCCCGGCTTTGAAAAACATCTTGATAATATAATCCCTATAAATGCGGAAATAATAGAAGATGGAAATGTGCTTACAGGCAAGGGACCGGCTTTTGCCATGAAATTTGCCCTTGCGATTATAGAGAAAATAAAAGGCAAAGAGACAGCGGATGATGTTGCAAAGGGGCTGCTTTTGGACAGAGGATAGTAAGATGACTGAATATAAGGTTGATTTTCATATTCATACAATTTATTCCGATGGAATGTCATATCCCGAAGACATCGTTTTTAGTGCAAAAAAACTGGGATACGAAAAGATAGCTATAACGGACCATGATGGAATTGATGGTATAAAAGAGGCTTTAGACGCCGGAAAAAAGGCAGGAATTAAGGTAATTGCGGGCATAGAGCTTGCAGCTAAAACGGACAGCGGTATCGGGACTCATATTTTAGGTTACAATATAGATACAAAAAATGAGAAACTTTTATCTGTTCTTGATGATTTACTTCAAAAACGCCGAAGAAGAAATGGGCGTCTTATTGCAGCGCTTAACAGTATGGGATATGAAATTTCAGAAAAGGACCTTGCAGATATACAGCCTAATAAATTTATAGGAAAACCGGTTATAGCAAGAGCGCTTGTAGATAAGGGATATGCGAAAAGCGTTCAGCAGGCCTTTGACAGTAAAAAATTGCTCGGAAGCGAAATTGCGCGTTCGGTAAAGAAAGAAAAGATAAGTTCAGCTGATGCTGTGAAACTTATCAATGATGCCGGAGGGATTGCGGTTTTGGCGCATCCTATACAGACAAGGCATATAGGTGATGCGGGAAGCGAGGAGTTTTATAAAAATATAGAGGCCATAGTTTCGGAATTAAAGGACAGGGGGCTTGGAGGACTGGAATGTCTTCATCCTGACCAGAATCTTGAGCAGAGCATCAGATTTATTGAAATCGCAAGGAAATATGACCTTTTAATAACGCGAGGTTCCGATTTTCATGGCAGCGATTTTGCCAAAGCTGATAAAACAGCATATGTTGATATAACCATAGATATATAGATTAATGTACCGATAATTGAATACTGACGGAAAAGCTTTTGAATGAATTCACAGAATTTGGGAATAATACCAAGGTAAACTATTCCCGAGAGGGAAAAAATCTAAGAGGAATTTATTATGAAGAAAAGCTTTTCTAACAAAAAAGCCGAGCCCGTCCCCAGTAGGGTGGGGATAATAGTGGCAGTAATATTTATGACGCTGATGTCAGCGTCTATCGCCGCAGGAAAAGCGGTATCAGCTGAAGATTGGAATATACCCGTCCTTTTGGCAAACGGAAATATTATTGAAAAACCGTGGTATATTACCATAGACGGGGAAAAAGTTGCTTTAGTTGAATCGAAAGAGGCGGCAGATAAAACCTTGCAGAAAGTAGTGGACAATTATAAAAGCGACGATGATTCAGTGCTTGATGTTGAAGTAAAAGAAACAACCTCCACAGAAGAGATGGATATTAAAAACGGTGATAATCCGCCTGAAATTCTGACTGTGGAAGAGGCCGAAGATAAGATAATTAACGGAAATCAGGGAGAGGGATATCTTACAGTAGTAACAACCGAGGAAAAAGTAGAAGAAGAATCCATAGAATTTGATGAGGAATATGTACCGGAGCCGAGTCTTTACGTAGGTGAAACAGAAATAGAAAATGAGGGCAAGGAAGGAAGAAAAGAAGTTGTAAAAAAGGTTGTTAAAGAAAACGGACGCCAGATAGAAGAAGATATTTTAAATGAAGAAATTCTGGAGGAACCTGAAGAAAAAGTTATCTTAACCGGAGTGAAAAATTATGACGGATATGGAGGAGGCAGCGGAAGTTACGATGACGAGGGGCTGTCCTATGATGAAAATGCAGTATACGGTAAATTGAACCGGCCTGTTAACGGAGGCACATTAACTTCGGAATTCGGACAGAGATGGGGCAAAATGCACAGAGGGCTTGATATAGCATTAGCTCAGGGAAGCGATATATATGCGGCTGATTCAGGCAAGGTGTATTTCGCCGGTCAATGCGGAACCTATGGAAATATAGTTAAAATCGACCACGGCAACGGTATGCAGACTTATTACGCACATTGCAGCCAGCTTCTTGTCAGCAGCGGACAGACCGTGAAGAGGGGAGATAAAATTGCTCTTGTAGGCTCCACAGGGAATTCTACAGGACCTCATGTGCATTTTGAGGTAATAATAAACAGGACATGTGTAAATCCTATCGATTTTATAGATTTTTAGAACACTGACATTGTTTATAAAACTTATATATGGTAAAATAAAAAGTGGACTTAACTGTCCACTTTTTGTATTATTGATTATAATTTACTGCATGATACATTTACACATAATCATGCATTTGGGAATAATATGATTGTGATTACTGTAAATTGAGGTTTGAGGAAATAAACAATGGCTTTTTTTAAAAATGTTAGAGAAGATATAAGAGCGGTTTTAGAACAGGATCCGGCAGCCAGAAACAGCTTTGAAGTGCTGCTTTGTTATCCCGGAATATGGTCGGTTATATTTCACAGACCGGCGCACTGGCTTTATCTTCACAATATGAAACTGCTGGCAAGAGTGATATCACAGCTTGCGAGATGGTTTACGGGGATAGAAATACATCCGGGAGCAACCATAGGAAGACGATGTTTCATAGACCATGGAATGGCGGTTATAATAGGAGAGACAAGTGAAGTGGGAGACGATGTAACCATATATCAGGGAGTTACGCTGGGAGGTACGGGCAAAGATACGGGCAAGAGACATCCAACAATCGGAAATCATGTTGTTATAAGTTCCGGTGCAAAAGTTCTTGGACCTTTTAAAGTAGGAAACAATGTAAAGATAGGCGCGGGTTCGGTAGTTTTAAAAGAAGTTCCGGATAACTGTACTGTAGTGGGAATTCCGGGAACTATAGTGAGGAGAAACGGTAAACCTACGTCAGACCTTGACCAGACAGATCTTCCGGATCCTATCGCTGTAGAGCTGGAATGTCTGAGGAGAAGAGTAGTAGAACTGGAAAATATAATCACCGATAAGCTGGGAGTAAAAAGTTTTCATGAATGTCACGAGGACTGTCAGTACCCCAATATAGTAAAGGAAATGTCAGAAGGCGCAATTAATCAGATATATGACGAAACCATGATAAAAGAGTTTAACGAAGAATTTTTGGAGGAAGAAGAGGGAAAAAATGAAAGTTTATAATACACTTACGAGAAAAAAAGAAGAACTGAAACCTATAGAAGAAGGCATAGTAAAGATATATGTATGCGGACCTACGGTTTATAATTTTTTTCATATAGGAAACGCAAGACCTTTTGTAGTGTTCGATACTCTCAGAAAGTATCTTGAGTACAGGGGCTATAAAGTTAAATTTGTACAGAACTTTACGGATGTGGATGATAAGATAATAAACAAGGCAAAAGAAGAGGGCGTAACAGCCGGTCAGATAAGCGAAAGGTATATCGAAGAATACTATAAAGATGCAGCGGCATTAAATGTTAAAAAAGCGGATGTGCATCCCAAGGTTTCGGAACATATTCCCGAAATTGTAGATTTTGTAAAGACTCTTGTGGACAAAGGATATGCCTATGAAGTCAACGGAGACGTTTACTTTTCCACAAGAAAATTTGAAGACTATGGAAAGCTGTCAAAGCAGAACATAGAAGATTTAGAATCAGGAGCTAGAATAGCAGTTGGAGATATAAAGGAAGATCCACTTGATTTTGCGCTATGGAAAGCGCAGAAAGAAGAAGACGAAATATCCTGGGACAGTCCGTGGGGGAAAGGAAGACCGGGATGGCACATAGAATGTTCGGCTATGTCTAAAAAGCATCTGGGCGATACTATCGACATACATGCCGGCGGGCAGGATTTGCAGTTCCCTCACCACGAAAATGAGATAGCTCAATCGGAGTGCTGCAATGGGGCACCTTTTGCCAATTACTGGATGCATAACGGATATATAACCATAGATAATGAAAAGATGTCAAAATCAAAGGGCAACTTCTTTACCGTAAGAGATATACTTAAGGAATACGATGGGGAAGTCATGAGATTTTTCCTTCTTTCCGGACATTACAGAAATCCTATAAATTTCAGTGATTCTCTTATGGAACAGGCGAAAGCGGGACTTTCAAGAATGGAAAACGCTAAGGAAAACCTGAAGCATTTAATATTAAACGGCAGCGGAAGCATGACGGATGATGAAGCAAAGACTATCGAAAGCTATGATAAATACAGGCAGGAATTTATTAAAGCCATGGACGATGACCTTAATACAGCCGATGCCATATCAGCCATATTTGAACTGATTACAGCGATAAATACAGATGTAAAGAATGGATGCAGCAAAGAATTTGCACAGAAATGCCTTGATATTCTCATGGAACTTGCAGGCGTTGTAGGACTTTTGCAGAAAGAAGAGGATGACAGTATTGACGACGATATTAAGGCGTTGGTTGATGAGCGGCAGGAAGCGAGAAAGGCGAAGAACTTTGCAAGGGCAGATGAAATAAGAGACATTCTTAAAGAAAAGGGAATAACACTTAAAGATACGCCTCAGGGAGTTCAGATAATAAAGGAATGAAAGTAGAAAATATAAATGAAGTTAATACAACCGCTCTGGCATATATGGGGGACGCGGTATATGAGCAGGTTATACGCGAATATCTTTTAAAAAAAGGTTCCTATAATGTAAACAGTCTGCATTATAAAGCGACTCATTATGTGAAAGCTTCTGCTCAGGCAAAGATAATCAAGACTATGTTTGATGAATTAAGTGAAGACGAGCAGTATCTTGTTAAGAGGGCGAGAAATAAAAAATCCGCTACAAAAGCAAAAAACGCAGACCCGGTAACATATAAGTGGTCTACGGCATTTGAGGCTTTGGTGGGATATCTGTATTTAGCAGAAGATGAGAAACGGCTCGATTGGGTGCTCAGCAGAGCAATAGAAATTATAGGTAAGTAATATGTCAAAAAAACAAAAGAAGAAAAAACAGGTAAGAAATAAAGCAAAGGATATGATTGCTGATTATTATATGACCAATAAGGCATATGATGAAGAAAATAGGCAAAGGCAAAAAGATGAAGGTGTTGAATCAAAGGGGCTTAAGAACTTAAACACCACTGAAAAAACGTGTGTCGCTGTAATAATCTTAGGTCTTATCGGAATAGTTATAAAATATTTTATATTGTAAGAGGGGTGGCGAAGAATGAGCAAGGCAGATAAACTTTTTGTAAATATGTGTCAGGATATTTTAGATAACGGATTTTCAAGCGAAGGGCAGAAAGTAAGAGCTAAATGGGAGGACGGAACGCCTGCCCATACAATAAAACAGTTTGGCATAGTAAACAGGTACAATTTGCAGGACGAGTTTCCGGCATTGACTCTCAGACCTACAGCTATTAAATCGGCTGTTGATGAAATGCTGTGGATATGGCAGAAAAAATCAAACAACATTAATGACCTAAGCAGCCATATATGGGATGAATGGGCAGATGAAAAAGGTTCTATAGGAAAGGCATACGGATATCAGCTGGGAGTAAAATACGATTTTCCCCATGGCAGAATGGACCAGGTTGATAATGTAATATGGCAGCTTAAGAATACGCCTTATTCGAGGAGAATAATGACAAATATATATAATTTCAGCGACCTGACTGAAATGGGACTTGAACCTTGCGCATACAGTATGACATTCAACGTAACAGAGGACAGGCTTAACGGCATATTAAATCAGAGGTCTCAGGATATACTTGCTGCCAATAACTGGAATGTGGTGCAGTATTCGGTGCTTCTCCATATGCTTGCTCAGGTATGCGGATTTAAAGCAGGAGAATTGGTACATGTCATATCGGATGCCCATATATATGACAGACACGTGGATATAATAAAGGAACTCATAACGAGACCTCAGTATCCGGCGCCTAAGTTCAGGCTTAATCCCGAGATAAAAGATTTTTATGACTTTACCGTAAACGATATAATTATAGAGGATTATCAGAAGAATCCTCAGATAAAAAACATTCCTATTGCTGTTTAGATTAGGAAACAGCGGCTGTACAACCAGGATGCACTTAAATTGTATAAGAATCAGCCGGAATGATTTATATGAGACGAGGAGAAATATGAACGCAATAGTAGTTGTAGATGAAAACTGGGCCATAGGAAGAGAGGGAGGACTTTTGGTACATCTTCCGGGTGACCTTAAGTATTACAAAGAGAAAACCATAGGAAAACATATAATAATAGGCAGAAAAACACTGGAATCCTTTCCGGGAGGAAAACCTCTGCCGGGCAGGACAAATATAGTTGTTACGAGAAACCGCGATTTTGCGAAAGAGGGCTGTATTGTATGCCATTCGGTGGATGATGCCGTAACTGCCGCAGGTAAATACCCCAAGGATGATATATTCGTAGCAGGGGGAGCTGAAATATACAGGGAATTTTTCGATTTATGTGATACTTTTTATGTAACCAAAATATATAAGTCATTTGAAGCGGACAGATATTTTCCCAATCTTGACGATAAGGGTTTTGAGATAACATGGCAAAGCGGGATTCAGGAAGAAAAAGGAATAGAATACAGGTTTTTTAAATATGTCAGAAGTGATAATAGGTAGAAACGCCGTATTGGAGGCGTTGAAAAGCGACAGAGAAATAGAGAAGCTGTCTGTTGCAAAAGGAGCTGAAGGCTCTGTAAAACAGATAGTTGCCAAGGCAAAGGATAAAAAGATTCCGGTTTATTACAGTGATAAAAACAGGCTGGATAAGGATGCGGGAGGAAAAAGCCATCAGGGAGTTGTCGCTGTGGTATCGGATTACAAATATTGCAGCGTTGATGATATTCTGCATAGAGCCGAAACTCGCGGGGAGGAACCTTTTGTTGTGATTTTAGACGGGATAGAAGACCCTCATAATCTGGGAGCGATAATACGAACTGCCGAATGTGCAGGAGTTCACGGTATAATAATTCCTAAAAGACGTTCGGCATCGGTTACGGAAACCGTATCAAAAACATCGGCAGGGGCAATAGAATATATGCTTTGTGCCAAGGTTTCAAATATACCCAGAGAAATTGAAAAATTAAAGGAACGGGGACTTTGGATAGGAGCATGTGATATGGACGGTGAAGTGCTTTACAGACAAAATCTAACGGGTCCTATAGGTATCGTTATAGGCGGAGAAGGCTCAGGCGTGGGACGGCTTGTAAAGGAAAAGTGTGATTTTACGGTTTCTATTCCTATGAAAGGGTCTATAACTTCTCTTAATGCTTCAAATGCAGCGTCTATATTAATGTATGAAATTTTAAGGCAGAGAGGTTGATTTATGAATAGCAGCGGAGCTGATAAAAATTATACAGACAAGGAACTGGCCGTAAAGGCTCAGAATGGGGATTTGGATGCAGAAGAAGCTCTGATGAGAAGATATAAGGAGACTGTTAAAATAAAGTCCCACTATTATTATATGGCAGGGGCCGATGAAGACGATGTTGTTCAGGAAGGCATGATTGGACTTTTAAAAGCTATAAGACAGTATGATGAGGAGAAAGAAGCGTCTTTCAGTACCTTTGCCGGAATATGTATAACCAGGCAGATAATAAATGCTATAAGGACGGCAGACCGGGAGAAACACAAAGCTTTAAATACTTCCGTTTCCCTAAATAAACCGATGGACAGAAGCAGGCAGACGGGAAAAGAATACGAGGACATTACATTGGCGGATACTTTGAAAGCTGAAGCAGTGGAAAGTCCTGAAGCATTTTTAGTCATAAAAGATGTGGTATATTATATACTGCATAATGGAGATAATATATTCAGTGAATTTGAAATGCAGGTTCTAAATGAAATAATCAAGGAAAATGATTATAATAAAATAATGAAAAAACTTGGCAAAAATTACAAATCAATTGATAATGCCATGCAGAGAATAAAGAAAAAAATCATTAATTATTTATGGCAGTAATTTTTTAAAGTATGACGCTTGAATATGTTCTTATGAGTGGTATAAAAAAAGCTCTGACGTGTTGCAATAAGGTTGACAGAGGGGATAAATTAT
The DNA here is from genome assembly GCA_902495595.1 of uncultured Eubacterium sp. Taxonomy (GTDB): domain Bacteria; phylum Bacillota; class Clostridia; order Peptostreptococcales; family Anaerovoracaceae; genus Lentihominibacter. Next base: position 248 of record CABUXV010000032.1, on the reverse strand, counting down.
AGTACCATAAGGTTGGTGTGCTACTGTAGCTCAGTCGGTAGAGCACCTCATTGGTAATGAGGAGGTTCGGCAGTTCAAGTCTGCTCAGTAGCTCCATTGTATTGAACTTTTTTGTAGGAGGGATTTTAAAATGGCAAAACAGAAATTTGAAAGAAATAAGCCGCATATCAATATCGGAACAATCGGACACGTAGACCACGGAAAGACAACACTGACAGCAGCAATAACAACAACATTGCAGCAGAGAT
>CABUXV010000031.1 GCA_902495595.1 uncultured Eubacterium sp. | reverse complement strand
GCGGTACAAGGCATGACTGAAACGACAAATATATCTTCAGGGTCTATGCCGTTTTTCTCCGCATAGTATGTTTTCAGCACAGCTCCGAACATCTGGTGCGGTGATTTGCAGGAAGAAAGATTATCCAGCATATCAGGGAAATTATGTTCGCAGAACTTTATCCATCCCGGAGAACATGAAGTTATGAGCGGCAGTTTGCCGCCTCCTCTTATTCTGTCTATCAGCTCTGCTCCCTCTTCCATGATAGTAAGGTCTGCTCCCGTATCAGTATCAAATACCTTATCAAATCCGAGCATCTTCAATGACGTAACCATTTTTCCCGTAACAGGGGTTCCTATAGGCATTCTGAATTCTTCACCGAGCGCTACCCTTACGGCAGGTGCAGTTTGAGCGATAACATGCTTTTTAGGGTCATGTATAGCTTCCCAGACTCTGTCCACATCGCTCTTTTCGTGAAGAGCCCCTACAGGACAGTAGTTTATACACTGTCCGCAGTTTACACACGGAGTTTCCGAAAGAGGCATACTGAAAGGCGATGATATCTGCGTGTTGAATCCTCTGTTTACAGCATCTATAACGCCTACGGACTGTATATTCTTGCATACGCTTACGCATCTTCTGCACAGTATGCATTTATTGGGGTCTCTTACTATGGACGGACCTATATCGAGAGGAAGCCTTTTCTGCTCTCCCTCAAAACGTACTGTTTCTACTGAAAGTTTATTTGCCAGCGCTTGAAGTTCACAGTCCAGCCAGCTTCTTGTGCATGTCTGACATCTTGAATTATGATTTGAAAGTATAAGCTCAAGATTTACTTTTCTCGCTTCCATTACTCTTGGCGTATGGGTAAAAACTTCCATACCCTCCGCCACAGGATGTACGCAGGCAGCCTGCAGCGCTTTCGCTCCTTTTACTTCCACAATACACATTCTGCAGCATCCTACCTCATTGACTTCCTTTAGGAAACAAAGGGTAGGTATGTTGATATTCACCTCTTTGGCTGCCTGCAATATAGTATAGCTTTCCGGTACGTAAAGTTTGATACCGTCTATGCTCATGCTTACTTTATTCATTTAAGAAACCTCCTTCCTACGCATTCTTAAGTATGGATTTGAATGGACATTTTTCCATACAAACTCCGCACTTAACGCATTTATCCTGATCGATAACGAATGGAGTGTTCTTGTCTCCGCTGATTGCATTGGTAGGACATCCTTTCTTACAAATGCTGCAGCGTTTGCATGTATCTGTATCAATGATGAATTTCACCATGGATTTGCATACTCCCGCAGGACATTTTTTATCCACTACGTGAGCCATGTATTCATCTTTAAAGTATTTCATGGTGGAAAGCACCGGATTCGGAGCTGTCTGACCGAGTCCGCAGAGAGCTGCCGCTTTGATATTCTTTGCCAGAATCTCCAGCTTTTCAAGGTCTTCTATTTCGCCCTTTCCCTCCGTTATTCTCGTTACTATTTCAAGCATTCGCTTGGTGCCTATTCTGCAAGGAGGACATTTTCCGCAGGATTCGTCTACGGTAAATTCCAGGAAAAACTTTGCAAGGTCTACCATACACGTATCTTCATCCATTACGATGAGTCCGCCGGAACCCATCATCGAACCCAGCGCTATCAGTGAATCGTAATCTATAGGTGTATCTAATTCCGAAGCAGGAATACATCCTCCTGAGGGACCTCCTGTCTGGGCTGCCTTAAACTCTTTTCCATTTGGAACTCCGCCGCCTATATCGTATATGATTTCTCTTAAAGTTGTTCCCATAGGAATCTCAACAAGACCTGTGTTGTTTATCTTTCCTCCTACGGCAAATACTTTTGTTCCCTTTGATTTTTCCGTACCTATGTTTGTGAACCATTCAGCTCCGTTTAAAATTATCATAGGAATGTTTGCGTAAGTTTCGACGTTGTTCAAAACTGTCGGCTGTCCGAAAAGACCTTTTACAGCAGGGAACGGGGGTCTTGGTTTAGGTTCTCCTCTCTTGCCTTCGACGGAAGTCATAAGAGCAGTTTCCTCTCCGCATACGAATGCGCCTGCCCCAAGTCTTATTTCAAGGTTGAATTCAAAGCCTTTGCCTAAAATATTATCTCCTAAAAGACCATATTCCTGAGCCTGTTTTATGGCTATGGAAAGCCTTTCTACCGCAATAGGATATTCCGCGCGTACATATACATATCCCTGTTTAGCTCCTATGGCATATCCTGCAATAGCCATGGCCTCTATGAGCGAGTGCGGGTCGCCTTCAAGAACGGACCGGTCCATAAATGCACCCGGATCACCTTCGTCGGCATTGCAGCAGACGTATTTATCAGCTATCTGCTGAGCCGCTGCAAAACTCCATTTTACTCCTGTAGGAAATCCGCCGCCGCCTCTTCCGCGAAGCTGGGACGCTTTTATAACGTCTATTACATCATCGGGATCCATTTCCGTTATTACTTTTTCGAGAGCCTTATATCCGTCTCTCGCTATGTACTCATCTATTTCTTCCGGGTTTATAGCTCCGCAGTTTCTAAGCGCTATACGCATCTGCCTTGAGAAGAACTCTACGTTTTCAAGAGCGTTTTCTATTTTATCCGCTTCCTTATCTCCTGCAAGAAGTCTTCTTACAGGTTCACCGTTTTTAATATGGCTGTCGAATATTTCGTTTACGTCCTCCGGCTGAACCAGAGTATACATTATGTGTTCAGGGTACATCATAACGATAGGTCCTTCAGCGCAGAGTCCGAAACAGCCTGTCTTTATGACTTTTACATCATCCTGCATTTTATTTGCTCTTATGAGTTCTTCAAGACCTTCTATTATTTTCATGGAGCTTGAAGATGTACATCCGGTTCCTCCGCAGACCATTACGTGCATTTTTCCGCCTGTCTTTGTGGGCTGCGCATTGGGGTCTATACGAATCATAAGGTCATCGTGTTTACTTTTTCTTATTTTATCTATATCTGCAACGGTTTTTACCATTTTCCGCACCTCCTACAGTTCATCGTATTTATCGATAATGCCGTCTACATCGTCGGCGACCAGTTTACCGAAAACTTCATCATTTACTGTAACTACAGGTGCAAGACCGCATGCTCCTATACATCTGCATGCGTGAAGCGAATACTTACCGTCTTCCGTACATTCGTCCACATCAATTGATAGACGCGTTCTGAATTTATCGAGAATCTCACTTGAACCTTTTACGTAGCATGCTGTACCCATGCACACGTTTATCTGGTATTTACCCTTTGGATTTATGGAAAACTGGGTATAAAAGCTTACAACTCCGTAAACCTCCGCAAGCGGTATATCCAGCTTTTCCGAAATATCTCTCTGTACTTCCAGCGGTAAATATCCATATACTTCCTGTGCTTCATGAAGTACAGGAATCAATGCCCCCTGAGTACCTTTATATTTAGCTATAATGGCATCCAGTTTTTTTGCATTTTCTTGCACTTCAGCGCATAAAGTGCAGTTTTCACTCATGGCGAACTCCTTTCCTTACTTGTTACCTTACCTACACTCATGGGCTTTTTATATTTGCTCAACTACTTGCGGAACCCTTCATATTATATAGAATACCTGTATTTACGATATGCTGTCAACAAGTAAGTACCGGCAAAACCGCAACTTAAACTAAACTTTAAACAAAATCCGTATTTGTCAATGATTTTATTTTATTGTCAAAAATTCTTTGGAGTTTCTTTAGATTTATTTTCTGCACAAGAAAAAAATACCGCCCCTATATGGATAAGTATAATAAAACTTTTAAGTTGAACTATCGGATTCTCTGTCCCGAAATTTGACCATTGGATCCCTTGTCCCGAAAAGCAAAATATCCAAAAGCTTCCTTTACAACGTGCTTTTGGATAAAATCTCCCATATACTGCCTGTAAAAAATTTATCAATAACCAATATTGCCGTTTATAACGACCTTTTGGATAAAATCCAGGCTGTATATGAAATACATTTACATTTTTTCGACCAAAATGTCTTTGTAATTAGGAATTTTGGATAATCAGCTCCTGTCAAGCCGGCAAAAAGAACTGCTTTTATCCAAAACATGCATCTTTACAGCACTTTTGGATATTTTGCATTATGTAAACCCTGCCTCCAAGGCAGGGTTATTTTTTAGCTCATCGTTAATATTTCAGCTTTACTGTTTTAAATCAAATCCAGTATCTGACTTATGTTTTTCCTTCCAAAGACAGGTTCTCCATCGTTTATTACCATGCAGGGTACGCTCATAATGCTGTACTTTTCTTTTATTTCGGGATAAAGATTTACATCGTATATTTCTGCTCTTACTAAAGAATTTTCCGCTGCTATCTTTTGAGCCGATACCACCGACTCGGGGCACATACTGCATGAAAGGGAAACCATTATCTGTATATTTACAGGTTCTTTGATTTCGTCTATTCTTTTTTGTATATTTTCTTCGATTTCCTGCCCAGGTCCTGATACATTATAAAGTCCCAAAATAAAAGAAGTGAATTCATGACCTCCCGGGAATCCATGAAATGCAAGTCCTGTATCTGTTCCGTCATCCATAAATATCCTTACGCAAGGAAGCTCTTCTTCCTTTGAAACCTCATCTTCTATGCTTACATTAATTTTATCCGTAAGGGACGCCATTTCCTCAGCGTAAGCTCTAAGTTCTCCTGCCACTTCACTCTTATCTAAAAAAAGTTTTAGAATCAAAGGCTTTTTCATCTTGGAAAACAAAGCGTCAAGCTGCTTTATAATTTCATCTGAAAAAATCGCTTTTTTATTTTCTCCTTTAAAATCAGAATTACTTTGTTCAAAATTACCGTAAGCGCTATTTTTTAAATCGGAAGATGAATCTTTTTTAATATTAGATTTCTGACTGATTTCAGGCTTCATTCCTGTTTTTTCCTGCATTGAGGCAGCGTAACGTTCAAGTTCGGTAGCCGCTATCGCACCGTCGCCTACGGCAGTTACAACTTGTCTGAGATTTTTTATACATACATCGCCTGCCGCATAGATACCTTCAATATTAGTCTTTTGTTCCATATCCGTCTTTATATATCCATGCTCGTCCAAATCAACTATTCCCTCTGCCAATTCGGTCTCAGGTTCATATCCTGCAAATACAAATACACCGAAAGTATCTTCATCATCAGGTTTGTATTCCGATATTTTTCCTGTTTTCAAATCCTTGTATTTTAATGATTTCAGTGCTTTATCACCGTCCACTTCCTGAACTTGAACATTTGTCATTACCGTAATATTTTCATTGCTTCTGACGGCATCCGCCATACTCTTGGCGCATGAAAAATCATCTCCCCGCATGAGAATTGTTACATGCTTCGCATATTTTGTAAGAAAAATGCTCTCCTGCGCCGCGGCATATCCTCCTCCGATAACAAATATATCCTTTCCGGAAAAAAATTCACCATCACATGTAGCGCAGTATGCGACACCATGTCCCTTGAATTCACTCTCACCTTTAAATCCAACCATTCTGGGATTTGCACCTGTTGCAATCAGAATTCCGAAACACGAAAGTACGCCTGCGCCTGTATGAACCTTTTTAATATCCCCATCCACTTCCAGTCTGTCTGCTTCGGTCATAATAAACTCCGCTCCGAAACTTTCAGCCTGCTCTTTCATGGTTTCCGTTAAGCCTTTACCATCGGTTTTAAATACTCCGGGATAATTTACTACCTCGGAAGTTATGGTAACCTGCCCTCCGAACTGTTCTTTCTCCAAAACAACTACCCTGTACTTTGCTCTTGCCAGATATAAAGCAGCTGTAAGACCTGCCGGTCCGCCTCCCACTATAACTACATCATATAAATCTTTCATATTTTTACCCCTGTATAAATTTAATTATTTATTATTTTACGCAGATATGAAATATTTATCAAAACTGTTTTTATGAAAAAATTCGCAAAAAGGAATCAAAAATTCTTATGTACATATACTGTCCGTAAAGGCCTGCTACTCTTCGCAAAATAATGTTTTAAATATTTTAAAAATATCTAAAACGTATTTTCATGAAAAAAAATACCGGTGGGCTTTTTAATCAGCTCACCGATATTTTTATTCCTTTTTTTCTTAAAATCCAAGTCCGAAATTATCTTTTACTCTTTTAATTGTTTTTTCTGCGATGGCGTTAGCCCTTTCTGAACCGTCTCTCAGAATGTTTTTTAATTCATCGGATTCCCTTATTTCCTTGAAATTCTGTTTTATAGGAGCCATTGCTTCCTGAGTTATTGACACTAGTTCTTTTTTGAAATCACCGTATCCGCAGCCTGCAAATTCGTTAACTATATCCTCAACCGGCTTTCCCGAAAATGCGCTGTAAATATTCAAAAGGTTGCTGACTCCCGGTTTATTTTCCATATCGAATCTTATTTCTCCATCGGAATCGGTTGTAGCTCTCATAATGGATTTTTTAATTTTGCTGTCTTCATCCAGAAGTGATATTCTGCTGTGAATATTCTCTGCGCTCTTGCTCATCTTTGAAGTAGGCTCATCAAGGGACATTATCCTTGCGCCGGATTTTAAGAATCTGCCTTCCGGAACTACGAAAGTTTTCTTGTACTTATTGTTTATTCTTATAGCAATGTCTCTGCAAAGCTCTATATGCTGTTTTTGATCGCTGCCAACGGGAACTATGTCCGTATCGTAAAGCAGAATATCGGCTGCCATCAAAACAGGATATGAAAAAAGTCCTGTAGGCGCTGACTCTTTGCCTCTGCTCTTATCCTTAAACTGCGTCATCCTGGAAAGCTCTCCCGTATATGAATTACAAGTCAATATCCATGAAAGCTCCGTATGTCCGCTTACGTCTGACTGAACGAATATTATTGATTTTTTAGGGTCTATACCTATAGCAAGATACAGAGCAGCAACATCAAGTATATTTTTTCTAAGTTCTTTTGGATCCTGAGGCACTGTTATGGAATGAAGGTCGACTATACAGTATATGCACTCGTTGTCATCCTGAAGTTCAACAAACTGTCTGAGCGCCCCTAAATAATTACCTATATGAATATTGCCTGTAGGCTGTACACCTGAAAAAACACGTTTCATTTCTTTTCCTCTTTATTAATAAATTTAACTTTATGTTTATTTTAAATCAAGTGAGGTCTGTTCCGAGCCATCATCTGATTTTTCATCTTTTTCCTTAGCCTTTTTTTCAAGGGCAAGCTTTGCATCTTCCGCATGTTCTTCTTCGTTTATAACTTTCGCTATGGAAATAATATTGGTGTCCTCATCTGTACGCATTATCTTAACACCCTGAGTTGCTCTTCCCAGTTTTGAAACTTCGCTGGCTTTTATTCTTATTATAGTTCCCTCTGAATTTATAAGCAGAACTTCATCATCATCATCGACAACTATGGCGCCTACCAAGTATCCCGTCTTTCTGAATTTGCTCTTATCATAAGTTAAAAGTCCCTTGCCGCCTCTTGCCTGTATTTTATAATCACTTACAGGAGTTCTCTTTCCAAAACCGTTGGTTGTTACCACGAGAAGTTCCTCATCTGCCTGCACAAGTTCCATTGAAACGACTTCATCATCATCTTCCAGCTTTATGGCTCTTACGCCTCCGGCAATTCTTCCCATAGGTCTTACATCATCTTCTGAGAAGCTTATGCATTTGCCGTTTTTAGTTATTATTATAACTTTATCGTTTCCGGAAGTCTGCTTGATTCCTACGAGCTCATCGTCTTCCTTGAGAGTTATCGCTATAAGACCGGTTTTCCTGTTGGTGTCAAACTGAGAAATAGCGGTTTTCTTTATGGTTCCTTGTTTTGTTACGGCTATAAGATACTTATCGTCTCTGAAATCCTTAAGAGGTATTACAGTTGTTATTCTTTCCCTCTGCATGAGATTGAGGAAGTTTATAGCAGGCGTTCCCTTAGCTGTTCTGGTCGCTTCAGGAATCTCATAAGCCTTTATCTTATGCGCTTTTCCCGTATTTGTAAAGAACATGAGATTATCGTGGGTTGAAGTCATTATGAGATTTGTAACAAAGTCGTTTTCCCTTGTCGTAAGTCCTGTTATTCCTTTTCCTCCTCTTCTCTGAGTCTTGTACGTATCAGCAGCTATCCTCTTGAGGTATCCCAGATGTGTAAGAGTTATGGCAACTTGTTTTTCTTCTATTAGATCTTCATCATCCATCTCATCGGCGGCAGAAGTAAGCTTTGTTCTTCTTTCATCTGCCCATTTTTCCTTTATTTCCAAAAGTTCATCTTTAACAACTCCCATCAGTTTCTTTTCATCTGCCAGAAGTTCGTTGTAATATGCTATTCTTTTGCAAAGTTCAGCATATTCGTCTTCTATTTTTTCCCTTTCAAGTCCCTGAAGTCTTGCAAGTCTCATATCGAGTATAGCCTGAGACTGTATTTCCGACAGTCCGAAGCGTTCCATAAGTTTAGCTTTGGCATCGTTGTAGCTTGATCTTATTATTTTAATTATCTCATCGATATTATCAAGAGCTATACGAAGTCCCTCGAGTATATGAGCCCTGGCTTCCGCCTTTTTAAGATCAAACAGAGTTCTTCTTGTAACTACTTCTTTCTGATGTTTAAGATATTCCTCAAGTATCTGATAGAGATTTAAAAGTCTGGGCTGACCGTCTACAAGAGCAATCATTATCATGCTGTAGTTTTCCTGAAGCTGTGTATGCTTGTAAAGTCTGTTAAGAGTTATCCTGGGATTCGCATCCCTTTTTAACTCTATTACTATACGCATACCGTTTCTGTTGGATTCGTCCCTTATAGCGGAAATTCCCTCTATTCTCTTATCTTTTACGAGTTCTCCTATTTTTTCGAGAAGTCTGGCTTTGTTTACCTGGAAAGGTATTTCCGTAATTATTATCTGAGAACGTCCTTTATCCGTTTCTTCTATATTTGCTATCGCCCTTACTAAAACTTTTCCCTGTCCTGTTCTGTAAGCTTCCCTTGCACCTTTCCTGCCTAGAATCTGGGCTCCCGTAGGAAAATCAGGTCCTTTAACTATTTCTATCAGATCATCTATTGTACAGTTCTCGTCATCTATCATTTTGACTGTAGCATCTATTACTTCTCCAAGATTATGAGGAGGAATTGATGTAGCCATACCTACGGCTATACCATTGCTTCCGTTTACCAAAAGGTTAGGAAATCTTGCAGGAAGAACTACAGGTTCCTTTTCTTCTTCATCAAAATTCGGCATGAAATCTACAGTATCTTTATCTATATCTTTCAGCATTTCAAGAGAGAAAGGAGACATTCTCGCTTCCGTATAACGCATTGCCGCAGCTCCGTCTCCATCTACAGAGCCAAAGTTTCCGTGACCGTCTACGAGAAGATATCTTGTGGAGAAATCCTGAGCAAGTCTTACCATGGCGTCATAAATCGAACTGTCGCCGTGAGGGTGATATTTACCCATTACTTCACCGACAATACGAGCAGATTTCTTAAAAGGTTTATCAGGAGTTACCCCAAGTCCGCTCATACCGTAAAGTATTCTTCTGTGAACAGGTTTAAGACCGTCTCTTACATCAGGAAGAGCTCTTCCTACTATTACGCTCATCGCATAATCGATGTAGGAGTTTTTCATTTCGTCGTGAATTTCATGCTGGACCATCTTCTGGTCTTCAATAAGATTATTCATATATTAACTCCTCCCATCTATATATCAAGCGTTGCAAGAACGGCATTTTCTTCTATAAATTTTCTTCTCGGCTGAACCTTATCTCCCATAAGGGTTGTAAATATCTCATCTGCAGCAGTCGCATCATCGATAGTTATCTGAATAAGCGTTCTGTTGTTGTAATCCATCGTAGTTTCCCAAAGCTGATGAAAGTCCATTTCTCCAAGACCTTTGTATCTTTGTATATCTGCTTTTCCCGGTTTGTCAGCCAGCTCTTTCATAAGTTTTTCCTGTTCCCTTTCGGAATAAGTATAGTAAACTTCTTTTCCTTTTTTTACCTGAAAAAGAGGAGGCTGAGCAGCGTATACATACCCCTTTTCGATCAAAGGCGTCATATACCTGTAGAAGAAAGTCAGAAGAAGCGTTCTTATGTGAGCTCCGTCAACATCCGCATCGGTCATTATTATTATCTTATGATACCTGAGTTTCGACTCGTCAAAATCAGCTCCTATATTGCAGCCGAAAGCAGTTATCATATTCTTTATTTCATCTGAATTTAAAATCCTGTCAAGTCTTGCTTTTTCAACATTCAGTATTTTGCCTCTTAAAGGAAGAACTGCCTGTCTGAGTCTGTCTCTTCCCTGTTTGGCGCTTCCGCCCGCAGAGTCACCCTCTACTAAAAATATCTCCGAAAGAGACGGATTTTTTTCAGAGCAGTCAGCAAGTTTTCCCGGCATGGAAATTCCGTCAAGAACGCTTTTTCTCCTTGTAAGTTCTCTCGCTTTTCTTGCAGCTTCTCTGGCTCTTGCTGCTCTCATGCATTTATCAAGTATTATCTTAGCCTGAGTAGGATTTTCCTCGAGAAAAGCCAGCACGTTATCAGCAGTGGCAGTCTCAACAAACCCTCTCATCTCACTGTTTCCCAGCTTAGTTTTAGTCTGTCCTTCAAACTGCGGTTCAGTGAGCTTTACTGAAACAACCGCTGTAAGCCCTTCTCTAATATCCTCGCCTGACAAACTGTCGCTGCTGTCTTTTATGAATTTATTTCTCTTGGCATAATCGTTGAAAACCCTCGTAAGAGCAGTCTTAAATCCAACCATGTGAAAACCGCCCTCTGTGGTATTTATATTATTCGCATAGGAAAGAAGCATTTCATTGTACCTGTCGGTGTACTGCATGGCTACTTCAACTTCTCTTTCCTTATCGGCTACTTCAAAATATATTACATTATCGTGAAGCGCTTCTTTATTTTTGTTCATATGAAGAACGAATTCCTTTATACCGCCTTCATAATGAAATTCTTCATTCTTTTTCTTTCCTTCTCTTTCGTCTTTAAGGGTTATCTTTATTCCCTTATTGAGAAATGCCATTTCCCTTAATCTTCTCTCAAGGGTCTCAAAGTCGAATTCCGTCTCGTCAAAAATTTCAGGATCAGGCCAAAAAGTACTCTTGGAACCTGTTTTTCTCGAATTTCCTATTTCCTCCAAAGGAGTTACTGTTTTTCCTCTTTCATATCCCTGTTTATAAATTTTGCCGTTTCTTCTTATCTCAACTTCCATATGAGTTGATAAAGCGTTTACTACAGAAGCGCCTACACCATGAAGACCTCCGGAAACCTTATATCCTCCGCCTCCGAATTTTCCGCCGGCGTGAAGAACGGTATGAATAACCTCAACAGCAGGAATTCCAAGCTTAGGATGCTTGTCCACCGGCATCCCTCTTCCGTCATCCTCTACAGTGATAGAATTATCTTTGTGTATAGTAACGTTTATAGTACTGCAAAAACCTGCCAGTGCTTCGTCAATACTATTATCAACAACTTCATAAACCAAATGGTGAAGTCCCCTGGCGCCCGTACTTCCTATATACATTCCGGGTCTTTTTCTGACAGCTTCAAGACCTTCCAATACCTGTATCTGCTCCGCGTCATACTGCTGAAGCTTTTCGTCTTTCGCCATTACGTAATCTCCTTTTTATCTATATAATCATTACCCTTGATTGTAACACATAATTTTCCTTATTACAAGTTTTCAGATTCTTTTAGACTTAAACGTTAATTTGATAGATAAAACACCTTTAAATCGACTGTTTTTCCATTTTAAAAGCTTAATTTCACCAAGGGTATACCTTTAATAAAATTAAGCTTTCATATTTCCATTTCAATTTTTCCTTTTTTTATTTTAAATACTTTTCCTTCAGGAAGAGATTTTATCACTTTTCCTGAAATGTCAGCTGTAGTTATAAACATCTGATTTTCACCGAGAGAATTTATGAGATAAGTCTGCCTTTCATTATCAAGCTCGGATAAAACATCATCCAAAAGAAGTATGGGTTTTTCTCCTGTTTCTTCTTCTATGAGTTTTATCTCCGAAAGCTTAAGAGATAAAGCTGCCGTCCTCTGCTGTCCCTGTGAACCGAATTTTCGCAAATCTATGCCATCGGCAGATATTTTTATATCATCTTTATGAGGTCCTATACCTGTATTTCTGTTTTTTATATCAATACTTCTCGAATCTCTCAGAATATCGTAAAAATGATTTTCCATTTCAGAAGAACTATAGGAATCGGGAAATTCCATATTAGTCTCATATTTAAGCGATATATTTTCAAGTCCTCCTGAAATCTTATCGTGTATATCTCTGCTTATATCATAAATTTTCTCTATAAATTCTTTTCTCCTTGATATTATAATGCTCCCATATTTAGCCAGCTCATAATCCCATATATCAAGAATAGAACTTTCAATTTTTTCTTCTTTCAAATAAATGTTTCTCTGTTTTAAAACGCGCTTATAATTGCTTAGATCATTATAGTATCCCGGTTTTATAAGGCAAAGTTCTCTGTCTATGAATTTTCTTCTTTTTTCAGGTTCATCCTTTACTATCTTAAGGTCTTCAGGAGAAAATATTATTATAAAAATTCTCTCAAGAAGCTGTGAAGACTTATCTGCCTTTACCCCGTCTATTTTTATAACCTTTTTTCCGTCTCTTGAAATTACTATTTCCGTATCCTGCTCCTCACCGTCTGAAAAGGATTTTGTTTTTATTCTGCAAAATTCTTCTCCGAATCTTATTAGTTCTCTGTCCTTTATGCTTTTAAAAGATTTTGCCATCGCATTCAAATAAATGCTTTCAAGGAGATTGGTCTTTCCCTGGGCGTTATTTCCGAGAAAAATATTAACCTTTTCACTGAAAGAAGCTTTTAATTCTTCGTAATTTCTGAAATCTTTTAATTCTATCTCTTTTATATACATGTTACATAGTAGGAATTCTTACAGGAAGAATTAAATATTCATAGGCTTCGTTTTCGACAGGTTTAACAACGCAAGGTGAAGTTCCTGTTTTAAAGCACATGAGAATTTCTTCATCATCTATAGCCTTAAGAACATCCATTACAAACTTTGAATTAAAGCCTATTTCCAAATCTTCTCCTGTTTTTTCCATAATTATTTCTTCTTTTACGTTTCCTTCTTCCGACCTTGAAGTTATGGTCATAAGATTGTTTTTAACGGTTATTTTAATTAGATTATTTTTTCCTTCTTTTGCTAAAAGTGAAGCTCTTTCAATGCTTTCAAGAAGTATGGATCTTCCTATTACAACATTTGTCGTACTGTCTTTTGGAATTATATCTCTGTATTTTATGAATTCACCCTCCATAAGTCTCAGCACTACCATAGCAGTTCCTATGTTAAAGGTTGCTTTCTTTGTTCCTAATGATATATCTATATTTTCTATTTCATCATCTTCAGCTATTATTTTGCTTATTTCATTTATTATTTTTGATGAAATTATAAATTTACTTTCATTTTGACTTTCCATACTTTCATTTGAAATTGCCAGCCTGAATCCGTCAAGAGCAACCATTGATACATTTTTTTCGCTTATTTCAGTTAAAACTCCCACCAATACACCTTTTGATTCGTCTATGCTGGCTGCAAATGAAGTTTTTTTAACCATTTCTTTGAATTTTGAAGCATCGAATACAAGGTTTTCCTTTATTTCTTCATTATCTGTGATGTTAGGAAATTCATCTACAGGAAGACTTACTACTGTAAATTCTGAGGAATTGGTTTTTATCAGTATACTTTCATCGCTTGTTTTCTCTATTATTATTTCTTCGTTTGGAAGTTTTCTTATTATATCTCCGAATAATTTTGAAACTACTACAGCAGAACCTTCTTCCTGAACGTTTGCTTCTATCTTTTTCTGTATGCTTATTTCAAGGTCTGATGCTGTAAGGGTTAATGTTCCATCGCTTTTAGCTTCTAAAAGTATTCCCTTAAGTATGGGAAGTGTTGTTCTTGTTGATACTGCTTTTGAAACTGTATTTAGTGTCTTTGATAATTTCTGTTGACTGCATGTAAATTTCATAATTTCCTCCAAAATCTGAAAATGAATATTTATTTTCTTTATATATATTTATAATAGTTATAGTAATAGGGCCTGTGGATAATGTGGATAACTATTATATGTGTTTAAAACTCTTGTTTTTTTGTTCTTCAAAACTTGTGGATAACTTGTTTTTTTTGTTCACACTGACTGTTGATATTTATATTTAAAATTTATTCTATATTTTCCTTTAGATTTCTTATTTCATCTGACAGTATTTCATTTCTCTTTATTTCATCGGATATTTTTTCGTAGGCGTGAAGAACAGTTGTATGGTCCCTTCCCCCGAAATATTCTCCTATCTTTGGAAGCGATGAATCTGTCATTTCTCTGCAAAGATACATAGCTATCTGTCTTGGATGGGAAAATTCTCTTTTTCTCTTAGATGATTCTATATCAGATATCTTTATATTGTATTTTTTGCAGACAGCTTTTTTTATGGTTTCACAGTTTATGTTAAAATCTCTTGTGGAAAATATATCGTTGAGATTTTTTCTTGCAAACTTTACTGTTATGTGTTCGTTGAAAAGAGTTGAATAACTTATTATTCTGGTGAGTGCGCTTTCAAGTTCTCTTATGTTGAACTTGACTTTTTCTGCTATAAGGTCTATTACTTCTAAAAGGTCATCATCTATGGTTACGTTTTCAAGTTCAACTTTTTTTCTTAATATGGCTACTCTTGTTTCAAAATCAGGCGGTTTTATGTCGGCTATTATATTCCACTGAAATCTCGACCTTAAACGGTCATCCAGGTCTATTAATTTGCTTGGATGTCTGTCGCTTGATATTACTATTTGTTTATCGAATTCATAAAGGGTGTTGAAAGTGTGGAAAAATTCTATCTGCGTAGCGTCCTTTCCTTCAAGAAACTGTATATCGTCTATAAGAAGCACATCTGCATTTCTGTATTTGTTTTTAAAAAAGTTAAGTTTGCTTGAAGAATTTTTCTGGTCCTGTATCGCTTTTATAAGTTCTGATGTAAACATTTCCGATGATACGTAGAGCACATTCATCGAAGGATTGTTTTTAAGTATGTAGTGACCGATGGCATGCATAAGGTGTGTTTTTCCAAGACCTGAATCTCCGTGTATGAAAAGGGGATTGTACACGGCTGCCGGAGATTCGGCTACTGCGAAAGCTACCGCATGGGCATATTTGTTATTATCTCCTACTATGAAATTATCGAAGTTGTATCTTGGATTTAAAAAATATTCTTCTTTTAATTCGTTGTCTTCTTTAAATACTGCTGCATGGTTTTGTTTTTGTACCGCGGGCTTTTTAGGTTTGTCTTCTTCCAGAGCCTGAGATATTTCTTCATCTGTTTTATATTTGACAACTACTTTGTATTTTCTTGAATATATTGATTCCACTGCTCTTTCAAACAGTGGAATATATCTCATTTCAAGAACTTCAGTTACTTGTTTTTTTGATGTTGCAAAGTATATTACTGCTGCTTCTTCGTCGATTTCCAAAGGAACAAGCGGTGAAAACCATGATCTGTAACTTACTTCTGTAACGTTTTCACTTATTTCAGAAAGAATATCTCTCCATTTTTTTTCGTCGATTTTTTTCCTCATAGCAATCCTTTCATAAAATGATGTCTATATCATATCAAATAAAGTTATCCACAGGCAATAGTTAAATATTAAATATTGAAAAAATAAAAGAATTGAGAGTTATCCACCACTTGTGGATAAAATTGTGCAAAGTTTCAACAGCATCAACAATATATTGATTTTCTTTATTTTTCCATAGATTTATGTGGACAAAATTATTTGACATGACATTTTTACGAGGGTATAATAGTAAAGCATATGTATAAGTTGAAATTTAGATTTATACGAAATTCAAATTAGGAAAAAGGAGGAAAAGCTCATGAAGATGACATATCAGCCTAAAACCAGACAGAGAAAAAAGGAACATGGTTTTAGAAAGAGAATGAAAACTAAGAACGGTAGAAATGTTTTAAAAAGAAGAAGACAAAGAGGAAGAAAAGTTTTAACAGCATAGAGACCGCAGAAGTGGTCTTTTTGTTATGTTAATAACTTAGGAAGATTATGCTAAAAAAGGAAATACTGAGAAGAAAAGATGATTTTGCTAAAATATATAAGAGAGGAAAATCCATTGGGGAGAGATATATAGTCCTTTTTTATAGAAAAAACAATCTTTCTTATAACAGAACAGCGTTTTTAGCAAGCAAAAAAGTAGGAAACAGCGTTAAGAGAAACAGAGCAAGAAGGCTTATGAAAGAAAATTACAGATTTCTATGGGAGAATATCAAAGACGGATATGATTTGATATTTATTGCAAGGAATACTATAAACGAAAAAAAAGTCTTCGATGTTGAAAAATCTATGAAAAGAGCTTTAGCAAAGGCAAAACTCTTTAAAGATTAGAGGTGACTTAGTAATGAAGAGAGTGTTGATTTTCCTCATAAGAGGATATCAGAGATTCATTTCTCCTCTATTTCCGCCAAAGTGCAGATTTTATCCTACTTGTTCGACTTATTTTATTCAAGCACTTGAAAAGTATGGTTTTTTTAAAGGAAGTTTTCTCGGCATAAAGAGAATATTAAGATGCCATCCTTTCAATCCGGGAGGGTATGATCCTTTAAAATAGGAGGAAATTAATTAATGTATACAATATTGGGAGTAATAGCAAGACCTCTGGGATTTTTGCTGGACTTACTATATGGTTTTATTAACGATTACGGAATAACCATCATTATATTCACTATTGTATTTAAGCTGATACTTTATCCTTTGTATATAAAACAGACTAAATCCACAGCAAGAATGTCGGAAGTGCAGCCTAAAATGCAGGCGCTTCAGAGAAAGTATGCAAACGATAAGGAAACTTTGAATATTAAGATGGCCGAACTTTACAAGGAAGAAAAATTCAATCCTATGGGTGGATGTCTTCCTATGCTTATTCAGATGCCTATAATTATGGGATTGTTTGCACTTTTGAGAAATCCTATGATGTATATATCTGATGACAGCATGATTTTCGCTTTTCATGAATCATTTCTATGGGTAGATGATTTAAGTCAGCCTGACAGATGGATACTTCCTATAATAGCAGGTGTGGCTACGTTTATTTCATTTTCAATGACTCAGGCTTTATCAGGCAATGATTCAAGTCAAAATCAGATGGCCGGGATGATGAAGATGATGAAATATATTTTCCCTCTGATGATTTTATGGATGGCGAGAAGTTTTCCGTCGGGACTTGCGCTTTACTGGGCAGTGAGCCAGATAATTCAGATATTCTTTAATATACACATGGCTACTTTGAGAAAGAAATTAAAGAGAGAGGCTGAAGAAAAAGCTATAAGAGAAAGAGTAAAAAAATAAATCTCAATAGATATTTGGAGGAATTTTTATATGGATTACATAGATAAATGGGGAGTAAGCGTTGAAGAAGCTGTAAGACTCGCCCTTATAGATCTTAAACTCTCCAGAGATGAAGTTGAGGTTAAAGTTTTAGAAGAACCTTCACGAGGTTTTTTCGGAATAGGTTCTAAACTTGCCAAGGTAAGAGTAGAAAAGATAAAAACCGCAGAAAAAGCTGAAAAAACTTTAAATGTGGATAAATCCGAAAAACCGGCTGCAGAAAAAAAAGATTCAGCAGTTTTACAGAAGTCCGTTGAAGAAGTACGCAAAGAAGTAAAACCTCAAACAAAAGAACATAAGAGTTCTAAGAAAAACAACAAAGAGAAAAAAGAAAAGAAAAACAATAAAAAAGAAAATTTAAAAGAAAAAAGCTTAAATATAGAAAATGTAAACAAAGAGGAACTTAAAGAAATAGAAAACCATGAGGCTTTGACATTTCTTAAGGATATAACTGAAAAGATGGGACTTTCATTGAGTTTTAAATTAAAAGCGGGTGATGATATAGTCTATCTTGAAATGGATGGCAAAGATTCCGGAACTATTATAGGAAAAAGAGGTCAGACTCTTGATGCTATTCAGTATCTTACAAGTTTAGTTGTAAACAAAGACAGCGAAAAATATATAAAAGTTGTAATAGATGCTGAAAATTACAGGGCAAAGAGACAGAAAACTTTGGAACAGCTTGCCAACAGGTTAGCGGCTAAAGTTGTAAAGACTAAAAAGTATGTAAGGCTTGAGCCTATGAATCCTTATGAGAGAAAAATAATACATGCTACTTTACAGCAAAACCCTAATATTATAACAAGAAGCGAGGGTGAAGAACCTTACAGAAGAGTTATAATAGAACTTAAAAAATAGAAATGATGCCCATATATTTTATGTGGGCATTAATTTTTTATTGTATAGGAAATAAGGTAAATCGTATGGAAGATACTATTGCAGCAATAGCCACCGCATATGGAGAAGGCGGTATAGGAATTATAAGAATAAGCGGCGAAAAATCTCTTAATATTTTAAGAGATATATTTGAATTTCAAGGAGATACAGACCATATATCAAGCCGCCGTATGAATTATGGAAAGATAGTAGATAAGGAAAAGAATCAGATTATAGATGAAGTTCTCGCTGTCTATATGAAGGGACCTAAAACATATACTGCAGAAGATGTAGTTGAAATAAACTGCCATGGAAGCATGGTTTCTTTGAGAAAAACCCTTTCTCTTGTTTTGAGAAAAGGAGCGAGATTGGCAGAACCTGGAGAATTTACAAAGCGGGCTTTTTTAAATGGCAGACTCGACCTTTCACAGGCGGAAGCTGTAATAGATGTAGTAAGGGCAAAAACAGATAAAAGTTTTGATGTTGCTCTTTCACAGCTTGAGGGAGGTATTTCCCTCAGGATAACTGAGATAAGAGAAAAACTTCTCGATGTGCTTGTAAATTTAGCTGTAAATATAGATTATCCCGATGAAGATATAGAAGAGATTACTTACGATAATCTTGAACAAAATATAGTGCTAATAGGCGATATGATTGGAAAATTACTGTCTACAGCTTCTACAGGCAGGATGATAAGAGAAGGTATTAAGGTAGCTATAGTAGGAAAACCAAATGTAGGAAAATCTTCTTTGATGAACAGTCTTCTAAAAGAAACGCGGGCTATAGTTACGGAAATTCCGGGAACAACAAGAGATACCATAGAAGAAGCTGTAAGTATAAGAAATATTCCTGTTTATCTCGTGGACACTGCGGGAATAAGAGAAACTTCCGATAAAGTAGAAAAAATAGGTATAGAAAAATCAAAAGAAGCTTTTAATAATGCTGATTTTATCATATTTATTTTGGACGGAAGTCAGGATATATCAGAAGAAGACAGAAATATTATGTATTATATAGGAAAAAGAAAATCCATGGTTTTAATAAATAAACGTGATTTAGGAAATAAAATATCAGAAGAAGATGTAAAGGAAAAACTTCCCGATGCGCAAATAATAGAAACATCTTTAATAGATGGAAAAGGTATTGAAGATATAGAAAATTCCATAGAAAATCTGGTATATGGCGGAGAAATCGTTCAGAAAGAAAGTCTTATGGTAAACAATGTAAGACATATAGAGCTTCTTGAAAAAAGCAGAGATTCTTTGAGAGACGCTCTTAATATGATATTGGCAAAGGAAGCTCTTGATTTTATAGAAATAGATGTAAAAAGCGCCTATGAGTATTTAGGCGAAATAATAGGCGAAACAGTTTCAGATGATATAATAGATGAAGTTTTTTCAAGATTTTGTTTAGGAAAGTGATTCTTATGGAAAAGTTTTTAATGGGAAAATATGACATAATAGTTGTAGGCGCAGGACATGCCGGATGTGAAGCAGGACTTGCAGCTGCCAGAATGGGAAAGAGAACATTAATGCTTTCTATAAATCTTGAAGCTGTTGCGATGATGGCATGCAATCCATCTATAGGCGGAACGGGAAAAGGTCATCTCGTAAGGGAAATAGATGCCCTTGGCGGAGAGATGGGACTTAATATAGATAAAACTTTTATACAGAGCAGAATGCTGAATACTGCAAAAGGTCCTGCCGTTCATTCTTTAAGAGCTCAGGCTGATAAAAATCAGTATCATATAGAGATGAAGAAAACTATAGAGGCTGAAGAAAATCTTGATTTGAAGCAAGGCGAAGTTATAGATATAAAGATAGAAGAGGGAAGAGCCTGCGGAGTAGTTTTAAAAACAGGCGCATGTTATGATGCAAAAGCTGTAATTCTTGCTACAGGAACTTTTCTTGCAGGAAAGATATTTATAGGTGACAGCGCCTTTGACAGCGGACCAAACGGACTGGCTCCTTCCATGGAGCTTGCGCAAAAACTAAGGGAATACGGTCTTCCCATGAGAAGATTTAAAACAGGGACTCCGGCAAGGGCTCTTGCTCACAGTCTCGATTACGATAAGATGATACGTCAGATGGGGGATGAAAAGATAGTTCCTTTTTCGTTTATGAATGATGATCTGGATAAAGAGCAGGTCGACTGCTGGCTCACATATACCAATGAAAAAACTCATGATGTTATAAGAGCAAATTTTCACAGGTCAGCTCTTTTCGGCGGACAGATAGAAGGGGTGGGACCGAGATATTGTCCGTCTATAGAAGATAAGGTAAACAGATTTTCTGATAAGGAAAGACATCAGCTGTTTATTGAGCCTGAGGGTCTTTATACAGATGAAATGTATATTCAGGGAATGTCTTCCAGTTTGCCTGAAGATGTTCAGGAAGAATTTTATAAAACAATAGAAGGTCTTGAAAATTTAAAAATAGTGAGACCTGCTTATGCTATCGAGTATGATTGTATCGATCCTCTTGATTTAAAAATAACATTGGAAAACAGGCATGTGGAAAATCTTTTCTGCGCAGGGCAGTTTAACGGCAGTTCAGGCTATGAGGAAGCGGCAGCTCAGGGTCTTATGGCGGGAATCAACGCCGTATGTAAAATAAATCAAAAAAATGGATTTATTCTTGACAGAAGCGAGGCTTATATTGGCGTTCTAATGGACGATTTAGTGACTAAAGGTACTAATGAGCCATATAGAATTATGACCAGCAGAGCGGAATATAGGCTGGTTCTCAGGCAGGACAATGCAGATTTGCGTTTGACAGAGCGTGGATATGAGATTGGATTGGTAAAAAAAGACAGATATGATAGATTTTTGGAAAAAAAGAAAATTGTTTCTGAAGAAACAGAAAGATTGAGAAAAAAAACAGTAAGACCTGAAGATGTAAAAGATTTCCTTGAGAGCAGGGGAAGCACTCCTTTAAAATCTGCAACTTCTCTATTGGAACTTTTGAGACGGCCTGAAATATCTTATGATGATTCAGCAGTAATAGACGATATAAGACCAAAGCTTTCGGAGCATCAGAAGACTATGATGGAAGTTCAGATAAAGTACGAGGGTTATATTGCGAAACAGCAGCAGCAGATAGAAAAATTCAAGAGACTTGAAAATAAAAAACTATCTTCAGATTTTGATTATGATAAAATAGAGGGGTTAAGGATAGAAGCAAGGCAGAAACTTAATCAGTTTAAGCCTTCATCCGTAGGGCAGGCATCGAGAATTTCGGGAGTTTCTCCTGCCGATATAAATGTACTTTTAATATATCTTGAGAAGATGAGAAGAATCGGAGATGAAAAGTGAAAAATTTAGAGAGCCTTTTTAGAAAATTGGGTATCCCATACGATGAAGATAAAAAAATAAATATCAGCTCTATATGGATGAAATACTTGAAAGAAATAAATACATAAATCTTACTGCAATAACGGATAAAGATGAATTTATAAAAAAGCACTATATAGATTCTCTTCTGTGCGGAAGTTCAGAAGAATTTTTAAAAGCCGAAAGGGTAATTGATTTGGGAACGGGAGGAGGATTTCCCGGAATACCTCTTGCTATAGCTTTTCCCGATAAAAAATTTGTTCTGGCCGATTCTTTAAATAAACGCATAAAGATAATAAATGAAATTGCTGCAAACCTTGGAATTTACAATGCAGAGGCAGTCCACGGAAGAGCAGAAGAACTTGCAAGAAAGAAAAACTTAAGAGAATCATTTGATGTATGCGTTTCAAGAGCAGTCGCGAATATGAGCACATTATCGGAGTACTGTCTTCCTTTTGTAAAGGTTGGGGGAACTTTTATAGCCTATAAGGGACCTGACTGCGCAGAAGAAATAAATGCAGCAGGAAAAGCTGTGAGAGAACTTGGAGGAGAGTTTTTAAGGGAGGAATCTCCTGATATAGAAGAATCCGATTTAAAGCATAAGCTTATATTTATATCTAAAATTGAAAATACCGTGTCGAAATATCCGAGAAAAGCCGGAACTCCGTCGAAAGAGCCTATAAAATAGCGAATGCAGGCTCTTTTTGTTTATCAAAAGTTATTTAATTTTGGTGGACAAGTTGTTAACATAGAGTTAGGGAAGGAGTGAGAGATATGTTTATAAAGAAAACAACAGAAATTCCTATAGACTCTATCAGGGCCAACGACCAACAGCCCAGACAGAATTTTGGAGAAGAACAGTTGATTGAACTGAGAGATTCCATAAAAGAATTCGGTGTTTTGCAGCCTCTTATTTTAAAGAAAGAAAATGACGGCAATTTCATGTTGATTGCAGGCGAGAGGAGACTTAGGGCAGCAGCTATGGCGGGGCTTACTAAAGTTCCTGCAATAATTAAGAATGCCACGGATGAAGAAATAGGAATGATTGCGTTAGTTGAAAATATACAGCGTGAGAATCTGGGATACATAGAAGAAGCTAAAGCATATAAAACATTGATGGAAAAATATGGTTTAAATCAGCTTGCTCTTTCTGAACGGCTCGGAAAAAACCAATCTACCATATCGAATAAAATAAGAATTTTAAACTTGCCTGAAGATATCCAGGATATGCTTGTAAAAAACAAGCTCACGGAAAGACATGCGAGAGCTCTTCTTAAACTGGACGATGACCAGCTCAGAAGACTTATAATCGAGAAAGTTGTAAAACACAGCTTTAATGTAAAACAGACAGAAAAACTGGTAGAAGAGTATCTTGCAAAAAGAGAAAATCAGGAACGGGAGCGGAACAAAGTAAAGCATATTAGTTATAAACTTTATGTAAGCACATTAAAAAAAGCATTTAATGATATGGATTTGATTGGAAAGGGCGCTACTTTCAATCAGGAAGATACAGGGGATTCATACGTTGTTAAAATTACAATACCTAAAAATATAGATGATATAAATAATAAGGAGAGAAAATTACTTGTAGCAAATGGATAAGACTCATGCGTTTATAATATTACCTCCAAAAAATATAATGTTTCACGTGAAACATTATATTTTTTTGTTAAATAAAAAAGAAAAACGTAGTAAATAAAAAGGGTATGTTATATAATAAGCTATAAGGTAATTGTATAATTAAGGAGGAAAAAAGTGGGAAAAGCGATAGCTATCTTTAATCAAAAAGGTGGAGTTGGAAAAACTACTACGAATATAAATCTGGCAGCATGCCTTGCCATAAAAGGAAAGAAAATATTAATACTTGATATAGACCCACAGGGTAATACAACCAGCGGAGTCGGAATATCAAAAAAAGATTTGGATATTACAACACATGAAATACTGATAGAGGACAATAACCATCCGGAAGAAGCTATACTTTCTACAGGAATAAAGAACCTTGATATAATGCCTGCAAGCGTTCAGCTTGCGGGAGCGGAAGTGGAACTTATACAGCTTGCAGGAAGAGATAAAAGGCTTAAAAGAGCAATTGATTTGCTAAAGCCTAAATATGATTATATATTTATAGACTGTCCTCCTTCTTTAGGTCTTCTTACTATCAATTCCCTGACAGCGGTTGATTCTGTTCTCATACCTATACAGTGTGAATTTTACGCTCTTGAAGGTGTAAGTCAGCTGATGAGTACAATAGATATAGTTAAGAAAAACAGCAATCCCGACTTGGAAATACAAGGTGTAATTTTAAGTATGTTTGACGGAAGAACAAATCTTTCAATACAAGTAGTTGAAGAAGTTAAGAAATACTTCAAAGAAAAGGTTTACACAACTGTAATTCCAAGAAACGTCAGACTGGCGGAAGCGCCAAGTCATGGTCTGCCTGTAATAAAATATGACCCTAAATCAGCAGGAGCAATAGCATACATGGAGTTTGCCGATGAATTTCTGGCAGGCGAGGAGGAAAAATAAATGGCGGCAGCTAAAAAAGCAAGAGGTCTTGGCAAGGGATTGGACGCGCTTTTTGGAGACATTGAAGTCAATATAGAGCCGGCTGAAAAACCCACAGATAAAAAAGATATTGAAACAGTAAAATCAGAAACTAAAAAAGAAAACAGTAAAATTAAAGCTGCTGGAGAAAATAACGGAATATTATACATAGATATAAACGATATAAAACCAAATTCAAATCAGCCGAGAAAAGTCTTTGATGAAGATAAGCTTGAAGATTTGGCAGCATCCATAAAAGAACATGGTCTTATACAGCCGATAGTTTTAAGGAATGTTAAGAACGGATATGAAATAGTTGCAGGCGAGAGGAGATGGCGAGCCGCAAGAAAAGTCGGAATAAAAGAAATCCCGTGCATAGTAAAAGAGCTGACAGATGAAGAAAATATGCTGCTTGCTATCATAGAGAATATGCAGAGGGAAGACCTTAATCCTATTGAAGAAGCTGAAGGTATAAATCAGATGATAGATACATATGGTCTTACCCAGGAGCAGGTTTCAAAAAGCGTAGGCAAGAGCCGTCCATATATAACGAATTGTCTCAGACTTCTTAAACTTCCTGAAAGCGTCAGAAATTACGTTGCGGAAGGTGTTTTGTCAGCGGGGCATGCAAGGGCAATAGTATCAGCAGGCAATGAAGAAAAACAGATAATGCTTGCAAAAAAAACTGTAGAAGAAGGTTTATCCGTAAGGCAGATAGAAAAACTGGCGCAGGAAAAGAAAACAACAGTAAAGGCAAAGAGCAGAATTAAACAGAAAAGCGCCGATGTAAAGAGAGTAGAAGAAGATTTAAAAGATGTCTTCGGGACAAAAGTAGTTCTAAATCAAAAAGGCAAAAAAGGCAAGATAGAGATAGAATATTACAGCAAAGAAGAATTGGAAAGACTTATAGAACTATTGAAATCACTTAATTAGCATAAAATGTTTCACATGAAACATACGCAATGAAAAAGGGAATGAAAAAGACTTGAATATGACAGCGATAAAATATAAAGAGATTATGAACGACGGACTGAATAAAATATTGAAAGAAGTAATAAATGAGGCACGGGGTTTAAACATTCCCGTGCCTGATAATATTTGCAGTAAAGTTGATATAAACAGCAGACCAAAAAAACGATTCGGATGCTGTAAAAAAAATAAAGGCATATTTTACATAGAAGTAAGCAGATTTCTTTTGGACAGTCTGGGATACGGAAATCGTAAAGTAAGAGAAGTTATAGCCCATGAAGTGCTTCATACATGCCCTGAATGCTACAGTCATGGAATTAAATGGAAAAATTATTCTGATGAAATGAACAGGGCATACGGATATAATATAAAACGTGTATCATCATTTGAAGAAATGGGACTTTCGGAAATGGAAAGAGAAAGAAACAATAATATAAAATACATAATAAAGTGCAATAAGTGCGGCAAAGAATATCCGCGCCAGAGGGTTACATGTGTAATGAAAAAAATAAACGCTTACAGATGTTCCTGCGGCGGGAAACTCAGCGTTATGGAATTCAAAGACATAAATCAGAAAGAGGGTTGTCAGCAGAACAGTATCTAAGGTAACCCAGCTTAACCCTTGCAGGACACAGCCCTTGATTTACCGCAGTTTCTATACTTATAACGTGAAACTTCAGAAAACAATCATTCATGTTAAAAACAGCCCTGTTACAGGGCTGTTTTTTTTGAAAAATAACGTGAAATCCTTTTATATTAAAAGATAGGTTAAAAATCCATACATAAAGAGGCATTTTGTTATAAAATATTCCAAGATTTTAACGTGTAGTTAATTATATGGGATGTTCACGTTATTTTCGGCAGTATAGCCGTATACTTCAAAGAAAGTACCTTGCGGAGCGTCGCCCCTTGGGGGCGACATATGTGCAAAGGAATCTCTGATTCCGTCTTGCACACTTTTTTTATAATATAGGAAATATCGTTTTGCGAGATTTCCGTATACTTCAAAGAAAGTACCTTGCG
>CABUXV010000030.1 GCA_902495595.1 uncultured Eubacterium sp. | reverse complement strand
TTTATCAAAGATATTTGGATATAATATTATATGGTGGGTATAGTCAAGTGGTTAAGACAGCGGGTTGTGGCTCCGTTATGCGTGGGTTCGAATCCCACTATCCACCCCATTAATATTGACTTTACGAAAAAGGTTGCACGTTGGGGTATCGCCAAGCGGTAAGGCAATGGATTCTGATTCCATCATGCGCAGGTTCGAATCCTGCTACCCTAGCCAATAATAAAGGTCGTCTTAAGGACGACCTTTTTAAATGCAAAGAATAATTATGAGAAGTTGTGTGTTCTGAGCTGTACTATAAGCATCTTGTAATTTTGTGATATAATAATAAAGAGGTGGTCATATGTTAAAGAAAACAAAAATTGTTTGTACATTGGGTCCGGCAAGCAATGATAAAAATGTAATGAGAGATATGCTTGAGGCAGGGATGAATGTGGCGAGATTAAATTTTTCTCACGGGACTCATGAAGAGCACAGAAAAACCATAGAAACTTTCAGGAGTGTCAGAGACAGCATGAATATTCCTGCTGCTGTACTGCTGGATACCAAAGGTCCTGAAATAAGACTAAGGGATTTTAAAAACGGATTTGAAATTCTTAAAGATGGTCAGGAGTTTATTTTATCTTCCGAAATATACGCAGGTGACAGCCATGGTGTAGGAACAACTTATGAAGCCTTGCCTTCTCAGGTTGAAAAAGGTACTGATATACTTATTGATGATGGGAGAATAAAATTAAAGGTAATGGATACGTCGGATAACGAGGTTATTTGCAAAGTTGTTTCCGGAGGCAGAGTAAGCAACAGAAAAGGCGTTAATATACCCAATAAATCCATTGCTCTTGAATATATAAGCGAAGCTGACAGAAGCGATATACTTTTTGGTATTCAAATGGATGTGGATTACGTTGCGGCTTCATTTGTCAGAAATGAAAATGATGTCATTGCATTGAGAACATTGCTAAATGAAAACGGTGGGGAAAAGATAAAAATAATTTCCAAGATAGAAAATACTGAAGGTATAGAAAATTTTAAAGGCATATTAGCACTTTCTGACGGAATAATGATTGCCAGAGGAGATATGGGCGTTGAAGTGGATTTTGAAAAATTACCAGGTATACAGAAAAAATTTATTAAAGAATGCTGCAAAGCCGGAAAAACTGTTATAACCGCAACTCAAATGCTGGAATCCATGACAAATAACACAGCGCCGACAAGAGCAGAAATAACCGATGTTGCAAATGCTGTATTTGACGGTACTTCTGCTGTTATGCTTTCAGGGGAGAGTGCTGCAGGTAATTTTCCTGTTGAAACTGTAAAAGTCATGTCAAAAATAGTAAGGCAGGCGGAACTGGATGCAGAAGAAGTGAACCAGTATAAATTTCTTGAGGTAGAATCAGACCATAAGGATGTATCAAATGCCATGGGGCACGCAGCGTGCACGACGGCGAGAGATATTAAAGCAAGCGCTATAATAGCTATTACTACTTCAGGATATACTGCTGAGATGATGGCAAAATATAAGCCTAAAGAACCTGTAATAGCAGCCACGCCAAAGGAAAAATCATACCATCAGCAGGCTTTGACAAGAGGAGTATACCCGGTGCTTACTAAAATAAGCGATAACTGGAATGACCTTATGGAAGAAGCAGTTCAAGGCGCTAAGAGAATGGGTTTTGTTAAAAAAGACGACTGCGTTGTGTTAAGTGCGGGAATGCCGCTTCAGGTATCGGGAACTACAAATCTTATAAGAGTAATCAATGTGGAGTAGAGCATCGACCTGAGGAATGAATTAATTATCCAAAAACACTGTCTGCAAGCTCATTTTGGATAAAAAGAACCTGTTTATCAGGCTCGGTTGAAACCTATTATCCAAAACCCTCAATTTAAAGGCCGTTTTGGTCAGTTTGATAGAAATTCTATGTAAATTATGCCGCTTTTTTATCCAAAAGGTCTTCCTATACAGGGGTTTTGGTTAGCGGTGTATTTTTGACAAGGGATATATGCGGCATTTTATCAAAAATCATATGAAATATTGAAGATTTGGATATTTTCCTTTTTCGATGGATTCGCAGCTAAACTTTTACAGTTATTTTGGTAAAATAAAAAAAGTGCGCAAGACGGAATCGGAGATTCCTTTGCATACATGTCGCCCGCAAGAGGCGTTGCTTCGCAAGGTACTTTCTTTGAAGCATACGTAAATCTCGTAATACGATATTTCCTATACTATAAAAAAGACTATCCGTTTTCGGATAGTCTTTATCTTTTTTGTTTACTGATCTGCGCTCTCTGATTCAGCTGCTTTCTGAGCAATTACCTTTTCGTATTCCTCAAATATAGCATCTCTGATTTTATTCCTTGTTTCGGAAACCAGAGGATGGGCGATGTCTCTGAAGTCCCCCTCACCCATTTTTCTGCTAGGCATAGCGATGAACAGACCATTTTGTCCTTCGATTATTTTGATATCATGAACAACAAATTCGTCATCAAATGTGATAGAAACTACAGCTTTCATTTTGCCTTCATCGTTAACCTTGCGAATTCTTACATCAGTAATATTCATTTGTAGTACCGCCTTTCGTGCCCCATTGTTTCAATAAGATATTTGTATTATACACTAGAAAGGGGGGCTTAACAAGTGAATTTTAAAAAATCTGACAATTCGGCAGAGCCGTAACTTTTTTGCTTGTTTCATCAACTTTACCCAGGTGAACGATAGGAAAATAGTCCTGGACTTTTTTCTTTTTAGGTTCTATATTTGCGATGGCAACTCCTTTCCCCACAACTTCAATATCGACTTCTGAAAATATTTCGCAGATACCTTTTATGCTTCCTCCTCCGCGCATGAAATCATCTATAATGAGAACTTTGGAGCCGGGAGCTGCTGCGCGTTTTGATATGGACATTTTTTGAAGTCTTTCGGAAGAACCTGGGAAGTAATTGATACTTACCGTAGCTCCTTCTGATATCTTGGTTTCACGCCTTATTACTATTACAGGAATGTTTAAAAGATGAGCAGTCATGAATGCTACAGGAATGCCTTTTGTTTCTATGGTAGCTATATAATCGGCTCCGGATTTTCTAAACTTTTTTGCAAATATTTGAGCCATACCTTTTACTATTTCAGGATTATACATTATATCTGAAGTATATAGAAAGCCACCTCCTAAAATGCGGTTTTCTTCCTTTAAAAGCGCGCATAAATTTTCCTGCACCTCACGTGCTTTTTCCTGGGAAATATCGGGAACGTATTTAACGCCTCCCGATGCTCCGGCAATGGTTTCTATATATCCATAGCCTGTTGCTTTTACAGCTTCTTTGGCAGCGCTTATGTCTTCGCTTATACTTGATTTAGCTGCTGAAAATTTATCGCAGAAATAGCTTAATGTAAATATTTTCTCCGGGGACTCGGTTAAAATCTGGCATATAGCACCTACTCTGTGACTTTTTTTCATGTACACCTCACTGGAAAACTTTATTTTGAATATAATTCAATGTATGTATCAATAATACCAGCCGGATTATAAAAAAACAATTTTTTATTCCTTGTGTGAAGAGAAATATGATAAAATATCTAAAAGATATATAATTAGAAAGGCGGTTGTATTATTATGGATAAAAAAGTTCTGGATTATGTTATTGAGAAAACTCAAGAATTGATAAAAGCACCGACTTGCAGTCCGGAAACAAAAGAAGCTGCAGAAAAGTGGCTGAATGCAGTAGGTTCTGACATGGAAAAAGACGAAACGGAATTTTTTATAAAAGAATTGGAAGCTGATATAATGCCGATTGATAATTTAATTAATTTCGCAAAATCTGATAAAGGCATCGAATATTTCGGGGCAGATGAATCCGCAGGGATTGTTAAGCATGCTGAAAAAATAAAAGCCGAAGGCGCGAAGTTCTGTGATTGTCCGGCATGCATGGCTGCGGCAGATATACTTAATAAAAAGGATGATATGTTAAATTAAATTCGATTGTTTATAAAGGCACCTTGTGGATTAAAGGTGCCTTTTTTATAGTATATGAAATATAGTTTTACGAGATTTTGGTATACTTCAAAGAAAGTACCTTGCGAAGCGTCGCCCTCCTTGCGGGCGGCATGTGTGCAAAGGAATCTCTGATTCCGTCCTGCACACTTTTTTTATACAGGCAGCAGTAGATGCAGTAGATATTGTTCTGCAATAAAATTATATATTTAAAAGAACTGGAGCGGATGATTTTGTCTCAATATTTTTTATATGTATTTTATTTTATTTTTTCTTGTTTGAAACGCATTTTTAATTGCAAATATGGTATAATCCTATTATCTATGATTAGGGAGGCGTGAGCATGATTAAATTGCCGGATTATAAAAAAATACACTGCATAGGCATAGGAGGTATAGGACTTTCTGCAATTGCAGAAATTTTACTGTCCAGAGGCTATGAAGTTTCCGGGTCAGATATGAGAGAAAGTGAAATGACTGAAAAGCTCATTGAAAACGGAGCTAATATATATTTAGGCCATAGAGAGAAAAATGTTGAAGGGGCTGAACTCATTATATATTCCGCAGCGGTCGGAGCTGATAATCCTGAACTTGCCAGAGCAAAGGAATTGGGAATTCCCGCAATAACCAGAGCCCAAGCGCTTGGAGCACTTATGGACGAGTATGATAATAGCATTGCTATTTCTGGAACGCACGGCAAGACAACTACAACATCTATGGTTTCTTTGATTTTAAAAGACGCACAAAAAGAACCTACTATATTGGTTGGAGGAAATTTATCGGAAATAAACGGGAATGTCTATGTTGGAAAAAATAAATTCTTTGTTACAGAGGCATGTGAATATATGGACAGCTTTTTAAGCTTGAAACCTAAAATCGAAATAATATTAAATATAGATTCTGACCACCTGGATTATTTTAAAGATGTGGAACATATTGCAAATTCTTTTGATAAGTTTGCAAAACTTGTTCCTGAAAACGGAGCTGTTATTGCATACGATGCCAATCCTTTTGTAAAGAGCGTAATAGAAGGACTGCCGAATGCAATTACATTCGGTCTCAGTGAGAGCTGCGATTATTATGCTTCGGATATAGATTTTGATAACGAAGGCATGCCTAAGTTTAAAGTTAACCACGGAGGAAAGGCATTATGTGAAATAGCCTTGTCGATTCCTGGAGAACATAATATACTTAATGCTGTTTCAGCTTTTGCGTGCTGTCACATTCTGGGCGTTGATGTTGAAGATATTGTAAAGACTTTAAATGTATATACAGGTACTCAGAGAAGATTTGATGTGCTTGGGAAGACTTACAATAATATGAAAATAGTGGATGATTATGCTCATCATCCCACAGAAATAAAAGCGACCCTTTCAGCGGTAAGAAACATGAAACATAATAATTTATGGTGCCTTTTTCAGCCTCACACTTATACGAGAACAATGGCGCTTCTCGATGATTTTTCTACAGCATTTGGTGAAGCTGATAAAATTGTTCTGGCAGAGATATATGCAGCTAGGGAGAAGAATATTCACAAGATAAGTTCAAAGACGCTGATGAATAAAATAAAAGAAAATGACCCCTCAAAGGAAGTTTACTTCTTTAAAGAATTTGAAGAAATCGCTAATTTCGTATACAATAATGCGGAAGAAGGTGACCTTATAATTACAATGGGGGCAGGAGATATTTATAAAGTCGGAGAAATGATTCTTGAAAAGGACAGAAGATTTTAAGGAGGAAATGCCGTGAATATTGAAGAATATGAAAAGCTTGAAGCTGAGCGGATACAGAGAAATATAGAGTATATGTGCTCAGGCGTTACTTTCATAGATTTGAAAATGGCTTATATAGATGAGGGCGTCAAGATAGGGAAAGGTACTGTCATATATCCATGTGTTGTTATTGAAGGCAATGCGGAGATTGGTGAAAACTGTATTCTGGGACAGAATACAAGAATAAAAGATTCAATTATCGGAAGCGATACTAACATACAGAGTTCAGTGATTTTAGACAGTAAAGTGGGAAATGAAACCAGCATAGGCCCTTTCGCTTACTTGAGGCCTCACAGTGAAATAGGCAATGGATGCAAAGTAGGCGATTTTGTGGAAATCAAGAATTCAAAGCTTGATGACGGAGCCAAAGCGGCTCATCTTACATATGTAGGAGATTCGGATGTAGGCAAGAAAGTTAATCTTGGATGTGGTGTTGTATTTGTAAACTATGACGGGAGCAAAAAGTATCGTTCGGTTGTTGAAGACGGAGCATTTATCGGATGCAATGTAAATCTTGTTTCTCCGGTGAATGTAGGAAAAGATGCATATGTTGCAGCTGGGAGTACCATAACAAAAAATGTTCCTTCCGGTTCGCTTCACGTTGCAAGAGCCAAAGGCAAAACTATAGAGGGATGGGTTGAAAAAAGAGGTATACTAAAGAAGTAATAACAGTTTAAACGTAAAGTGGAGGTAGGAGAAACAAATGAAAAACAGCGTATTTTCAAACTACAAAGTATTTGCAGGAAATTCACACCTTGAGCTGGCTGAAGAAATAGCATCTATTATGGGCAAGCCTTTGGGAAGAGCAACTGTAAATAAGTTCAGTGACGGTGAAATATCAGTGAACCTTTGGGAAACCGTAAGAGGAACCGATTGTTACATAGTTCAGTCTACATGTGATCCGGTAAATGACAATCTTATGGAACTGCTTATCATGATTGATGCTATGAAACGCGCATCGGCAGGAAGAATAAACGCAGTAATTCCTTATTATGGTTATGCAAGACAGGACAGGAAAGCGAAAGCAAGAGATCCTATTACAGCTAAATTGGTTGCAGATATATTGGTTGCGGCAGGAGCTGACAGGGTTGTAACGATGGATCTTCATGCAGCTCAGATACAGGGGTACTTTGATATTCCCGTTGACCACCTTGTTGGAATGCCTATTTTATCAA
Organism: uncultured Eubacterium sp.; assembly: GCA_902495595.1. Taxonomy (GTDB): domain Bacteria; phylum Bacillota; class Clostridia; order Peptostreptococcales; family Anaerovoracaceae; genus Lentihominibacter. The sequence continues at coordinate 21,527 of CABUXV010000030.1, read as the reverse complement.
AGTATTTTGTTAATCAGGGAATGGAAGACGTGGTTATAGTTTCTCCCGATCATGGAAGCGTTACGAGGGCCAGAAATATGGCGCAGCCTTTGGGAGCTCCTATCGCCATTGTGGACAAGAGAAGACCTGAACCCAACAAGAGTGAAATAATGAATATCATAGGAGATATAGAGGGTAAAAACTGTATTCTCGTAGATGATATGATAGATACTGCCGGAACAATAACCAATGCAGCAAATGCTTTAAAGGATTTGGGCGCGGTAAGTGTAAGGGCATGTGCTACACATGCGGTTCTGTCAGGTCCGGCGATTGAGAGAATAGAAAATTCGGCAATAGAGGAGTTAGTTCTTTTAAATACTCTGCCTATACCTGAAGAAAAGAAAATCGATAAGATGAAGATAGTTTCAGTAGCACCTATCTTCGCCGAGGCTATGACCAGAATATTCACAAATGGTTCTATAAGCAAGCTGTTTGATTAGTTTGTTTAACTTTGTGGATTAAATATTAATTAACGAAAGGTAACTGATATATGTTTGTTATAGCAGGTCTTGGAAATCCTGGCAAAAAATATGAAAATACAAGACATAATATGGGGTTTCTTACTATAGATAAACTTGCAGAAAAAAATAATATAAAAGTTAATAAAATCAAACATAAGGCTTTGGTCGGAGATGGTATCATTTCCGGCCAAAGAGTGCTTTTAGTCAAGCCGCAGACATATATGAACCTAAGCGGTGAATCCCTTAGAGAGGTTGTAAGTTATTACAATATAAACCTTGAGAATATGCTGGTGATTTACGATGATTTTGATTTAGAGGCCGGTACTTTGCGAATAAGAAAAAAAGGCAGTGCTGGAAGTCACAACGGAATGAAGTCGATTATAGCTCAGCTGAAATCTCAGGAGTTTCCGAGGATAAGGGTAGGAATTGGAAAAAGCGGGGGACTTGACTGGAAAGATTTTGTAATCGGAAAGATGGGAAAACAGGAACGTGCAGTTGTTTTTGGAGCTGTGGAAAAAGCTGCGGATGCAGTGGAATGTATTTTGGAAAAGGGTATAGACTGTGCGATGAATGAATACAATATAAGAGCAAAAGCACCGGAGAAAGAGACAAGTGACTAAAAAGGGAATGATAAACATCACAGGAGCTGCAGAGGAACGTATAGCTCCTATTGCAGCAAATATTTTAAATGAAAAAAAAGGTCAAAGCCTGATTGTAGTTTCAACTTTTAACAGGGCGAAGCGGTTAGCAGCGGACCTTTCTTTTTTTAGTGCGCAGAAAATATATATTCTTCCGCCTGAAGATGAATCTTTGATGCAATACGAGGCAAAGAGCAATGATGATCTGCTTAACAGATTAAAGGTTTTAAAATCGGTAGTATGCGGAGAAGACTGCATAGTAATAGCTCCTGTGACAGGAGCTATTAAAAAACTTCCGCCAAAAGAAATCTTTGAAGAAAATGTGGTTGAAATAGCGCTGGGACGTGATGTATCCATAGACGATATGAAAAAAAGACTGTCGTTTATGGGATATGAACGTGTTTCCATGATAGAAAGCCGAGGAGAATACAGCATAAGAGGCGGAATAATAGATATTTTTACTCCTGACAGCGACCTGCCGTACAGAATAGAACTCTTTGATACAGAGGTTGATTCTATAAGAACCTTTGATATAGATACACAAAGGTCAGTTGAGTCTTTGCAGTTTGTTTCCGTTTATCAGTGTTCTCAGATAGTTAAAGATAAAGAAATATTCCAGAGAGCTAAAAAAAATATAAGTTCGGCTTATGATAAGCAGATTAAGCGTATTCAAAAAAACGGCGAAGAATCGGAAAAAGCTGACAATTTAATACAGCGTAAAAATCAGCTTTTGGAATATGCTGACAGTATGATTAACATACAGTATATGGAAAAATTTATAAATTACTTTTATGATGAAACCATGTATATATGGGATTATATGAAAGAGCCCTGTATTTTTATAGATGATCCGGCGAGAATACTTGAGACGCTGGAAGTTTATGAAAAAGAACGAGCCGATGATATAGATGCAATACTTTCTGCGGGAAAGGGAATAGGCGAAGATTTTAAATCTCTGTCAGGACAGAAAGATTACTTTAAGCTTTACGAAAAGGAGGGGTATATATTTACTCCTTTTGTAAGTACTATAAAAAATGCACCGTTTTTAAGTTCGCTTGTAACGGTAAACTGTAGACAGACACCTGATTTTAACGGCAGGATGGATGTTTTGAAGGGTGAACTGGAAAGCTATGCAAGAAGAAATTTTAAGATTACCATAGTATGCAGCAGTGAAGAGCGAATAAGGAATATGAGAGAATTTCTCGTAAGGGAAAATCTTGAAGGGAAAGTGAGTCTTAAACAGGGTGTTTTGACGGCAGGAATGGAATTCGCCGATGAAAAAGTCTGCTACATATGGGAAGGTGAAATCTTCGGCAACAGCAGGAAGAGCCGCAGAAGGAAAAAGAAATCCCGAGGAGAACAGATAAAGAGCTTTGCAGACGTGCAAAAAGGCGATTACGTAGTCCATGAAAGCCACGGGATAGGCAAGTTTATGGGAATTGAACAGCTGGTTGTTCAAGGTGTAAAAAAGGACTATCTCAAGGTAAAATATGCAGGTGAAGATTCCCTATATATTCCCGTAGACCAGCTTGGGATACTCCAAAAATATGTAGGCGGCGATGGTATAAGTCCAAGACTGAATAAACTTTCGGGAAGCGAATGGAAAAATACGAAAGCAAAAGCAAAAGCGGCGGTTACGGATATGGCGAAAGAACTCATAAAAGTATCTGCTGCAAGAATGAACGAGAAAGGATATTCCTTTTCTGAGGATACGGTGTGGCAGCGTGAATTTGAGGATACATTTCCGTATACGGAGACTGAAGAGCAGCTGAGGTGTATAGATGAAATAAAAAAGGATATGGAACGAGACGTTCCAATGGACAGACTTCTCTGCGGAGATGTTGGCTTTGGCAAAACCGAGGTTGCCGCCAGGGCACTGTTTAAATGCGTTGCGGATGGAAAACAGGCAGCTGTTTTGGTTCCTACGACTCTTTTGGCAAATCAGCACTACTATACTTTGAAAGACAGATTTGAAAAATTTCCGTTTAAAGTGGAAATGCTTTCAAGATTCAGAACGTCGGCTCAGCAGAAGTGGATTACAGAGGGAATAGAAAAAGGCCGGATAGATTTGATAATAGGTACACACAGGCTGCTTTCAAAAGATATACATTTCAAGGATTTAGGTCTGCTTGTAATAGATGAGGAGCAGAGATTCGGCGTTAAGCACAAGGAAAAAATAAAACAGCTTAAAGAAAATGTAGATGTACTGACTTTATCCGCGACACCTATACCTAGAACTCTGCATATGTCTCTTTCAGGTATAAAGGATATGAGCACTATAGAAGAACCTCCTGATGATAGATATCCTGTACAGACATATGTGATGGAACAGGATGATTTTGTAATAAGAGAAGCAATAGAAAAAGAGCTGGCAAGAGGAGGTCAGGTTTATGTTCTTTATAACAGAGTTGAATCTATAAACAGAATAGCAAGCGATATAGAGCATATCGTACCCGCTGCTTCGGTTGTTGTGGGACATGGCAAGATGGGAGAAAATCAGCTTGAAGACATCATAATGGATTTTTCAAAGGGCGAATACAATGTTCTCGTAGCAACCACGATTATAGAGTCGGGTATAGATATTCCAAATGTGAATACCATGATTATCATGGACGCTGACAGATTCGGACTGGCACAGCTGTACCAGCTGAGGGGACGTGTCGGGCGTTCTGACAGGATGGCATACGCATACCTGATGTATAGAAAAGATAAAAGTCTTACTGAAATTGCAGAAAAGCGTTTGAGAGCCATAAAGGAGTTTACGGAATTCGGCTCGGGATTTAAAATTGCAATGAAAGACCTTGAGCTTAGAGGTGCAGGAAATCTGTTGGGGACAGAGCAGTCAGGACATATGCTTAACGTAGGTTATGAACTGTACTGCAAGATGCTGGAAGAAGCAGTCGAGCATTTAAAAGGAGCGGAAGTATTGCCACATGCGGAAGAAACTGCATTCAGTCTGCCTATATCGGCGGTAATATCAGAAAGATATATTGAAAACGATGTGCTCAGGCTTCAAATGTATAAAAAAATAGCGGTAATTGCAAGCGATGATGATGAGACTGAAATAATAGATGAACTTTTGGACAGATTCGGGGATATTCCTAAAGACACTATGAATCTTATTAAAATTTCAAAGATAAGAGCCATGGCAGGAAATCTGGGTATAAGTGAAATAATGCAGCAGGGATATAAGATAATATTTAAGCTTTGGGAAAATACCAAGCTTTCAGAGAATATGATGTCTGCTCTTATATCTGCTTACGGTGAGAAAATGATGATAAACGGCGGAAAGGAAGCTTTTATAAGACTTACAATAAATAAAGAAGAGCCGCTTAAAGCCATTGAAAAATTTTTGCAGACGGCTTCTGCAAAGTAGTTTATATTCGATTGCTTGCTGTTTTTAAAAAAACTTGACTTTTAAACGGCTGCAATATAGAATTACAGAGTATGAATTTAATATTGCGGCTGTGATGAAGACAGTAGCGTCGCGTAATATCCTTACAGAGAGGTGCCCGTTTGCTGAGAGGGCGCCGGTGAAGCGGAATGTGAAAATCACTTCGGAGCCGGACACTTTAAGAGAGATGGGATGTTTGTCCCATAACTAGGGTGGTACCGCGGTTTATAATCGTCCCTAACTTTTGTTAGGGACGTTACTTTTTTTGAAAGGAAAATACAAAATGATAAAAAATTTATCTGAGAAACCGATAGCAGAGCTTCAGATGGAGCAGGCTGATAAATGGGAAAAAGAAAATCTTCTGGAAAAGTGCGTAAGCACTAGAAAAGGTATGCCTTCATTTACCTTTTACGAAGGCCCTCCGACAGCAAACGGAAGACCGGGAATACACCATGTGATTGCCAGAACCTTAAAGGATTCGGTATGTCGGTATAAGACTATGCAGGGATATGCCGTAAACCGTAAGGCAGGCTGGGATACTCATGGTCTTCCTGTAGAGATAGAAGTTGAGAAACAGCTGGGAATGTCGGGAAAACAGGATATTGAAAAATTCGGAATCAAAGCTTTTAATGAAAAATGCAAAGAATCAGTATTCACGTATGAGAGTATGTGGAGAAAGATGACAAAGAGAATGGGATATCTCATAGATATGGATAACCCTTATATAACTTTGGATAATGATTATATAGAGACTTTATGGTGGATAATAAAGGAATTCTTTGATGCAGTTATGATATATGAGGGTCATAAAATTCTTCCGTACTGTCCTAGATGCGGAACAGGTCTGGCATCCCATGAGGTTGCTCAGGGATACAAGGAAGTCAAGGCTATGACCATAACGGCAAAGTTTAAGAGAAAAAATGCGGATGAATATTTTCTTGCATGGACGACGACTCCATGGACTTTGGCTTCAAATGTTTCTCTTACTGTAGGCCCCGATGTGGATTATGTAAAGGTCAGAATGACAGCAGGGGAAGAGGAAGGCAGCGTATTTTATGTTGCTAAAGTTTTAGCAGATAAAGTGCTGGGAGCTGAAAATTATCAGGTTATAGAAGAAATGAAAGGAAAAGAACTGGAATATATAGAGTATGAACAGCTTATGCCTTTTATAAAGCCTGATAAAAAGGCGTTTTTTGTTACATGTGCAGATTACGTAACTATTGAGGACGGTACCGGTATAGTTCATACTGCTCCGGCCTTTGGTGAAGACGACTACAATACAGGAAGAAGGTACGGTCTTCCTGTTGTAAATCCCGTCGATGAACAAGGCAAATATACGGATACTCCATGGAAAGGAAGATTCGTAATGGAAGATGGTCTTGATGTGGACATAATAAAATGGCTGGCCGCTGAAAACAAGATATATGCAAAGGAGAAAATGGAGCATAATTATCCTCACTGCTGGAGATGCGGCACACCTCTTGTTTATTACGCTAAGCCAAGCTGGTATATTGAAATGACAAAACTTAAAGATCAGCTTGTAGCAAACAACAACAGCGTCAACTGGTTCCCGGATTTTGTAGGAGAGAAAAGATTCGGCAACTGGCTTGAAAATGTTAACGACTGGGCAATTTCAAGAAACAGGTACTGGGGAACACCTATACCTATCTGGAGATGTGAGTGCGGACATCTGGAATGCGTGGGAAGCAGAGCGGAACTTGCAGAAAAGGCGCAGGAAGATATAACTTCCGATATAGAACTGCACAGACCGTATGTTGATGATGTGCATATTACATGTCCTGTGTGCGGAAAGCCTATGACCAGAATTCCGGAAGTTATGGACTGCTGGTTTGACAGCGGAGCGATGCCTTTTGCGCAGAGACATTACCCGTTTGAAAATAAGGAAGTCTTTGATGAGGAATTTTTCCCGGCTGATTTTATATGTGAGGGTATCGACCAGACTAGAGGATGGTTCTATTCTCTGATGGCAATATCAACATTTATAAAAGGCAAATCGCCATATAAAAATGTACTTGTAAATGACCTTATTTTAGATAAGCACGGAAAGAAAATGAGCAAGCATGTGGGAAATACGGTAGATCCGTTTGAACTCTTTGACAAGTACGGAGCAGACGCACCGAGATGGTACCTGCTTTATGCGTCACCGGCGTGGTCTCCTACGAAATTCGATGAGGAAGGTCTTATAGAGATAGTAAGCAAATTTTTCGGTACTCTTAAAAATGTGTATAATTTCTTTGTGCTTTATTCCAATCAGGATGATATCGACCCGGCATCTCTGAATGTTGCGTATGAAAACAGACCTGAACTGGACAGATGGATAATATCTAAATACAATAGGCTTATAAGAGAAGTTACGGAAGAAATGGATAAATATGATCATATGAAAGCCGTAAGAAAAATACAGGATTTCGTAACGGAAGACCTTTCAAACTGGTATATAAGGAGAGCCAGAAGACGCTTTTGGGACGAAGAGCTGAGCGAAGATAAAAAATCCGTATATGCTACAACATACGAAGTTCTTACGGGAGTTTCACAGCTCATAGCGCCTTTTGCTCCGTTCATATCCGATGAGATGTATCAAAACCTGACAGGAGAAGAATCCGTTCATCTTTCATTCTTCCCTAAGGCAGATGAAAGTCTTATAGATGAAAAGGTTGAAGAGCGTATGGATCTTGTAAGAACGCTGGTAGGTCTTGGAAGAGGTACGAGAGAAAAAGAGCGAATAAAAGTAAGACAGCCCCTTAAGGGTGTTTTGGTAGACGGAAAATATGAAGCAGTCATAGGTGACTTGACTCCGCTTATCATGGAGGAGCTTAATATAAAGAAAGTTTTATTTGAAAGTAAACTGGATGAATATATGAACTATACTCTTAAACCTAACTTTAAGGTTGCAGGACCGGTACTGGGTAAAAATATAAAGGCTTTCGGGGCTGAACTTGCGAAGAGAGACCCGGCAAAAACTGTAGCTGATTTAGAAAAGGATGGAAAGATAACCCTCGATATAAATGGTGAGAACTTTGGCATAACAAAGGATATGGTAGATGTGAAGATTTCTGCAAAGGATGGTTTTGCAGTAGCTATGGAAAACAATGTATTTACCATTCTGGATACTACGCTGACACCTGAACTGGAGAGGGAAGGTCTTGCGAGAGAATTGGTTTCAAAAGTTCAGCAGATGAGAAAGCAAAACGATTATGAGATGATGGATAATATAAAAATCTATATCGGCTCTGATGAAGCAGTCGCAGCGGCAGTTGAGGAATACAGAGATTATATAATGAAAGAAACCTTGGCAGTTTCGTTGGAAGAAAAATCGGATCTTAAGGAAACAGACCTCAATGGGCACAAAACCGGTCTGGACATAGAAAGAATCTAATATAATGAGTACTTCAATAGAAAATTTAAGACATCTGGCAGAACGTGATGTAAAAGAGCATACGGCTATATTCGATTTATATATAAGCCTGGGAAGAGATGTAGAGTATATTGCCATAAGATTTGGCATTGACCCTATGGATGTAATCAATCTTTTAGAAGGCTACGGAGAAAGAATAATGGGTGAGGGTAACCCCGATTTTTCAGGAAAAGGCAGACTTAAAAATATTTCAAGGCTACTTGTTGAAGATTATATAGAAAAATTTTATCCCGGTATTTCTTCGGAGAATCCTCAGAATGACTGGATATGCATCGAGGAGTATTTGGATAGATTCCATAACGGGTGGAAAACTGGAAAATAAAACTTAGGGGAAATAATGAATAAAAAAAATCTTTTAGGACTTACAGTTGAAGAACTTAAAAAGTTTACCGCGGAAATGGGGGAGGCTCCTTTTCGCGGTAAACAGCTTTTTAGATGGATAAACAAAGGTATAAAGAATTTTGATGCGATGACTGATTTTTCCGAAAAGCTAAGGAAAAAGTTAAGTGAATGTGCGTATATATCAGGGGTGAGTCTTGTCGATATGCAAATCGATGATGAAGACAGTACCAGAAAATTTTTATTTGGTCTTGAGGACGGCAATGCTGTGGAAAGCGTGTTTATGAAATATAAATATGGAAATTCATTATGCATTTCTTCCCAGGTTGGATGCCGTATGGGATGTGTTTTCTGTGCCTCTGCTCTGAATGGACTTGTTAGAAATTTGACCTCTGCGGAAATGCTTGGTCAGATATTCGAAGCGGAGAGGATAACAGGTGAAAACATAAACCATATAGTCGTTATGGGAATGGGTGAACCCTTTGATAATTATGATAATTTAAAAACTTTTCTTGAAATTATACATAACAAAGATGGAAAGAATCTGAGTTACAGAAACATTACCGTGTCTACAAGCGGAATAATTTCGGGGATAGAAAAGTTTGCTGCTGATTTTCCCCAGGTTAATCTGGCAATTTCTCTCCATAGGCTTGATAACGAAGGCAGAAGCAGGATAATGCCGGTGAACAGAGCTTATCCTATAGATGAGCTTATAGAAGCAGCGAAAGTATATACGGAAAAAACAGGAAGGCGGGTAACCTTTGAATATACTTTAATATCCGGGGAAAATGACAGGAAAGAAGATATAGATTTGATTAAACATAAGCTTTCGGGAATGCTGTGTCATATTAACCTCATTCCTTTAAATAAGGTTGAGGAAACGGGATTTTCGGGAAGCAGCAGGAAGCGTGCTGCAGAAATTGCTGATATTTTGAATAATGCAGGTATAGCCGCGACTGTAAGGCGGGAACTTGGAAAAAATATAGACGGCGCATGCGGACAGCTGAGACTTAAAAAAATTGAAGAGAGTTAGCTTGGAATCTTTGGAAAAGTTTAAAATTCAATATATATGATTTTAGTTGATGAAAATAACTGCATAGTGTATAATTGTATTTAATATAAAAGCACTTATGTTAGCGTATTTAGGAGGACATTGTTATGGTGAAATTACTTATTGGACATAAAGGTAGCGGTAAAACCAATCAGATGGTACAGTTAGCAAATGACGGAATTGATAAGAGCAATGGCAGCATTATATTTATAAACAAGAATCACAGACTTATGTATGAGCTTAACTATAAAATAAGAGTAATATGTATGGAGGATTATGAACATATTACGAATATTGATGAATATATCGGGTTTATTTACGGAATAATAAGTTCTGATCATGATATAGAAACAATTTTTATAGACAGCATTCTTAAACATGCAGATGTATCACTGGGAGATTTGCCGGTATTCATAAACAGACTTAAGAAAATCTCCGAAATATACGGTTTAAACTTTGTTGTAAGCGTAAGTGCGGAAAAAGAAGAGATGATAGGTGTAGATTTTGACGGCTGCGAAATTCTGAATTAATTAAATAGAAAATATAATTAAACAAAAAACGGCGGTGAAATCACCGCCTTTTTTATAACGCAGGAATAATTGTCCGTGATATAAAAAGTTTCATAAGGGCATGATATAAAAGAACAATCGGATTAGCCGGTATTTTTATAATGCAGTGAATTTTAAAGTAATAGTTGTTTTAAGGAGTGACATCTAATGAATAAAGCATACGGCTTTGTCATATTAACAGCATTTATGTTCGGGACTATGGAAGTTGCCTGTAAACTTGCAGGCAATGATTTGGATCCTTTTCAGCTTACATTTATAAGATTCGCGATAGGTGGACTTTTGCTGCTGCCGTTTGCATTGGCGGATCTTAAGAAAAATAATATAAAGCTTAATTTTAAAGATATACGTATACTGGCAATGGTAGGGATATTGGGCATTCCTCTCAGTATGGTGTTTTTTCAGCTTGGAGTAATAAATTCCAATGCATCTACGGCATCTGTGCTCATATCTATAAATCCTCTGTTTACCATGGTCTTTGCTCATTTTTTTACTGACGAAAAGCTGAATATTCATAAATTCACAGTACTTGGAATGGGTTTTTTAGGTCTTGTATTTATGATAAAACCATGGAATATACAGGAAGGAAATACTGTGCTGGGAATAGTTTATATGCTTTTGGCTGCTGTTTTTTTCGGAGCATATACGGTGGCGGGAAAAGTCAGCGTTCAAAAGATGGGTACGATGGCTCAGACAAGCATAAGTTTTATACTGGGGTCTGCTGTTTTGCTGGTTATTATGCTGGCGTCGGGAAAGCCGGTGGTATCAGGTATATCCGATAACTTACCGTTGGTAATGTATATAAGCATATTTGTAACCGGTCTTGGATATTTCAGCTATTTTATGGCGATAAAAATGTCTGATGCTGCGACAGGGTCTTTGGCATTTTTTCTGAAACCGGCAATAGCACCGGTCATGGCAGTTATATTTCTGAAAGAAACGATTCTTTGGAATACATATTTGGGAATAGCCTTAATTTTGGCTGCATCATATATGAATATAAAATATCAGAGGAAAGATAATGGAGTTAAAGAAGAACTTGACGGTTAAGGATATAGAAGAAATTTTCGGTCAAAGGAAGCCGGGAGCAGAAGCCGGATTTAGATTCTTTTCGGTGTTGGTTCCTGTAGTCAGAAAAGAGGATAAACTGATGCTCCTTTATGAAGTAAGAGCAAAGCATATGGAAAGACAGCCGGGGGAAGTATGTTTTCCGGGAGGGGAGCTGGAAGCCGATGAGAGTACCGAGGAATGTGCATTGAGAGAAACGTGGGAGGAAGTAGGGATTTCTGCCGATAAAATAAGAATTATAAATCAGCTCGATACTATTTATACCTACAGTAATTTTGCAATGTACTGCTATCTGGGCATAATGGATTACGATGTTCTTGATAATGTAGAATTAAATCCTGATGAAGTCGATGAGATATTTACAGTGGATATTGATAAAATGCTGGAAACCGAAGCTGAAGTGTATAAGGTGGAAACTGTTCCGAAAGTTCCCGAAGATTTTCCTTACGAAAAAGTTACAGGAGGAAAATCTTACAGATGGAGAGGCGGATGGGCTAATGTTCCGGTTTACGATATAGATGGACGGATTATATGGGGGCTTACAGCTCGGATAACAAAAGGTTTTTTGGACACTGTAAAGGAAAGGATTGAATATGATGTTTAAATTGGCTTTATGTCAGACAAAAGGTTCCTTTGATAAAAAAGAAAGTATGAGGACGGTATCTGAATATGTTGCTGAAGCTGCAGAAAAAGGCGCTCAGGTTGTTTCTCTCCCGGAAATGTGGAATTGCCCTTATTCAAATGAATACTTCAGGGAGTATGCAGAAACCGAAGACGGTAAGACAGTTGAGTTTCTTTCAAAGCTCGCAGCTGAAACAGGGGTTTATTTGATAGGCGGTTCAATTCCGGAAGTATCAGGAGATAAAATCTATAATACTTCATATTCATTTGATAAAAAAGGAGAACTTATAGGTAAGTACAGAAAAGTACATCTTTTTGATATAGACGTAAAGGGAGGCATCAGGTTTATGGAATCTGATACCTTAACGGCAGGAAGCGATATGACTGTTTTAGATACGGAGTTTTGCAGGATAGGGGTAGCCATATGTTATGATGTAAGATTTCCTGACTGGTTTAAGAATATGGCTTTAGCGGGAGCTAAACTTATAGTTTTGCCGGGAGCGTTTAATATGACCACAGGACCTGCACATTGGGATTTGACAATGAGAGCAAGGGCCTTGGATAATCAGGTTTACTTTGCAGCCAATTCTCCCGCCAGAGATGAGGAAGGTCCTTACACAGCATATGGCGGGTCGTGTATAGTAAACCCATGGGGAGAATTTGTGGCGCACGGAGATGAGAATCCGTCAATAATATATGGAGATATAGACATAGATTACGTTGATTCGGTAAGGAATCAGCTGCCTCTTTTAAAGCACAGAAGAGAGGAACTTTATTAGGAGGAAATTGAGATGAAAAGATTATTTGCATTATTTGTAACTTTTATGATTACAATAGGACTTTATGGCTGTGGTTCTCCTGAAGAAGTGCAACCTGAAGAACAGATTGATTATGAAATCGCTATGATAACGGATAGCGGGCTTATTATGAACGGAGGGTACAGCGAAGTTGCATGGAATACGATAAGCGAGTTTGGTGCATCTGAGGGAATTTCTCATAAATATTATAAAGCTGTAGAGCCTTCCGATGATTCATACAGACAAGCTATCGATTCAGCTGTTCAGGGTGGAGCGAAGATAGTAATTGCTGATGGGTATTTATTCAGCCAGGCTATTTATGAAAAACAAAATCAATATCCCGATGTCAAATTTGTAATAATAGATGCAGTTCCGGCTGATGCCGAATCAGGCGAAACAAAAGTAGGGAAAAATACTGTTGAAGTAACATTTTCATCAGAGCAGGCAGGTTATTTGGCAGGTTATGGTGCTGTGATGGATGGTATGACACAGCTGGGATTTATGGGTGATGATAAGAAGCCTTTGATTATGGATTACGGTTATGGATTCCTGCAGGGAGCAGAAAAAGCGGCTGAAGAACAAGGCGTTTCAGTAAAAGTAAACTATCATTATTGCACTGATGATGATGACAGAGATTCAATTATTGAGAAGTCGAATCAATGGTACGGCGCAGGTACGGAAGCGATATTCGCATGCGGAAATACTGTGGAACAGCCGGTTATTGAATCAGCAGAAATACTTAATAAGAAAGTCATAGCCTATGAGACAGACAAAAGCCAGATGTCGGATACAGTTGTGACTTCATCTGTAAAAGATATTGAAAGCGCTCTTAAAACTGTGCTTGAGCAATATAAGGATGATAAATTCCCCGGAGGAAGTACAGTAAAATACGATATAGCAAACGATGGAATTTGGCTGGAAATTGAAAACGGCAAACTTGAAAACCTGGATAAATCCGATTATAACGATATAATTAAGAATATCAAAGATGGTAATATAAAAGTTAAGAGGTATGATTCCGGAAATATAAGTTCGCTGGCATTATCAAACGTTCAGGTAATCGAACAATAAATATAATTAAAAATAAAAAGGAGGAGTTTTTGTTACTCCTCCTTTTTATTATGCAGTCAATATCAATTTTACCGATATTGACGGAATAGACGGAATATCAAAGAAAAAATTTTACGAAAGGTCGCTTCATCTGCATAAGATATGCGTACAAAGCAGTCTTTGATTCTGTCCTGTATATTTTTATTTGTTATTTCTTATTTGATTTTGTATTTTTTCCGGAGTTTTGCGAAGTTCTGTCTGCAATACTTACATAGTCTCTGGGTTCCATAACAGATTTATAAGCAGGTCTCATAAGCTTGCCGCCTGCTATTATTTCTTCGATTCTGTGGGCGCACCATCCTGAAAGTCTTGCTGTGGCAAACAACGGTGTTGCAATAGTTGTAGGAATATCAAGCGCATCATATACGAAACCGGAATACAAATCAACATTTGCAGGCATAGGTTTTTCAATTCCTGTTACTTCTGCGTACAGCTGCGGTGTTCTTTTTTCAATATAGTCACAAAGCAGAAAATCATCTATAAGGTCTTTGCTTTCAGCTAATTTTTTTGCCATTGATTTCAGCACTTTCGCTCTAGGGTCGGAAAGTGTATATATGGCATGTCCCATACCATATACTAGTCCCGATTTGTCATTAGCTTCTTTTTTCAGTACTTTTACCAGATAATCGTCAAGTTTTCCTCTGTTGTTGAAATCAGGAACATGTTTTCTTAAATCATTCATCATTCCTATTACGGCTATGTTGGCTCCTCCGTGACGCGGACCTTTTAGTGATCCGATAGCGGCGGATATTGCAGAATATGTATCTGTACCGGTTGATGATACAAGGTGAGTTGTGAATGATGAATTGTTTCCGCCTCCGTGTTCTGCATGAAGTATCATAGATATATCAAGGAGCCTTGCCTCCAGTTCGGTGTATTCCCCTGTAGGTCTTATCATTCTGAGTATATTCTCCGATGTAGACAGCTCAGGTATAGGATTATGCAGGTGAAGACTCTTATGGTCAAAAAATGAAGATTTTGCCTGATATGCATATGATATAAGTGCGGGGAAATATCCCATAAGGTCTATTGACTGACGAAGTACGTTTGATATGGATGTATCGTCAGGATTATCATCATAGCAATACAGAGCAAGTATGCTTCTTGCAAGTTTGTTCATTATATTATTGGAAGGTGCCGTCAAAATCATGTCGCGGGCAAATCCATCCGGAAGGTCTCTTTTAGCTCCCAGCAGTTTTTTGAAATCTTCTAATTCAGATTTTGTAGGAAGGGAACCAAAAATAAGAAGATAGCTGATTTCTTCAAAACCGAAGCGATTTTCGGAAACGCAGTTGTTGACTAAATCTTCAATGCTGTACCCACGGTAGTATAATTTTCCTTCAGTGGGTATTTTGTTGCGGTTTTCATCAACATCGTAACCGATTACCTCACCAATCTTTGTAAGACCTACTAATACACCTGTGCCATTGGAGTTTCTAAGGCCACGTTTAACATTGTTCTTAACATAAAGTTCAGTGTCTATATGGTCGTTTTTCTTCAGAAGCTCAGCGCTGTTATCGTAAAATTCACGTGTGCGTGCAGCTTGTACACCGAGTTTAACATCTTCTTTTACTGCAGCTCTTATGGCTTTTTTCATGTCTTTTCGCTTAGATCTTAGCTTGCTTAACATTTTCAAGTATGACCCCCTTTCAGTATACCAATGAAGCAAATTACATAAAGTAATTATAGCATATTAGCGGATTAAAGTACAGAAAAAACTAGTTTGCTATTTTGCAGATTATTGTTAGAATAATTGCAGCATAATAAAATCAAATAGTATTGTGTATGAAGTTTATTAAGTGTGTTTTTTATAAATATTTTTCATGGAAAATCCGCTGACAATTTTTAAATAGTGTAAAAACATGAACAGAACATTTGTTTGCATTGGGTGGTTCGTTATGATATAATATTAGCCGAAAAACAAGAATGGGTTAATTAAAATATATTGATGTGAATTTTATTTAATTTATAAAATGGAGGTATCGGGAAGAATGCCTGAATTCAAAGTAGTTTCAGATTATAAGTTAATGGGTGATCAGCCTCAGGCGGTGGAAAAAATAGCTGATGGAATAATTCGGGGAAAAAGAGCGCAGACGCTGATGGGCGTTACAGGGTCAGGTAAGACTTTTACAATGGCTAATATAATTGAACGTGTACAGAAACCTACGCTGGTGATTTCTCATAATAAGACGCTGGCGGCTCAGCTTCACGGAGAATTCAAAGAATTCTTTCCGGATAACGCAGTTGAATATTTCGTCAGCTATTATGACTATTATCAGCCGGAAGCATATGTAGCATCTACAGATACTTATATTGAGAAAGATTCCGATATAAATGCCGAGATAGAGAAACTGCGCCATTCGGCTACTGCGGCGCTTTCTGAAAGGCGTGATGTAATAATAGTTGCCAGTGTTTCCTGTATATATGGTCTGGGAAGTCCTGTAGATTATGAGAATCAGGTTATTTCACTGCGTCCGGGTATGGAGAAAGATCGCCAGGAGTTATTGAGAAAGCTTGTCGATATTCAGTATACGAGAAATGATATGGCGATGGAAAGGGGAAATTTCAGGGTAAGAGGAGATACTGTAGATGTGTATCCGGCAGGAGCTGAGAATGCAGTCAGAATAGAGCTGTTTGGTGATGAAGTTGAATCTATAAAAGAGATAAATCCCGTTACCGGCGAAGTTGTGGGATTGAGAAAACATGTTGCAATATATCCTGCATCCCATTACGTTACAAGCAAAGAAAACATAGAGAGGGCGGCTGAGACCATTAATGAGGAACTGACAGAACGTGTAAAATGGTTTCAGGACCGGGGTAAGCTGATAGAGGCGCAGAGAATAGAGCAGAGAACCAGATATGATGTTGAAATGCTCAGAGAAGTAGGCACATGTAAAGGGATAGAAAACTATTCACGGCATATTACGGGACTGGAAGCCGGGTCGCGTCCGTATACATTGATAGATTATATTCCCGATGATTTTCTTATAATAATAGATGAATCTCATGTAATGCTTCCGCAGCTTAGAGCGATGTATGCAGGAGACCGGTCGAGAAAACAGTCTCTGGTGGATTACGGATTCAGGCTTCCGTCGGCACTGGACAACAGACCGTTGAAATTCGAAGAATTCAATCAGCTGGTAAATCAAATAGTGTATGTAAGCGCAACACCTGCTCAGTATGAGCGGGAAGAAAGCGGAGGTATTTCGGCGGAACAGATAATAAGACCGACAGGTCTATTGGATCCTGTTATAGAACTGCATAAGACAGATGGACAGATGGATCATCTCATAGGTGAAATAAACAAAGTCACAGAGAGAGAGGAAAGGGTTCTGATTACCACGCTTACAAAGAAGATGGCGGAAAGCCTTACCGACTATTTGAAAAATGTGGGAATAAAGGTAAGGTATCTTCATTCGGAGATAGATACTCTTGAAAGGATGGAAATTCTCAGAGATTTGAGGCTGGGAGTATTTGATGTTCTTGTAGGAATAAACCTTTTAAGAGAGGGGCTCGATATTCCTGAGGTTTCTCTTGTTGCCATACTTGATGCAGATAAGGAAGGTTTTTTAAGAACTGAGACATCTCTTATTCAGACAATAGGCAGAGCGGCGAGAAATGCAGACAGTAAAGTAATTATGTACTGCGACGGAATAAGCAGGGCAATGAAAGCCGCGATGGATGAAACCGAAAGAAGACGTAAGATACAGAATGAATATAATAGGGTAAACGGGATAACTCCTAAGAGTGTTAAAAAAGCGGTAAGAAGTGTAATAGAGGCAACTAAAGTGGCTGAAGAGGAAGGAAAATATAATGGAAAGAATCCGCTTGAGCTTACGAAGAAAGAACTTAAAGATTACGTAGGAAAACTTGAAAAGGAAATGAAACAGGCAGCCTCAGATTTGCAGTTTGAGCGTGCTGCCCAGCTGCGTGATATGGTGTTCGAATATAAATCGAGACTATAAAAATATTAATTCTGCTTTAAATATACATTTATTTTAGATAAAAACAGCGATATAGTTTAATACCGTAAAAAACGGTAAAGATTTTATCGTTAAAAGAGGAAGAGGAAAATGGCAAAAGATATCGTAATAAAAGGAGCAAAGGAAAATAATTTAAAAGGTATAGATGTGACTATTCCAAGGGATCAGCTTGTGGTACTTACAGGATTATCAGGGTCGGGAAAGTCTTCGTTGGCTTTTGATACCATATATGCTGAAGGGCAGAGAAAATATATGGAGAGTTTATCTTCATACGCAAGACAGTTTTTGGGCCAGATGGAAAAGCCGAATGTGGAATACATAGAGGGTTTGTCTCCGGCTATATCAATAGATCAGAAAACCACAAATAAAAATCCGCGTTCCACAGTGGGAACGGTGACTGAAATATATGATTATCTGAGGCTTATGTATGCCAGAGTAGGGATACCCCACTGTCCTGTATGCGGAAGAGAAATTTCCAGTCAGTCCATTGACCAGATAGTTGAGCTTCTGATTATGGAGGGTGAAGGAACAAAGCTAACTGTTCTTGCGCCTGTCATACGTCAAAGAAAAGGACAGCATGATAAAATATTGGAAAGAATCCAAAAAGAAGGGTTTACGCGTGTACGGGTAGACGGTGAGATGAAAATTCTCGGAGAAGACGAGATAAAACTTGAAAAAACTTTTAAGCATACAATAGAAATAGTTGTGGACCGTATAAAAGTTAAAGATGGTATTCAGGGAAGACTTTCTGAGGCATGTGAACTTGCTGTAAGTCATGGAGACGGTCTTATTCAGGTTATAGCAGATAAGGACGGAGTCGTGCAGGAGAAAACTTTCAGTACAAGTTTGGCTTGTCCTGACCATGGAGTCAGTATAGAAGAGCTGGAGCCAAGGATGTTTTCTTTTAACAATCCGATGGGGGCTTGTCCGCAGTGTAATGGCCTTGGATTTATTCAGAGTATAGATCCGGATTTAATAATTCCTGACCAGGATAAAAGCATAAATGAAAAATGTTTGATAAATGTATTTGCAACTATGGAGCATACAAGTTATTATTGGCAGGTTATAAGAGCATTGGCTGAAAAATACAATGCGGATATGGATACGCCATATAAGGATTTGCCTAAGAAATTTAAACAGGTTCTGCTTTACGGAACAGGTGAAGAGAAACTCAAATACGTATACACAAACAGAAATGGGGAGACTCAGAACAGAAATCACACATTTGAAGGTATAATAAATAATTTAGAAAGAAGATACAGGGAAACTCAGTCCGAATGGATTAAGGAAAAAATGGAAAAATATATGCGCATAGCTCAATGTCCTGTATGTAAGGGAAATAAATTAAAACCCGAATTGCTGGCAGTTACCGTAGGCGGCAAAAATATAATGGAATTTTGTGATATGTCGGTTGCCGATGCTATAGAGTTTGTTGAAAAACTGGAACTTTCGCCTACTCACAGAACCATTGCGGAGGAAATAATAAAAGAGATAAAAGGGCGGCTTA
This sequence comes from uncultured Eubacterium sp., assembly GCA_902495595.1. Lineage (GTDB taxonomy): Bacteria > Bacillota > Clostridia > Peptostreptococcales > Anaerovoracaceae > Lentihominibacter. The sequence goes on along the minus strand of CABUXV010000030.1, from coordinate 2,517 downwards.
CATTTTTAGCTAATGTTGGTCTTGATTATCTTACTTTATCGAGAGCGTCAGCGACATTATCAGGAGGAGAATCTCAGCGTATAAGACTGGCTACGCAAATTGGTTCCGGTCTTGTGGGAGTTTTGTATATTCTTGATGAACCAAGTATCGGACTGCATCAAAAAGATAATGAAAAACTGCTGGGAGCTTTAAGAAGGCTGACGGATATAGGGAATACACTCGTAGTTGTAGAACATGACGAAGATACGATGTATGCAGCTGACCATATAGTGGATATAGGTCCGGAAGCAGGAATTAACGGGGGATATTTGGTTGCCCAGGGAAATGTGGAAGATATAAAGAACTGTCCGGAATCAATTACAGGTCAATATCTTAGCGGGAGAAAGAAAATTGAAATTCCAACGGAGAGACGTAAAGGCAACGGCAAAAAACTGGAAATAAAAGGGGCTGCGGAAAATAACCTTAAAGGGATAGATGTTAAAATACCTTTAGGTAAGATGGTTTGCGTAACAGGAGTTTCAGGCTCAGGGAAAAGCAGCCTAATAAATGAAATTTTATATAAAGCTATAGCTGCTGAAATGTACGGAAGCAAAGATAAACCCGGAAAATACAAGAGAATTAACGGAATACAGCATATAGACAAGATAATAGATATAAATCAGGCGCCTATAGGAAGAACGCCCCGGTCTAACCCGGCTACTTATACAGGAGTATTTACCCATATACGTGATTTATTTTCACAGCTTCCCGAAGCGAAGCTCAGAGGATATGGAAAAGGACGATTCAGTTTCAATGTAAAGGGCGGAAGATGTGAAGCCTGCAATGGAGATGGTATAATCAAAATAGAAATGCATTTTCTTCCCGATGTTTACGTTCCTTGTGAAGTGTGCAAAGGAAAAAGATATAACAGGGAAACGCTGGAAGTTAAGTATAAAGGCAAAAGTATTTTTGATGTATTGGATATGAATGTAGAAGAAGCGGCGGAATTTTTCCAAAATATACCGACTATATCAAGACAGCTTAATACTTTGCTTGAAGTGGGACTCGGTTATATAAAACTGGGACAGCCAAGTACTCAGCTTTCCGGAGGAGAAGCGCAGAGAATAAAGCTGGCATCGGAGCTTTCAAAAAAAAGCACTGGAAAAACCCTTTATATACTGGATGAACCGACAACCGGACTTCACTTTGCAGATGTGGACAAACTTATATCCGTACTTGATAAACTGGTTGATGCCGGCAATACGGTAGTGGTTATAGAACATAATCTTGACGTTATAAAGAGAGCGGACCATATAATAGATTTAGGACCGGATGGCGGATTCAGAGGGGGACAGATAGTTGCGGAGGGAACTCCGGAACAGGTTTCTGAAGTAAAAGAATCATACACGGGACAATTTTTGAAAAAGATGCTGAAATAATATGCAGGAAGAAATCAGGTGGTCAAATTTTGAACGAGAAAAAAATAGCTTTTTTGCTTATGTGCGGTCTTGTATGTTTATGGGGGCTGGATTATGTTTTTGCAAAAGAGGCATTGAGGGTTTTGGAGCCTATGAATCTTCTGTTTCTTAAATATTTAACAGGACTCGTACTCGTATTGATAGTAAAACTTAATCAGGACAGAAAATCAATTGTAAGAAAAAAGGATATCCCTTTTTTTATATTATGTTCTCTTACCGGGGAAATACTTTATTTTACATGTGAATATACTGCGATGGATTATATACCGGTTTCATTGATAACCATAATATTGGCGTTTGTGCCCGCAGTATCGATAATAGCCGAACGCATTATATATAAGAAGAAATTTTCTATTAAGATGGCGCTTGGAATAATGATGTGTATAGGAGGGGTGGCCGTAGTAATCGGTGCTGATTTTGCAGAGCTTTTCAGCGGCAGGATTATAGGTTATTTGCTCGCCTTTGGAGCTGTTATATCATGGAACATATACAATTTTATAACTGCTTCCGTAAGTCAGCATTATACAGGAGTTACGATGGCATTTAATCAGCTTTTTTGTACTGTATTGATAATAATGCCGTATGCTCTTTATACAATGCCTTCAATTCATGCTTTTACACCAAAGGTTATAGGTGGTATAATATATCTTGGTCTCGGAAGCGCCGGGATGGGATTTTTAATATTGGTAAGAGGACTTAAGACTTTGGGTCCGACTATTTCCGCAATGTTTTCCAATTTTCTGCCGGTGACGGCAACGGTTTTCGGCTGGATATTTTTAGGTGAAGCTATTGGTTTGCTGCAGATTTTAGGAGGAATTATAGTAATAGTTTCTTCTTGTATTGTAATTGCGGAGAAAGGTAAGATGGAGGAACGGTTAAATGATAGAGCGATTGAACCTGACAATGCTGACTGATTTTTATGAAATAACTATGGCAAATGGCTATTTTTGTACCGATATGGCAGAAGATACGGCATATTTTGATATGTTTTTCAGGAGGATTCCGGATAATGGCGGTTATGCTGTAATGGCAGGATTGGAACAGGTCATTGAATATTTGA
>CABUXV010000029.1 GCA_902495595.1 uncultured Eubacterium sp. | reverse complement strand
GTTCATATAGTTTTTCAAAATGTAAAGGAAAAGATGGAAAATAAGAATACAAAAGTTTTTATTTTTCAAAAGGGAGCAAAAGAAATAGAAAACAGCAGCACGATAACTGTCGGCGGTAAAATGATGCTTTCGGCATATCATATAGGTCCTCATAATAAAATAAACGAAACCTATGAAAAGATATTTAAATGGGCAGATGCTCACGGATACAAGTGCGGAAATTCATCAATCGAAAGGTATGTTACGGATTACTGGACTATAAGAAAATCGGAAGACTTTGTAACGGAGATTTTGGTTGATATATCAAAGTAAGAAAATAATTGCAGGAGAAAAATCGTATGGTTGATATTAAAGATTTACTGCCTCAGGATACAGAGGGAAGACTTAGAATAATACAGGAACTTGTTCCTGGCAAACAGATAACATTGGCCCATATAATAGGAGGTCCAAGACCTATAGTCTATAAAAAACTGGGATTAAATCCCGATATAGATTATGACAGTTCCGCTATAGGAATAATAAACATGAGTCCTACGGAGTCAGCGGTGATCGCAAGTGATATAGCTATCAAAACCGGTGATGTTTATCTTGGCTTTGTAGACAGATTCAGCGGAACTCTTATAATAACAGGTCTTATTTCAGAGGTTACGAATGCCGTTGAAGAGATAGTAAGATATTTTAAAGATGATTTGGGTTATGCAGTATGCGATATTACGAGAAGGTAATTAAAGGACAGCTTAATGAGAAAGATAATTTTTATCGGAAGAAGTGAAGCAGGAAAGACTACGCTTACTCAGGCATTAAAGGGAGAAACAATTACATATCATAAGACTCAGTATGTCAACAATTACGATGTTATTATAGATACTCCCGGAGAATATGCGGAAACGAAAAACCTCGGGGGAGCATTGGCACTTTATTCCTATGAGGCTGACGTAGTGGGACTGTTGATAAGCGCCATAGAACCATACTCTCTTTATCCTCCTAATGTGACCACTGTAAGCAACAGAGAGGTAATAGGAATCGTTACAAAAATAGATCATCCTATCGCAGACCCCAAGCAAGCTGAACTATGGCTGAAATTAGCCGGATGTGAGAAAGTTTTCTTTGTAAGTTCTTATACGGGGGAAGGTATTGCAGAGCTTCTTGAATATCTAAAAGAGGAGGGCGATGTGATGCCCTGGGAAGAAGCAAAAAAACAAGATGATACATACGGTAAAAAGTAAGCATTACCTTAAGGGGAATGTTATGAGAAAGGTTAGCCTGGTATAATATAGAGAAATATTTTCGGAGCATTACAGAGATTTTCCAAAACATTTATTTAGGGGAAATCTCTTTTTTGTTGGAAATTCAACCGATAGATGATTTCGAACAATTTAGAATTTTGTGATAAATATGAGAGCGAATTTTAAATTTCAAGATTAAATTAAAAATTTCGAGGTTATGCAAATGTGAAACCTCATCATAAATTTTGAATTGACATTCCTCCTATGTGTATATGTTACAATTAGTATATATGTAAAAGAGCTTGTTTTATTTAAAATTGAATATATAGCCGGCGATTTATTTAAGAAAGGAATAACAGCAGCTTTGACTAAGGAATTTTTTAAATTTGTAATACCATCAATGATAGCATTTGCTTTTTCAGGGGTTTATTCAATAGTAGATGGTTGGTTTGTGGGGAATTATCTGAATGAGACGGGATTGGCAGCTATAAATGTGGCGTATCCGATTACAGCGTTCATACTTGCGACAGGCACTGCTATAGGTATGGGCGGCGCTATATTTATATCTATAAGCGAAGGAAAGCAGGAATTTGAAAAGCAGAAAGAATATCTCGGAATGACTTTTCTGCTGCTGTTTATTTTCGGAATAATAGAGATGATTCTAATTTACTTTACATATTCCGAAATACTGGGATTTTTCGGAGCATCAGGTGAACTGCTCACCTATGGCGAAGAATATGTCAAGTGGATAGTTTTGGGAACCTTGTTTCAGATGATAGGAACAGGTCTTGTGCCGATAGTTAGAAATTATGACGGTGCGACTGTAGCAATGGTCTCAATGATAATAGGGTTTTTAGTCAATGTTGTGTTAGACTGGCTTTTTATCGCGGTTTTCGGTTTAGGTCTTCCGGGGGCGGCTTTGGCTACTGTATTAGGTCAGGGATGTGCGATAATACCGAGTTTGGCATTTATTATAAAGAAGAAAAAGCTGTTTGGATATATTAAGCTTCCGAGGGAATTTAAAACAGTAAGGGAAATCCTGGCAGTAGCGGTTTCACCTTTTGGTCTTACTTATGCATCGAGCGTGATACTTATAATAGTAAACAAGAATGCAATAGCATATGGAGGCGCGGCAGCGGCGGCATGCTATGCTGTAATCTCATATGTGACATACATAATACAGATGCTTATACAGGGAGTAGGTGATGGTTCCCAGCCTCTTATAAGCAGATATTACGGAGCAGATGATATGAAAGCTGTAAAAAAACTGAGAAACATGGCTTTTATGACATCTGAAATATTATCGATAGTTTCTGCTGCTATATGTATATTGGGAAGCAGGATGATTGCAGAGTTTTTCGGTATGGGAAAGGATGGACTCGGAGACGTTGCCGTAGCAATGCCTTATTTTGCGATAGGATTTCTCTTCATTGCAATCGAAAGAGTAACTACTTCCATTTTCTATGCTATGGATGAAAATAAATATGCTTATATTTTAATATATGGTGAATTGATATTGATGGGTATACTGGCGACTTTCGTTTTGTCTCCTATTATGGGAGTTACTGGTGTATGGATGTCTGTAACAGTAGCGCAGGCTGTATTGGCAGTGCTTTCTGTAATAATTCTGAAAAGGGCAATGAAATAAGCGAGATTATTGTCAAAGGCGTCTTTATGTGAGGGGAACATACCTGGCGCTGATATTTAATGGGTATTTAGAGATACGGTCTTTTGCATTAAAATAAAGCCGGACATTTGTGACGGCGATGCAGAAGAGCGGCTCAGAACAAGTTAATGGTATTATTGTAAAGATATATCAGTTAATTAGTTACAGCTCATTATTAAAAAAGGAGGAGTATTTATGAGCGAAAGTTCAATGACTGTGTCGGCAGCGGCTATTGACGCTAAACGAGCGCAGGAAAAAGCATACCGTAAAAAAGGTATATTTATTGCTTTAATGTCAGGTTTTCTGTATGGTGGATATACAGCATTCATGACTCAGGGCATGGCATCAGGTATTTGGGGTGACTACTATGGAGCAACAGGAGTGGCTGCTGGTCTTTCAGCCTTTGCTCTTGTTTATACACTTTCAGCAGTAGGAGCCGCGGTAAACGATATCTGTTCAGCTGTCTATACAATTATTCAGGCAGCTATTTTCGGAAGACTGGGTGATTTTGGAAGAACTCTTAGAACAAAACCGGGAAAAATTCTTATCATTGCAGCTATTATCGGCGGTCCTTTAGCTTCAACTGCATATGTAGTCGGTTTACAGATGGCGGGTTCGATAATAGTACCAATTGCGGCACTTAATGCTGCTATCGGAGCTATTATAGGAAGAATTATTTATAAGCAGAAGCTTACAGGCGGAATGATTTTAGGTATTCTTATCTGCTTCTCTGCAGCAGTAATCATCGGATTCTTCGGATATGGCATTCCGGAGGGTGGTCTTTCCGGCATATTTGCTAATATGAGCGGTCAGGCAGGTCTTGGTATTGCGGCAGCATTTGTAGCAGCTCTCGGCTGGGGTATCGAAGGTGCTGTAGGCGGATATGCCTGCTGCATGGTTGATACTGAAGTTGCAATCTGTATTCGTCAGGTAACATCAGGTATTGTAAACGGTGTTATCCTCTGTTCGCTGCTTTCACTTATGGGAGGCGACGGAATAGGTTCGGGGCTTGCGCTTGTAGGTCATGCTCTTGTTGACGGACCATCAATCTGGCTGTTCTTTATCGGTGGTGTATTCGCATCATGGTCATTCAAATTCTGGTACAGAGGCGCATCTATGTGCGGTGCAGCTCTCGGTATGGGATGCAACGGTACATATGCATTCTGGGGACCTTTCTGGTGCTTGATTGTATGTGGACTTCTTTTCGGAGGAGAAGGATGGAATATCGCATGGCCAGGTTGGGTTGGCGCTATTCTTATGGTAATCGGTATCTTCGTACTTGCTATTTCACAGCAGAGAGCTACAGCAAAGGAGGCATAAAGATATGAGACCATTATTTTTTTCGATGTTAAAATATTACACTACTGGTGTCGAGGCTTGCAGAGCTGATGTACAAGAGGCTCTGAGAGCTGAGTATGGTAATTTCAAAGCTTTCAAAGACAAGGCTATGGATGAAGCTTTAATGACAGCCTGCTCAAATGGAATGATTGATGAAACAAGATATGAGCTCGATGATAAAGGAAAGCTAGTTATATATTACAAAGCCAGTCAGGAAAGTATTGATACTATCAACAGTTACATTAAAGACTAATCCAAAACGGACAAAAAAACCTTAACGGGTGACGGCGCTGCCGGAACAGTCAATGTACCGGCAGACGCTGTAAATGTTAGAAAGGAGATACTTGTTATGGCAAGATACTATGCAGACCAGGCATTGGGAATGCTGGAAACAATAGGTATGGTACCTGCAATGGAAGCATGTGACAAGATGCTCAAGGCTGCTGAGGTAGACTTGATTTCTTATGAAAACATCGGTTCTACATTAGTAACAATGTTCATTAAAGGAGACGTGGCTGCTGTTAAATCTTCCATCAAAGCCGGCGCAGAAGCGGCGGAGGCCATAGGAACATTAACGGCAACAGACGTTATTCCAAGACCGATTAGACCAATCGGTGATGTAGTGTCCATATACGATGTGGATACACAGTGTGATGAAGAATTATTGGAGCCGGGCGCAATAAGAACAGAAGCTCTCGGAATGATTGAAACCTTTGGTATCGTATTCTGCATTGAAGCTGCCGATGCTATGTGCAAAGCGGCGGACGTAGAGATGATAGGTTTTGAAAACACTGCATCCGGATATATTTCGGTGCTTGTTGAAGGTGATGTCGGTGCATGCAAGACAGCAGTGGAAGCCGGCATTAAAGCGGTGGAAGCAATAGGACATGAAGTGTACAGCTCGGTGGTAATTGCAAGACCTCATGAGGGCTTGAAAAAAATCACGTGTCAGTATTCATTAGACAAGCTGCTTCCTTATCCTATAGACTAAAAGTTATGGTGACTGAAATCAAAACAGTAAAGGAGAGAGACAGATGAAAGTAAATATTATAGACAATGATTTGCTCTCTATCCAAGAAGCTCGTATTTTGGCTGAAAACGCCTTTGAAGCTCAGCAGAAACTGGCGACTTTCCCTCAAGAGAAGCTGGATGAAATAGTTGAGCGCATGGCTGAGGAGGTTTCCCACCATGCAAAGGAACTGGCAGTAATGTCAGCAGATGAAACCGATTACGGCAGATGGCAGGATAAATATATAAAAAACAGATTTGCCTGTGAATATCTTCCGGCGCATCTAAGGAGTATGAAGTGTGTCGGCGTTATCAATGTGGATAATCAGAAGCAGATTATGGATGTAGGAGTGCCAATGGGTGTTTTAGTAAGCCTTTGCCCGGCGACAAGTCCTGTTTCCACAACTATATATACTGCTCTTATAGCTGTAAAGTCAGGAAATGCTGTAGTGTTTTCGCCACATCCAAGAGCTTGTAAAACGATTTCTAAAGTACTGGATATTATGATTCAGGCGGCGGAAGGATATGGGCTTCCGGAAGGAGCGCTCTCATATCTGCATACCGTTACAAAATCGGGAACAAGGGAACTGATGAATCATAAATCAACTTCATTGGTAATGAATACTGGTGTACCGGGTATGCTTGATGATGCATATCATTCAGGCAAACCAGTCATATACGGCGGTACAGGCAATGGCCCTGCATTCATAGAAAGAACGGCTGATATAAGGCAGGCTGTGAAGGATATCATATCCAGCAAGACCTTTGATAATGGAGTGGTATCTGCGGCAGAACAGTCAATAGTCGTAGACAGCTGTATTTCAAGTGAAGTCAAGAGAGAACTTGAACTTAACGGGGCATATTTCATGACGGAAGAAGAAGCAGAGCGGCTTGGCAAGTTGTTTTATTTTAAGGATGGCAGTGCAAATCCGGAGCTTGCGGGAAAACCTGCGGTGGATTTAGCCAGATGGGCGGATATATCGGTTCCTGCCGATACAAAAGTTCTTATTTCGCAGCAGAAATATGTATCTGAGAATAATCCGTACTCAAAGGAAAAGCTCTGTCCCGTGTTGGCATATTACATAGAAGACGATTGGATGCATGCCTGTGAAAAGTGTATTGAACTATTGCTTTCCGAAAGGCATGGTCATACGTTGGTAATACATTCCAATGACCCGGATGTGATACACCAGTTTGCTATAAAGAAACCTGTGGGAAGGATGCTCGTAAATACACCTGCCGTATACGGCAGCATGGGTGCAACGACTAATCTGTTTCCTGCAATGACTTTGGGAAGCGGATCGGCCGGTCAGGGAATAACCTCTGATAATGTGTCTCCTATGAATCTTATTTATATAAGAAAAGTAGGATACGGTGTAAGACGAATTGAAGATTTAGGCATGGGAAGTCCGGTGAATTCGTTATCCGAAAGAAATGGAATATTAGCCGATGACGAAAGCAGTTTAAGCAAACTGCAAAAGCTGCTTGAAGACGCATTGGCAAGTATAAATTAGTTATAACTTTTAAGTGTTTTATAAAATGAAAGAGAGGTAATAGACTTGGATATTCGTGAATTTTCAAATAAGATTGCAGAAGCAACCAAGAATATGTCTGATGAAGAACGCACTTCTCTGATGAAAATGTTTGAATCAGTTTCAAGCGATATTTCAACAGTGACACCGGCTCAGGCACAGCCTGCTCCAAGTGGCTGCGGGGACCATCCGGCTTACTATTCGTCAATAGCTGCGGCGACTACCCAGCTTGATGAAGACGGAGTACCTTTAGGACCTACAGAGCGTCTCGTAAAATTGAAAGAAAACTTTTTAAAACAGGTTCCTTCAATTACAACTCACAGAGCGCGTGCGGTAACAAAGATTACAAAAGAAAACCCGGGAATGCCTAAGATTGAACTTCGTGCAAAATGTTTCAGATATTGCTGTGAAACAGCACCACTCGTTATTCAGGATAATGAACTTATCGTGGGAGCGCCTAACGGAGCGCCTCGTGCGGGAGCTTTCTCTCCTGACATTGCATGGAGATGGATGGTTGATGAAATAGATACCATAGGCACACGTCCTCAGGACCCATTCTTCATTTCAGAGGAAGATAAGAGAGTAATGCGTGAAGAGCTGTTCCCGTTTTGGGAAGGTAAATCCGTAGATGAATACTGTGAAAGTCAGTATCGTGAAGCAGGTGTCTGGGAACTTTCCGGAGAATCATTTGTTTCAGACTGCTCATATCATGCGTTAAACGGCGGCGGAGATTCAAACCCTGGATACGATGTTATCCTTATGAAGAAAGGAATGCTGGATATTCAGCAGGAAGCAAAGGATCATTTAGCGCAGCTTGATTATGAAAACCCTGATGATTTAGATAAAATCTATTTTTATAAATCTGTAATAGATACGACAGAAGGTGTTATGGCTTATGCAAGACGTATGTCTCAGTACGCGGCAGAACTTGCAGCTAAAGAAACAGACCCTAAGAGAAAAGAAGAACTTTTAAAGATTTCAGAAGTAAATGCGAAAGTTCCTGCGCACAAACCTGATACATTCTGGGAAGCTATACAGGCTGTATGGACAGTAGAGTCGCTTCTTCCTGTTGAAGAAAACCAGACTGGTATGTCAATAGGCAGAGTGGACCAGTATATGTATCCATACTACAAAGCTGATATAGATTCAGGTCGTATAGATAATTTTACAGCATTTGAACTTGCAGGATGTATGCTCGTGAAGATGTCTGAAATGATGTGGATAACAAGTGAAGGCGGTTCAAAGTTCTTCGCAGGTTATCAGCCGTTTGTAAACATGTGTGTTGGCGGTCTTACGCGTGACGGAAGAGATGCTACAAATGAACTTACATATCTGCTTATGGATGCTGTAAGACACGTGAAGATTTATCAGCCGTCACTGGCATGCCGTATAAACAACAAATCGCCTCAGAAGTATATGAAGAAAATCGTAGATGTTGTTCGTTCCGGTATGGGATTCCCTGCATGTCACTTCGATGATACTCATATAAAGATGATGCTTGCTAAAGGTGTTTCCATTGAAGACGCAAGGGATTACTGCTTGATGGGCTGCGTAGAGCCACAGAAAGCCGGAAGACTTTATCAGTGGACTTCCACTTCATATACTCAGTGGCCTATATGTATTGAACTGGTGCTGAACAACGGCGTTCCGCTCTGGTACGGCAAGCAGGTAACTCCTGACCTCGGAGATTTAGACCAGTATCAGACATTTGAACAGTTTGATGCGGCTGTTAAGGAACAGATAAAGTACATAACCAAGTGGACTGCGGTAGCTACTGTTATTTCACAGCGTGTACACAGAGATTTGGCTCCGAAACCGCTTATGTCAATCATGTATGAGGGATGTATGGAAAAGGGTAAGGATGTAGCTTCTGGCGGAGCTATGTACAACTTCGGACCTGGTGTTGTATGGTCAGGACTTGCTACTTATGCGGATGCAATGGCAGCGATAAAAAAACTTGTATTCGATGACAGAAAGTATACCTTAAAGCAGCTTAACGAAGCGCTTAAAGCTGATTTCGTGGGATATGAACAGATAAAGGCTGATTGTCTTGCAGCTCCTAAGTTCGGAAACGATGATGATTATGCTGATTTGATTGCGGCAGACCTTATCAACTTCACCGAAATGGAGCACAGAAAGTATAAGACTTTGTATTCAACATTAAGTCATGGTACTTTATCCATATCAAACAACACACCATTCGGACAGCTTACAGGAGCTTCAGCAGGCGGACGTGCTGCATGGACTCCGTTGTCAGATGGTATCAGTCCTACACAGGGCGCTGACTTCAACGGACCTACAGCTATTATCAAGTCCATATCCAAGCTTTCCAACGATAATATGAATATCGGTATGGTACACAACTTTAAGCTTATGGCAGGACTTTTAGATACGCCTGAAGGTGAAAACGGAATAATCACTCTGCTGCGTACGGCATGCGCTTTCGGAAACGGAGAAATGCAGTTTAACTATATGGATAACAATACTCTCCTTGAAGCTCAGAAACATCCTGAACAGTATAAGGATTTGGTTGTTCGTGTAGCCGGATACAGTGCTTTCTTCACCGAATTGTGCAAGGATGTACAGGATGAGATAATCAGCAGAACTATGCTTACTAAATTCTAATAAGTATGAGTTTTATCCACAGACGGGAGACAAGACAAAATGAGCAATAAGAATGTAATAGAAAGAAAAGCATTCATATTCAATAAACAGAAGTACAATATGTATGATGGGCCGGGAGTGAGAACTTTGATTTTTTTCAAAGGATGTCCTCTCAGATGTAAATGGTGCTCAAATCCGGAAGGACTTGAAAGAAAATTTCAAATAATGCTTAAGCCGACAACATGTGTCAGCTGCGGAGCATGTGTTCCCGTTTGTCCACAGAAAATACATGATTTATCCCCAAGCGGAGAACACATCATAGACCACAGTATTGAGTGCATCGGCTGCGGAGCATGTGTAGAAGCGTGCAATTACGACGCACTTAAAATTGCCGGTCAGCAGGTTTCAATATCGGAACTTCTGGATTACGTAGAACAGGACAGAGCGTTTTACGAACAGTCCGGAGGGGGCGTTACCCTCGGAGGCGGAGAGGTTACATCTCAGCCGGAGGCGGCAATTAATCTGCTTATGGCGTGTAAACAGTCGGGAATAAATACCGCTATAGAAACCTGCGGATATGCTAAGAAAGAAACAATGATGAGATTCGCGGAATTTGTTGATTTGTTCCTTTTCGACTTAAAGCATATAGACCCGGACAGACATTTTGAACTTACAGGCGTCAGAAATGAGATGATCCTTGAAAATCTTGAGGAACTCATAATGAAAAGACAGCATGTAAAGGTGAGGATGCCTATGTTAAAGGGGATAAATGACAGCGAGGCTGAAATAAAAGGAGTTATAGAATTCCTTAAGCCTTTCAGAGAATTTAAGAATTTTGAAGGAATCGATTTGCTTCCTTATCATAAGCTGGGGGTTAACAAATATCTGCAGCTGGGAATGGATTATCCTATAGAGGGAGATCCAAGCCTCAGTGATGAGGATTTAGACCGAATAGAAGGTTGGATTAAGGAATATGATTTTCCTGTCTCTGTTATCAGACATTAGAAGCTGGATAGAAAGGTATTGACTTATGGGAGTAATGAATGAAAAAACGATGGACAGAATAATACAGGAATCTGTGCCGGGAAAACAGGTTACGATAGCGCATGTTATCGCATCTCCTATGTTTGACATATATGAAAGACTTGGCATAGATGACAAAGGAGCCATCGGGATTTTAACACTTTCACCATATGAAACAGCTATAATAGCTGCTGATATTGCTACTAAGACGGCAGATGTGGAAATAGGATTCCTTGATCGTTTCACAGGGTCCGTGGTTATTTCAGGAGATGTACAGAGTGTGGAAACGGCACTCAAAGCTGTAACGCAAACACTTTGTGATCAGCTGGATTTTACAACCGTTCCGATTACGAGAACATGAGCAAAAAGAGAATTATGGTGATTGGACCAAAGGGATGCGGAAAAACAACCTTGGTTAATTGGCTGAATGATTACAGCGGTCCTCTAAGAAGGACGCAGGATACTATTTACGGAAAAAATACGATAGATGTTCCGAGCGCATATATAGAAAATGCGTGGATGTATAAACACATGATAGCTTTGGCGCAGGATGCTTGGTGCATGCTTTTGCTTTTAGACCAGTCGAGAACTGCAGAAGTGTATTCTCATGGATTCGCAAGAGCTTTCAGGTGCCCCGTCATAGGCGTTATAAGCAAGTGTGACCTTAGCCCGGAAAATAAGCAGGTCTGTGAAAAACAGCTGGCAAAGATTGGGGTAAGAAAACCGTATTTTGAAATAAGCGTATCTAAAGGAATAGGAATCAGCCAGTTAAAAAGTTATTTAATTAAATTAAAAGAAAGGAAAGGGCTTAAATGAAGTTCATAACTGAAGAAGATTTAAGGGACTTATATAAGAAACAGCCCTTTACGGACTACAATTTGCAGGAGGGAGAAAGGCTGACTCCCGGGGCAAGACAGTTCCTCGTGGATAGAGGTATAGATATGTATGACAGGAGCAATCCTCTCTCAGAATCCGAAACCCCAGGAAGCGGGAATAAAACAAAGCCATGTAAACCTTCGGAGGATAAAAAGAAGAAAGCTTTTGAAAGCAAGTTCAAATCTTTGCAGGCTCTGTTTCTTCTTACGGCAAAAGATGTTATGGCTGAAGATATCTGCATGTCTCAGCAGCTTACAGGTCTGTACAGACAGTTTGCATCTTTAAAAGCCGTATCCGATGGAAAATGTGAAGCTGCAAGTCTGTGCTGCAATGCGTGCAGCGGTATAAACGGAGAAAACTTTTCACAATGCATAGGAGATTGCTTTGATATAACGGAATTTCATATGCAGATGGAAAAGGGAAAGCAAATGCTTCTTATGGCAAGACTCAGAAGTGAGCTTGAAGTGTTTGATGCGGAAACGTCAGTTTTTATAGACGATATGAAATTGCAGCAGGCTGTATCAGCAAATCTTAACCAGATTATAAATACTCTTTCGCAGATGATATGCGCAGCAATGGGAGGAAATGAATGTCAAAGAAAAATTTAGCATTTGAATACTGTGACAATATGGTTGCAGATTTTGAGAAAGTCATTAAAAAGCCTATTTGCGAGAAATCATCCGTATATTATACGGGAGTGGATTTGGGTACAGCATGTGTGGTAATAGCAGTTTTAGATGAAAACAAAAGACCTGTGGCAGGCGCTTACAGGTACGCAGATGTAGTCCGGGACGGTATGGTAGTTGACTATATAGGAGCCGTTCAAATTGTAAGAGAGTTAAAGCAGCAGATAGAAGAGCAGCTTGATACAGAACTGATATATGCAGCAGGAGCAATTCCTCCGGGAACGGATTTACTTGATTCCGGGGCTGTGAAAAACGTAATTCAGGGAGCAGGGTTTGAATGCACAAATCTGCTGGATGAATCGACGGCGGCAAATCAGGTTCTAAAGATGAAAAACGGTGCGGTTGTAGATATAGGCGGAGGAACGACGGGAATTTCCATACTTAAAGATGGGAAAGTCGTATATATAGCCGACGAACCTACAGGAGGCACACATTTTTCACTGGTAATAGCAGGAGCATACGGCAAAACCTTTGATGAAGCAGAAGTTTTCAAAAGAGACGAAGCCAATCATAAGGAACTTGCACCTGTGCTGCAGCCTGTAATGGATAAAGTTTCCTCCATAATAAAGGCGCATATAGCGGACTATCAGGTTGACGAACTGTCCCTGGTAGGAGGAACATGCTGCTTTACGGGAATAGAGGATATTATAGAGAAAAAAACCGGGGTTTTCACTCATAAGCCTAAAAATCCTATGTTTGTGACACCTCTGGGTATAGCATTAAGCTGTAAACAGGAAGAAATGTAGACGGGAGGCGAAGAACTTGGAAATCAGAATTATAAAATCACCATCTGCTGGAACGGTAGATATACTGATGAGACGCAAAGGTTCTGTTAAGTCGGAAAAGCCGCCTGTAATAGACGCAATAGGATTGGTGCAGGGCAGGATGATTGAGATGGTAGTGGCTGCGGATATTGCAGAGAAAGCTGTTGGCGTGACGGTTGAAGATATAAGAGGCAGCTGTCCCCAGAACATGATTCTGCTTGCCATCTTTGGTGATACAGCATCTGTAGAATCTGCACTTACACAAATCAAGCAGGAAGCGGAAGGAGGAAAATACCTATGATAACAGCAAAACTCACGGACCATATATGGTCGACCAGAAAGGCAGAGTCTCTGAATGGTTTAAAGCTTATGCAGGCTGAAATCATCGGAGGAGGTATTGATTCCGGAAAACGGATTATAGTTGTAGATATAATAAGTGCCGGAATAGGCGACAGGGTTGTTGTGACCACAGGTTCCTCGGCAAGAAGAATGCTTGGCGACGATAATATCCCGGTAGATGCAGTTGTAGTTGGAATTATAGATGAAGACTGTAATTTTGAGTAAAGTGAGGTGTGAGGAGTGAATCTTTTAGATCAGATAAAAGATGCCGGTATCATTGGTGCGGGTGGAGCAGGTTTTCCTACTCATGCAAAACTCACATCACAGGCTGAATATATATTGCTGAACGGAGCGGAGTGTGAACCTTTGCTGAGAGTTGACCAGCAGCTGATGGCAATTTATCCCGATGAGATAATAAAGGGATTTGCAGAAGCAGGAAGACTGGTAAGCGCAAAAGAAGCTTTGATAGGAATAAAAAAGAAGCACGGCGAAGTTATCAGGTTGTTAAACGAAAGAATAACAGCTCTTAACCTTTCGGAATATGTGAAAGTATGCGAACTGCCAGACATCTATCCGGCAGGAGATGAGCAGGTGCTTGTTTATGAACTGACGGGAAGAGTTGTTCCCGAGACGGGAATTCCTATTATGGTAGGATGCGTTGTGGTAAATTCCGAAACGGCTTTGAATATTTATAAAGCTTCTCAGGGAATTTCCGTAACTGAAAAATACATTACTGTTGCCGGAGATATTCCAAACAGGCTGACCGTTAAAGTGCCTGTCGGAACTCCGATTATAGATGTACTTAAGCTCAGCGGAATTGAAGATTTCAGCGATTATGCGGTTATAGACGGAGGTCCTATGATGGGTCCTGTAATGGCCGATATCGGAGGGTTTGTTACGAAGAAAAACAAAGGATTTGTTATTTTGAAAAAAGACCATTTTCTTATACGCAAGAAATCGGTTACCCCCGAGCAGGCAAGAAGAGTTAATAAAGCTACCTGTGAACAATGCAGAATGTGTACGGACATGTGTCCGAGATACTTGCTGGGACACAATATGCAGCCGCATAAGATGATGAGAGTTTTAAATTATTCCATTGATGACCTTGAAGGTCAGAAAACAGCGCAGCTTTGCTGTCAGTGCAATATGTGCGAGCTGTTTGCCTGTCCCGCAGGTCTTCACCCTAAGATGGCAAATCTGCATTTTAAGGCAAAACTGGCAGAACAGAATATAAAATACAAACCTGAAAAGAATGAGTTTGAAGCAAGAGGAATAAGACAGTACCGTCTTGTTCCAAGCAAGAGACTTGTTGCAAGGCTGGGTCTCAAATACTTTGACCTTCCGGCTCCTATGAATGATATGTCCATAAGTCCGGAAGTGATAAGGGTATCTACGAGACAGCACGTAGGTGCGCCTGCGGCTCCGACGGTATCCATAGGACAGCAGGTACAGGCAGGTCAGATGATAGGTGCCATACCGGAAGGCAGCCTGGGAGCTGCGGTACATTCCAGCATAAACGGCACTGTTTCGGAAGTTACTGCCGACTATATTGAGATAAGGAGGAACTAAGATGCAAAGAGCAATAGGAATGGTTGAGTTCAATAGTATTGCCCGGGGCATATATGCTGCAGACCAGATGGTAAAGATTTCTGAAGTTGAAATCGTTACTGCGGCTACAGCCTGTCCGGGAAAATACATTGCCATAGTACACGGTGATGTGGCTGCTGTTGAAGATTCTGTCCGTATTGGAGAACGTATGGCAGAGGAATTCTTTGTAGATTCCATCATAATACCAAATGTGGATTCCGGAGTTTTTCCGGCTATAACCGGAGCAACTATGCCGCAGAGAATTCAGGCAATAGGAATTATGGAATCATTCTCCTTAGCGACGATGATAATATGCGCAGACCAGATACTCAAGGCTGCGGAACTTGAAGCAATTGAGCTTCGTCTTGGAAACGGCCTTGGCGGAAAAGCATATTTCACCTACACAGGTGATGTGGCTGCCGTAAAAGCCGGAAATGATGCAGGTGAAGCTATTGCAAAGGAGAAGGGGCTTTTGGTTAATTCGGAAGTTATACCTTCGCCTTCAGAACTGTTAGTGCCATCGCTTTTATAGGATGTGTATTATCATAGATTATAAATTATCACTTAAGTAGTGCGATAGATGAAAGGATGTGGACACATGAAACGACTGATTTGTGCAAAAGAAGTTGAAGCTTTGGCACAGCAGGGTCAGAAAGTAATGTACATCGATGCGGATACGCTTATCACGCCGTCTGCGAGAGATGCAGCCAGTGCAGAAGGTATAGAATTCTGTACAGAAGCTCCAAAGGCTGAATGCTGCAGTACATCACAGGATACTCATGCTTGCAATCCAACTAATGAAGGCATAGATAGCGAAGTAATTTATAATGCACTAAAGACATTGATGGATAAAGGAATGCTTGGAAGCGTGATGAATTCAATCGGTCAGGATGTTCCTTACGTATCCGAAAATGACGGCAGCGGACTTGTAAAACTTGTTCGCAGCAACACAGCCAAATGGGAACCTTTAGATACAGGCAATCCCGCAAATAAAGTTTTTTACAATGAACTGATTGGTGCTGATGATGGCTCGGCGATGAATGCAGGATTTATGACTATCGAAAACTGCAGTTTCCCATGGGACGTTGCCTGCCAGGAAATTTACTACGTAGTTGAGGGGACTTTAACTGTTGAAAAGGACGGAAAAGTATTTACCGCTAATCCGGGAGACTGCATGTTCTTCCAGAACGGCGCCAAACTGACATTTGGCTCGCCTAATAAAGTTAAAGTTTTCTACGCAACCCATTAAGATAAGGAGGTCAGCTGATGGAAGCATTAGGAATGATAGAAACTTACGGACTAGTACCTTCCATAGAAGCTGCCGATGCCATGCTTAAAGCGGCAGAGGTAAGACTTTTGGAAAGAACTTTCGTAAAAGGAGGATTGGTTACTATAACTGTAACCGGAGATGTAGCCGCAGTTAAAGCGTCGGTGGATGCAGGCGCAGCAGCGGCAGCAAGATTAGGTGAACGATGTCTTGTTACTCAGCATGTAATTCCAAGACCGCATGTCGAGGTTGGGCAGACCATAGTAAATCCTGTTCCTTTAGCAGAACTGCGTGAAAAGGAAGAATCCTCTGAAGATGATGAGGATGGTCCCAAGCAAAGCGTAAAAGAAGAACCGGAAAATAAAGAAGAGCCCAAAACGATCGTGGAAAATTCCGTTAAGGAAGAGGTTATAAAACCTGTTTCTCAAACTGAAGATTTAACCAAGGAAGCTGTAGATGAACTGGTTAAATCCCAGGGAATTGAAAAAGCTATGAATGCTTTGGAAAAATGCAAGGTTGTCAAACTCAGAAATCTTGCCAGGGAATATGACGGATTAAATATAGCAGGAAGATTGATTTCCAAGGCGAACAAGACCACGCTTTTGGAAGAAATAAAAAATTACTACAATAACTAGACATCAAAAGACTTAATAAAAATAAAAAAGGAGGTACCATAATATGCAAAATATCGATTACGATTTACGTTCAGTGCAGGAAGTAAGAGATTTGGCAAGATTAGGTCAGATTGCTACTGAAAAAATTGCAAATTATACTGAAGACCAGGTCGATAGAATTATACGCAATATGGTTCGTGTTGCCGAAGAGAACGCTGTTTCACTAGCTCAGATGGCAGTAGAAGAAACAGGCTTCGGTAAAGTTGAAGACAAAACATATAAAAATCATATGGCTTCAACATTATTATACGATGCAATTAAAGATATGAAGACAATTGGTATTATCAATGAAGATCCAATTGCAAGAACAATGGATGTTGCAGACCCTGTAGGTCTGTTAATGGGAATAGTTCCTTCGACAAATCCTACGTCCACTGCGATTTTCAAATCTATAATCGCAATAAAATCAAGAAATGCGATAGTATTCTCACCGCATCCTTCAGCAGCAAAATGTACATTAAAGGCAGCAACTTTAATGCGCGATGCAGCTGTTGAAGCAGGAGCTCCTGAAAATATCATCGGATGTATATCAATGCCTTCAATGCCTGCTACAGATGAGCTGATGCATTCAAAGGAAGTTAAGATGATAATCGCAACAGGCGGTCCTGGTATGGTAAAGGCTTCATACAGCGCAGGAAAACCTGCACTTGGAGTAGGAGCCGGAAACTCACCTGCATATATTGAAAGAACTGCAAATGTTCAGCAGGCGGTAACAAATATACTGGCAAGCAAGACTTTTGACTACGGTACTATATGCGCATCAGAACAGTCCATAATATGTGAAGAATGCAATAAGGATGCCGTAATTGCAGAATTAAAGAAGCAGGGCGCTTACTTTATGACACCTGAGGAAACTGAGAAAGTATGCAAGCTTTTATTTAAAAACGGTCATGCAATGAACGCTAAATTTGTAGGAAGATCTCCTCTTAGAATTGCAAGTGCAGCAGGAATATCGGTTCCTGAAAACACTACAGTTCTCATAGGACCTCAGGGCGGTGTAGGAGACGCTTATCCGCTTTCATACGAAAAGCTTACAAGCGTACTTGCATTCTATGTAGTAAACGATTGGCATGAGGCATGCGAACTCAGTATAGAACTTCTTCAAAACGGTATAGGACACACTATGAGTCTTCACACCGAAAACAAGAACATAGTTTTAGAGTTCACAAAGAAACCTGCATCCAGAATCCTTGTTAACACAGGAAGCAGTATGGGAGGCACAGGCGGAAGTACAGGTCTTATCCCTTCCTTTACACTCGGATGCGGTACATGGGGAGGAAGTTCAGTATCAGAGAACGTAAGCCCTATGCATCTTATAAATATAAAGAAAGTTGCTTACGGAATTAAGAACTGTGCAACTCTTGCAGCAGATGACCCTACGTTCAATCATCCTGAACTGGCCAGCATCGCTGCTCAAGGTTCTGCGCCTGTAGGTACAATGCCTGCGGCTCCGGCTCCTGTAGTAACACCTGTATGTTCAGCTCCTGCGCAGCAGAGTCCGGCTGCAAACTGCGGTTCAACCGCCGGATATCTGTCACCGGCAGAATATCAGAACAATAACAGCGGTATTTCCTACAGCGTTGGATGCAATAGCTGCGCTGAACCTACTGCTGCACCTGCAGCAAGCGACCAGCCTATAGATACAGCCCAGCTTAACGATATGATTAACGCTTTGGTTAAAGCTATGAAGGGAGAATAATATGGCAAGCAAGGAATATGAAGCTGTCCTTAAAGCATTGCTTGAAGCCGTTCAGGCAGCAAACAGCAGTGCGCCAAAGGATACAGACGGAATTCCTGTAGGTGTTTCAAACCGCCATATACATCTTTCACAGGCGGACCTTGATACGCTCTTCGGAGCAGGTTATCAGCTTACCCCTATCAAGGATTTATCACAGCCTGGACAATTTGCCTGTAAAGAGACTGTAACTATTTGCGGACCTAAAGGGGCTATTGAAAAAGTAAGAGTTTTAGGTCCTGTCCGCAGCAAGACGCAGATTGAAATACTTACAGGTGACGGCTTTAAATTAGGTGCTAAAGCTCCTGCAAGATTATCAGGAGACTTGACAGGAACACCGGGAATAACCATAATAGGACCTAAGGGGTCTGTTCAGACAGCAGAAGGTCTGATAGTTGCTCAGAGACATATACATATGACTCCGCAGGAAGCGGCAGCTTTCGGCGTATGTGATGGTCAGATAGTAAAGATAGAAGTAGAAGGACCAAGAGGTGGAGTTTTCAGCAATGTGGCTATAAGAGCGACAGATACATCAGCTCTTGAGTGTCATATAGATACTGAAGAAGCAAATGCTATGGATGTTAATTCATCAACAAAAATTAAAATTATAAAATAAAATGTTAAATGTTTAATAATTAAATGTTTTTTAGGAGGAAATTAAAATGACTAAGAACGAAGCATTAGGAATGATCGAAACTAAAGGTTTAGTAGGTTCAATCGAGGCTGCAGATGCTATGGTAAAGGCTGCTAACGTATATCTCATCGGTAAAGAATTCGTAGGCGGCGGACTCGTAACAGTTATGGTAAGAGGAGACGTAGGCGCAGTTAAGGCTGCTACAGATGCAGGCGCTGCTGCTGCTCAGAGAGTTGGAGAACTTCTTTCTGTACACGTAATTCCAAGACCTCATGCAGAAGTTGAAGATATCCTTCCGCAGAAATAAGATTTAAATATCATAACTAGATTTTAGGAGGTGGATATAAGTATCCACCTCCGATTTAGATAAAATTGCAATCCGTCAATAGGGAAGGAATCGTATTATGAAAAACTTTAATATAAGCACAAATGTTTATTTCGGAGAAAATTCCCTTGGAATATTGGATGAGATAAAAAACAGAAGCGTACTTATAATATGCGACAGTTTCATGGAGTCATCCGGTATTGTGGATAAAATAAAAGAACATTTAAAATCATGTCAGGTATATGTATTCAGCAAGGTAATTCCAGATCCGCCTATAGAGATTGTTTCCGAAGGTATAAAATGTCTTTCTGAATGCAAGGCTGAAATAATGATTGCGGTAGGAGGAGGCTCTTCAATTGATGCAGCGAAAGCTATAAGAGAGCTTTCATGCCAGCTTAAGATAGCCGATATACATGAATGCTATGCAATACCTACGACCAGTGGAACCGGCTCAGAGGTTACACGTTTTTCTGTGATCACAAATGCTCAGGAAGGCGCTAAATACCCTCTGGTAAATGACTCTCTTCAGCCTATGGTTGCCATTTTGGATCCTGAACTTGTACAAAGCGTTCCGCCTGCTATTACAGCAGATACGGGAATGGATGCTTTGACACATGCTCTGGAAGCTTACGTTTCAACAGAATCAAATGATTTTACCGATGCGCTTGCCGAAAAAGCAGTAACTCTTCTTATGAAATTTTTACCTTTTGCCTATACTCATGGAGATGACCTTGAGGCGAGGGAAAAAGTGCATAATGCGGCGTGTCTTGCAGGCATGGCATTTAATAAAGCAGGTCTTGGAATATGTCACAGTATAGCTCATACTATAGGAGGAAAATTTCATGTTTCACATGGAAGAAGCAATGCTGTAGTTCTTCCGTATGTAATAGAGTTTAATGCTGACCTGACGGGCCCTGAGGAAACCATATGCGCGAGAAAATATCAGAGAATGGCTAAACTTATAGGACTTCCTTACAGTAATGTCAATCTTGCGGTAAACAGCCTTATAAGAAAGATAAAGGAAATGGAACGTCTTTTTGGAATACCCGATGATTTAAGAAAGCTTGATATAAAGGCAGAGGACGTTTTAAAGGTAAAAGAAGATATGGTAAAGGCTGCTATGGAAGATACGTGTACGAAAACAAACCCAAGAGCGGTTAAAGCCGAAGACATAGATTCTATTATAAGAAAAATTGCCAAGATAAATTAAGCATAAAGCTGATTTTTATAATTATTTATGTAGGAATGTTTATATTGCCAAGCAGTATTTCATATATTAAAACAAAAATAAGCCGAATATGATTGCGGCTTATTTTTTATTGTACTAAATATATGCAGTGGGACCAGCATTCTGACATAGACCTTTCTACGAAGTCCATATCGGATGAAGGAGGTTCTTCATACATTTCGTAGCCATCCTGTTCTTTAATGCATTTAAGCGCAATACGTATAGCTGTGCAGTGTCCGCAGCCTGAGCATTTATTTCTGTCGATTACTATCATATTTACCCTCCTTACAATCAAAATATACTGATATCTTTTCGGAATACTGGCTTACATTTCTTTAATTATGAAAAATATTATCACGATGAGCAAACGATGTCAAATATTACTGGGAATGCTGAGTTTGCAGCTCTTGATTTATGTTGTTAATAAAGTTATAATCTTTTTATGCATTACGACAGATAAAAAGATACAGCAAATCAACAGGGTAAAACAATTATGAGAAAACAACAGCGAAGGGGAAGAAGCAGGGGACGATTAAACAGGAATTCTGCCAATACTGAATATGCAAAAAGAAAGTTTAAAATAGGTTTTAATAAAAAAACAGTTTTTATTGTGGCATCGCTTATCGCTGCGATATTTGTTTTCAGTTTATTGAGAAACCTATTCTTTTTTATGACTGAATCAGGTATAGATGAAGAAAACAAATATCCGGTAAAGGGTGTGGATGTTTCAGCATATCAGAAAGATATCGACTGGAAAGGTCTTGAGTCAGAAGATATAAGTTTTGCATTTATCAAGGCAACCGAGGGCAGCAGTCATAAAGACAAGAAATTTGAATATAACTGGAAAGAAGCTCATAAAACAGGTATGAAAGTCGGTGCATATCATTTTATGAGTTATGATACGGAAGGTCATAAACAAGCTGAAAATTATATAAAAACAGTAAACAAGAAATTTGGAATGCTTCCTCCTGTTATAGATGTCGAGTTTTATGGGAAATATGTTAATACCCATCCGAGCCGTGAAAAAATGTACAGTGTTCTTGATGTAATGCTGAAAGAGCTGGAAAAAGAATACAACCGCAAGCCTATAATATATACTAATTCATATATTTACGATAATTATATATCAGGTAAATATGATGATTATTCAATATGGATAAGTGATCACAGCGTGCCGGATAAATTATCAGATGGGAGAAGCTGGACTTTCTGCCAGTATACATTTAAGGCAAAATCCAAGTATGTCGCCGGAGGAGAAAAATACGTGGATATGAATGTATTTAACGGCAGCAAGTGGGAATTCAGAAGATACGATGGAAAATAGGAGGAATAGATGCTTTCAAAGTTTAGCGTGAAGAAACCTTTTACGGTATTTGTCGCAGTAGTAATAGTAATTGTGTTCGGTGTTATTTCATATACGAAGATGACGCCTGATTTATTTCCCAATATAAATACGCCTTATGTCATAGTAATGACTACTTATCCCGGAGCAAGTCCGGAGGAAGCGGAAGCTGAAATAACAGAACCTATGGAACAGCAGATGGCTACTTTATCAAATATAAAGAACGTAACATCTGTTTCTGCTGCAAACTATTCTGTAATACAGATGGAGTTTTCAGATGAAGTAAATATGGACTCCATATCGGTAGATATAAGGGAAAAAATAGATCAGATAGAAGGAAACTTCCCTGAAACAGCCGGAACTCCGGTAGTGATGAAGATAAACCTCGATATGATGCCAGTGGTTACAGCTGCGGTTGGAATGGAGGATAAGTCATCCGGTGAAGTATCCCAGTTTGTTAAGGACAATCTGCAAAGTCCGCTGGAGGGAGTTGAAGGAGTCGCTTCAGTTTCCTCAATGGGAATGGTTAATGATGATATACAGATAGTGCTGTCACAAGATAAGATTGACAAGATAAACGAAAAGGTTTCCGCTGCTATAAATAAGCAGCTCGGAAGCGCAGAAGGTCAGATAAACAGCGGTATCAATGCTGCAAAGGACGGGAAAAAACAAATTAATGACGGAAAGAAAGCTTTAAAGGAAGGTCAGGCACAGGCAGCAGAGCAGCTTGCGGCAACAAAGAAAAAGCTTCAGAGCAGTAAGAAAGAACTGGAAGACTTAAAATCAAACGGAAGTCAGATAAAGCTTTTGTACAAAAGCTATGAAGATGCGAAAAAGGACAATCCATCTCTTGCTCTTGAACTGGAAAAACAAATACGGGCATTGGGTTTTGAACCTGAAGAACTGCCTTTGATAGTAGAAAAGATAGATAATGCTGATAAGTATATAAAAGAAATAAATGATGCCCTCGGGCAGCTGGACTCTCAGGGCATGTCGGCTACCTTTGAACTTGGAACTAAGTATTCAGATCTTGCAGCGGCAGAAGGTACCATAGAAGCTACTGTAAATCAGCTTCAAAGCGCTCTTAGTGAGATGGAATCCTCTAAGGAAGCCGCTTTGTCCAGCGCAGATATGACAGGCGTTTTAACCATGGAAAATATTTCTGCAATATTAAATGCCCAGAACTTTTCCATGCCTGCAGGATATATTACAGATGGAGAAGCAGAAGTTTTAGTAAGCGTAGGAGATAAAATAAAAGATAAGGGAGAGCTTGAGAACCTTATACTTTTTGATATGGGTGTAGACGGTGTAGAGCCTATAAAGCTTTCCGATGTGGCAACAGTATCCTATACTGATAATAATTCCGAAACCTATGCTAAGATAAACGGCAATAACGGTGTCTTGATGAGTTTTACAAAACAATCAAGCTATGCCACCGCTGTCGTATCGGAAAATATATCCGAAAAATTTTCACAGCTTGAAAATGAATACGATAATCTCGAATTCACCATGCTTTCAGATCAGGGCGAGTACATTAATATAGTTATAAATTCCGTATTGCAGAATCTGCTATTAGGAGCTTTGCTTGCAATACTTATACTGATGTTCTTTTTAAGAGATATAAGACCTACGGTAATAACAGCCGTGAGCATACCGTTGAGCGTTATATTTGCCATAGTTTTAATGTATTTTTCAGGGGTAAGTCTCAATATGATATCCCTTGCCGGTCTGGCTATAGGCGTAGGTATGCTGGTAGATAATTCTATCGTTGTAATTGAGAACATATACAGGCTCAGGTCTATGGGATACAGCAAAATACAGTCGGCGGTTTCCGGGGCGGTTCAAGTTTCCGGAGCTATAACAGCTTCCACATTGACAACCATATGTGTATTTGTGCCTATAATATTTGTAAACGGCATGACTAAGGATATATTTGTGGATTTGGCTCTCACAGTAGCGTATTCGCTGCTCGCCAGTCTGATAATAGCTCTTACTCTTGTACCTGCCATGGCTAAGGGGATGCTTGTTAAGGAGGCAAAAGAGACAGTTCTTAATCAGAGCGGAAGAACCATAGAAAAATACAGAAGCATAGTAAAGTGGAGTTTGAATCATAAAAAAACAGTGCTTATTATTGCAGTAGCAATGCTTTTTGCATCTGTAGGGCTGGCGCTCTCAAAGGGATTTGTGTTCATGCCGTCCATGTCCACTCCGCAGATTTCTGCGACAGTTCAGATGCCGGAGGAAAGCACACTTAAAGAAACATCGGATACAACAGACAAAATAGTTGATGAAATCAGAAAAGTCGATGGAGTAAATACGGTAGGAGCTATGCTTTCCAGCGATGCCATGGGAATGATGGGGATGTCAGGCGCTCAGCAGGATGTAACTTCTACTATGGTATATATAGTTCTCGATGAAGACAAAGCGGAAAAAGGAAAAACCATTGCCTCCAAGATGGAAAAACTTTCGGAAAAATATAATTGTGAAATAGTTACTTCTGCTGATATGGATATGTCTTCCATGACAGGAGGCTCCGGTGTATCAATGACTCTTTACAGCGATGATTTGGACCTTTTGAGAAAAACAGGAGCTAATATAGAAAGGGAACTTTCCAAGATGAAAGAGCTCGAAGAGATTTCCAGCGTAGACGAGGAAAGCAGTCAGGAACTTAGAGTTGTAGTTGATAAAAATAAAGCAATGAAGCAGGGTCTTACCGTAGCTCAGATTTATCAGCAGCTATCGCAGAAACTGACAAAAGAATCCACTGCGACCACATTGACAGAGGGCGAAAGCGGTATAGACGTTGTAGTGGAAAATTCTACGGCAAACAGCTTTACAAGAGCTGACCTGGAGAACTTTAAACTTACATCAGAAAAGAAAGACGGAACAAAAGAAGAAGTTTCATTATCTTCTGTAGCCGATATAAATACAGATGCCTCTATGAATTCCATAAATCACGACAATCAGAAGCGAAGTCTGTCTGTTACAGCTTCCGTAAAAGATGGCTACAACATTACTCATGTTACTGATGACGTTAAGGAAATGGTGAAAGATAAGAAGCTGATTCCTGCGAATGTAAAAGCAGAATACGGCGGAGAGAACGAGGAAATAATGGATGCTATGATGCAGATGATGCTTATGCTTGTAGTCGGGTTTATTCTCGTATACCTTGTAATGGTAGCCCAGTTCCAGTCATTGAGGTCTCCGTTTATAGTAATATTTACCATACCTCTTGCTTTTACAGGAGGCATGCTGGCGCTTCTCATATGCGGTCAGGAAGTAAGCGTAGTTTCAATGATGGGATTTGTAATGCTCATGGGTGTGGTAGTAAACAATGCGATAGTTCTGGTAGACTGCATAAACAGGTTCAGACTGGAGGGAATGAGTTTAGAACAAGCAGTTGTAGATGCGGGCGCCGTAAGAATGAGGCCTGTAATAATGACTGCGATAACAACTATATTGGGATTATTGCCTCTAGCCGCAGGAATGGGAACAGGTGCGGAAATGATGCAGCCGGTTGCAATAGTATGCATAGGAGGACTTTTGTATGCTACATTGACTACACTTATAATTATTCCTATTATGTATAAGATGTTTGCCAAAAAACATATGCAGAAAATTAAAGAAGAAGAGCTTGAAATACTGAGCGTATGATGATATAATTGTTAGCGTTAAGCCGGCGTGATGGAATTGGCAGACGTGCGGGACTCAAAATCCCGTGGTGGCAACACCGTATGGGTTCGACCCCCATCGCCGGCACCATCATAAATGATATAATCTTTATGAAAAGAGTTAACAATTTAGTTTAGCACGGTAGGAGGAATTCTTTAATGGGCAACGGAAACATTTGGGTAACAATTTTGCCTCTAGTTATTTTAATCGCTGTAATGTATTTATTACTTATAAGACCTCAGAAGAAAAGGGAAAAAGAAATAAATGCTATGAGAAGCAGCGTACAGGTTGGAGATGAAATAATAACAATCGGCGGTATCTGCGGAAAAGTAGTTAAGACTAAGGAAGATTCTTTGGTTATACAGGTAGGTGCAGACAGAGTTAAGTTTGAAATAATGAGATGGGCTGTTTCAAAAGTTGTTGAAGAAGGCGCAAAACATAATGCGAAAGTTCATGAAGATGAGGTTGATACAGAAGAAGAAACTGAAGTAAAGAAATCAAAGCCTAAGAGAATGAAAAAAGCTGAACCTGCTGCAGAAGAGGCAGAAGAAACTGAAGCTTCAGAGAGTGAAGAAGCAGAAGAAACTACAGAGACTGCTGAAGAAGAAAACAAATAAAATTCACAGGCTGCTTATAATTACTTTATAAGATAAGAGACAGTAAGGGAAGAAAATTCCCTTACTTTTTTTATAGTGCAGAAAATATAGTTTTGCGAGATTTCCGTATACTTCAAAGAAAGTACCTTGCGAAGCGCCGCCCCTTGCGGGCGACTATGTGCAAAGGAATCTCTGATTCCGCCTTACACATTTTTTTATCAAAAAAATCTTTTGTTCTGTATTTGACAGTACTTTTCAAATATGCCGTTTTGATAAAACCTGTGTAACCTTTCATAATATAAACCATCCTTAAATATACTGTATTGGAGGTGTATTATGGAAGTTTTGAGAAAAAGTTTAAAAGCGTATCTTATAGCGGTTGCCCTGTTTACTTTGCTTACGTTTATATTGGCGGCAATAATAAGTTTTACCGGATTTAGAGAAAACTGGGCATTCGGAGGTCTTATCGTATCATTGACATTGGCTTGTATGGTTATTGGATTTTTAGAAGGAAAAATAGTGGGGAAAAGAGGGCTTATTACAGGAGTGATTTCATCGTTGATACTGCTTGTTATAATACTTATATCTGTAAGAGGTGCTTTCTCTGATTCTTTTAATATGTCAGGACTGAGTTTGTTTTATTTAATACCTCTTGCAGGAGGTGCTGTCGGAGGCATAATAGGTGTCAGCGGAGAAAAGAATTAGATATAATGTTAATTTTAGGGTAAATAAAGAAAAATCAATGGTTTAACCCTTGTTTAGGCTTCTAAAAAGTAGTAAAATATTAACAGTATGATTAAATGGGATATAATATATCTCTCGAAATAAATGCGATTTATTGGAGGCTTAGATGAATTACACTTTAAAAAAGATTTTTGCAGTATTATTTGTTTTGATTATAATCGCCGGATGGTATGTTACTGTATTCGGAGCGGGTCCCGTTTCCCCATTGAAAGACAGAATGAAACTCGGTCTTGATATAAAGGGCGGTGTATATGTAGTCATGGAAGCCAAAACCGACCTTACAGGTGAAGAACTTAGGAAGAATATGGAGCAGACTCAAGCTGTAATAGAAGAGAGAGTAAATCAAATGGGTCTTGCAGAACCTGTGGTTACCATAGAAGGTGATAAAAGGATAAGAGTCGAGCTTCCGGGAGCTGAGGATGCTCAGGAGGCTATAGAGCAGATAGGAAAAACAGCGCAGCTGCAGTTTGCTCTTGCGGACGGAACCGTGGTTCTTGACGGGGGCAATGTAAAGGATGCAACTGTTACGACAGACAGCGAGGCAGCCGGATATGCAGTGGCTTTGGAATTTGACAGCAAAGGGGCAGATTTGTTCTATGATGCCACATCCAAAGCATACAGCGGTTCTGTAACATCCACTGTAGATGGAGTTTCGAATGATGCCATAATGATTCTCCTGGATAATCAGATTGTATCGGCGCCTTCTGTGAACAAAGGTCCTATAAGCGGCGGAAGCTGTTCTATAACGGGAAATTTTTCACAGGAAGAGGCATCTAATCTGGCAGCGCTCATAAGAGGAGGTGCTCTGCCTCTTACTTTGGAAGAAGTTAACTCTTCCGTGCAATCGGCAAAGATAGGCTATAATGCCCTTGAAATGAGCGTATATGCAGGCTTAATAGGACTTGGTCTTATACTTCTGCTGATGTTTATCGCATACAGGGGACTTGGTCTTGCAGCAAATCTGGCGCTGCTGCTATACGTTGTAATAGTGCTTAACATAATGTCAGTTATGGGAAGTGTGCTTACGCTTCCGGGAATTGCAGGAATTATTCTGTCCGTGGGAATGGCTGTAGATGCTAATGTAATAATTTTTGCGAGAATAAGAGAAGAAATTTCAACGGGAAAAACCGTTCGTGTAGCTACGCAGACAGGGTTTAAACGCGCTATGAGCACGGTTATAGACTCTCAGGTAACTACTTTAATTGCGGCTGTTATTTTGTATGAAATAGGAACAAGCTCCGTAAGAGGATTCGCATGGACCTTTATGATAGGCATAGTTGTTGGAATATTTACGGCTGTCGTTATAACCCAGCTTTATGTAAGCCTTATGGCTGAAAGCAAAACTTTCAGCAAAAAATCTTTCTTTGGTATAAGGAAAGATAACACTACTACATTCCAGATAAAAAGAGACCTGCATTTCATAAAATATAAGAAGGTGTTTTATGCTGTTTCCATAATAATAATGGCTGCAGGGCTTGGATTTGGACTTGTCAGAGGCTTAAATTACGGAATTGATTTTACAGGCGGCACAATGATACAGATGGATATGGGCAAGACTGTCAAGACGTCTGATGTAGGTGATGCCATAAAGAGTTACAGTTTAGACCCTGAAATAATTTATTCGGGGGAAAATAATGAGCAAATAGTTATAAGAACCATAAAATCTCTGAGCAGTGACGAAAGAGCAGAAGTAATAGGAAGCATAAATGAAAAATTCGGAACAACGCAGGATAATGTTGTATCGGAGGAACTTTTCGGCCCGTCTGTTGGAAAAGAGCTGAGAAATAATGCATTTTTAGCAGTCTTATTAGCCGGAATATGTATGCTTGTATATATAAGATTCAGGTTTTCCCAGTGGAAATTTGGAGGTGCTGCACTTTTAGGCGTTCTTCACGATGTAATTATAGTTGTGGCATTTTATGCCATATTCAACATAACAATAAACAATCCGTTCATAGCGGGTATACTTACAGTTGTAGGGTATTCCATAAATGATACTATAGTAGTATTTGACCGAATTAGGGAAAATCTCAGGTACAAGAGAAGCGGTGAGCTGTCATCGCTTATAGACCAGAGTATTACTCAGACTTTAGGCCGTTCGCTGATGACATCGGCTACAACTCTTATAGTAATGGTTCCTCTGCTTATCATGGCAGGCGATGCTATAAGAGAATTTGTAGTACCTTTGATGGTTGGAATTATAGCAGGAGCATATTCATCCATCGCCGTATGCAGCCCTCTGTACTATGAATTCAGCAGACCGGAAAAACTTTCAAAATATGAGAAACAGGTAAGGTCAAATATAAAAAACAGCAAAAAAGACAAGAAAAAGCTTTCTTTGGAAAGCGATAAGCCGGCATTGACTCAGGAAAGCAATGATGATTCTGACGATGAAAATAAAAATGAAAATACATCATTAAATGCAAAAGGTGTTGAAAAGTCACAGCCAAAGACTAACCAGCGCAGGTCAAAACGATACGTGAAAGGTAATAAAAAATAAAGGTTAACCGACTATTATGAAGAGAAGAAGCGAGTTTTTAGACACAATTTTAGAATATAATTCAAAATATGATATAGACCTTATAGGTCATGCTTACGATGTAGCAGAAGAGATG
>CABUXV010000028.1 GCA_902495595.1 uncultured Eubacterium sp. | reverse complement strand
GAGAATAAGTCCCGGAAAGGACATGCTCAAATCGGTAGCCTCGAGAATTATAAGCACTATGAGGGCGCTCACCGTAATTACAACGAAAATATTTTGGAGTACAGTCGATTTTTCGCCCAGAAAAATTCTGGCGATTATCTTTGCAAGTATAGGTACTACTGCAAATACTATAGCGCCTTCTATAGAGGTTGCGAAAAACATGGCTGTTATTTGCAGAGCCATAAATCCGACGTAAAAACCTGCTGTAAGATAGAGTTTTGACTTAGGTCTGTCTTTTTTGTTTTCCGGAAGCTTGCCCATCGCTTTGCATATGGCAAACCATACTATTACGCCTATAAGTGCAAAGTCGTACCGGTATGTCAGGATTGTCAGTGAATCTGCAAAGGGTATACATTTCTTTATTGCCAGGAAAGAGAAACCTATAGAACAAGTGTATATAACTGCAACACTGTATAATTTCAATTTACTTACAGAGTTATCGCTCATTTCGCCGCCGCCTTTCTGTTGTTTGTAGCGCTCTTTTATTATGTAGGAAATATTATTTGTGATATTTTCGAAACATGGACAAAATCTGCTGAAAAGGAAAATGGAATCGGAAAATCCGGCTTCGCCCTGTTTGAAAATACAAATCTTATTATATTATATATAATTTAAAAGACAAATGCCATAGTGCAAAGGAATTAAGTATTTGCTGATTTAAAGACAATTTGAGCTATGCTATAATCATGTAAGGCGATATGGCTGTATTTTGCCCGCTGATAAGTGGGGTTGTTTTAATAGCGAATACGACGATTAAATTTTTTAGGAGACGATTAAATATGTCCGATAACAATAAGATGGCGGTGAAACCTATTTTGCCCCTTATAATAACCATGGCGCTTCCGCCCCTTTGTTCCATGTTCATGCAGTATGCATATAACTTTGTCGACTGTATATTTGTAGCCTGGGTAAGCGAGGATGCGCTAACTGCCGTATCTCTTTCATTTCCTCTGACGACGTTGATGATAGCGTTGTCAATAGGTGTGGGAGTAGGTATAAATGTAATAATTTCAAAGAAACTGGGACAGGGCAGACAGGAAGAAGCAGACAGTGCGGTAACTCACGGGCTGATAGTTTCATCTGTCCTTGGAACTGTTTTGATAATAGTTCTTTTAATTATAATAAAGCCTTATTTTACTTTGTTTATAGACGATGATGCGATTTATGAGCTGTGTCTTGACTACATGTATATATGTGCATTTTTTCAGCTGCCCAATATGGTACATATAGCCATTCAGAAAATAATACAGGGAACGGGGAACATGCTTGCTCCTATGGGATTTCAGATAGCTGGCGTGCTGGCAAACTGCGTGCTTGATCCGCTTCTCATATTCGGAATAGGGCCTTTTCCTCAAATGGGAGTAAAGGGAGCTGCAGCAGCCACGGTTGCCGGATACACGGTGTCCACAATCCTGGCTTTTTACGTTCTGATTTTTACAAGGCAGAAAGTTAAAATAAAGACAAGAGGTTTTCAGTTTCAGAGGAAAATGGTAAAAGATATTTTTGTTATAGGAATGCCTTCGTTTATCATGAATGCTTTGGGCGCTTTCATGGTGACTTTTGCCAATATATTTCTTATCGCCTATTCTACAACGGCAGTCGCATTTTTCGGAGCATACTTTAAGGCTCAGCAAATGGTTGTGATGACCGTAAACGGTCTTATACAGGGCTGTATTCCGATAATGAGTTTTAATTACGGCGCAAAAAATAGGCATAGGCTTGAACAAACTTTTAAATACGGAACTGTTATCGCTGTTTTGATGATGGGCGCAGGAGCTTTGTTTCTGTCTGTTTTTCCATCTCAGATACTGAAAATATTTATGGCGTCCGATGAGATGATGTCCTTTGGCATTCCGGCTCTTAGAATAATGGCTGCAAGTTATGTGTTTAATGGCATTGCGACCATGGTGGCGTCTTATATGCAGTCGGTAGGTAAAGTTAAGTACAGCATAATAATAAATATGCTGAGGCAGATGCTGATACTTATACCTGCCATGTGGATTTTGAGCAGTATTTTCGGAATGAACGGTGTATGGCTGTCCTTTATTGCAGCGGAAATAATTACATGCTTATACTGCTGGTATATATATAAAAGAAAGCCTGTGAGTTTTGATAATTAACACTTGCTTTCAAAAAAACATATGATATAATCAAATAGTCCCATATGGGACTATTTAAGGTAAAGAGGTGAAATGGTGAAATGAAAACAGAAAGTTTAATAAAGCGATATTACGATGCTTACTATTCTGTTTATAAATCTTACGGGTGCTGGGCTAAACTGCGGGGAATAACCGTAAATGAAGGAGAACTTTTAAAATTTGTTTTTGAACATGAAAGTATAACGCAAAATGATATCTGTGAAGCGCTTCAGATGTCAAAACAAACTGTAAATAATATATTGAATAAATTTTCGGATAAGGGGCTGATATGCAAAAAAGAAAATGAGAAAGATCGGAGAAGCAAGATAATAGCATTGACCGATTCGGGAAGCAGATATGCCGGCTATGTGGTTAATGATTTAACTGAGATTGAAAAAAACTCACTTTTGAAAATGTCCGAAGAGGACCGGGAGAATTTTATAAAAACCCAGGAAATTTTTGCTGAAAATATGAGAAATGAATTAAACAAGATAACTGCTGAGAATAAAGGAGAGGATATTTAAAATGGGATATTTATGTTTGTTTGGCGCAATTGCTATGGAAGTAGGAGCTACTACACTTCTTAAAATATCAGAAGGATTTTCAAAACTTATGCCGACTTTGAGCTGTATAGTGCTTTATGTGATTTCCTTTTATCTTCTGTCCATATGTTTAAAAACAGTGAATTTGAACATTGCGTATGCAACATGGGGAGGAATTGGCATTATAGGTACGACGCTTGTATCGGTTCTTGCCTTTCATGGTAAAATAGGTGTAATTGAAATTGCAGGTACAATATTTATAATTGCAGGAGTGGTGCTTATAAATTTCTTTGGGAACGCTCATTAGGAATAGGCGATGTATGAACTTAAATAAAAATGCGGTAAAATGCAAACAGCGCTTTACCGCATTTTCCTATTACTGAGGAAATACTCTCTGTAATATTTCCGAAGTCTTGACAAAATCGGCTTCTAAAATATTGTTTGAGATGCCGAATTTGTTAAGATAAAAATTTTAATACCATTTAGCAGCCGCATCCGTCGCCGGATTC
The DNA here is from genome assembly GCA_902495595.1 of uncultured Eubacterium sp. Lineage (GTDB taxonomy): Bacteria > Bacillota > Clostridia > Peptostreptococcales > Anaerovoracaceae > Lentihominibacter. The sequence goes on along the minus strand of CABUXV010000028.1, from coordinate 26,437 downwards.
GTTTCTCTGACTTGTTTCGTTTCCGTTAGTCTTGTCAGACTGTCTGTTGGACTGTCTGTTAGTCTGCTTCTGGCTCTTAGCTTTATTGCTTTCTCTTTTGTTTTTCATTTTTTCATCCCTCCTCGATTTTATTGTTTGTCGATTTCAATTTTATATGTTAGGAAATAAGCGGGATTTTTTTTGTTAATTTTTGATATTATGAGAGATTAACAGACATAATAAGTTAGAGAAAATAATTTTTTGTGTTTGTTAAAAAAGTTCTTGAAATGTGTAATTTGATTTTGTATAATTATAAAAGTCGGTAATAATAAATTAAAATTTTAATTTATTGCCGATAAACCATATATTAATATGCACCATTAGCTCAGCTGGCAGAGCACCTGACTCTTAATCAGGGTGTCCGGGGTTCGAACCCCCGATGGTGTACCAATAAACCTCAGAATTTTAATGATTCTGAGGTTTTCTTTTTTACAGAAACTCTTCAAAAGCTAAAGATAACCAAAATTTAACCAGAACCGGCAAGTAATTCAGCTCATGCAGTAACGGGAGACAATGAATGGAATAACCAAATTATCCAAAAGAGAGGATTGTATAAAGTATTTGGATAAAAGGAGGGCTGTTTTCAGGGTTCGGTCAGGGCAGATTATCCAAAACATTTGCTCATATGGACAGTTTGGTCTAAATAGCGAAAATAATTGCAAGATATTGACAGTTTTTTATCCAAATAACCTGCATATACGCTGATTTTGGTTATTTATGTTTTTTTTATGAGCGATATCAATGGTTTTTTATCCAAACGTATATGATAAATAGGCGTTTTGGTTATTTTTAATCTAAGCTGATGCGAGTATAGAAATTACATAAGAGCGCATGAGGTGTCTTGCATTTTTCATTTTCCTGGAACATCAAAAGATTGTTCTGGAATTTGTGCAATCCTTAAAGCCTTTATTTTTCTCACTTTTTTACATATACGTTTGAAATTGTAACTTAATTATAGTATAATATTTGAGACTATAATATCGGATAGTTATGCAATAAATTAAATATAGTTATAAAATGTAATATTAGGAGAAGTTTTGTATGACGACAATTATTATAATAGTTGTTGTTGCATTGGTTTTTTTTGTTACGGTATGCGTTGTTACTTTTATGGTCTGGAAGCGTGAAACAGAGATAAGAACCGACAGCATACGCGCAATAGAATCTAATTTGGAGAAGCTGGGAGACAGACTTGCGGCAGATACGGATAACCGTGAGTGCGCTGCGGCGGATAAGGAATACAGCAGGGAACTGTCTGAGATGTCTGGCAGAAAACATGATGATTCCTTTGGTTTCAGACGAAGAGAAAGTATAGACCCTTTTAGCTGGGTAAGAGAAGGGGACGATAAGAGCGATACTTTTACGGAAGAAACGAAAGCAGTTCAATCTGGGAATATAAATGGTATGCCGGAAGAAAAAACGGAAAGACCCATTCGGATTTTTGAAGAGGAAGAGCATGATAAAGAACAATCTGCCCACGATGATACTGAAATTTCCTATGATGATATTGAATTAGAGGATAAAGCAGACAGTAACATGAACTTTAATGAATCCGATTTCAGCGAACCGCAGACCGAAGAAAGGCAGGCTCAGGTACAGACTGACAGCGATTTGCCTTATGATGACGAATGGCTCGGGGAATTTACATATACAGAAGGTCAGGCTGAAAATCATCGGGATGTTCCGGAAATAATCGCAGCTAATCAAGGCAACGATACAGAATCGAATATAAAATCGCAGAATACGGATGAGACGAAAGATGACTATGCCGAAATCAGCCTGGATTTTGGCGACGATATAGATGGCGCAGAATATGATTTTCCAAGTGAAATACTGCCGTCTGACAGTTTTTCGGACAGCTTTAGAAATATAGATATGGACGAGTTTGAAGACCGTCAATATAAACAGAGCCGCGCTGACGGCCGTGATATTGGCAGAAGTGGGAAGAAATACACAGCAGAGGAATTAGATATGCTGATTAAGGAATAAAGTCCAGGAGGAGGAATTTATGTATTGTAAAAATTGTGGAAGCGAGATTGCAGATGGCGCTAAATTTTGCAGTCAGTGCGGTACGCCCTTAGAAGCGGTGCCACAGCAGACAACTTCACGCTCAGAAAATTTTACAGCGGCAGAACAGCCTAAACAGAATATAAGTTCTGACAAGGTGAAATCTGCTCGCCAAACTGATAATCCGGTTGCGGAAAAAGATGAAAAACAAAAGAACAGAAAAACTTCTTTTGAAGAGTTTCAATGGAATGTATCTGATTATCCTACCAGAAATTCTGTAGAAAAGACCGAGGACATTGATTTTAACTGGAGCGAATCGCCAAGAGGACAGGAAGCTCCCGTTAATAACATGGATGCAGAAGTACATATGACGGAAGGAATTAAAAGCGAAGACTTACATACTTTAGAGGACAATAAAGAAGAAGTTCTAAAAGGCGGAGATTTGGAAAGCTCCATATTTGGAAACAGTTCCGAAAAAACAAATCCCGATTCAATGAGCGCCGCTGAAAGAATAGATAAATTCTATACTTTTAACAGGAAAAATGAAGAATTCCAGCAGCTTCTAGACAAGGAATACAATAAAGTAAAATCCGGCAACGCCATAGGAAATGAACTTTCAAAAGCAGAAGAACTGGCAAGTGAGAGATTTCATTCAAGACCGGTGGATTCGTCAATGGAGGCATTTTTAGAATCAGAAGGAATAGTAAAACCTTACCAGCCAAAAGCTTTTGAATCCGATGTGCTTCAGAGAATAGAAGCCCAGGAAGCGGAAAAGGAAGCCAAGCGCCTTGAAGAGGAAGCGCGTCTTGCGGCAATAGAAGCAGCAAAAAAAGAAGCGGAAGCGGAGAAATTAAGAGAAGAACAGGAAAAAGCGGCGGAAGAAGCAAGGCTGAAAGCTGCAGAAGAAGCCAGAATAAAAGCTGAGATAGAAGCTGCTCGTCTTGAAGAAATAGCAAAAGCCAAGGCAGCAGAGGAGGCGCGTCTTGCCGAAGAAGCCAGAATAAGAGCTGAAGAAGAAGCTAAGCGCCGTGCCGAAGAAGAGATAAGACTTAAAGCAGAAGCGGAAGCAAGGCAGAGAGCAGAGGCAGAAGCAAGGGTAAAGGCTGAGGAAGAGGCCCGCCTTGCAGCGGAAGCAGACCTCAGAGCGGCTCAGGAAGCTGCAAAGATAAGGGCTCAGCAGGAAGCAAGGCTTGCAGCAGAAGCGGAAGCCAAGTTCCACGCTGAACAGGAGAGAAGAAGACTTGCTGATATAGAAGCTCAGAAAAGACTCGAAGAAGAAAGAAAGAAAATTGCTCAGCAGGCAAATCAGGCAGTGGCAGCGGAGGAAGCAAGAAAAGTGCTTGAACAGACCGCAAGAATGAGGGAAGAAGAAGCTGCAAAAATAAAAGCTGCGGTAGCAGGACTGAGAGCCGACGCATCTGCGGACAGAATCTCCGAAAACATTCCTCCGATTAGGAAAGAAGTTGAAGAAGCCCACAGAGCCACAAAGAACCAGATAGATGAAATGGCAAAAGCGAGAACAATGTATTTTGCCGAATATGAAGAAGAAAACAAGAAAGAAGATAAACCTGTCACAGGCAGGGATACTCTTTTGACAAACGATTTAAGCAGAACACGTACCGTTGATAAGAAAGCGATTCTCGCAGGGCTCAACGATGATACCACAGTAGTTTCAAAGAGCGCCATAGCTCAGGAAGCAGATAAAGCAGAGACTGCGCATGATGAAGATGAAGACTTCTTCAGAAGTCTCAACGCAGCGGCAGCAGCCGGAGGAGGCGCGGCCGCCGGTATTGCAGCTGCAGAAGCGGCAAAGCCTATAGATTTTAAAGATGAATTGCTTGACGCTGAGAATGATTCCGTGGAGGAACTTCATTTTGAAGATGTTAATGACTCCGCTGATATGGGAGGTCTGGAAGAAGCAGATAGTTTTGAAAGCCTTGAAAGTATCGATGATTTGGATGATATTGAAAGTCTTGATGATATGGACGGTTTCAGTGAAAATGTTTCTGACCAGACCCAGGTATTTTCTCAGGACAGTTTAAACAGAGCAGCAAATGCTGATAATAATTCAGTATTGCAGGATACGGTTGTAATGCAGAAGAGCGACAGCATTGATGCTTTTGCTGCAAATGATTTTGACAATTACGGAAACGAAGAGGCGCAGAATTATATTCAGCAGCAGGGAGCATACGAACAGACAAAGGATTACAGTTCAGAGCTTGGAGCAAATACCAATACTGCAATGGACAGATTCTACGACGATGATTTTGACGATGAGGAGCAGCTCTCTAAAAAAGAATTAAAGCAGCGTGAAAAAGAACAGAAGCGTCTTGAAAAACAAAGGGCAAAAGAAGAGAAGAGAGCAAAGGCAAAAAAAGGCGATGTGGATTTTGGCGATGACGATGTCTATGAAGATGATAATTCCGGCGGAAAGGGAAGAATAGCCCTCAAGGTAATACTGATTATACTTGTGGTTATCCTGGCTGTGGAAGTAGTTGGAATGGGTATAAGGTTCATTGCGCCGCAGAGCAAAGCAGCCGAGTTCATAGATTCTCAGCTGAATAAGGTGATTCAGCTCATAACAGGCGATGACACGGAATACAGTGTTATCGCGGCTCAGGTTAGAACAGAACCGATGGAAGATAAAACCGATTTAATAAATTCACAGAAGAGCAAGAACAAAGACGGGAATATAAAAAGTATAGTATACAGTTCCGACCTCGGATACGATGATGAAAGAGACGGCAAGGTATCGGACCTGGTCCTATCACAGCCTATGACCCAAGTAGAGTGGGGTAGAGATAAAGACAACTATCCTGTATATTATGACGAACAGGTTGTAGGCAGAATAATAGCTTTTGAATCGCAGAAATTAAATTTAATGAATAAAGGCGACGAAAAAGTGCTTGATATGATAGATAGTGAATCTGCATTATACGGTCAGGTTTCCGCCATGAAAAATCAAAAGGCATCAGGAGAATTCTCAAAGCTTGAGATAGGGGAAATCAGACAGGCAGGAAGCAGTTACTGCGTTTGGGTTAGAGAGACCATAGGAGGTACTACAACCGAAAGAGTATACTCAATGTATGCAGAAAAGGAATTCGTGTTGAAGTTATCAGCTTGCTATGATGTTTAATAAGGAGGAGACAAGTTGAGTAAATCAGGAGAGAAGAAGAAAAAGAGGATAGGGTTAAAACTCCTAGTGGCACTTGTTGTCATAATTCTCTTGTTTTTAGCGTTAATAGGCTTTATTACAGATTTTCTGTGGTTCAAGGAGCTTGATTACGTATCGGTATTCTTTACCAAGCTGTTCACACAGCTCAAAATAGGAATACCTACATTTATAGTAGTTACGTTCCTCGCATATGTTTATCTGAAATTTCTTAAGCGTGGTTATTTTAAACGAATAACATCGAATGAGGTGACAGATCATCGCAGACTCAACTTGATTTCATGGGGGCTTGCGGGGATTTACGGTATTATAACAACATTTTTTGCAGTTACAAAATTATGGTTTATGCTGCTGCAGTTTTCAAACAGCACGGACTTTGATTTAAAAGACCCTCTCTACAACATGGACATTTCATTTTATGTCTTTAAGCTTGATTTTATCGAGGGAATAAACGAACTTATACTTGTGCTTCTGATAGCTTTCGCACTTCTTACCATAATTTACTATGCTGTTCTTCTTTCTGTAAGAACTCCGCAGGTATTTGAGGAAGTTTCCGATGATGCGGACAGCTTTGAGTCGGGAGAAAGCGCTTACGAAAGCAATACTGCTGGCGGAATGAACGGCGGATTTGACAATATAAACGACATATTCGGAAAGTTTGCCAAGAACTTTACAGGAAACGGCGGCGGAGCTCCTTTCCAGCGAAGACCTAAAAGAAATAAAATGCAGTTTGACAATAAGAATCTGCGGATGATGCTTGCTATAGGCGAAAAGCAGCTTATTGTTGTAGGCGTGCTGTTCTTCCTGATGATAGGGGTTAATTTCTTCCTGAGACAGTATGATCTGCTCTTCGGAAGCACAGGCGCTGTTTACGGTGCAGGATTCACAGATGTGAATATAACTTTATGGGTATACAGAGCAATAATGGTTCTTTCCGTTTTGGCCGCGATAGGATTTGTTGCCGGCATGAAAAAGAGAAAGGTGAAAACTGCTGCTGTAGTGCCTATAATTATGGTTGCAGTCGGACTTGTGGGAACAGGAGCGGCGCTGCTGATTCAGAACTTGGTTGTAACTCCTGACGAAATAAACAAAGAAAGCAAGTATCTGGAGAGAAATATTGAATACACTCAGTATGCTTATGATCTTGACGGCGTTGATATGAAAAGCTTTGAAGCAAATCAGAATCTGACAAGCGAGGATATAAGCAATAATTCGGATACTATATCCAATATAAGAATCAATGACTATGCACCGGCTAAAACTTTCTACAATCAGACGCAGAGTATAAGACAGTATTATACATTTAATGATGTAGACGTTGACAGATACAATATTAACGGTGAATATACGCAGACATTCCTTTCTGCAAGAGAAATAGATGAAGAAAAAATAAGCGATACATGGCTGAACAAGCATTTAAAATACACTCATGGATACGGTATAACGCTGTCCCGTGTAGATAAGATAACCGCCAGCGGACAGCCGGATATGCTCATAGACAGCATACCTCCTGTTTCAAGTGTAGAGGAAATAGATATCACAAGACCGGAAATATACTACGGAGAAATGACAGACAATTATGTTCTCGTAAATACTTCCGAGGATGAATTCGACTACCCTGACGGAAACAGCAATAAGTACACAAAGTATGAAGGCGATGCCGGAATAAAGCTTAACCTTTTAAATCGTGTTATGTTTGCCATAAGGGAACAGAGCCTTAAGACTTTAGTATCGGGAAATATCAAGAGCGACTCAAAAATTCTCATAAACAGGAATATTTCCGAAAGGGTAAAAGAGATAATGCCTTATCTCAGCTATGATGACGACCCTTATATGATAACCGAAAACGGCAAGCTGTACTGGATAATAGATGCGTACACATATACGAGCAGATATCCTTATTCCGAGCCATACAGCAAAGAAGGAAAGGTTAACTATATAAGAAACTCAGTTAAAGTCGTGATAGATGCTTATAACGGTACAACTGACTACTATATAGTCGATGATACGGATCCTATAGCTCAGACATTCAAGAAGATATATCCTGATTTGTTTAAGGATCTGAATCAGATGCCTGAAGAAATCAGAGCTCATATAAGATATCCTAGTATGCTGCTTAACATACAGGCAGGTGTATATCAGAGATATCATATGAACGATGTTAAAGTATTCTATCAGAATGAAGACTTGTGGCAGATTTCAAGTGAAATATATGGTACCAAAGAGCAGCAGATGACTCCTAACTATTATATAATGAAACTGCCTGGTGAAGACGGGGCAGAGTTTGTAAACTCAATACCGTTTACTCCTAAGGATAAGAAAAATCTTACGGGACTTCTGGTTGCAAGAAACGACGGCGAAAACTACGGAGAGCTTGTTCTTTACCAGATGCCTAAGAGCAAGATTGTATACGGTCCTATGCAGGTAGAAGCGCAGATAGACCAGAATACTGAAATTTCCAAGGAGTTCTCGCTGTGGAACTCATCGGGTTCAAGTTACAGCAGAGGAAATATGTTCGTCGTACCTATAGAAGATTCGCTTCTCTATATTGAACCGGTATATTTGGAGGCCACAAATTCCAGTATTCCTGAAGTAAAGAGAGTAATAGTTGCTTACGGCGACAGAATAGCATATAAACCGACCCTTGCCGAAGCGCTCAATTCCCTATTTGGAGAAGGCAGCGCAGAAGAGAGTCCGGGAAGCAATAAAGGGCAGGCGTCCTCAGGTGCAAGCGAAGCAAGCTTGAGTCAAACGGAAATAGTAACAAAAGCGCAGGAAGCTTTTGATAATGCACAGAAAGCTCAGCAGGACGGAGATTGGGCTAAGTACGGCGAATATCTAAATGAACTGGATAAATATTTAAACATGTTAAGTGAATAAAATCGTTGTTCAGGACATTCCCATCGCGCTAGACAGGGCATAAGGGAATGTTCTGACTTGTTTTAACAATAAAGACATATAAGAGAGGAAGTGATAAAGTGTTATCATATGACTTGGATAAGATGTTGTATACTTTGCCGGCAGATAAACACAAGCCGGAGGATATAAAAGAGATTTTAAGGGAGCACCCGGAAGTGAAATTTGTGTCCCTTGTGGGAATCGATATCGGAGGACATGACACCGATGAAAAAATACCTGTTGAGGAATTTCTGGGCGATATTGAAAAATTTCTTTCGAGCGGAGTTCAGACAGACGGCTCCAGTGTGGTTTTGCCTAAAATTGCGGCGCTGAATAATGCCAAAGTGGATATTATTCCCGATGTGACGGTAAACTGGTTTGTTGATCATAATTTTAATTATCCCGACCCGTATACAGGACTTCCCGTAGGAACTTTAAGGATTCCTTCCTCTTTGGTGCATAACGATTCCGAAAGAGTAGGTTCCAGAGTTATATTAAGGGACGCTATATATAATTTTAAACAGGATTTGATGAAACTTCTTTCAGAGAATCCATACGTTTTTGAATACATGGATTTAAACAGCGCAGATGAAATAGACCAAATAGTCATAACTGCAGCAACAGAACTGGAATTTTGGGTAAAAACACCTGATGATGACGCTGACAGAGAGCAGCTTTCCACAGCTCAAATGCTCAAAGAGCAGTATTGGAAAAGAACTACAGGACCTGTGCGAACAGCTCTTGAGGAAGCTATGCTGGTGCTTCAAAAATACGGGTTTGAAATGGAAATGGGGCATAAGGAAGTCGGCGGCGTAAAGGCTAAGCTGGGCAACTCCGGCAATTATGACCATGTAATGGAACAGCTTGAGATAGACTGGAAATATTCATCGGCAGTGCAGGCCGCTGATAATGAGAATCAGATAAAATACGTTGTAAGGGATATATTCAGAACTTACGGACTTGAAGTTACCTTTATGGCAAAACCTATGGAGGGAGTGGCAGGCAATGGAGAGCATACTCATATGGGTGTAGCCGCAAAACTCAAAAACGGTAAAATGGTGAATCTGTTCTCTCCGTCGGATGCGGAAAATCAGTTTATGAGTCCCGTAGGATTCGGAGCATTGATGGGGCTTTTGAAGAATTATGATGTAATCAACCCTTTTGTAAGTTCAAGCAATGATTCACTCAACAGATTAAAGCCGGGATACGAAGCTCCGGTATGTACTGTAACCTCTCTTGGGCACAGCGCAAAAATGCCTTCAAGGAACAGAACCGTACTGGCGGGACTGGTAAGGGAAATAGGCAATAAGATGGCGACCAGATTCGAACTCAGGTCACCGAACCCCAAGAGCAATACCTATCTTGTCATAGCCGCTTCATATATGGCCATGCTGGACGGAATAAAGGAAGCACTTGAAAACGGCAAATCGCCGCAGGAACTGGAAAAATCTCTGTCAAAAGCTTATGGAGAAGAAGACTTTTATCTGGATAAGGACAGAATATACAGAAGCGAACTGGATGTATTTGAGGAATATACAGAAGCGGAAAGAAATAAATTTTTCGGGAAAGCTCCTCGAACCGTTTGGGAAAACATCAGAGCATTTGACAAATATCCGGAAAAACTTGAAATATTCAAACGGGACGATGTTATGACGGAAATGGCGCTGGAATCATACAAGGAAGCCACGCTGGCTCAGTGGACTACAGAGCTTCACAATAGGATAATACCTGATACCATGGAGCTTCTGAGAGCATGCAGCAAGGCTCATGATGACGATGACTGTGTGGATTACGACAGATATCACTGGGAAAAGATACAGAATCTTAGGGATTATCTGGGAAGGGATACCATGGATGCCATGTGTCTGCTTACGAAGATAAAAATCGCTTTAGATGAAGGTGACTATGACGCTGCCTCTGACCTTCAGATAGAAATGCAGGGAAAAGTTGAAGAACTGACCGAACTTTACATAACATACAGAAAGAACTTATTTTAATTTTACGGAGGAAATATAATGTTAGATATTAAAAGAATAAGAGAGGATTTTGAAACTGTAAAAAAAGCAGTGGAATCCAGAGGTCAGGGAGATTTTGGGATAGATGAGGTACTGGTATACGATAAGGAGAGAAGAGAGCTTCTTTCTAAAGTGGAACAGATGAAGAACAGGCAGAGCGTATCTTCAAAACAGATTCCCGTTATGAAAAAGGAAGGAAAGGATACTTCCGAGCTTATGGCTGAAATGAAAAAGCTGTCCGAAGATATAAAAGTTCTTGATTCTAAAGTAAGCGAAGTTGAATCAAAGCTTAAGGACGCGCTTTTGAATATACCGAATACACCGTATAAAGATGTTCAGATAGGCGCTGATGACAGCGATAATGTTGAACTCAGAAAACACGGAGAGCCAAGGCAATTCGATTTTGAACAGAAAGCTCACTGGGATATAGGCGCAGATCTCGATATTCTCGATTTTGAGAGAGCTGCAAAAATAGCGGGAACGAGATTTACAGTATATAAAGGTATGGGAGCAAGACTTGAAAGAGCGGTTATCAATTTCATGCTTAATCTTCACACCGAAGAACATGGATTTACGGAAATACTGCCTCCTTTTATGGTTAACCGCGATGCAATGACAGGAACAGGACAGCTTCCTAAATTTGAAGATGATATGTTTCACGTACCTGCAAAGGACTTCTTCCTCATACCAACGGCAGAGGTTCCTGTAACAAATTTGAGAATGAATGAAATAATAGATGAAAGCGAACTTCCGATATACTATACGGCATATACACCTTGTTTCAGAAAAGAAGCCGGTTCTGCCGGAAGAGATACCAGAGGACTTATAAGACAGCATCAGTTTAATAAAGTTGAACTGGTTAAATTCGTAAAGCCCGAAACATCATACGATGAGCTTGAATCCCTGACAGCGGCGGCTGAAGAAGTCCTGAAGCGATTGGAAATCCCTTACAGAGTGGTAAGACTTTCCAGCGGCGATCTCGGGTTTTCGTCGGCAATGACATATGACATCGAAGTGTGGATGCCGAGCTACGGAAGATATGTGGAAATATCTTCGTGCAGCAATTTTGAAAATTTCCAGGCGAGAAGAGGAAATATAAGGTTCAGACCTGCGGAAAAAGGTAAGCCGGAATTTGTTCATACTTTAAATGGTTCAGGGCTTGCGGTAGGCAGAACAGTTGCGGCTATTTTGGAAAACTATCAGCAGGAAGACGGAAGCGTTGTTATACCGGAAGTTTTAAGAGGCTTCATGGGGATAGATAAAATCGAGAAAAAGTAGTTATTGGATTTTTCGGGAAGAAGTAGTGTAATATAGGAGATAAAAATAGTGGATACGATAATTATAGGCATAATATTTGTACTGTACCTGCTGGTAATGGTGGCTATAGGATTTAAATTTTACAATAAAAGCGATAATATGTCAGAGTATATACTCGGCGGGAGGAAGCTTAACAGCTGGGTAACTGCAATGTCTGCCCAGGCTTCCGATATGAGCGGATGGCTTTTAATAGGGCTTCCGGGGACAGCATATCTCATATATACGGGAACATCCGAGGCAATATGGACTGCTATAGGATTGTTCTTGGGAACTTATCTGAACTGGCTTTTCGTTGCAAAAAGACTCAGAAAGTATACACAGGTTTCAGGCAATGCCATAACTTTGCCGGACTTTTTCGAAAACCGATTCAGAGATAAGAAACACGTATTGAGAATTGTTTCGGCTATATTTATAGTTATATTCTTCCTGGTATATACTTCTTCACAGTTTGCATCGGGAGGAAAACTCTTCGTAACTATATTCGGTATGGATTATACTGCCGGGCTTATAATAGGAGCCGTAATTATACTTGCGTATACCGCCCTCGGCGGATTTACAGCTGTATGCTGGACCGATACGATTCAGGGGGCAATAATGTTTTTTGCGCTTATAATTGTTCCTATCATAGGAATTTCGTCGGCAGGAGGAATGGAAGGTCTGACATCAAGGCTGGCGGAACTGACGCCTGAATCTTTGGGATTCTTCCCTGAACAAAACGGAACTATAAATACTCTTCTTCTGGCATCGGCGCTCGGATGGGGTCTGGGATATTTCGGACAGCCTCATATCCTGGTCAGATTTATGGCAATAGAAAGTCCGGAGATGATAAGAAAATCGAGAATAATCGCTATGATATGGGTAGGCATTACCCTTACATGTGCAGTTTCCATAGGAGTTATAGGAAAAGCGTTAATGCCTGATTTAGCTGACGGCGAAACAGTATACATGGTATTGATAAATGAATTGTTCAATCCTGTAGTTGCAGGAGTCCTGCTTATAGCTATACTTGCCGCAATTATGAGTACCGCAAGTTCACAGCTTCTCGTTACTGCCTCTTCCGTATCAAAGGATCTCTATGCAGTTCTTCTTAAAAAAGACAGTGACGGACCTGAAATAGTTTGGGTAAGCAGAATAACCGTAATCATAGTATCGGTTATAGCAATAGTTATGGCTATTAATCCGGAAAGCTCGGTTTTCGGACTTGTATCATGCGCGTGGGGAGGTTTCGGTTCGGCTTTCGGACCAATGATTCTCTTCTCCTTGTTCTGGAAGAGAATGACGCTGCCGGGCGCTATAGCAGGCATGATAACAGGAGGAGTTGTAGACTTGTTCTGGTATAATATGTCCGGCGGAATTTTTGATATTTATGAAATAATACCGGGATTCATATTCTCCTCGCTGGCAATTATAATATTCAGCATGTGCAGCAAACTGCCGGAAGAAATAAAGGAAGAATTTGAATCCGTAAAAAATGCAAAAATATAAAATATAACAAAATATACATATTTTAGGATAAATTGCACAAACTTTGCAGAAAGGACCTAATTACAATGATAGCAGATAAGATGAAACCTTTGATGGCTAATAATTCGGCAATAAGGACCATGTTTGAAGAGGGAGACCGGATGAGAGCCAAATACGGCGATGAAAATGTTTTTGATTTCAGCCTGGGAAATCCTGATGCACCCGTTCCCGATGAGATAAAAAAAGCTATAATAGATGTGCTTGAAGAGGAAGACCCTGTAACGCTTCACGGATATATGAGCAATGCAGGATTTGAAGATGTAAGGGAATCTGTAGCGCAGTCTCTGAACAGAAGATTCGGTACAAACTTTAACTTTATGAACATACTCATGACGGTAGGAGCTGCCAGCGGACTAAACGTAGCTCTTAAGACTATTTTAAACCCGGGAGAAGAAGTTATCATATTTGCGCCTTACTTTCTGGAATATAACTGGTATGTAAACAACTATGACGGTAAAGTTGTACAGGCGCCTACAGATAAAGAAACTTTTTATCCAGATATAGAGGGGTTTGAAAAACTGATAACCGATAAGACGAGAGTTGTGATTTTAAATACCCCGAACAACCCTACGGGAGTTGTGTACAGCGAAGAAACCATAAAGCGGATAGCCGAGATACTCGAAAGAAAACAGAAAGAACTGGGCAGAACCATATTCATAATTGCAGATGAACCATATAGAGAACTGGCATATGAGGGTGTAGAAGTTCCATTTGTAACAAAGTATTACGATAATACCATAGTAGCTTATTCCTACAGCAAGTCATTATCGCTTCCGGGAGAAAGAATAGGATATCTCGTCATTCCCTCAGAGCTTGAGGAAAGCGAACTGGTCTTTGATACAGCTTCAAATGCGAACAGAATCATCGGCTGTGTAAATGCCCCTTCCCTGCAGCAGAAAGTAATAGGAAGATGCGTCGATGTCAAGGTTGATTTGGATTACTATGATAAAAACAGGAAAGCGATCTACGAGGGATTAAAAGGCTGCGGATTCGACTGCGTAAAGCCTGAAGGTGCCTTTTACATATTCCTGAAATCACCGATAGAAGATGAAGGTGAATTTTGTCAGGCAGCGAAAAAATACAACATACTGATGGTTCCGGGAAGCGCTTTTGCATGTCCCGGATATGTAAGGCTTGCATATTGTGTATCCTATGAAACCATTGAAAATTCAATGCCTAGATTCAAAAAATTAGCAGAGGAATATGGGCTTTAACCTTTTACAGGGAACGAGTATTCTGTGCGAACAAATCTTGAAGATTATGTGAAGAACAAGTCTTCAGACTTTAAACAGACTATCCTTTCGTGTATAATTAACAGGTATTGTACGTTAAAACTTTTATTACTATTTAATTACGAGGAAACTATGATTAACAGCTTAAAGAATTACAAAAAATTGCTGGCATTAGCACTTGTTGTAGTTCTGGCAGTCGCTACGGCGGTTGTTCTGACTCTGACAAAACCATATGCAGTATATGCAGACGGAACTAAAGTTGAAGACCCTTATGTTGTAAAGGCAGGGGATGAAGAACTATTCTTAGTAGAAGATGCAGAAACAGCGGAAAAAGTTATCGAAACTGTTATGGATGAATATTCACCTGACGGAGCTCAGATAAATTCGGTAACGGTGGATAAAAAACTTACCAGCGATGACAAAAGTTTAAAGAGAGGCGGAGAACCTCCTACAGTGATGACCGAAGAAGAAGCTGTAGACTATGTGCTTGAACAGAACAATACCGAAGAGCCATTGTTCTGCGTTACGATAAATGCAGAAGTGGGTTCCATTCAGGATGTTAAAGCAGGTACAACCTATGAAGAGAATAAAGACCTTTATAAAGGCGACCAGAAAGTAAAGAGCGAAGGCAAAAGCGGTGACCAGATTGTAACAAATCAGGTTGTAAGCGTAAACGGAACAGTTCTTACTTCGGAAGTGGTTGATACTGCTGTTGTAAACGAAGCTGTAAATTCAGTTGTTTACAAGGGAACCAAGGAAAAACCTAAAGACACTGTAAAGGCTGATTACAGCGGAGAAGTGCTTGGAAGCGGCAGCGGAGCTGCGGTTGCATCCTTTGCCTTGCAGTTTGTTGGAAATCCTTATAAGGCAGGAGGCACAAGCCTCACCAACGGAGCTGACTGCTCTGGATTTACTCAGAGCGTATACGCTAAATTCGGAATTTCACTTCCTAGAACATCAGGAGCTCAGGCCAATGTAGGAAGAGGAGTTTCATACAGCGAAGCGAAAGCAGGAGACCTTATATGTTATTCCGGTCATGTTGGAATATACATTGGAGGCGGTAAGATAGTTCATGCGTCGACTTCCAAAAAAGGAATCTGTGTAACTGCCGCTAAAAACTGCGGTCCTATATTGACTGTAAGAAGAATAATTGAGTAGTAATGTAGATACGATAATATAAGCCCGGCTGCAAGCCGGGTTTTTTTATTGTGTAGGAAATATCGTAAAAGGAGATTTTCGTATACTTCAAAGAAAGTACCTTGCGAAGCGTCGTCCCTTGCGGGCGACATATGTGTAAAGGAATCTTCGATTCCGCTTTTATTATGCGGCTTAAGCCGGTTGAGTACGAAAAGAGTGCGAAATGATTGTAAGAGACACTCAGTGATTGAAATATCCTGCGGTTTTTAATGAAATATTATATTATTATAAAAAATATATTGACAAACATAGATGTTTATAGTATTATAATCATGGAGTTAGGAAATACTAACTGAAAGGTAAGTATTAACTCCTACCTTCTAACAAAATTATTTTACTCATGTGAAACAAAACCTTACCTCATTTCCGCCTATATAGGAAATAAAAGCAGATGTGTTTTGTAATGCATCTGCTTTATATAGGCAGAACAGTTAGCCAAAAATAACTTAAGTAAAACAAACAACACCCAATAAGAATAAATATAATACATAACATATAACTTTCCTTTAAAACAATAATTATTACTGTTTGGAGAATAGTTAAACGACTGAATGCTTATAGCCTTTGCTGTAAGCATTTTTATATCCGGAAAAGTTTGTGGTATAATAATTATTATTTTAATTAAGATGATAATGTATGATTGAGTTATTCAGGAGGATAAGATGTCCGATATCAATAAATTTCCGCTAACTTTGGAAGAATGTAAGCTTATCTTAGACAATATTGACGGCCTGGTTGCAATTGATAAAAACGGCAGAATACTTTATATGTCTGAAGATATGAGACAGAGGATAGAAGCGATTACGAGGGAGAAAATGCCTGAATCCGTTTATGGAGAAGATATAAGGCGTATACATCCTGCAAGCAAGCTGATTAATGCTGTAGAAGATATTAGAAATGTTAAAGACAGGGAGCTTGCGGTGTATCTTACTATGGGTATCATAAATGTAGCCAGAATGAAAAAAGTTTATGATAAGGATGAATTAGCGGGATTTGTGGATTTTGACTTATTTGGGAATGCTTACGAATTAAAGGAACTGTTTGACAAACTTAATTCACTTACAGAGGCGGGAATTTTGGATATAGAAAGCAGTATGGACTTGCTTACAACGGAGGATAAACGATTTAAGGATGTTAAGTATACAGTTGCAGACATATTGGGAAACAGCAAAAAAATGGCAGATTTGAAAAAAAGCATTTACAGCATATCCGATTTTGAATCCACTATTTTGATAGAAGCAGAGACAGGATGCGGAAAGGAACTTGTGGCCCATTCAATTCACAATTTAAGTAAAAGGATAAAAAATCCGCTTGTTGAAATAAATTGTGCGGCTATACCGGAATCACTCTTTGAATCGGAATTGTTTGGGTATGAAGAAGGAACTTTTACAGGTGCCCAGCGAGGAGGCAAAGCCGGAAAACTGGAATTGGCGGAAAAAGGGACTTTATTTTTGGATGAAGTGGATCAGCTGCCATATCATATACAGCCAAAACTGCTCAGGGTTTTGCAGGAACGAGAGTTTTCGAGAATCGGAGGAAAGACAAGGAGTATGGATGTACGGATAATCGCAGCTTCAAACAAGAATTTGGCGGCGCTTGTAAAAGAAGGTAAATTCAGAGAAGATTTGTATTACCGACTTAATGTTATAAGGCTGACAATACCTCCTTTAAGAGAGAGAAAAGAGGATATTTCTCTTTTAGTGAATCATTTTATTAAACAGATGAACGGACGGATGAGCAAAGATATTAAAGGCGCAGCTCCGGAGGTGATGAAAATTTTTTATGAGTACAGCTGGCCGGGAAATGTCAGGGAGCTTAAAAATCTTATAGAAAGAGCGATGTACATGTGTAAGGGGAAGTATATAGAACTTAATGATTTGGGTGACTTTACGTCAGAGATATTCAAACCCGAGCTTAAAGAATCTGTGCTTAATGATAATAATCCCCTTGAAAAAGCCAAAGAACTTGTAGAAAATAAAATTATAAAAGAAGCTCTTGAAATATGCGGAGGAAATAAAAGAAAAACCGCAGAATTATTAAAAATTTCCCGGGCGACATTATATAATAAACTGGATAAAATGAAAAATATGTCCAGTGAGCAAGACAATGTCTAACATTAAAGACATATTTTGATAAAATGTTTATAATATGAAGATAAAAGTGTAGAAAAAAATAGACATAAATTTGATAGAATTTAAGATGTATCATTTATTTAAAAGGAAAAGCCATGAAATTTATTGTTTTTCATGGCTTTTTTAATTTTTTTGTTGGCACATTATTTGCGTTAAATATTTTTAAATTCACGTGAAAGCCGCTATTATAAATTATTTGGAAAGGAAGTTGATGTTATGACTGCAAAAAAGCTTTCAGTTAAAACAAAGCTTGGATATGGAATAGGACAGCTTGGAGATTCTCTGGGCTACAATGTTTTTTACTATTTCTTTTTATTTTTTTTAACGGATATAGCAGGTGTATCACCGGCAATAGCAGGAACTATTTCTTTTATAGCTGTATTATGGGATGCCATTACAGACCCTGTAATAGGATATATGTCTGACCATTCAAAAAGTAAAATGGGCAGAAGACGGTCTTTTATGATATCCGGAGCATTACCTTACGGGATATGTATGTTTCTTCTCTTCAGTGATATTGACTTATCTCCGGGAATTAAAGGTATTTATTTTATAATTATAGCAATGGCATTTTGGACATGTTATACGGTCTATGTTATTCCATATTTTGCTCTGGGAGGAGAGCTTACCGATGACTTTGAGGAAAGAACCAGTGTAAGAGCATGGGCAAGTGTGTTTATGTATGTAGCAGTATTTCTGGCATCTGCAACTCCACCTATGATAGTGGGATTTTCCGAAGATAAACTTGGATTGAGTACATCACAGGGCTGGAGAAATGTGGGCATAATTTTCGGCGTAATTATACTGGTGATTATACTAATTTGCTGGGCATGCACCAAAGGAAAGGAATCGACGGATGATACAGTCCACAGGGAAGAAATAGAAAATGCAGAGAAGAAAAATATTTTTCTGTCATACTGGGAAATTTTAAAACTTAAGCCTGTAAAATTTTTGGGAGGTTCTGTTTTGCTTTGGGCTTTGGTTTGCTCCGCAGCAAGCAGCGGACCGGTATATATGATGACCAATAATTTTAATTTATCCGCGGAGAAACAATCGCTTTTCTTTACTTTAAGTTCGGTATTCGCACTGATGTGGATTCCTGTAATAAATTTTTTATGTAAAAAATTTGATAAAAAACATGTATATTGTGTAGCTATGATGACAGCAGGCATAGCTTTGTGCATATTCGGCATTACCGGAGTTCCTAATCTTAAATGGGCAATAATGTCATGTTTTTGTTTTACTTTTGGAAATACAGCATTTTGGACTTTATATTTTTCCCTTATGTACGACCTCAACGAGGTGGATGAATATGTAAACGGAGAGAGAAGAGAGGGAGCGACGGCAGCGCTTCTGGGATTGTGTCAAAAGCTGGGAGCTGCTTTAGGGCTTCAGCTGCTTGGTATTTTTCTCCAAATCGGCGGATACGGGAATCCTCAGGCGCAGTCAGAAATTGTAGAGAAAACCATATTATACGCTAATACATATCTTCCTGGAGTCTTAGGGATTTTGGCAGCGGTTGTCATTATAGGATATCCTATTACAAAATCGAGGCACAGCGCCCTTGTAAATGCTTTAAAATGCAGGAATGAAGGAAAATCTTACAGCGAAGAAGGTTTCGCAGAAGTACTGAATAAGAAAAAATAGAATAACATTAAAAGGTTTTAAAAGGAGAAAATATATGAGAAGGTATTTAAATGTAGGCGTCATACAGATGCCGGTAAGCGAAGATACAGCAGTAAATTTTGAATATATTGAAGAGGCGCTTAAGAGAATTATGTCCGGATATCATAAGCCGGAGCTTGTTGTGGGAGTTGAGTGCATACAATGTTACACGCCGGAACCAATACCGGGCCCGTCATCTGATTTTTTTGCATCACTGGCAAAGAAGCATGAAATATATTTTATACCTGGTACCGTTTATGAGTACGATAAAAATCTGCCCGAGGGGAAATTTTACAATTCTGCTCCTGTATATAATCCTAAAGGCGAGCTCATCGATGTGTACAGAAAGATTGCGCCATGGTATCCATCTGAAGAATTCGCAGAGCCGGGGAACAGATGTGTAGTATTCGACATTCCGGAGAAGAAGACAAAGATTGGCGTTCAGATATGTTATGATCTTAATTTTCCGGAAATCTCAAGAACGGAAACTCTCATGGGAGCGGAGGTGCTGGTCAAGCTCACTATGGACCCTCAAGAGCTTTATAAATTAAATGAACATATTCATTATACAAGAGCTCTTGAAAATCAGGCATACCTTGTTTCAACCAATGGTGTGGGGAAAACAGGGGCGTTTCAGCTTTACGGGCATTCTCTTGTAATTTCCCCCGAGGGAAACTGCCTGTGGGAGGCAGGCCAAACAGAGGCTGTGTCGACAGTAACTCTGGACCTTGACCTGGTTTCTCATTGCAGAAATTACGGAACAATTTCAATGGACCATTATCTTCAGCAGCTCAGGATGTCAAAGGTGGAGATACCATATGAGGATTATTCAAAGGCTCCTGTATTTGAGAATATGGCTGAACCGGTGGATAGTTCAGCGAAATATGAAGAACAAATGAAAAGAGTGGGAATAGGAGAATTAGGCAAAAAGTTTATTCCTGAAGCTGATTTGGAAAAATACGATAAAAATTTAAAAGAGTTTTTAGAAAAGAAGAAACAGTTATAAATATATTAAACACCGCCTTTTGGTTTAAAAGGCGGTGTTATTTTCTTATGAAGGAAATTAATATTGACGGAATATCAAAGAAAACATTTTGCGAAATATTGATTTATGTATGCGGCGTATGCGTAAAGGAAACATTGATTATATATCGCATACTTTTTCATCAATGTATTATTCATTAATTACATATTACAGGCTAACTTTACTTATAATAAGGTATCATAAATGAAACTTCCGCGCCTCCGGAAGGATTGTTGCGGGCTGTCATTCTTCCTGAATGTTGGGTTACTATCTGATTGGAAATATAAAGCCCCAGTCCGGTTTTTGCTCCGTCCTTACGTACTCGGTTACCTCCGCTGAAATTGCGTTCAAAGATGTGAGGCAAATCTTTTTCAGGTATACCGTCTCCTGTATCGCTTACGGTAAAAACTATATCGCCTTTAGGAATATCGTAATCATCCAGATTCTTGTTTGAAAGCAGCTCTTCGTGAAAGTACGAGGAACATGACACACTGATTTCCTTTCCTGCCGGCGTGTGCCGCAGAGCATTGTTTATTATATTAGATACTACCTGCTGTATTCTGTAGGGGTCGGCTATTACGACAGCATCATGGGAAACATGCATATATATATTGGCGGTGTGTTCTTGGGATTCAATCTGAAATCTGCATTGATTTACCATTTCTTCAAACAGAGATGCCGCAGACTGTTCGTAAAATTTGTATTCCATGCTTTGAGATGTAACCTCTGAAATCTGAGCAAGGTCGTCCATCAGAGTGGAAAGCATCATTGCTTTGGAGTTTATCATCTTTAAATATGTATCTGTAGATTCTTTAGGAACCAGTTTGTCAAGCATACTCTCTGTATATCCCTTAATAAGGGTGACCGGGGTTTTTATTTCATGGGATATATTCTCGAGCAGTTCTTTTTTAGCGTCTTCTGCATCTTTTAAGTTTATTTCCATGATTTTTCTTTCGGTGATATCTCTCAGAATACCTTCTACAGCTGTTACTATTCCGGTATTGTCTTTTATGGGAATGTAGTGTATTTCAGACCATTTTTTTATATTGCCGTCGCTGTAAAGTACAATAGTTCCGTTTCCCGGCTGTGAAATTGGGTTTGAAAATATTTTTACTATATTCTTATGTTTTTCTTCCACGTTTATATAATCAAAGAATCTGTCAGGCATATTGTAAAGCTGTTTGTCAGACAGACCGATAAATTCATAAATAGTAGGAGTAATGTATTCAAACTGCTGTTTATTGTAATCGTAAAGAAACATGGCGTCTGAAGAATTTTCAACAAGGAGTCTGAATCGTGAAGAGCTTTTTTTGTCTATGAAGCGGAGCTTCTTAAAATACAGTATTATAAGTATGAGGATCAGCAGATTCACTGCAAAAAGACCAATAAAATAGGTCAGACTTGCTAAGGAAGAATCTTTAAAAGTAAATCCGAAATGATTTATAAATATACTCCAGATGATTATGAGAAAACTGGCAATCATTTTTTCGGGAATTTTCTGAGTCCATGATATGGCTATAAACATACATCCGGAGATTATTATAAGACCGGAACAGTATATTATGTTTGGTATGAGCATAAAGGAGTAAACCGCAGGAATTGTGGGATAAAGCAAAATCGTTATGGCTGAAAGCCAGGTTGTGTAATTGAAATAATTATTGAATTTTTTCTGGAAAAAGTGATATGTACCAAGCAGGAATAAATGTGCTTCGCACAGCATCAAAATTTGTCTAAGGGTTATGTAAGTGGTTTCGTCTATATCTATTATGTTTAATTTGAAGAAATCCAAAAGAAAAACACATGAACACAGCAGCCAGGATATCCCCCAAAGTCTCATGTAATTTTTGCTGCTCTGATATGAAAGTATAAGGAATATCATACTTAACATCAGAGTTGTCGCTGTAGAAGCCAGCATTGAATAACTTGGAATGATATACATTTGTCTAAACTCCTTAAATTAATACAGTTTGAAACCTTTATGTTTTTATGATAAATTAAAGAAGGTTAATTGTAAATAGAGGTTTTAAAGGAGTTTATGAAGCTGCTATGAAAAATAACTTCAATACATATAAATGGGTCAGTCTCATGTCTTTTTCCATGATGTACATATTTGTATATCTGGCAAGATTTAATGTTAACAATTTAATGCCGTATGTTGCAGATAATATAGACATTACCATGCAGCAGCAGGAGATGATTTCTTTAAGTGTTTTTATCAGTTATGCGGCAGGAAGTTTTGTGAATGGATATCTGGCGGACAGGTTTGGCGCTAAGAAGATAATCATAATCGGGGGCATAATGACAAGCTTTATGAATGCGGCGGTGCCTTTTCAGGAACATTGGTCGGGACTGTTTTTGATATGGTTTATTAACGGATATTTTCAAAGCATGATTTGGGTCGGCGGAATAAGTTTTCTGTCTCACTGGTGGAAAGAAGGCGAGCGCGGCAAAGGCGTAGGTATAGCGAACTTTTTTTCAGGTATGTCTCATGCAGTGGCATATGTTATACCTGTAATGATATTATCTGTTTTTCCGGCTATTAGCTGGAAGTGGAATTTTGTTTTGCCTATAGGGCTTCTTCTCATATTTGTTGCGCTGTTTGGAATATTTGCAGTGGAAAGACCGGAGAAGGCAGGTCTTTTACCTTATGACAGCACGATAAAAAGACACAGGATAAGAGAGGAAAAATTAAGAAAAATATATGAACAGGGAAAAACGCCGTGGAAATATTTTCTGAGTCAGCCTAAATTTTGGTGGTGGTGCTGTATAGCTGCTATATCAAGCGTGTGCAGATACGGACTTTTGAACTGGATTCCTCTTTATTATGAAAATGAGCTTGGAGGAAATATTCTGAGCGAGGAATTCTCCAATCTGACTTTGCCTGTCGGAATGGCTTTCGGTACACTCGCAATAACCTGGGCAGCCGGAACCAAAATGTTCAACAATAAGGGAATAGTTATAACAGCTATGGCGGCAATATGCGGCACGCTTATAATTATTTTTCCGATGATAGATGATGTGCAGTCGGTTCTTGTGGGAATATTCTTTACGGGATTTGCCATATATGGTATAAACGGAGTTTTATGGGTACATGCAATAGATCAGGGATGCAGAGTGTTTGCCGGAAGCGTTGCAGGAATATTCAACGGATTTGCATATCTTGGCGCATGTCTTGAAGGTGTTTTATTCCCGATGGTGCTAAATGCTTTCGGAAATTATCTTGCGGTTTTTATACTTATGGAGGTTCTCTGTATTTTAATGGTTCTGTGCGGTATGGCTGTAAGCAAGAAAAATACTTCCATTGTTCCTGAAATAAGAGAGTAGAGCCAGTATAAAGTTTACTTAAAGAATTACAATTACATATTGAAATGCAAGACATATGAGGATTAATATAATTTTGTTGATATGGTTAATAATAAATTACAGTGGATATATTAGGAGGAACCGATTATGTCTTTTATTTTGGGAATGGATACAGGCGGAACGTATACAGACGGAGTTGTGCTTGAAGGTGCAGACAGAAAGATCATATGCAAGGCGAAAGCTCTTACAACGAAAGACGATTTGACTGTAGGGCTAAAAAACTGTCTGGATAATCTGGAATTTGATAAAATGAAGGAAATCAGCCTTGTATCGCTCTCCACCACTTTGGCAACCAATGCTATAGTTGAGGGCAGAGGCGGTAAAGTGGCTCTCATATATATGGGAGTTGATTTGGAAGATGACGTTCCGGCCGAGTATACCGTAAAAATAAAAGGAAAGTTTGATATAATGGGCCGTCTTAAAGAAGACTTGGATGAGGATGAGATAAAAGAAGTATTGATTTCGTTAAAAGATAAGGTCGACGCTATAGCAATATCAGGTTATGCAAGCGTGAGAAACTCAGATCACGAGAAAGTTGTAAAAGCCATAGCCGATGAAGTTCTCAACGTGCCGGTAATATGCGCTCATCAGCTTACCTCGGCTCTTGGATTCCAGCACAGAACCGTAACTGCCGTGCTGAACGGAAAGCTGATTCCAATAATAGATGACCTTATGCGGTCCACGAAGAAAGTGCTTAAGGAAAGAGATATCGACTGCCCTATTATGATTGTAAAAGGTGACGGAACCTTGATGACGGAGGAAATGGCTAAAGCAAGACCTGTTGAAACAATACTTTCAGGTCCGGCGGCAAGCGTAATAGGAGGGCTGGCTCTTACAGGAGAAAGGGATGGTCTCGTAGTCGATATGGGAGGGACTACTACCGATATAGCCGACGTAATCGAAGGCAGCGTAAGGATAAAGAAAGAAGGCGCCAATGTAGGCGGCTGGTTTACGCGTGTTCAGGCAGCTGAAATTTCCACTTTCGGCATAGGAGGAGACAGCAGAATATGTCTTAACAGGTATGGCAAGATAGAAATAGGTCCTGAAAAGGTAATTCCTCTTTGTGTCGCCGGTGCTGAATATCCTGAGCTTATCCACGAGGTTCACAGTTTTTACAGAGTAGGAGATATGAAATCCTATTCTCCTCATGAGGCTGACTGCTATGCTTATTTAGGCGGAACACCATCGGTTGATGTTACAGGAAAAGATGCTGAAATGATTGAAAAGCTAAAAGAGAAACCTCACAGCGTAACTTTTCTTGGCAGAGTAATAGGACGCGATCCGGAGACTATCGACCTTACTCCCCTCGTAGAAGAAGGCGTAATTGCAAGAATAGGCGTTACACCTACGGATATACTTCATGCTCAGGGCAAGTATAATCAGTGGAACAGAGATTTGTCGCATGCAGGTATAAATATTTTGGCAAAGAGATACGAAGTCAGCGAAGACAGTTTTATTTCAGAGGTGGAGACTTTGATAAAAGCAAGGCTTGCATCGACCTGTGTGCAGGCGGCAGCGAATTTTGAAGGAGAAAAACTATTTATAAGGGATAGTGAAGCTGCTATGTATCTGATTGACAGGGCGTTTAAAAAGAAGAGTTCTTCCATAATAGCGCCTGTGATAAATTTAAAGAAACCTTTGGTTGCTATAGGAGCTCCTGCCGGAGTATGGCTTAAGGAAGCGGGAGAACTGCTCAATGCCAATGTGATAGTTCCTGATGATGCCGATGTGGCTAACGCTTACGGAGCGGCAGTGGGACAGGTGACCGAAACTGTGGAAATGCTTATAAGTGTAGACGGAAGAAAATATATACTTAATACCCCTTGGCAGAGATATGAATGTGCTACCAAAGAAGAGGCCATGTTTTATGCCATACATGAAGGCCGTAAGCATATAGAGCATCTTTTCCAGGATGCAGGATGCAGACACTGGAACATAGAAGAGCAGACTGAAGACATAAAAGTTGAGCTTAGCGATACCATGGCTGTAGGGAAGATGAGCGAATCGGAAAAGACCTATATGGGAACAAAACTTGTGATTAAAGGCGTAGGCGGAGGAATGATATAGCCGGAAAGATAAATCCATAATTGCTTATATAAAGGAAGAAAGCGGCTGACGAGGCGATGAAGTCAGCCGCTTTTTTCTATTTTTTTGAAAGAGTCTGAATTATCTTTAGATTATCTTTAAGATTACTTTATCGAACCTAAAGGTTCCCTTGACCGTGACTTTAAGCTGACTTGTTATATTATACTTGCAAAGAAAACCTACGTTAATAAATCTGGATTGATATTTTTAAGGAGGAAAAAAATATGTATAACAGAACTTACACAGGAAAAATCAAGTTAGCTGTACTCGACACTGCAGGTACTTTCTGCGACGGTCCTGGAGACCTGAGACACAGATGGCCTAAAGATGACTTAAGAGGATGTAAAGCTCCAGTAGTTCCTTTCTACGAAGCTCTTCAGCAGTTTGGAATAGAATGCGGATGGGATGAAATCAGAAAGCCAATGGGTAACTTCAAACCAACACACTTAAGAATGTTGCTTAACCTTCCAGAAATCTCCTCACAGTGGGAAGAAAAGTACGGACGTCCTTGGAACGAAGATGATTTTGACGCTGTATTAGCTGCATTCAGACCTCTTATGTCAAAATACATAGTAGACGAAGATTTAGCTAAGCCTATCCCTGGCGCAGTTGAATGTATAGATAAATTGAGAGCTGCCGGCGTTCTCGTTGGATGCGACACTGGATACTATGAAGAAGACTCACTTGCTCTTAACAAGCTTCTTGAAGAACAGTATGGACTTAAGTTCGACGTAGTAACTAACGCAGAAAAAGTTCCTGGAAGACCT
>CABUXV010000027.1 GCA_902495595.1 uncultured Eubacterium sp. | reverse complement strand
GCTATTACATCTTCAATATATGACATTTTATCTCCTCCTGAATATCAAAATTTAATATATCCCTTATATTTAACTCTTTAAAAATTTATCAATATTTAAAAATCTATTATATCCATGAAATCTTTTGCCTTAAGGCTTGCGCCTCCTACGAGAGCCCCGTCAATTTCATCCATGTTCATAATTTCGGTAGCATTCGCAGGTTTTACGCTGCCTCCGTACTGAATTACAACCTCGTCGGCAGTTTCCTCGCCGTATAGATCTATCACAGCATTCCTTATAAAGGCGCACATTTCCTCAGCCTGTTCAGGCGTGGCAGTTCTGCCTGTTCCTATTGCCCATATTGGCTCATAAGCTATGACAAGCTTGGATATATCATCTGAGCCAATACCGTCAAGACCCCTTTCAAGCTGTCCTTTTACAACATCAAAAGCTTTGTCTGCATCCCTTTCTTCAAGGCTTTCGCCTACACACATTATAGGTCTGATAGTTCCTTCAAAGAGCTTTTTCAGCTTAAGATTTACAGTTTCGTCCGTCTCGCCAAAATACTGTCTTCTTTCAGAATGTCCTACTATGCAGAAGTCAACTCCTATTTCTTCAAGCATGGATACGGATATTTCTCCTGTATAGGCGCCTTCATCTGCGAAATGAACATTCTGCGCTCCCACCTTTATATCCGTGTCTTTAAAAATATCAACTAAAGTCTCAAGATTTGTATACGGCGCGCATATGGCAGTCTGTACATCTGTGCCTTTATACAGTTCTTTAAACTCTTCCGCAAATTTTTTTGCTTCTGCCTTAGTCTTAAACATTTTCCAATTTCCTGCTATAAATGGTATTCTCATTATTTTTCCTCCAAACATGCTATTCCGGGCAGCTCTTTACCCTCGAGAAACTCCAGGGAAGCTCCGCCTCCTGTTGATATATGAGTCATTTTGTCCGCAAGCCCGAATTGCTCTACTGCTGCCGCAGAGTCCCCTCCGCCTATTATTGTAACAGCATCGCTGTCGGCTAAGGTCTGCGCTATTGCTTTAGTACCTTCCTCAAAATTAGGCATTTCAAAAACTCCTGCCGGACCGTTCCAGACTACAGTCTTTGCCTCAGATAAAGTCTTTCTGTACAATTCTATGGTTTTGGGACCTATGTCCATACCCATCATATCAACCGGTATTTTATCCCTGTCGAATACAGCTTTCTTACTGTTATTGTCAAACTCTTCGGCGCATACGGTATCTATTGGCAGAAGAAGCTTCACTCCTGAACTTTCAGCTTTCTCCATAAGTTGTTTAGCCAAATCAATACTTTCTTCATCGAGTATTGATGTTCCGATTTCATATCCCATAGCTTTAAAGAAAGTATAGCTCATGCCTCCGCCTATTATCAAAGCATCCACTTTCTTCATGAGGTTTTCTATAACGGGAATCTTATCGCCTACTTTCGCTCCTCCCATTATAGCCACAAATGGTCTTTCAGGGTTTTCCAGCGCATCTCCGAGAAACTTCACTTCTTTTTCAATTAAAAATCCTGAAACACTCGGCATATATTCAGCAAGTCCAGCAGTTGAACAGTGAGCTCTGTGAGCAGTACCGAAAGCATCGTTTACAAAGATTTCCCCAAGTGAAGCAAGCTCTCCTGTAAATGGTTCTTCATTTTTGGTTTCTTCTTTCCTGTATCTTACATTTTCAAGCAGCATTATCTGACCTGAATTCAGATTTTCCGCTGTATTCCTAACGCTGTCATCTACAACCAAGGGTGATTTTGCAAAGATAACATCTTGGTTTAAAAGTTCCGATAATCTGTCCGCTACAGGCTGAAGAGAAAACTCCGGTTTTGGTTCTCCCTTAGGTCTTCCCATGTGGGACATTAAAATAACCTTTGCTTTATTATCGATAAGATACTCTATAGTCGGAATAGCTGACCTTATTCTTATATCATCCGTTATTTTTCCGTCCTTCATAGGAACGTTGAAATCACATCTGACCAAAACCCTTTTTCCCGATACGTCTATATCCCTTATGGTCTTTTTCATAATTTTCACCGTCCTTTTAACAACTGGCAGCTCACATAAGCAAGCTGCCAATCCACATTTATTTTTCTTTAATTATTATTGATTATCAACACTGTACATATGTTTTATAAGTTCAAGTACTTTAGTCGAGTAGCCGTATTCGTTATCGTAAAATGCAATGAGCTTAAAGAATTTATCGTTAAGCTGGATTCCCTCTCTCGCATCGAATATAGATGTATGCGGATCCCCTATAAAATCGCATGAAACAACTTCATCATCTATGTATTCGAGAACGCCTTTCATCGGTCCGTCCGCAGCTTCTTTTATTTTCCTGCAGATTTCTTCATAACTGGCTGAATTCTTAAGCTGAATATTTACATCTATTACGGATACGTCATTTGTAGGTACACGATATGCGATACCTGTCATCTTTCCAACGAGAGAAGGTATTACCTGCCCTACTGCCTTGGCTGCTCCTGTACTCGTAGGAATAATATTTCCAAAGGCTGATCTTCCTGTTCTCCAGTCTTTAAGCGACCTTGCATCAACTACCTTCTGTTTTGCAGTTGCAGCATGAATAGTTGACATAAGCCCCTGTTCTATACCCCAGTTATCTTCAATTACTTTGCATACAGGCGCAAGACAGTTTGTCGTACACGAAGCATTTGAAACTATATTCATATCCTTTTGATATTCCTGCTCATTTACACCCATTACGAATGTTGGGGTAGTTTTATCTTTTGCAGGGGCAGTTATTATAACTTTTTTTGCGCCCTTATTTATATGCACCATGGCCTTTTCAGTGGTATTGTATGCGCCTGTGCCTTCTACGATGTACTCTGCACCGCACTTATCCCAAGGGATGTTTGCCGCATCACTTTCACTGTAAACAGGAACCTTTTTTCCGTCGATGATGATTCCGTCATCATACACTCCCAGTTCCTTTGGAAAACGACCGAATACTGTATCGTATTTCAGCATATAAACCATGTATTCTTTATCAGCATTACGAACATTGATACCCGCTATCTCAATTTCAGGCATATCCATTGCTGCACGAATAACCACACGTGAAATACGTCCGAATCCGCTCACTCCGATTTTAATTGCCATTTTTTGCTCCTCCTAAAATTAAACTGTTTAAATAAGTAATAAATATATATCAACCTTACGGTCTAATATCTTTTTCGTTTTGATGATGACAGAATATTCATCTCATCCCTGTATTTTGCAACGGTTCTGCGAGATATATTTATCCCCTTTTCCTTAAGCAGTTCGGACATATCCTGGTCGCTGTAAGGCGCCTTCGGGTCTTCTCTGTCCACAATTTCCCTGATAAACTCTTTGATGCTGTTTGATGATATACCCTCTCCTCTGCTGCCTACAACTCCCGCAGAGAAAAAATATTTTATTTCAAATACTCCTCTGGGACTCTGCATATATTTACCGTTTATTGACCTGGAAACCGTCGACTCATGTATACCTACTTCTTCAGCTATATCTTTAAGTGTAAGGGTTTTCAAAAATTTGCTGCCCTTGTCAAAGAATTCTTTCTGATATTTTACTACCGCCGTAACTACGTTATATATAGTCTGTTTCCTCTGCTCTATGCTCTTTATCAGCCAAAGAGCCGAATTTATCCTGTCAGATAAATATTTTGAAAGTTTATCATCGGATTCCGCCGAATTTAGAAGACTTCTGTAGTAAGAACTTACCATTAAATGCGGAGTACTGCTGTCATTGATATTTACCACGTAATCATCATCAACCTTCTCAACGATAACGTCGGGAACTATATATTTAGTCTCAATCTGGGACGCAAACTGCCTTCCGGGTTTTGGTTCCAAAGACCTTATAACATCACTCATATTCTGAACATCCGCCGTGGATATCCCCATATCCTTAGCTATCACGCTCAGCCTGTTTTCCGCAAGGTCTTCCAAATGCTCCCGTACAACTCTTTCAAAAATCTCCGTAAGCTGCCCTCTCATTTTTAATTGTATGAGAAGACATTCCTTCAAATCTTCAGCCCCTACTCCTATAGGCTCAAAAGTGTGAATTATATCAAGAGCTTCTTTAACCTGCTCCGAATCTGCCCCGGTTATATTCTCAATCTCTTTTGGTGATAAAGTCATATATCCGTTCTCATCCAGAGATTCTATGATGTATTTTCCAATTTTTTTTGTGGCTTTCTCACATGAAACGAACTGCAGTTGAAACATCAGATGCTCCGGCAGCGTCACATCAGATGATACATATCTTTCATAATTGCTGTCTTTGTCATCGTCGCCTTTATATTCTCCCTGTCTGTAACTTATGTCATCGTACTGTCTGTCTTTAAGATATTCTTTCCAGTCGAACTC
Organism: uncultured Eubacterium sp.; assembly: GCA_902495595.1. Classification (GTDB taxonomy): domain Bacteria; phylum Bacillota; class Clostridia; order Peptostreptococcales; family Anaerovoracaceae; genus Lentihominibacter. The sequence goes on along the minus strand of CABUXV010000027.1, from coordinate 25,356 downwards.
CTCTTCCTTGGAATTTGTCTGCGCTTCTTTTTTCTCCTCATCAAAATGCTCCGCATGAACATCATGGGAGTTTGCCTCAGAAACGTCAGAATTGCCTTGCTCAAGTACAGGATTGACTAGAATCTGTTCCTGAATAAAAGAATCAAGTTCCTGAGTATTAAACTGCAATATCTGTATGGCTTGAATAAGCTCCGGCGTCATTACCAGTTTCTGAGCCTGTTCAATTGTTAAATCATATCCTAGTTTCATACTCATACTGTTACCTCAATTACACTATACCATATTTACAAGGGTTTTACCAACGGTTTGACTTTTTTAATTTATTTCAAAGATGGAAAATCAAGCTGTCTCAAGGCCTCAAACAAGACTATATTAACAGAATTTGCCAGATTAAGTGAACGCAGTCTTGTATCTGCACTCATAGGAATTCTTAAAGATTTATCCTCATGCTCAGCTATAAAATTTTTCGGAAGACCTCTCGTCTCCCTTCCAAATAAAATCATATCTCCATCTTTAAATGAAATATCCGTATACTTATGTTTCCCCTTTGTTGTTGCAAGAAACAATCTTTTATTACCATACTTCCTCATAAATTCATCTAAACTGTCATGTACTTCAAGTTTTACAAAGGGCCAGTAATCAAGCCCTGCTCTTTTAAGACTTTTATCATCTATGGAAAACCCCAAAGGTTTAACCAGATGCAAAACGGCTCCGGTAGCCGCACAGCTTCTGGCAATATTTCCCGTATTAGGCGGTATCTCAGGTTCCACCAAAACCACATGTATCGACATTCTTTATACCTCTTTTACATTTTTCTTACATTATATTATATTTACCAAATCTGACTGTCAAGTCCTGACAGTCAGAGACAGGCTGCCATATCCGAACTAAAAAAACAGAAGACAAACATAAAGTTTTGTTATATACTTATTAAGTACGTATCTAATACGTGTTTAGTAATATGGAGGTTGCAAGAATGAGAACAATAAAAATCGGACTTTTAGGTCTCGGCAATATAGGCACCGGCACTTACAAGACTTTGGAAATGAATAGAGCCGAAGTAGAATCAACTTTAAATGCAAAGGTTGAGATAACAAAAATACTTGAAAGAGATATTGACAGGGACAGAGGAATAACGGTGGACAAAAACAAGTTCACTTCCAATCCTGATGAAATATTCAAAGACCCCGAGATAGATATCGTTATTGAGCTTTTAGGCGGAATAGAACCTGCTACCACTTTTATGATTTCCGCTATGGAAAACGGCAAACACGTGGTTACAGCCAATAAGGCAGCAGTCGCAGCTAATTATTCAAAGCTTATGAATACTGCAAAAGATAATAATGTCATGATGAAATTTGAAGCAAGTGTAGGCGGCGGAATTCCTATTTTGGGAACTTTAACAGGTCCTTTGAGAGCAAATAAATTTGAAGAAGTAATGGGTATTTTAAACGGAACTACAAATTACATCCTTACCATGATGACAAAAGAAGGGCTTGACTATAATACAGCTTTAAAAGATGCTCAGGATCAGGGATTTGCGGAGGCAGATCCTACAGCCGATGTCGAGGGTATTGACGCTGCTAACAAACTTTCCATATTGATGGCTCTGATGTTTGACAAATATGTAGCCCCCGAAGACATCCCAACTACAGGAATAACAGAAATAACCAAAGAAAAAATCGAAGAAGCCAGGTCAAACGGATGCAAGATAAAACTCATTGCACATGCACAAAGACTTGAAGATGGAACTATAGACTATGAAGTTCGTCCTATGTACATAAGCGCAACACATCCTCTGGCTAATATAAACAAAGAGTTTAATGCTGTATTTGTAAAAGGAAATGCTGTAGACGATGTGATGTTCTACGGCAAAGGAGCCGGACCGCTTCCTACAGGAAGCGCCGTAATGGGAGATGTAATAGAAATCTCCAAATCAATTCTTAAATAATGCAAAAATATATTTCGGAGGTTTTCAAATGACTTTATTTGAACAATGGAAAGATTTAATAGAAAATCAAACAGAAGATACTTTTCAGGAATTCTGGAAAGAATACAGCGATGCTGAGACGAAAATATACAGTGATATTCTGGACAGATATGATGAAAAAATCGAAGGAACATTAGGTGAGCTTGCTGAAAAATACGAAGTACGTCCTATTATATTCATGGGATTTTTAGACGGGATTGACAGCAGTCTGAAAAACAGCAATGATTTTGAAAGCTTCGATGAAGATTCAAAAGTTGAACTTGAAATAGTTCCTGAAACATTATTCTATAACATGCTTGCTGCCGGAGCCGACTATTTATTCTCCCTTCCTCAATGGGAAAGTATCCTCGGCGAAGACAAAATGAAAGAAATTGCCAAAGAATACAAAAAATCAAAGACAGTTGTAAAAGGCAAAAAAATAGGCCGCAACGAACCATGTCCTTGCGGAAGCGGCAAAAAATATAAACACTGCTGCGGAAAAAATTAATTAATAAAACATTTACCATTTTATATTAACTAAAATTTAAAATTAACATAAAACAAGTGACTGCATGAATTCAGTCACTTGTTTTATGTATGCAAAGGTACCATCTATATACAATTATACGCCATGTTTTTGACATAAATTTTTAATTACGCATTCGTCACATTTAGGTTTTCTTGCGCTGCAGCAATTTCTGCCGTGGAAAATAAGGCTGTGATGAGCCTCCGACCATCTGTTTTCCGGAAGAACTTCCATAAGAGATAGCTCCGTCTTTAAAACATCCTTTTCGCAGACAAGCCCTATTCTGTTTGTAACTCTGAAAACATGCGTATCTACAGCTATCCGCTGCTGTCCGAATCCAACAGATAAAACAACATTTGCCGTCTTTCTTCCCACTCCCGGAAGCTTTATAAGCTCATCATAATCACCGGGAACTTCTCCATCGTATTCAGAAACCAGCTCTTTTGCCAAGGCTATTATATTTTTTGATTTCGTCTTATACATTCCTATGGTTTTTATTATATCTATAACGTCTTCCTGTCTTGCCTCTGCAAGCTTGTACGGCGTAGAATAATGCTCAAACAGTTTATCTGAAATCCTGTTAACACTTTTATCAGTGGTCTGTGCAGAAAGAACTACTGCGATTATAAGCTCGTATAAATTTTTATGTACAAGGGCACATTCAGCTTCCGGATATTCTTCTTTCAGCTTGTCTAAAATTTCTTCTACTTGTTTTTTGGTGAATTTCATAAATACCGACCTCCGTTATTTAATTAATTATAATATACATCATGATATATATCGATGAAAATTTTCATATAATTTATCAATAAAATAAAAAATTTCCAAAATTTAAAAAATCTATAAAGCCTTAAACTCCAATGGTTCTGAAAATTCATTTATACATATTTTTCAGAAATTTTTAAAAAAAAGACAAAAACTAGTTACATTTTATCTTTTTTATAGTATAATTAACACGTTATAATTTATATTTATTCTTTGATATGGAGGTGTTTTATGTCAACGTACACACAAGTTGAAAAAAACGGTCTGTTCGAATTAACAGACGCGGCACGTGCAGAGCTTGTGTCTTCAAAGTATTATAATGAAGACTTGGCTCCTACCTCGGTTGCAGAAAGAAACTGGACTACATACAACATAACTATGTTATGGGTCGGCATGTCAATCTGTATACCGGCATTAGCATTAGCATCCGGACTTATCACTTTGGGAGTTTCCCCTTGGCTTTCAGTATTAAACGTAGCTCTGGGAAATATCATTATCCTTATTCCAATTCAGTTGAACTCACAGATTGGTACTAAATACGGTATACCGTTCCCACTCTTTTCCAGATTAACATTTGGTACTTTAGGAGCTCAGATACCTGCTATCCTGAGAGCAATCACTGCCTGCGGATGGACTTCCGTTCAGGCATGGGTAGGCGGCGGAGCTGTAGGCGCTATGATTGGATGTTTCGCAAGCGGATTCAATGATGCAACATGGACTATGGACATTCCTTCATGGGGCGGCATGACTCCTGTAGCCGTAGGTCAGTTCGTTGGATACGTTATCTTCATCATATTTATCGGCTGGGTTGCTTACACAGGTATGGACCAGATTAAATGGGTTCAGAATATAGGCGGTCCGCTGCTTATAGCAGTAATGATAGCATTGCTTATCTGGTCATACAGCATCGTTCCTGAAGGCACAGGCTTCTTTGAAGTTATGTCACAGCCAAACGATGATGAACTTATTAACGGAGCAGGCGGTTTTGCACTAGTATATCTTACAGGACTCATGGGCAATATAGCTTTCTGGGCTACGATGGCTCTGAACATTCCTGACTTCTCAAGATACGCTAAATCACAGTCAGCTCAGTTCAGGGGTCAGTTATACGGTATGCCTCTTCCTATGGCAGGCTGCGCATTTATAGGCGCATACTTTGCACAGGCTTCGAAGATGGCTTACGGAGAAGCTATGTTTGACCCTACAGGCGTATTCTATCACATTGAAAACAAAATTATAGTATTTATCGCTGCTATCGGCGTAGTTGCTGCTACAGTTACAACTTGCGTAGCTGCTAACGTAGTTGCTCCTGCAAATGGATTCTCCAATATTTCACCTAAAAAGATTTCCTACAAGAAAGGTGTTGTTATCACAATAATCATCGCATTCTTCGTACTGCAGGCTTGGTGGATATATGGTTCCGGCGGCGCTTACTTCACATGGATGAACGCATATGGTACTATACTTGCTCCTATAGCTGCTATCTTCATCGCAGACTACTTCATCTGCAAGAAGAAGAGAATTGATATCGCAGATTTATTCAAGGGCGCAGACGGAAGATACTGGTACTCAGGCGGATTTAATGTTGCAGCTATCATAGCATGGGTTGTTGCATTTATATTCCCTCTCCTTACATATTTCGGAGTATCCGGAAGCTTCTGGACATTCATTAATTCCATCAACTACGTTTGGTCATTCGTAATCGGTTTCGTTTTATACGTAGCTTTAATGAAGACCAGCATGGCTAAGAATTCATATGTAGAAGAAGAACATCACGAAGCTTTTACAGAAAGAGCATAAGATAATAATAAAGTCTATATAATAACTTTATATAAAACTGTAGAAGCCTTTGAAACACAAAGGCTTCTACTTTTATCACACTTTTGTAAAAAGGAGGACAAAAGTTATGGATTTATTAATTAAAGGCGGCACAGTCGTAACAGCCAAATCAAGCTTCAAAGCTGATGTAGCTGTTAAAAACGGAAAGATTACTGCTATAGGTGCTAACCTTAAGCCTGAGAAGAAAACAGAAGTCGTTGATGCAAAAGGCAAATTGGTTCTTCCGGGTGCTATAGATGGACATACTCATCTAGCAATGCCTTTCGGCGGTACAATAGCTACAGATGACTATCATACAGGTACAAGAGCAGCTGCTTGCGGCGGAACTACTACTGTATTCGATTTCGTTCTTCAGGGTGTAGGTGAAACTATGGATGCTGCACTCGAAAGAAGAGATGCATTATGTCAGGCTGACGGACCTGCTGTTGACTACTCATATCATATTGGCGTTGGCGATGTTACTACGCCTGAAATGCTTGCTTCCATGGATGAATGTGTAAAAAGAGGCATCACTTCATTCAAAGTATTTATGGTTTACGACTTTGGTGTAGATGACGGTCAGTTCTTTGAAACATTGCAGCACGCAGCTAAAATCGGCGCTCTCGTCGGCGTACATGCTGAAAACAGAGAAGTTAACAATGTTCTTATCAAACAGTACCTCTCAGAGGGTAAAACCGACGCGTGGTATCACTATATGTCCAAGAACGAGGCTGTTGCAGGAGAAGCTGACGTAAGAGCTATAAATCTTGCTAAGATGGCAGGAACATCCCTTTATATCGTACATCTCGATAATAAACAGGGTGTTGAAGCAGTAAGAGAAGCCAGAGATGAAGGCTATCCTATATTTGCTGAAACATGTCCTCAGTATTTGGCATTTACGAAAGATGTTTACAAAAATGGTATTCCTGAGCTAGGATTAAGAGCCCGCGACTTCGTATGCTCGCCTCCTATGAAAGGTAAAGATTCAATGGATGCTCTTTGGGAAGGAATCAAGACAGGCGATGTATCAACTCTTGCTACAGACCACTGTCCGTTCCTGCAGTCGGAAAAAGACTGGGGAATCACCCAAAAGGACGGTACACCAGGAAACTTTACAACTATTCCTAACGGTTGTGCAGGTATTGAAAATATGTATCCTTATATTCTTTCAGAAGCAAATAAAGGAAGAATTTCTTTTGAAAAGGCAGTAGAAATTTCAGCTGCTAACCCAGCTAAACTCTTTGGTATTGATTACTGCAAAGGAGCTATCGAAGTTGGTCTTGACGCTGATATCGTTATCTACGACCCTAAGAAAGAATTTGTTGTAAAGAATGCAGAAAACCAGCATGGTGCTCTTGACCACACTATTTGGGAAGAATCTAAATTTAAAGGTTACCCTGTTGCAACTTACTCGAGAGGTAAGCTCGTATTCGACGGAAAAGACTACGTCGGCGAAAAAGGCGATGGTAAATTCGTTAAATGTAAAAAAGTTAAATTCAAGGGTCCTGAATTCTAAAATAAATTGAAAATTTTTAACTTTATTCTAAAAAAGCAGAACTGCTAAAGCAGTCTGCTTTTTTATTGCCATGATACTGAAGCCTAATCAACTTAGAAAGAAGAAAGTAAATGTAAATATCCAAAACCTTTATCCATTATATGTTTTTGGATAAAATCCTATTGATATTTCTTGTGAGAAAATTGTAAATATCCAAAATACCCCTATATACAAGCCTTTTGGATAAAAATAAGGTGATTTCAGGAATATATTCACATTTTTTCAACCAAAACATCTCTAAAATCAGGTCTTTTGGATAATCCAACCCGAATGACCTATATGAAATAAGTGATTTTTATCCAAAAGACTCGTATGTTAAACTCATTTGGATATTTTATATCATGCAGACCATATACTTACAGGTGTTCACCCTTTACAAGTAAGTTTCTTTAATATCTTAAGAATATCACAAACAATATTCTCAAAAAAAAACGCAGCAATACAAGTTATGCAGCTGCGTTTTAAAGTTTACTAATTAGATGACGCTGTTTCCTGCCATCGTAAGGCCCAGTTAATATCTATATATCGGGTTTATAAAGTTAAGCTTGGAGCAGCATATGTTCTTCCTGCCAGCTCGCTGTCGAGCATATAAAGACCTTTGCTGTCACTTCCGAATAATTCATACTTCTTAACCATATCATCAGCAGTATCTTCTTCTTCTGCCTGTTCCTTAACGAACCAGTCTAAAAACTGCATAGTCCTGAAATCTTTATCATCATATGCGGCTGCATATATATTATGTATAAGACCGGTTACAAATCTTTCGTGAGCAGCGCCTTCTTTAAGAGGGTCTATGAAAGATTTAAATTCTTTATCAGGCTTCGCTATTGCTTCAAGCACAACTTCTTCCCCATTCTGCTGAAGGTAGTCCATAAACAAAACAGCATGATCTCTTTCCTCCTGAGCCTGGATTTTATACCAGTTGGCAAATCCATTAAGCCCCTCATTCTTATAATAATTCGACATATCCAAGTAAAGATAAGCAGAATAAAACTCTTTGTTTACCTGTTCATTGAGTAACTCTATTACTTTTTTTGATAACATTTTATATCCTCCTTTGTAATATTATAATCTTTTCTTTTAAATTATCTTGATTATATCACATATAATGGATAAAACACAAGCAAACTTTACCGAAACAGTCCAATATTTATACCCATTTTATATCCGCTCTTTTAAATCTCTGCGGGATATGTAAATACTTCTCATCTTCCGGATACCCAAGCATAAACGCGCCATAAAAGCTGTTATTTTCCGGAAGCTCCGGAAGAAGCTCCTTTATTTCAGAAATAACATTTACCATTCTCTTAAGATATCCTGCCCAACATGTACCTATGCCTTTTGACTGCAAATACAATTCTGCCGTAGTCATAGCTATTGCTGTATCAGTCTCCGGAGAAATTGCATTGTTTCTGCTGTAAGCCAAAAGCAATGTAGTAGCAGTTCCCATCACGATATTGTTTCCCACTTCCATTTCGCTTGCAATTTCAGGAGATTCACCGCTCTTGTCCACATATTCCAAAATCAACTCCATCATGCGGTCGATAACATCCTGTGATTCTATTATCATCCATTTAGTCGGATGCTGATTCTTGGCACTTGGAGCCCATGATGCCAAATCCAAAGCTTCTTCAATAAGTTTTCTGGGAACAGGCTCATCGCTGAAATGTCTGTAAGACCTTCTTCTGAGCAGATAATTTTTCAAATCTTTTGAAAAGTTATCACTTACCATTGGCACATCTTCCTCTAATATCGTCGGCTTCCCATCATAAAAAATAGCCTCTGTAGGACAAGATGCTCCGCAATGCATGCATCTCATACAATATTTTCCATCAATCTTCTTAGGTATACCATCTGTTTCCTCCAAAACAGTAAATGGACATACACTTAAACATGTCATACATTGGATACATCTTTCCCTATTAACTGTTATCATTTTGTCCTCCCTTGTGCAAACTATTCAATATCCAACACTTTGCCTTAATATACTATAACTCATATACTATAAAAAGTTTTATATTTTTTCAAATATTTAATTAAAATTTATATTTTTTTATTGACAGTTGCACATTCATTCAACTATAATACAATCATAAACAGTTGAATATATACGCAACTATTATTTAATACTGCTAAAGGAGGTTATATATAATGGGCAAAAATGAATCCGGCTGCGACTGTTCCGCCATACACGAGGATATACTATCCCATGTAAACAAGAATATGGTCCCTGAAAGCCAGCTTACAAACATGTCCAAACTATTTAAAGTTTTCGGCGACGGCACGAGAATAAGCATACTTTCTGCTTTAAACTGTCATGAAATGTGTGTATGTGATTTAGCCGTACTGTTGGATATGACGAAATCTGCCATATCTCATCAATTAAAAGTATTAAGAGATAATAATCTTGTAAAATTTGAGAAGAAAGGAAAGCACGCCTACTATTCTTTAGCTGACGACCACGTAAAAGAAATTTTAGACGTTGCGCTGGAACATATCAATGAGTAAAGAATTACACGAACACGAACATCATGGGCATGAACACAGCGAAAACTGCGGCTGTGAAAGTATCCATGAACAACACCATCACCATGAACACCAGCATGAGCATTCACACCACCACGAACATGGCGACGCATGCGGATGCGGGCACGAGCATGAACACGAGCACCAGCACCATGAACACGAGCATGAACACTCACACCACCACGAACATAGCGACGCATGTGGATGCGGGCACGAGCATGAACACGAACACCATCACCATGAACACGAGTATGAGCATTCACATCACCACGAACATGGCGACGCATGCGCATGCGGATGCGGGCACGAGCATGAACATGACGTGCACGATAATGAAAATCACGAACATGATTTTGACAATATATCAGAAAACAGTCAGAGAATTTATATTGTGGATGGACTTGACTGCGCCAACTGCGCCGCCAAGATGGAAAGAAAAATCCAGGCAATGCCTGAAATTCAGGCAGCATCTATAACCTTTGCAACCAAACAGCTCAAAATAGCTGCGGCAAACCCGGATATACTTTTGCCAAAACTTGAATCTGCCTGCCGCTCAATAGAAGACAATGTAAAATTGGTAGAGAAAGATAAAGCAAAATCACCTGCTTCAAAATCGAAAAAAGGATTTTTCCGACAAAACGCCACCGATATAATATCAATCTCAGCCGGTGCGGTTTTATTTGCAGCAGGAGTGATTTTAGAACATTGGGGAATGCTTTCTTTATCTTTCATGCTACCTGTATTTATTATAGCATATATAATACTCGGCTGGGAAGTTCTGTGGACTTCCATAAAAAATATATCCAGAGGTCAAGTTTTTGATGAAAATTTTCTTATGTCAGTAGCCACCATAGCCGCCTTTTGTATCGGTGATTTCGCAGAGGGCGTAGGAGTAATGCTGTTTTATCGTATAGGAGAATTCTTCGAACATGTTGCTGTTGAAAAAAGCCGTACTCAAATTATGGATGCAGTTGACATGAGACCTGAAACAGTAAGTCTGGTAAATGGAGATGATATTAAAATCATTCCTGCGGAAAATGCTCAGCCGGGAGATATCCTGCTTGTACGTCCCGGAGACAGAATACCTCTGGACGGAATTGTTGCAGACGGAGAAAGCCGAATCGATACCTCTCCTGTAACAGGCGAGCCGGTTCCTGTAAGAGTCTCTGCCGGTATGGAAGTCATATCAGGCTGTGTGAACGAACAGGGACTGTTAAAAATCAAAGTTATCAAACCTCTGTCGGAATCCATGGTTTCTCGTATTCTTGACTCTGTTGAAAATGCCGCAGCCGGAAAGCCTAAGATAGATAAATTCATAACTAAATTTGCAAAAGTATACACTCCAATAGTAGTTATTCTTGCGGTGCTTACTGCGATAATTCCTTCTCTTATTACGGGCAGCTGGAGCTTTTGGATTACAACAGCAATAACTTTCCTGGTAATAAGCTGTCCTTGCGCACTTGTTATAAGTGTACCGTTGGCATTTTTCTCGGGTATAGGAGCTGCATCCAAACTTGGCATATTGTTTAAAGGGGGTATTTCAATAGAAGCCTTGAAAAAAGTAAAAGCAGTAATAATGGATAAAACAGGAACCATCACAAAAGGAAACTTTGCAGTTCAGAGCATTAATTCCGCTGACGATATGCCCAAAAATCAACTGCTTCAGATAGCAGCTTCCTGTGAAGCAAATTCCACCCATCCTATAGCGGTAAGTATTATACAGGCAGCATTACAAAGGAACATCAAAGGGCAGACACCTGAAAGTCTTGAAGAAATTTCCGGTATGGGTATAAAGGCTGAACTTCCACAGGGGACAGCGCTTTGCGGAAACAAAGCTTTGATGGATAAATACGGCATAGATACAGAGAAAAATATTGCTGACGGCACAACCGAAATATTCGTTGCCCTTGACGGTAAATTTAAAGGCAGCATTACTATTTCCGACACTATTAAAAGCGATGCAGAAAAAGCCATTCAATTAATAAAAAGCAGAGGACTTGTTCCTGTCATGCTTACAGGAGATGCAGAGGGAAGCGCCCGCTTCGTTGCCGATAAAGTGGGAATTTCTCAAGTATACGCTCATTTAATGCCGGAAGATAAGCTGAATGCTCTTAAAAATATAAGAAATGATATAGGCCCTGTTATGTTTGTAGGAGACGGTATCAATGACGCCCCTGTTCTTGCCGGAGCTGATGTTGGTGCTGCAATGGGCAGCGGTGCCGATGCTGCTATAGAAGCGGCTGACGTAGTATTTATGAATTCATCAGTTGAAGCTATTCCGCAGGCAATGACAATAGCAGATAATACAGGTCGCATAGCAATACAAAATGTAGTATTCGCTTTAGTAATAAAGATTCTCGTTATTCTCCTTGGGTTTGTAGGATTTGCAAACATATGGGCGGCAGTATTCGCAGATACAGGTGTTGCTATGCTTTGCATACTTAACTCTCTGAGAATACTTTGGAAAAAATACTGATATTGCACATCTCCTTAAATCTTGGTAAAATATTAAAGTACATTTATTAACCGGAAAGGAGACAGTATCTGTATATACTAAACAGATAAAAATATAAACATGAATCAAAATAAGCTGGCGGAGCTGCTCTTCCCCAATATAGAGAAAAAGCCCGAAGACTACGAAAAACATTTTCCCAAACGAAATCTTCCCGAAGGTGCTATGGTCACACGACTGGGACCAAGCCCTACAGGATTCATACACCTGGGAAATTTATACGGAGCATTCGTTGATGAACGTCTCGCCCATCAGTCAGGAGGAATCTTCTATCTGCGTATAGAAGACACCGATGATAAAAGATATGTTGAGGGCGCTGTTGAAACCATAATAGACTCGCTTAACTTCTTTGGTATTGACTTCGATGAAGGAGCTCTGCTCGACGGCGAATGCGGGGAATACGGACCATACCACCAAAGCAAACGAGGAGAAATATATCAGTGTTTTGCAAAAGAACTGGTGAGAAAAGGTCTTGCATACCCTTGCTTTCTTACAGAAGAAGAACTTTCCGAAATAAGAGCCGTGCAAGAGAAATCAAAGGAAACTACAGGTATATACGGAAAATATGCGCAAAAAAGCCGAAATCTTTCCATTGAAGAAATTGAAAAAAACATATCTGACGGCAAGCCATATGTAGTAAGGTTAAAATCATCAGGAAACCATGACCTTCCCCCTGAGGAAATCAGGTATATAGAAATAGAAGACGCTATAAGAGGCAAAGTATCCATGCCGGAAAACAATCAAGATATCGTAATACTTAAAGCAACAGGTATTCCGACTTATCACTTTGCCCATGTCATAGACGATTACCTTATGAGAACGACTCACGTTGTAAGAGGCGAGGAATGGCTTATGTCCCTGCCTATACATGTAGAACTTTTTGAAAAACTGGGATTTGAAATGCCTGTATACTGCCATACAGCCCAGCTTTTAAAACTGGATGAAGGCAATAAAAGAAAGTTAAGCAAGAGAAAAGACCCTGAACTGTCGCTGGATTACTACAAAAAAGAAGGATATCATCCTCAGGCAATAAAAGAGTATCTGCTCACTATTTTAAATTCCAATTTTGAAGAATGGCGCATTGAAAATCCTGAAGAAGATATTGAAAACTTCCAATTTACAACAGCTAAAATGAACAGCGGCGGCGCACTCTTTGATATAAATAAATTAAACGATGTTTCAAAAGATGTGCTTCTGAAAATTCCCGCATCCGAACTTACCGGCTTTATGACTCAATGGGTAAAAGAATTTAAACCTAAAGCGCTTAGATTATTTGAAGGCAACGAAGAATATATAGAAAGAATACTAAATCTTGGAAGAGACGGCAATAAACCGCGAAAAGACTTAATATATGCTAAACAGATATTTGACTTTATAAGCTACTTTTTTGACGATTATTTCATCATACAGGACAGAATTCCGGAAGAAGTAAGCGACGATGATGCTTCTGAAATACTCAGCAAATATCTGGAAACTTATAATCACGCCGATGACCAAAGCCAATGGTTTGATAAGATTCGTAAAATTGCAGAGGAAATGGGATATGCTGCAAAACCCAAGGATTTTAAAAAGCATCCCGACCAATACAAAGGTCACGTGGGGCACGTCAGCACAGTTATAAGAATCGCAGTAATGGGAAGAACTCAGTCACCTGATATCTGGGAAATACAGCAGATATTGGGAGAAGACAGGACAAAAGAAAGAATCCAAATGCTGATAAAGTAATGATAAAGCAGGTTTTAGAGATATTCAAATCAAAGATAATATTATACTGCTCATATGTAAAAATCCCGGGGAGAATACAGCTCTCCGGGATTTTCTATGAATACTCTTATAATCACTGGAGTTTCCAGCTTTCAAGATAATTACGCTGATCTTCTGTAAGCTCGTCTATTTCAATTTCCCAAGCTTTAAGACGTTTTCTTGCTATTATATCGTCTATCTCGTCAGAAACGTCCACAACCTTATTTTCAAGGTTCTTATAATTATTTCTTATATACATTGCAGACATTGCCTGAACAGCAAAGCTTAAGTCCATTATTTCAGCCGGATGTCCGTCAGCGGCAGCTATATTCACAAGCTTTCCTTCGCCGATTACATTGATTGTTTTTTCATTTTCCAGCGTATATCCGATTATATTTTCTCTTGTCTCATGTTTGGATACAGCAGCCTTCTCAAGCCCTGCCATATCTATCTCCACGTTAAAATGTCCTGCATTGGCAAGTATTGCCCGGTCTTTCATGGACATCATATGTTTTACTGTTATGGTATGTTTACAGCCTGTTGCCGAAACAAATATATCTCCCAAAGGAGCTGCTTTTGACATAGTCATAACATCATAACCATCCATTTTAGCTTCCATGGCTTTAACCGGGTCTATTTCAGTAACTATTACTTTGGCTCCAAGAGCTGCGGCTCTCATCGCTATACCTCTTCCGCACCATCCGTAACCGACTGTAACCACAGTCTTCGAAGCAACAATAAGATTTGTATTTCTCATTATACTATCCCAGACCGATTGCCCCGTACCGTATCTGTTATCAAACAAATGCTTGCACTTTGCATCGTTGACTGCAATCATCGGAAATTTTAATATTCCGTCCCTTTCCATAGCTTTAAGCCTGATAACGCCTGTGGTCGTTTCTTCACATCCGCCCATTACTTCTTCTCCCAAGTCTGGCCTTTTATTATGTATCATCTCCACTAAATCCCCGCCGTCATCTATTATTATGTGTGGCTTATGCTCAAGAGCCATCTCTATATGTCTCATATATTCTTCATCAGTAGCTCCATGATATGCAAATACTTTAAGCCCTGAATCTGCAAGAGCTGCGGCTACATCATCCTGAGTAGAAAGACTGTTGCTTCCTGTAACAGACATTTCAGCCCCTCCTGCTGCGAGGACCAGACAAAGATATGCAGTCTTTGCCTCAAGATGGACGGAAAGACTTATCCTTATGCCCTCAAAAGGCTTGTCCATTCTAAATTCTTCTTCCAGCCCTGAAAGCAATGGCATATTGTTTTTTACCCACTCTATTTTTCTTTTGCCTGATGGTGCAAGCGAAATATCCCTTATATCGTATCTGTTCATACTTATTTCCTCTTTATAACTTCAGGGCTGACGATAATCAACCGTCAGCCCTGCATTTTATTCAACTGTAACTGATTTTGCCAAATTCTTAGGTTTATCTATATTGCAGCCTCGTTCTTTCGCCACATAATATGCAAATATCTGCAGCGGAATTACAGCGAGTACAGGGGAAACCTCATCTATACAGTCAGGAATGTATATCACTTCATCCGCAACCTGTTCGATTTCCGTCTTTCCTTCTTTAGCCAGACCTATTACCCTGGCGCCTCTCGCCTTTATTTCCTCTATATTTGAAATCATCTTCTCATATAAGAAATCCTGAGTTGCCAGTGCAAATACCAGAGTCTCTTCCTCCATCAGCGCTATAGTTCCATGCTTCAGTTCCCCGGCAGCAATAGCAAAGGAATTTATATATGAAATTTCCTTGAGCTTAAGCGAACCCTCATAAGATACTCCGGAATCAAGACCTCTTCCTATAAAGAAAACCTGCTCCCTTCTATGATATTTTTTTGCCAGTTTAGCAATTTTCTTTTCCTGACTGAGCAGTTTTTCCGTCTTTTCAGGCAAAAGCTTCAGTTCTCCCAGAACCTTGTCGTAATAATCCTTATCTATGGTACCTTTTGTTCTTCCCATATATAACCCGATAAGATACATACATATGAGCTGCGTCGTATATGCCTTTGTGGAAGCAACAGCTATTTCAGGTCCTGCCCACGTATAAAATACATCATCGGATTCCCTCGCCACTGAACTTCCCACTACATTTACAACGGAAAGTATTCTTGCTCCTTTTCGCTTAGCCTCTCTTAAAGCCGCCAGCGTATCAAGAGTTTCTCCTGACTGGCTTATGGCTATAAAAAGGGTCTTATCGTCCACAAACGGGTCCCTGTATCTGAATTCAGATGCTATATCCACTTCTACAGGAACTCTTGCCATTTTTTCTATTACAAGTTTTCCTACAAGTCCCGCATGATATGCCGTACCGCATGCAACTATATAAACTTTATCAAAATTCTCAATATCCTCTTTTGTCATGGATATACCGTCAAGGTTTACTTTGCCGTCATCATTAATTCTTCTTATAAGCGTCTCATTTATACCCTTAGGCTGTTCATAGATTTCCTTGAGCATAAAATGTTCATAGCCTTCTTTTTCGGCTGCATCTGCATCCCAAGTAACATGAAATACTTCTCTTTTTACCGCCTTGCCCTCTTCATTATAGATTTTAATATCATCCTTTGTTAAAACGACGGTTTCGTTGTTTTCTATGAGATAAACTTTTCTCACGTATTTAAGAAGCGCCGGAATATCCGAAGCTATAAAGTTAAAGCCTTCTCCGATTCCTGCAACAAGAGGCGCATCCTTTCTTACTGCAACAATTTTATCAGGCTCTGCCGCAGCTATTGCGCATACGGCATAGGCTCCTTTCATCTGCTCCACTGCTTTATTTACAGCTTCCAAAAGGTTTCCGTCGTAATATATACCTATTAGATGAGCTATAACTTCAGAGTCTGTTTCCGATTTGAATTTTATTCCGTATTCCTTTACAAGCCATTCTTTTATTTCCTGATAATTTTCGATTATTCCGTTATGTACTATAGCTATTGAATTATCTTCATTGGCGTGGGGATGGGAATTGACATCGGAAGGCGCTCCATGAGTTGCCCATCTTGTGTGACCAATCCCAAGCGAACTGTCAAAGTCAGGCTCGGAAATTATTTTTTCCAGATTCTTAATTTCTCCCACGTGTTTTCTTATCTGTATTTTGCCGTCTATAGGCAAAGCTATGCCTGCCGAATCATATCCCCTGTATTCCAGCCTTTTAAGGCCGTCTATTATTTTTTCCTTAGCTTTGTTTTCTCCTACGTATCCAACTATACCACACATAGTTTTTCCTCCATGAATTTATTAATAAAGCTGTTTTGAATCAGCCAAATTTCTTAGTTAAAAGGACTGCTAGTTTTTCAGCAATTTTCGTTATCTGTTCAACATCCTGTCCCTCAAGCATTACTCTTACCAGCGGTTCTGTACCCGACGGCCTTATAAGAACTCTTCCCGAGTCTCCAAGCGCAGCTTCAGCACTTGCAATAGCGGCTTTTATATCCTTATCGTCCTTATATTTGTTCTTGTTTTCATTTTTTATCTTAGCATTTTTAAGCACTTGAGGGAAAATCTCTATTTCATCGGAAAGTTCAGAAGGTTTCTTTCCTGAGAGCAATACAGCTTTCAGAACCTGCAGCGAAGACAGTATTCCGTCTCCTGTAGTCGTATGATTCAGAAATATTATATGCCCGGACTGTTCTCCCCCTATGCTGCATCCTGTCTTAAGCATGCTTTCAAGTACATATCTGTCACCTACTGCAGTAATCTCGGACTTGCATCCCATACCTTCAACATATTTATGAAATCCTATATTGCTCATTACAGTAGCCGTAACGAGATTTTCAGTAAGCTCGCCTCTGTCTTTCATCATTTTAGCGCATATACATATAAGTTTATCACCATCTATTATACGCCCCTTTTCATCTACCGCTATCAATCTGTCTGCATCGCCGTCATATGCAAGCCCCATCAAAGCGCCCTGTTTCAAAACTTCATCCTGAAGCCGATTTGGATGTGTAGAGCCGCAGGCTTCATTTATATTGATTCCATTAGGCGAATTGCCTATAACAGTTATATCTGCGCCCAAATGAGAGTAAACTTTTTCCGCAATCTTATAAGCTGCTCCGTTAGCGCAGTCAAGGACTATCTTTATACCTTTTATATCCACGTCTATAGTGCTTTCCAAGAATCTTGCATACCTGTCTATCGCATCATCGTCCGCCTCAAGACATCGTCCCAGTTTATCGCCTGTTATATGACTGTTTACGTCTATATCTCTTAAAATTATATCCTCTATTTCATCTTCTATCTCATCATCGAGCTTAAATCCCTCTCCGTTAAAGAACTTTATGCCATTATATTCAAAGGGATTATGGGAAGCTGATATAACCACGCCTGCATCTGCTTTATACGCCTTTACAAGATATGCCACAGCCGGCGTAGGCATTACCCCGACTTTTATGACATTTCCGCCTACAGCGAGAATTCCGGCACTTAAAGCATCCTCCAGCATATCTCCCGAAAGCCTCGTGTCTTTTCCTATAAGCACTACCGGCCTTTTCTTATCCTTGCTTAAAACATGCGCTCCCGCTTTTCCCAGCTTAAAAGCCAGTTCCGGAGTAAGTTCAGCGTTGGCGATACCTCTAACCCCATCTGTTCCAAATAATCTTCCCATATTCTTCTCCTCACAAAATATCTTAATTATTCTGCCTCTTTCAGCTTCACTTTTACAACATTTTTGCTGTCTGAGTTGTAAATGTAAACATTATCCGGCAGTTTTATCTTAATTTCTTTTTCGCAGTCTCTGTTCTCGCCTGATAAATCAACTGTCGCTTCAAGTTCATTTATTTCCTTAACGATATCTGATACACCTATAATCTTTATTGAATCCACTCCGCTTATGGATTCCACTTCAAGACCATCGCCGACATTTTCAGCTGTGATATTGATATCCACATCTCTTAAAGTCATAAGTCTTACGGTTGTTTCTGCCTTTGCCGAATCCATAACAAGACCTTTTATTTCTTTTCCTCCTTTGTTTATCGGAATAAGGTCTACTTCGACAGTCTTGGCGCTTCCAGAGACTACATTTCCTGTTATTGTCCCCTGAACGCATTCGATTTTTTTAATTGAACTTTCAGCTCCTGTTACTTTTACGGTTTCCGGAGATGTGTCGTATGCCCACGGAACGGAATCTCCAGCTTCGTCAGTACCGACAAAATCTATTTTAACCGGAACTTCCTTCTCCTTGCTCTTTTCAACTTTAAAGCTCAAAGTCTCTTTTTCCGTGCTTTCAAGCGTAACACCCTCCGGCAAATTAAAATCTATCTTTGCCGTGTTTTTTCCTTTACTGCAGTCCGATACATCTACGGTCGCGCTTATTCCCGTACTCTTAGTATCGTTTACAGCTGAACGTTTACCCTTTATAACTGCATTCACGGTAATATCCTCATCATGGACTACCGCCAGCCCTCTATCTGCAAGTTCCTCTGTATTTACAAAAGTGACTTCAATATCGCTCAGCTTTTCTTTTGTTTCGGGATTTATCTCCCCCATAACATATACCCACAGCATTACTGCAATTATCAGGGAGATTATACGTAAAAATGACTTGTTATTCAGCATCCTTAGATTTCCCCCTTAACTTATCTATAAATTTAGGTATGGACGACATGTTTACCTTTCCTGAAGTATTTTTCAGGTACATATCGAGCAATGTTTTTTCCACGGTTTTTATATCGAGAAATCTTGTAAGCTGACCCTCGCTTGCCATTGATATTATTCCTGATTCTTCCGAGACGATAAGAACAAGCGCATCCGAATTCTCCGTAATTCCAATTCCTGCTCTGTGCCTCGTACCCAAGTCTTTTCCTATATTGTTGTTTTTAGTAAGAGGCAGTACGCATCCGGCAGCATATGCTCTGTCCTGCCTTATAACAAGCGCGCCATCATGAAGCGGAGCTCCTTCATAAAATATATTTCCTAAAAGCTGTTCCGATATTTCCGAATCTATTATAGTGCCTGTCTCTATTATATCCATCAGAGAAGTTTCTTTCTCAAACACTATAAGCGCTCCCACCCTGTCCTTTGAAAAATCCTCTACAGCTCTGACTATCTGACTTGTTATATGTTTTCCCTTTTCCTTATCCATCTGACTGAAAGAAGTTTTCATTATCTTGCTTCTTCCCATATACTCAAGGGCTCTTCTGAGCTCAGGCTGAAACACAACCAAAATAGCTATAGCACCCAGTGCTACAGTTCCCTTAAGCAGCCAGTTTATAGTATGAAGATTGAGAATATCAGAAACAAAAGTTGCTATTATAAGCAACGCAACTCCCTTAATAAGCTGTTCTGCTCTCGTTTGTTTTATAAGACCCAATAATTTATATATTACAAAAGCGACTATTAAAATATCTATAACATCCGCAATACCAATTCCGGAAAAAACATTTTCAAAAAATTTTTCCATCAACTTACCTAACCTTTTAAATATCTTATTATATTTTACAGAAATTACTGTCCTATTTCAATAGCTATGTAATGTGTTTTCAGTGAACTTTTAATATATATATTGTGTAAATCATAAAAATAACTGCACATGATAAAATCTCTTATTTCCTGCGCATATATGCTCCTGTTTCAGCTATGATTCTGATGGTTTTCCGAGATAATATTTTTCTGAATAAACAAGAACGGGACTTAAGTCCCGTTCTTATTTTAACTATATAAAAAATATCGATTTATCCATATTGACGTGATATCAATAAAGCATCCTGCGAAACATCTACTATCGCATACAACATATGTGCAAAGGAATCAAGGATTCCTTTTTTAATAATTTTTTATATTCTAATATGATGTTTCCAAAACACCGTAGTCTTTATCGTTTCTCTTATAAACTACATTTACCGAATCTGTTTCCATATTTAAAAATACAAAGAAATTATGGGCTAAAAGCTCCATCTGAACAATGGCTTCATCTACTGTCATAGGAATAAGCTCAAATCTTTTCTTTTTAACTATATGCAGTTCTTCCTGTTCCTCTTCTGCTTCAGGAAGCTCGGCAAACATAAAATCTTTTTGTCCCTTATATTTTTTCTGAAGCTTTGATTTGAATTTTGACATCTGGCTTGAAAGTTTCTCTATTACTCTGTCAACAGCATCATATGGGTCATCCGCTTTCATCTCCGCCCGGAATATGGTTCCCCTGGCATTTATCGTAGCTTCTACTTTATACCCGCCTTTCTCCTTTATTGTCATTACGTTTCCTGTAATTTCATTTGAAAAATACTTATCCAGCTTTTCAAATTTCTTTTCTATAGTCTCCTTCAATTTATCACTGGGACTATAATTTTTACCTGTTATGATTGTCTTCATAATAACAACCTCCTTTGTAGGCTTTTCCATATTATAACACATCTTTTTAGAAAATTCAATAAAGTCTGTATATAGCTCGGCTGACCTGATTTTTGCCCCCACACCTGCCTTTACCCGAATTTTTCGGAGGACTTACATCTAAACTACGCCATGATCACTGCCGCCTTGCGGTTCAGCTTACGTGGGACCTTTTGCCCGTAGCTGGCCTGGCCTTTCAATCACAGACCCGAGCCATATACAAACTTTACTGATTCTGAAAATGTATCATGAAAAATGTCATCTAAATTCCTTCAGGTTTTCTGTTTCCTCCCGATGCCAGGCTGAGCAAATATATTTCTTCCGCTCCGCATGCCATAAGTGTTTTACTGCATTCATCTGCCGTTGCTCCCGTAGTATATATATCATCTACAAGCAAAATTTTTTTGCCCCTTATATCCATGGAATATCTTTCGTCAACAGCAAATGCTCCCTTTAAGACCGACTCTCTGTCCGCAGGAGCCAGACTTCTTAAAAGAGGAGTGCCTACAGTCCTCTTAAGCGCTGTACCTTTAAAAGGAATATCCCAAAGATGAGACAATCTCTTTGCCATTATCTCCGTCTGATTATATCCTCTGCTCTTTTCCCTGCTTTTATGTATGGGAACGGCAGTTATTAAATCAACATTCAAATCCTCCGCCATTATCCTGTCATACATTATATCACCGAACTTCTGACCTATGTATCCCTTCCCGTTATATTTACAGTCAAAAATCATTCTGCGTTCATAAAGACCGTATGTCATGCAGCTGTATCCCTTTTTAAATTTATGCTCCCGAATCATGCAATCGTAGCAAATCTGTCCTCTGTACTCCTCCGACAGAGCCTTTCCGCATTTACTGCACGTATGCTCCCCTATCCAATGTATTTTTCCCATACACTTATCACACAGGGAATATACCCTTGTCTCGTCTATCATACTTCCGCATATCAAACAATATATATTAGACGGAAACACCGCTTCAGTTACCCTGCTGAAAATACCCCTTAAATTCATTTTACATATCCTCCATGTAAAGCAGCCGTTTAAGTCTATATGAAAGTCCCGAAAATCTTTCATTTATTCTGTTATTATCCACCATTGCCTCAAGTTTGTTTTCCGAGCCTACAAGAACAACTGCGCGTTTTCCTCTGGTCACCGCTGTATAAAGCAGATTTCTTGTCGCCAGCATCGGAGGAAACCAGCTCACAGGCATTATTATTATAGGAAATTCGCTCCCCTGGCTTTTATGTACCGTAACGGAATAAGCCAGTTCCAGTTCGTCCAGCTGATTGAAATTATACGTAACATATTTGACTTCGTCATAAATTACGGTTATCTCATTGAATTCACGATCAACTTTGTGGATGAATCCCACATCTCCGTTAAATACTCCTTCCCCCTCTGTAAAGTCTTCAAGGTTTTTCCAAGCCATCTGATAATTGTTTTTTATCTGCATAACTTTATCTCCTTCGCGAAAAGTTCTGTCGCCGAAGGTTTTCTCTTCAAGACTGCTGTTTGGGGGATTTAACACTGCCTGCAATTCCTTATTCAAGTTCATGCTCCCTAGAATTCCCTTTCTTACGGGAGTAAGTATCTGTATATCTGTTACGGGAGAAATACCCTCATAGTAATCGGGCAGCCGGGCAACACACAGTTCCTTTATCGTATCGAGCATATCTTTTTCTGTGCTCCTGCGCAGAAGAAAAAAATCTTTTCCTTTTGCATTACAGTCGGGATATTCTCCTTTGTTTATTCTATGCGCGTTTACGACTATCATACTTTCCTTTGCCTGCCTGAAAATCTCCGTAAGTTTAGTAGAGTATACATATTCGCTATCTATTATATCCTTTAATACATTACCTGCTCCCACGGATGGAAGCTGGTCTGCATCTCCTACCATTATAAGCCTTGTTCCCGGTCTTACCGCGCTTACCAAACCATTCATGAGCATAAGGTCTATCATGGAAGCCTCGTCAACGATAACAGCATCATAATCCAGAGGGTCTTCACTAGTTTTGCCGAAACGCATTAGATTTTCACTTTCCGAAAAATAATATTCAAGAAGTCTGTGAATAGTTGAAGCATAATGACCTGAAGTTTCCGTAATTCTCTTGGCAGCTCTTCCTGTAGGCGCTGCTATGGCTGTCTTAAGGCCACTGTCTTCCAATATGTTTATTATAGTATTTATTATAGTTGTTTTTCCTGTACCCGGACCTCCTGTAATTACCGAAACGCCCATTTTTAATGAAGTTTTCACGGCATGCTTTTGATTTTCCGACAGATATACTCCTGTCATATTTTCAGTTCTGCTTATCAGCTTTTCTATTTCTCCTGCTATGGGTTTAAGACCCGCCTCATTTATTTGAGAAATGCATTTGCATACATTCTGTTCAGCCATATAATAAGGCATCAGGAACACTACAGTTCTGTTTTCAATACTCTCTACATGTATATCTCCGGAAAAAGCCATCTCCGTGACTGCATCCTGTATTGATTCCATTGGAATGTCAAGAAGCTGACCTGTTTTCTCACAGAGCATATCCTGAGGCAAAAATGTACTCCCTTCACCTGCGAAATATGAAAGAGTAAATTTAATGCCGCTTATTATGCGGAACCTGTCATCATGAGCCACGCCCATTTTTTCTGCAATTTTATCAGCTTTCTTAAAACCTATGCCGAATATATCTTCCACAAGTCTGTAAGGATTTTCCTTTACAGCATCTATAGTGTCTGCACCGTAAACTTTATAAAGTTTCATTGCATAATTTGAGTTTATACCAAATTGCTGTAGATAAAGTGTAATGTTTGCGAATTCTCTGTGTTGATTAAAAGCTTCTGCTATTTTTTCTGCAGTTTTTAGTCCTATTCCCGATACTTCAGAAAGTCTCTCCGGATATTTTTCTATAATATCCAAAGTTTTCTCTCCAAACTTTGATACTATTGCTGAAGCAGTCTTCTTTCCTATCCCTTTCATAGCGCCCGAAGCTAAAAATTCTCTTATGCCATCCTCGGTCGAGGGCATTTCTTCTTCAAATTCTTTTATGGAAAACTGCTCGCCATAGGTGGGGTGCATTATAAATTCTCCCCTCAAAGTATACGCTCTGCCTATACTTACTGCCGGAAGCACTCCTACGGCTGTAAAAGCTTCAAATTCCGTTTCAAAAACGGCTACTGTGTAGCCGTTTTCATCATTATGAAATATTATTTCTACAATTTGTCCTTTTCGTTCTTCTAACATCTATATCATTCACTACCTTTGACTTTATACAAGGTTCTGTTATCCAAAGTCCATACCCTGTCACTGAACTGCCCCGGTTCTGTTTTCTCCAGAGCTTCCTGCATATCAAACATTTTAGCATCTATCATATCCAGATAATGGAGCATCTCGGCTTCAGGGAAAAGCGGTTTTTTAGGGCTCCCGAATTCAGGCTCGTAATGATGTGATATTATCATATGTTCCAGCATTACAGCCTTTTCTCTTGGGATATTAAGCTCATCTGATATTTTATCAATGGTTCTTACTCCTTGAACCAAATGTCCCAGCATCTTGCCCTCAAAAGAATATCCGGTTGAAATTCCCAGCTCATTTGACTCTATTTCATTGAGCTTTTCCATATCGTGCAGTATAACTCCCGCCATAACAAGCTCCTTATTCAGATTGGTATACACTTCACATACCTTTTCCGCCATCATAAGCATTCGCTTTACATGATACAGAAGACCTGCCATTTCAGCATGATGGTTTTTCTGAGCCGCCGGATAATACATGAGACGTGTTTTATTATCCGAGAGCTGTTTAACACATATATTTTTAAGGTCTTCATCCATAAAACTATTCGCCTTAGCGAATATGTAATCATACATATCCTGCGCATCCTCCGGCGCCGCTTTAATATAATCCTTTAAATCTATGTTATCTTCTGCGGAAGTTTGTCTTATCCTGCTTACACGCAGCTGCTTCATGCCGTTCCATTCTGTCACCACTGCCTTGACCTTGATAACACTTCCTTCTTTTATCTTTTCAAGTCCCGGCAATTCTTCATCAGCTACATCCCATTTTTTAGCAGAAATTTCTCCTGTTTTATCAGCCAGCAATAAATCAAGATAAGCTTTCTTATTGGAACCTACTTTCACAGCTACAGTCTTCACTATAAAATAAGAGATAAACTCCTGATTCGTTCTTAATTCTGAAACATATAAATCTTTCATTAAATCTATACCTTTTAATGCGCCTTTCTTATTTATAAATTATCCATAACATTATATCATGTTTTTACCATAAGTGGAACGGTGATAAAAAAGTGTGCAAGACGGAATCAGAGATTCCTTTGCACACATGTAGCCCGCAAAAAGGGGGGGGCGATGCTTCGCAAAGTACTTTCTTTGAAGTATACGGAAATCTCATAAAAGGATATTTCCTATATTATCAAAAAGAGCAGTCATTAATGACTGCTCTTTTCTTTATATATTGTAGCTTTCTTCTTTCATCTTTCCCGTCTCTTACTCGATGATTTCTGTTACTACTCCGGAACCTACTGTCCTTCCGCCTTCTCTTATCGCAAATCTAAGTCCTTCTTCTATCGCTATCGGTGTTAT
>CABUXV010000026.1 GCA_902495595.1 uncultured Eubacterium sp. | reverse complement strand
GGTATTTGATTTGTTCGTATACCTATATACATCTTCAGGATTTTCCTTTATCTTCCTGCATGGCTCCGCAACACCGGGGGTATACGCCGTAGACAGGTCGTCCTTTGTCTCTACCTTCACCTTGCTTGCCACTGCCATCTTCCCCTTGTGTTCATCGTGCATTTTCAGAGATTCTTTATAATAATCCATTTCCTACCTCATTTCTTCCACGAACTTTTTAATCCTACTATTTTGTTGAATACTTTTTCTTTATCTGACGTAAGCTTTGAATCGGCTATATAATACCCTTTTCGGAAAAACTGAAAACGCTCACCAGGCTTCGCCTCCGCCACCATAGGTTCCGCATATCCTATGGTTTCTTTCAGAGAATCAGGATTCATTATATTTTCTCCGTTTTCATCTTCTATCATCAAATAGTCGTAATTTCTTATTTTTATCTTTACCGCTGAAGCCGCATCGACCCAGTGAATGGTTCCTTTAACCTTGCGGCCTTCAAACCCGCTTCCGCTTTTTGTTTCAGGGTCATACGTGCACAGCAGCTCTTTCACCGTTCCGTCTTCATTTTTAACCACCTCTTCACATTTAATGAAGTAGGCGCCCTTAAATCTGACTTCGTTTCCCGGAAAAAGCCTGAAATACTTTTTAACGGGCACTTCCATGAAATCGTCTCCGTCAACGTAAAGCTCTCTGCTGAAAGGAACTTTTCTGCTTCCCATCTGCGGAACTTCCCTGTTGTTTTCAATTTCCATTTCCTCACACGTATTTTCAGGATAATTGGTTATAACTATTTTGACAGGATTTTCAACTACGTTTCTGCTTTCAACTTTTTGCTTAAGATCCTCTCTGACGCAATGCTCCAAAAGACCTGCATCTACCATGCTGTTTGCTTTTGAAACTCCTATCCTCTCACAGAAATCTCTGATAGCCTCCGGGGTGTATCCGCGTCTTCTGAGTCCCGCTATGGTCGGCATCCTCGGGTCATCCCATCCATCAACACTGCCTTCTTCCACTATGGCTTTAAGATATCTTTTGCTCATTACTGTGTTCGTTATATTCAGCCTTGCAAATTCTATCTGCTGAGGAGGCGCCTGCCACTTTCCCAGGGTCTGCAAAACCCAATCGTACAAAGGTCTGTGGTCCTCGAATTCAAGGGTACATATAGAATGGGTTATCCCCTCAATAGCATCTTCTATAGGATGAGCAAAATCATACATAGGGTAGATACACCATTTACTGCCTGTATTGTGGTGCCCTGTATGGGCTATCCTGTAAATTACAGGGTCCCTCATATTCATATTCGGTGACGCCATATCTATCTTGGCTCTCAGAACCTTTTCTCCGTCGGCGTATTTTCCCTGTCTCATTTCCTCAAAGAGCTGTAAATTTTCCTCTGCGCTCCTGTTTCTGTACGGGCTCTCTTTGCCAGGTTCCTTAAGGGTTCCCCTGTATTCTCTTATCTGCTCTGCGTTCAAATCGCACACATAAGCTTTACCCATTTTTATCAGCTCAACGGCAAATTCATACATATCATCGAAATAATCCGATGCCCAAAGGCTCTTTTCCCATTGAAACCCCAGCCACTTTACATCCTCTTCTATGGAATCGACAAATTCCATATCCTCTTTCACAGGATTGGTATCATCATATCTTAAATTACATTTGCCTCCGTACTTCTGCGCCGTAGTAAAATTAAGGCATATGGACTTGGCGTGCCCTATATGCAGATAACCGTTTGGCTCCGGAGGGAATCTGGTATGAACCTTATCGCCGTATTTCTGCGATTCCAGGTCCTTATCTATAATATTATGAATAAAGTTTGATGCAGCTTCCTGCTGTACAGCTGCACCGTCTGATTTTTTATTTACGTCCTTAGCTTCTGCCATATTGACCTCCTATCTTTCAACCACCATCGCAGTTCCCTGTCCTCCGCCTATGCAAAGTGTGGCAAGACCTGTTCTGGCGTCTCTTTTCATCATTTCGTGTATCAAAGTAATCAATATTCTGCATCCCGATGCACCGATAGGATGCCCAAGCGCTATAGCGCCTCCGTTTACATTCAGCCTGCTTTCATCAAATCCCATATCCTTTCCTACAGCTACAGACTGGGCAGCAAAAGCCTCATTTGCTTCGATAAGATCTATATCCTCTATGCAAAGTCCCGCTTTCTCAAGAGCTTTAGTTGAGGAGGGAACAGGTCCTATACCCATTATCTTAGGGTCTACTCCTGCCGAAGCATATGATTTTACGGTACACAAAGGTCTGATTCCAAGCTCATCTGCTTTTTCCTTTGACATAACTATTACTGCGGCGCCTGAATCATTAAGACCCGATGCGTTGGCGGCAGTAACCATTCCACCCTGTTTAAATGCCGGTTTAAGACTGCTTATGCTTTCGGCGGTAACTCCTTGTTTAGGATATTCATCGGTATCGAAAATTTTAGGTTCGCCTTTTCTCTGGGGGATTTCCACAGGAACGATTTCATCCCTGAATCTTCCCGACTCAACAGCCTCTACGGCTTTCTGCTGTGATTTTGCTGCAAACTCGTCCAGCTCTTTTCTTGTAAGTCCCCACTGCTCGCATATATTTTCTGCAGTAATGCCCATATGTATTCCGTGAAAAGCATCGGTCAGCCCATCCTTAAGCATTATATCTATCATTTTGCCGTCGCCCATTCTCGCTCCCCATCTCGCACTGGGAACCACATATCCTGAAAGCGACATGTTCTCTGCGCCTCCTGCAACGACAACATCTGCATCTTCAGCTTTTATCATCTGGGCAGCCAGTGAAACCGCTCTTAATCCTGAGCCGCATACTTTATTCAGAGTAAATGCCGGCACTTCTTTAGGAATACCTGCATCCATCGCCATCTGTCTTGCGACGTTCTGCCCCAGTCCTCCCTGAAGTACGTTGCCCATTACTACTTCATCTACAATCTCAGGCTCTATACCTGCTCTTTTTAATGCTTCTCTGATACATACAGCACCTAAAGTTCTTGCGGGAACGTCCTTTAAACTTCCGCCAAAAGAACCTATCGGTGTTCTCGCTGCGCCGACAATCACTACTTCACGCATAAATCTTCTCCTTTATATTAAAATAATTATTTTTTAAATTCCCCTATATATTTTTCCAGAAGTTTCACGGGATTATAGGAAAGTTTAGCTTTTCTCAAATTGGCAATTCCCATATCTTCTTCTCTGTTTATATATTTCGCTTTTGATGCTACATGCTTGCAGAACTCATTGTTTATAGCCTGATAGAGACCTCTGTAGTTGATATTTGCCTTTTCTATATGTTCTGTTATGGTCTTCTTGCCAAGCTGTCCGCCTATGGCGATAGCCTCGATTTTGCCATCGATTAATATGGCTCCGGCATTGTAGCCTACAGCTTCAATATTTCTGAACACATCATCCATGGCTATCTCTTCCATCTTTAAAAGTTCCATCTCATGCGCAGGAACATCTTTTCTCGCGTTAAATTCGGCAATAAACTGCATTGCATCGTCAGCCATATCAGACGTCATCTCCACATATTCATATTCAAAATTCTTTTTAAAATAATTCAGATGATTTTTCTTTCCGTGAAAAGCTCTTCCCTTTAGGTCTATCAGTTCCTGAGTGAGGTA
This sequence comes from uncultured Eubacterium sp., assembly GCA_902495595.1. GTDB lineage: Bacteria > Bacillota > Clostridia > Peptostreptococcales > Anaerovoracaceae > Lentihominibacter. The sequence continues at coordinate 27,458 of CABUXV010000026.1, read as the reverse complement.
TACATAGTCATAATTTGGTCTGTCATCTTTAAAACTGATTTCAGGACAGGCATCTTTTATGATTTCCATCAGATGAAAGGGAACAAGCCTGAGACTGAAAGGATGTCCCTGGGATTCGAAAATTTCTTTGCATTTTAATATGGTTTCCCTTAAAGATTCCCTGTCGTATTCCCCTGTTTTGGTAAGCGGCGGAAAAAGAAAAGGCAGAATTATACCCTCTTCAAGTTCCAAATGACTTATGCCTGTTATGCACATATAATCACCGATTATATCCCAGCTGAATTCATTTATGTTTCTCCACATATACATAGCGGAAAAAGACAGCCCTGAAGTCTTATATTCATATCCGTTAAGATATTCTTCCAAAATCTCTCTGTTTTCTATACTTATTTTATTATCAAATATATACATTAAATTTACTCGCCTTTACTACCCTTTGTTTATCCATAATTCTTATTTCCGTAAGGTTTTAAAAAAATAAAAATTACTTTACTATTGCTGAGATCTCCTTGAATCCCTCGGCTTTTGAATCCTGAAGAAGTTCATACAGCACCGATTCATAAGTTGTAATAACAGCGCCGGCTTCTCCCATTCTTGTAATTCCCCACAATTTATCATCTTCGTCTCTTGAAGCTATGCAGTCGACTGCCAGATATACATTATAGCCTTCTTCCATCAGCTGAAGAGTTGTCTGCAAAACGCATATATGAGCTTCAACGCCGCATATTATTACGTTTTTCTTTCCGAAAGCTTTTAACTTTTCAACAAATTCAGCATTCCTCATACAGCTGAAAGATGTCTTTTCAACATGCTGAAAATCTCCTATGGCCTCTGCTATCACTTCTGCTGTCGGTCCTATTCCTTTCGTATACTGCTGTGTGATTATCATTGGAAGATCAAATACCTTCGCTCCTTTTATAAGTTTTGCGGCCTTTTGTTCAAGCATTTCTCTGCCGCTCATAGCAGGCATAAGCCTTTCCTGTAAATCCACTACAACCAGTACAGTATCGTCTTTTGTTATAAAACTCATTCTTTTATCCCCCATTTCTTTATTTCATCTACCAGTTCATAATCGGTTAAATCCTTGTGAAGCGGCGTTATGGTCGCATAATCATTCTGCATGGCAATCACGTCTATGGTATCAGGCAGCCCCTCATATACGACCGGGTCTCCTGTATACATATACTGACTTTTTCCGTCTTCCGATTCCACCGCTTTAAAAAATTCCTTGTATTCACGTCTTCCTAAAGTCGTATACTTAATTCCCTTAATCTGGTCTTTGGCGAGATTAGGTACGTTAATGTTAAGCACTGTATCCGGCGACAGCTTTTCACCTGCCTTGTCACATGCCTCCTGCGCCAGATAGCATGCATAATCAAAGTGTTCCGCCTTATGGCTGTTGACGGACACCGCTACCGCCGGCACTCCGCATATGGTTCCCTCTATCGCCGCCGATACCGTACCCGAGTATAAAGTATCGGTGCCTAAATTGCTTCCGTGATTTATCCCGGAAAACACCATATCTATTTTTATATTTCTCTGTTCTAAAATCTTCATTCCGATTTTAACGCAGTCGGCAGGTGTCCCTGAAATTTTAAATGCCAGTTTTGCATTATCAAACTCCGTTTCTTCAAGAGTTATTGGTTTTGATACCGTGATTCCATGACCGCTGGCGCTTCTCTGGGAATCCGGAGCGCAAACATATATATCTGCTTTTTCCGAAAGCGCTCTTACGAGTTCATATATTCCGCGCGCCTTAATTCCATCATCATTAGCTACTAATATATTCATATTATACCTCTGTATTTTTAAAAATCTGCATACATATAAATTATATCACAAAGGTAGACAATACATCAACAGAATGTATACGAGGACTTCCATAAAACTAAAAACTCTGAAAATCAGGCCGAATAAGACCGTCTTCTCAGAGTTAATATTTCCTTAATTTTTATCAAGTTTGCTTTTTATGCTAATCTCCAAGCACTTTTCCTATGTAATCGTTTATCACAAGCGTGGCTTTATCATCGTATTCCGTTTCGGATTTATTTATCAGGATAAGATTCTTTCCCTTAAAATGGTCTATGAGTCCTGCCGCAGGATATACCACAAGGGATGTACCTCCTACGATAAGTGTATCCGCTTCACCTATCAATTTTACTGCATATTTTAAAATCCTGTCTTCAAGCATTTCTTCGTAAAGGATTACGTCCGGTTTGATAGTCGCCCCGCATACCTTGCATTTAGGAACTCCGTTTACACAGTTGTCTTCGTTCATAATGTAATCCAAATCATGTCTTTGCCCGCATTCAAGGCATCTGTTTCTCATTATAGTGCCGTGCAGTTCAACTACATTCCTGCTTCCCGCCATCTGATGAAGACCGTCTATATTCTGGGTTATTACAGCCTTAAGCTTCCCTTCTTCTTCCAGTTTGGCAAGAGCTATATGGGCTTTATTGGGCTTTGCCTGTCTGTATACCAAATTCTTTTTATAGTAATCATAAAATGTTTCGGTGTGTTTCATGAAAAACGGTCTGCATATTATAAGCTCAGGAGGATACCCGTATTCCGTCATCGCGGCGAACAGTCCCTCCTCAGAACGAAAATCAGGAATATTGCTTTCCGTTGAAACTCCCGCTCCTCCGAAAAATACAACATTATTGCTTTCATCTATAATTTTTCTTACTCTTTCGTCCATACTGCACCTCCCAAGCACAACATTATCACAAATATATATCAAGTATATATTTTTTTCAGCGCAAGTTCAATGTCTGCCAATAATACTTTGGATGTTCTTTAACAATAACAAATTATCTTCATCCTATTGCTCCACCGCACTTTATTTGCCCCGCTGCGGCTGAATCTTCTCAATATGCCGGTTTTAAATTTTCATCTCCGTAAAATGCTTCCAAAATGCCTCCAATTTGAGGGACAATATAAACTGCAATATTTTCCAGACATTTTAAGTTTTCAGCTCCGTAAGATGCTTCCAATATCTTACCGGCATGAAATTTTTCTGACATCTTGAATTTTTACGTTCTTTTATAGCTATATTGTCAAAATAATTTTTCCATAGTTTTTGATACATATGCTCATCGTCCGATTTTTTCGGGACATCATCGGAAGTAAAAATTGTTATATACCATTCTTTTCTGTATGCTACCAGAGCTTTGTCCCGCCTGATGTCATGTATTATAAAAGGCTCATTTTTAAACCTATCGCAAAAATGTTCAGCAATAAGCCCGATAACATCATTGTCCGGTTCGATTTCAGCGTAAAGAACTCCGCCCTGCATTTCAGAAAACCTCACAAATTGCATCATTCTCTCTTTTTCCACGTTGATTTTCTTCTCCACAGCCTGTACTGCAAATACTTCAGGGTTTCCATGAAACATTGAAACGGATGACCCGATTTTAAACCCCATTACCACATATTTTAATATAATATACTCTTTGTTTTCTTCATTGGAAAGAAACACTTTATATATCCGTTTTAAATCATAGGGAGAAATCTTTTTTTCTATTGCTTCGTATACCCTCATGGCTTTGGCTTCATCGGTTTTTACCTCCATGGAACCTCCAAGCATATTATGCTGGTAGCTTTTGCTCTCAAAGATTCCCGATGCTTCTTCCGTATAATAGTGGTGATATATGCAGGTCAGCAAACCTTCAAATGTCCCGTCGTAGAGATAATCCAACATATGATATCCTCCCATCTCAAAAATTCCTTAAATAAGTCCCAGGCCTGCAAGTTTTTCTTTTCTTTCACTTTCCTCAATACGGTTCCAGTTATTATCAAACATTGAAATCTGCAAGCCGTTTTCCATTTGCAGAATTGAGTTTCGTATGACTTCCGGCTGAAATTTTCTGTCCCCGTAATATCTTCCCGAACATGTCAGAAAATATTTAGCCCGCTTTATCACAACTCCCATCCTCTTTAAGTCATCAAACTTCACCGCCGACAATCTGCGCTGTCTTATTATACGTTTTGCGGACACTGCTCCTATTCCCGGAATACGCATAAGCGTATTATATGATGCTTTGTTGACTTCCACCGGAAATTCATCCAAATTTCTGAGCGCCCAGCTTACTTTGGGATCAAGGTCGGGGTCTAAATTAGCTCCCCTGCTGCTGAAAAGCTCTGCAACGGAAAACCCATAAAATCTTAAAAGCCAGTCCGCCTGATATATCCGGTGTTCCCTCGCCAAAGGAGGAGGTGTACTCCTGTCAGGCAAGACAGGAGAGTCGACCACAGGTATATATGCCGAATAATAAACTCGCTTCATCTTAAAAGTCCTGTAAAGATTCTCGCTTGTTGTCAGAATATTTTTATCCGATTCACCCCCTGCACCTATTATCATCTGTGTTGTCTGTCCCGCAGGAGCAAAATTTTTATCGGTTTTGCAGATACGCTCAGGTAAGTAAGTTTTAAATTCCAAATTAGATTTTAACTTCTTTTCTTCCGGATTCAGCGCGCTGCCTTTCATACTGTCTCCCAAGGGCGCTTTCTCATTTCCCAGATAATTGCCGGGCGAGTTCAAATCCATACCTTTGAACATGGTCCCAGGCCCTTTTAACGAATTTCTCTCTATCAGAGAATTGGTTATTTGCCTCATAGGTGCAAATATCTGCTTTGGTTTCTTCTGAGGAGCGAATGCCTGCAGACTTTTGGATGTCGGCATTTCTATATTGACGCTCAGCCTGTCTGCCACCAGTCCTATGCCATGTAAAATTTCAGGCGATACTCCAGGAATTATCTTCGCATGTATATACCCTGCAAATCCATATTTATACCTGAGAAGCCTGAGAGCTTCCAATATTCTCTCAGCTGTATAATCAGGAGAAATCTCCACAGCTGAACTCAAAAACAGACCTTCAATATAATTTCTTCTGTAAAATTCGACGGTAAGTCTTGCAAGTTCATCAGGCTCAAAAGACGCTCTGGGGAAATCACTGTTTCTCCTGTTTACACAGTATTCACAGTTATAAACGCACTTATTTGAAAACAAAACTTTAAGAAGAGATATGCATCTGCCGTCAGCACCCCATGAATGACATATGCCTGCTGCATGGGCGCTTCCCAGACTGCCGTTATTTTTCCTGCCCACACCGCTGCTTGAACACGATACATCGTATTTAGCGCTATCTGCCAGTATTTTCAGCTTTTCCATCATCTTTTCCATATACATACCTCGGTTTTATAAATTTCCTTTTATATATTTTATCACTTTTCGAACATTCGTTCAATAAAAGAACTTTTGTTTTCTGTGTTTATTTTTGGAAGCACTGTTTCTTTTATCCTTTTTCAGGTATACTTTTATTGAGGAGAAATGTATATCTATTGTAAAGGAAAGGCCAGGGGATAAAATATGGGAAAAACAGCGCTGATACTCGGCGGCGGAGGCAGCAGAGGCGGATATGAAATAGGTGTATGGAAAGCCTTACGGCAGCTTGATGTAAAAATAGACATGGTTATGGGAACATCTGTAGGCGCCATAAACGGAGCCATGATAATACAGGGGAATTTTGAACTGGCAGAAAATCTGTGGAAAAAACTTGAAACAGAAATGATTTTTGATATAGGCGAAAACCTCTCGGAAGAAAATATCAATAAAAATACCTCTGATGAAAATATTAGTATACACGATTCATCTCTCTACAGTCAGCTAAAGAAAAAATTCAGCCAGACAGATATTGCGGGGATGCCTGCGGAAGATGCCCTCGCATATGCGAAAGAAATCTTTACGAAAGGCGGCGCCGGAAGTCTCGGTCTTAAATCTCTGCTCGAAAAATATATAGATGAAGAACTGATTAGAGCATCTTCTATGCAATACGGTCTTGTAACTACCGAATATCCTTCTTTTAAAAGGCATTTTCTCTATCTGGAAGATATTCCAAAAGGACAGCTTATAGATTATATCCTTGCCAGCGCATCATGTTTTCCTGCCGTACAAAAATATTTAATCGAAGACAAAATATATATAGACGGAGGTTATTCGGATAATATGCCTGTAGAAATGGCATTATCAAAAGATGCGGATACTATAATCTCCGTGGACCTGCAGGCAGCGGGATTCATCAGAAAAGGCGCTATTGAAACAGCTAAACACACAGTCGGTGAATTCAGACTTATCAAAAGCCCTTTAGACCTTGGCAATTTCTTAATATTTGATAAGTCCAATACCGCCAAAGTAATAGAGCTGGGATATCTCGATACTATGAGAAACTACGGAAAATACGATGGAATCAGATATACATTTAAGAAAGGAATCTTTACCCCTCATAATCTTGCAGGAGCCGACAGCGCAGCATATATACTGGGAATAAATCCCTGCATTATCTATGAAAAGACAGATTTTCTCAAAACCATAGGCAGAGCTCTTGAGAAATCAGGACCGTCCAATCTTCATATCCAGCTTATCCGCATTATTGCCAAAAGTTTAAGAGAGGAAAAAGAAAACAGCGTATTTCTCCATTCTACAGTATTTAAGCTTTTGGAAACAGAGATTCAGGCTGCAAACTTTCTGCTTAAACAAAAAATTATATGATATATGTTGACAATCAATATTATACGTTATATATTATTAGACATCAAATCCTATTATTGTGCACATAAAGGTTTGATGTCTTTTTATATTGGTACGGCGAGAGCAAAAGTTTACTTTTTAAATCTTGACATACCCCCCCCCGGTAATATAATCAGGCTAACCAAACTTAAGAAATTCTTAATACTCTACAAACTTTAAATTTAAAAAAATTTTATTCATAATAATATAAAACGCAAAAGGGGTAAGAAAATATGAAAAATATTCTTGAGTATTTAGAAAATGCCGCAGCCAAGTATCCCGGCAAGACGGGATTCACCGACGAACAGCGGGAAGCTGCATTTTCGGAAGTAATGAATAATTCAAAGAAAATAGCCTGCGCTCTCAGGAACGCCTTATCTGAAGAGGGAATTGATTTCGGCGAATGTCCCAAAAGGCCTGTTGCAATCATGCTTGACAGAAATATCAAATGCATAGAGGCTATGTTCTCTGCTGTATATGCCGGATGTTTCTATGTGGTTATCGATGTGGATTCTCCGGCCTCCAGAATTTCTGCTATATTGGAAACATTAAAGCCCGAAGCTGTTATCACCGATAGTTCATATGCTCATATGGCAGAAACGCTCTTTTCCGAAAAGCCTGTAATCGATTTTGAGAATGCTGCGCAATGTCATATTGATGAAAAATTCATCGAGGATATGAGACGTAAAATGATTGATACGGATCCGCTGTACGTTCTTTTTACAAGCGGTTCATCGGGAATTCCAAAGGGAGCAGTTCTATCCCACAGAAGTGTAATAAACTATATCAATTGGGTCAGCCGGCAGTTCGGCTTTTCTGAAAAAACGTCTTTCGGCGCTCAGACGCCGCTTTACTTTTCAATGTCGGTTACCGACCTGTATTCCACTGTAAAATGTGCTGGGACTTACAACATCATTCCCAAAACATATTTTACATTTCCGATGAAACTCATAGAATTCATAAACAACCGTAAAGTAAATACTCTGTACTGGGTTCCGTCGGCGCTGTCCATTCTGTCAAACTGGAATGTTTTTGAATATGAAAAACCGAAATACATTGAAAAAGTACTTTTTGCAGGCGAAGTAATGCCTGTAAAGCACCTTAACTATTGGAGAAGTCATCTTCCCGAATGCACTTACGCAAATCTTTTCGGACCTACGGAAACTACAGATATATGCACCTTTTATATTGTAGACCGGGAATTTAAAGATGAAGAAATTCTGCCTATCGGAAAATCCTGCGATAACTGCGACACATTTATCATAAATGAAAAAGGGCTTCCCGCAGAAAAGGGGGAAGAGGGCGAACTTCTTGTACGAGGTTCTTTTCTGGCAAGCGGATACTATAATGACCTGAATAAAACAAAGGAATCATTCATACAAAATCCGCTTCAATCATCATATCCCGAAAAAGTATACAGGACAGGTGATTTAGTAAAATTAAATGAAAAAGGGGAATTAATATACATCACCAGAAAAGACTTTCAAGTCAAAAGAATGGGCTACCGCATCGAACTGGGAGAAATCGAAGCGGCAGTCAATTCTCTTGATGGCGTAAAATCTTCAGCGGCTGTTTACGATGACTCCGCAAACAGTATTCTCGTACTTTATGAGGGAAAATCAAAGAATGAAGCATACATATTAAAACAGCTTGAAGATAAACTTCCGCCTTATATGAAACCGGACAAAGTTTTAAAAATCAAAGCCATACCTTACAATGCAAACGGTAAAATCGACAGAGTTAAATTAAAAAACGATTATACGGGAAAGGAACAGTAAAATGGAACAATTACTTGAAATATTAAACAAAGTGAAACCAAACGTTAACTTCATCGAGGAAAAGGACCTGTTTGAATCAGGCATCCTCGACTCTATGAACATAATTATGATTGCATCTGAAATAAACGATGAGTTTGACATCGAAATAAAAGTCACTGATATAACCCCCGAAAACTTCAATTCAGTAAACAGCATGATGAAGATGATAAACCGCTTGCAGGAAGAAGATGATTAAGCAGCTGAGATGAAAGGGACTAAGGTAAAATGAATTACGCATCTATAACATTTCTGTTTTTTATACTGATCACAGGTACTGTATATTTTATTATTTCCAAAAAATTTCAATGGCTTGTACTTCTTGCCGCATCAGCTGCTTTTTATATGCTGTCCTGCGGTCTGAAAATTTTCTTTCTGATGGCGGCTGCAATTATAATATATTCAGCCGCGCTTGAAATAGAAAGGCTGAGCAATAAATACTCTTTTCAGAAAAAAGGACTGGAAAAAAATGAAAGAAAGGCTCTGAAAAAGAAAATCGACAGAAGAAAAAAACTTACGGTAGCCTCTGCCGTAATACTTACCCTGGCCATGATTTTCAGTACAAAATATTTTAATTTCTTTGGCTCCCTGATAAACGGCATAGGAGGCATAACAGGTCACGGCAGCATAATTCCAACTTTTAAAATACTCATGCCGCTGGGAATATCCTATTACACACTAATGGGAATAAGTTACATAGTAGACGTTTACAGGAATACTTGCGAAGCAGAAAAAAATCCTTTAAGGCTTATGCTCTTTCTGTGTTACTTCCCTCACATAGTTGAAGGACCTTTTGACCGTTATAAGATTTTGTCACAGCAGTTTAAAACACCTCATTATCTTGATTACGACAGAATAAAAAACGGAGGCATAAGGTTTATATGGGGACTTTTTAAAAAAGTTATCATTGCCGACCGGGCAGGTCTTATAGTCAACACTATATTTTCCGACGCTTCATCCTACAGCGGAAGCGCCCTGTTCATCGCAGTTATATTATATACGCTGCAAATTTACGCAGAATTCTCAGGATGTATGGATATGGTATGCGGAATATCACAAATGTTCGGAATAAACATATCGGAAAATTTCAAGAGGCCTTTTTTCTCTGCGTCAATCAGTGAATTCTGGCGCAGATGGCATATTACATTAGGTCTTTGGCTTAAAGATTATATTTTTTATCCTGTCAGCCTTTCTGCACATTTTAAAAGAATAAATGAATTCCTTAAAAAGCATATAAGAAGTTCTCATCTTCTTGCGCTGCTTCCAAGCGCCTATGCACTGCTTTTCGTATGGTTTTCCAACGGACTTTGGCACGGAGCAAGCGGAAAGTATATATTCTACGGTCTTTATTACTATTTGCTTATGATGCTTGGACAAGCGCTAAAACCTGTATCAGACAAAGCTTTGCAGTCTCTTCGCATTTCGAGAGACAATACATGGTATCACAGATTTGAGGTTCTCAGAACCTGCGCAATAGTTTGTATGGGAATGCTTATATTCCGTGCAGAAAGTTTGAGACAGGCAGGTGAAATTGCAGTGAAAATCTTTACCGACTTTGTACCTTCCGCTCTCGCAGACGGCACCCTTTTAGTATCGGGAGTACATATATATGATTACTTTATATTGGGGATTTCTTTCGTATTGCTGCTTGCGGTCTCTCTCATGGAAGAAAAGGGGTACGATTTCAGACAGCAGATAGAAAAACAGATTCTTCCTTTAAGATGGTCAATATATATGGTTATGCTTTTTTCCATAATCATATTCGGAGCTTACGGGGGAGACTTTACAAATACAGCATTCATTTACGGAGAATTTTAAGTAAAATTTTTAAAAGGGGTATTCTATGAAAGATATGAATCAAAATTTAAAAAACATCATAAGAGCAGGCACTTTTATAATTTTATTTGCATTATTTTTCGTTTTACTGTCAGGAGCTTTCATTCCTGCTCAAAACAGTTGTGAAGACGGTATGGAAAGCCGTATTTCCAAGGCGTACAGAGGTGAACCGGCAAATTCTCTGGATGTAGTGTTTGTAGGAAACAGCGACGTATACAGAGCCGTATCGCCTGTAGACCTCTACCGCAGCACAGGTATAACTTCAGCCATAGCAGGAAAACCAAATAAAAATTTTCACGAAATACCTAAAGATATAAAAGATATACTGAAATATCAAAAGCCCAAGTTGCTTGTAATTGAAACGGACTGCATGTTTTCCGGAACCAATCCACAGTTTAAAAGCAATCATCCCTCTGCTGAAATAAAAAAGACTATTGACAAAAAAGAGGGAAGCAATAAAACAACTACACTGTTTAAAACAATAAAAAATGCGGTATCAAGCGGGGACAGCGCAATCATCGCAGCTATAAACTACAAATTTCCTCTCATAAAATATCATGAAAACTGGAAAAATATAAAATTAAAATCATTTTTTAATCGAAACCACGAGTATAAATTTTCAAATAAGGGCATGGCATATTCAGATGCTGTCAAGCCATATAATGCAGGAAATGATTACATGAACAGCACCGTCGGCAAAGTCGCTGACATCAATAAAAGCAAAAAGAAGACTTTCGATAAAATTTATAAACTGTGCAAAGCAAACAATATAAAGCTTCTTTTGGTTACAGTTCCGTCCGCGAATACATGGAACAACTCAAAATCAAGAGCAGTTCAGAAAATTGCCGACGAATACAAGCTCAAATATTACGACTACAACGTCAAATATCCTGACGGTTTCGACTGGACTACCGATTCAAAGGACGGAGGAAATCATCTGAATTACAGCGGCGCAGTAAAAGTGACAAAGGATATGGGCACAAAATTAAAAGATGATATGGGAATGAAAAAAACCGACCTCAGCAAGGCGGAACAGAAAGAATGGGATAAAGACTATAACCACTTTCATAAAAAGATAGCCGGCAAATAATATAAATAAAAGAATATAAAAGAAAGACTTTTGCTGATTACAATTAACCGACCTGCAAAAGTCTCTTTTTTAAATTATCAATACTTATAAAACTTGCTTACAAACCGCATCTTCTCTCCTTAGCACGGTCGATATGGATTTCCATAGCCAGCGCCCCCGCTTTTACATCCTTATCCTTAAAGGCTTTGAATATAGCCCTGTGCTCTTCAAGCACGGTCGTCAGATAATCATCATCGTATACCGATTCCCTGCCTTTATATTTAAGGAAGTTCTGATAGGATGCCAAAAGCTTCTGCATCATTCTGTTGTGCGACGCTTCATATATTGTCTGGTGAAATCCCGTATTTATGGTGAGCATCTTATCTATATCGTTTCTCAAGGTATAGAATTCCATGAATTCAAAAGTTTCCTCGAGTCGGTCCATTTCTTCCTCTGTTATCCTTTCAATAGCCCATTTTGTCGCCTGAACTTCGTATATCTTTCTCATATCGAACATATCTTCATAGTCCTGCTCACTCATTCCTATGACGAAAGCACCTCTGTTCAGAATATTTTCCACAAGTCCGTCGGTTTCAAGCTGTCTCAAAGCTTCTCTTATCGGTGTTCTGCTGACATTGTATTCTCTGCACAGCTCCTGCTCCGTGAGCTTTTCTCCCGGTTTAAGTTTTCCTGTAAGAATATCCTTTTGCAGCCGTGAGAGCAAAACGCCTGAAATGGGTATATTGGTTTTAGGTTCCTCAGAATGTTTATAGAGTACCATGACCGCTCCTTTTATTTAAGATGTTCTATTACAAATTTCGTAAAATCATCCGTCGAATTTCCTTTATCATTGGATGTCATATTGAGTCCCTCAAGAGCTGCGTCGAGAGCCTTGCCAAGGGCGTCAGCCTTTTGTCCATAGCCTATATGTCTAAGCATCATTTCAGCCGCTCTTGTAATACTGGATGGATTAGCGTACTGTCCTCTGCCCTCTGTTATCATTCTAGGAGCAGAACCGTGTATGGCTTCGAACATTGCGTATCGTCCGCCCTGGTTCACGCTTCCCGCAGTGCCTACTCCGCCCTGCATCTGTGCCGCTTCATCGGTTATGATATCGCCGTAGAGGTTAGGAAGAATGAATACGTTGAACTTGCTGTTTGCCGGTTCTTTTATCAGGTTCGCTGCTGTTATATCGACATAGTAGTCATCCACTTCTATTTCAGGGTAATCCTTTGCCACATCGTAACACAGCGAGAGGAATTTTCCGTCGGTTTTCTTCATTATGTTTGCCTTTGTAACTATAGTAACTCTCTGATTGCCGTTGGCTTTGGCGAATTCAAAGGCAGCTCTTGCAAGACGGGTGGTTCCTATGGTCGTAGTCACCTTAAAGTCCATGGAAATATCATCGTTTATATCTACTCCCTGACTTCCGAGGGCATATTCTCCCTCTGTATTTTCACGGAAGAAAGTCCAGTTTATATTCTTCTCTGGTATGGAAACAGGTCTTACGTTGGCAAACAGATCCAGCTCTTTTCTGAGCTTTACGTTAGCGCTCTCAAGATTAGGCATATTGTCGCCTTTTCCCGGAGTCATTGTAGGCCCTTTCAAAAGAACATGACACTCCTTAACTGCCGCCAGCACGTCAGCTGGAACGGTTTCCATCTTTTCCACACGGTTTTCGATGGTAAGTCCTTCGATGTCCCGAAGCTCTATTTTGCCTGCTGCAATCTCGTCTGCCAGTAAATGTTCCATTATTTTCTTACACGACTGAGTAATGATAGGGCCTATTCCATCTCCGTCTATTATTCCCACGATAATCTTATCAAGACTCTTATAATCAGTTGACTGAGGAGCGGACTTCATTCTTTCAACTCTTTCGAGCTGCTCCTTTACTATAGTTTCAAATGCTTTTAAATATTCCATACTGCTGTACCTATCCTTTCATATAATTGATTTTTCCACCCTTTAGGATTAACTCAATTTCTATATCCGAGAAATTGGTCTTTGTTTTGTATACTTTTCCTGTAGCAGTGTTCTTAACTTCAACTGTGCCGGATTTAACCTGCGCAGGAGCATTTTCGATTACCAGCTCATCGCCCAGATTGAAATCGTCGTAATCTGCCGGATTTTCAAATACGAGAGGCAGAATTCCGCTGTTTATAAGATTCGACCTGTGTATTCTTGCAAAGGATTTTGCCACCACGAATTTCACGCCGAGATAAAGCGGCGCCAATGCAGCGTGTTCACGGCTGCTTCCCTGCCCGTAGTTATCTCCTCCGATTATAGCGCACTTTTCAGCTTCCTTGCATCTTGCCGAAAATCCTGCGTCGATTTTTTCAAAACAGTAGTTTGAAAGGTGAGGAATATTTGACCTGTAAGGAAGAAGTCTCGAATCGGAAGGCATGATATCGTCTGTAGTTATATTATCGCCTGCATGAAGCACAACCTTTACCTGAACGCTTTCAGGAAGAGCTGTGTTTCTTGGGAACGGTTTGATATTCGGTCCCATTGCAACTTCTGTATTCTCTTTATCGTATCCCTTAGGATATACAACGAAATTATCGTTTGGAGTAAAATCCGTATCCGCTATATCAGGAAGAGCTTCACCTGACAGCATACCGTCTGTAAGAACGCCTTTTATTGCAGATATAGCTGCTGTTTCAGGGCTTACAAGGTAAACATCCGCATCCAGCGTTCCGCTTCTTCCCTTGAAGTTTCTGTTGAATGTTCTAAGGGAAACTGCGCCGGATTTAGGCGACTGACCCATACCGATACATGGTCCGCAGGCATTTTCAATTACCCTTGCGCCTGCATTGATTATATCCGCAAGCGCTCCGTTCTGAGCCATCTTCGACATTATTTTGCTGGAACCCGGTGATATAACCAGGCTCACATCAGGATGAACTTTTTTGCCTTTTAATATTGCGGCAACTTTCATCAAATCCGTATATGAAGAATTTGTACAGCTTCCTATTGCTACCTGATCCACCTTTATATCTCCGATATTTCTTATACTGTCCACGTTATCGGGACTGTGGGGCATTGCTGCAAGCGGTGTAAGCGCATCAAGGTCAACGATAAGCTCTTCATCGTAAACCGCGTCATCATCGGCTGCAAGCGGTGTATAGTCTTCTTCTCTTCCTTCTTCCTTTAAATACTTTCTCGTATTTTCATCACTTGGAAATACGGAAGTTGTAGCTCCAAGCTCTGCGCCCATATTTGTTATTGTAGCTCTGTCTGTTACGGAGAGGCCCTTAACTCCTTCTCCTGTGTATTCCACTATCTTTCCAACTCCGCCTTTTACGGTAAGCTGCTTGAGCACGTACAGGATAACATCCTTTGCGGAAGCCCAAGGCTTAAGAGCGCCCTTAAGCTCAACTTTTATTACTTTAGGGGCAGTAAGGCTGTAAGTACCTTTTGCCATTGCAACTGCCACATCCAGACCGCCGGCGCCTATGGCTATCATTCCAAGACCGCCGCCTGTCGGCGTATGACTGTCGGAACCCAGCAGCGTCTTGCCTGGTTTTCCGTAATTTTCAAGGTGCAGCTGATGACAGATGCCGTTTCCCGGTTTTGAGAAAAGTACGCCGTGTCTCTTCGCAACGCTTTTTATAAATTCGTGGTCGTCGGCATTTTCAAAACCTGTCTGCAGTGTGTTGTGATCTATGTATGCTACTGACAGTTCAGTCTTAACCTTGTCCACCTCCATAGCCTCAAGCTGAAGATAAACCATGGTTCCTGTTGAATCCTGAGTCAGGGTCTGGTCTATCTTGATGGTGATTTCCTCGCCGGCAGCCAGATTGCCTTCAATCAGATGATTTTCCAAAATTTTGTACGCAAGTGTTTTACCCATTGTGTAAGCCTCCTTATATATTAAAAATACGTTTTTACTGTTTGCACTGGCTTTATAAACATATACCTGCCTCGGTTCTGTCTTTCTTTGCCGTATTATGATAACCGTCCAATGCTCTAATTTACCGGATATAATTCACAAATTATCCCGGATTGTATTTCTGTATACAATTATACAATCCAGCCGCCTTAGGGTCAAGCACAGCAGCAAAAAACTCATAATAAAATTTTCCAATACAAATACATTTAATATAATCCCCTCTCTATCCGGTATCTTAGAAGATTTTAATCATTATAACTTTTGAAAACAGCGATTTTTGACAAAAATATATGTATATTCTCTGCTTTTAATCCTTCATAAAGAAACAGCTCTTGAAATATAAGCCCCTATAGCTTCAATTTATCATATCTGCATCTTGCGTTCAGCTTATAGATTTTATGTAAACTTATATTTTCTGAAAAAATGCTGTTTTAAACAGTTGTTTTCAGAAAAACCCTCTAAAATATGCTCTTGAGGAAATTTTATTGTGCGTCAGCATACCATAGGTCATGCTATTTTAAATATTTTAAAACTATTATGCTGTTATATGCGTTGTAAAATCAATTACTTTGCTTATAAAGTCCTCATTAGGTTTACATAAAATTTAAAATTCTGAAAATCATGTCTTAAAAGGTTCGTTTTTCAGAATTTACCGAAGAAAAACCTGTATCGCAAATAATTATTTGGTATAATATCTTTGCAATAGCCATATCTGATTATGAAAGGGATTCTATAATGGTCAATGTATTTCAAAAAAAAGTTTTAATACTGGCAGTATACGCCGGGGAAATAATGATGAAAAACGGAGCTGAAATATACAGGGTAGAGGATACCATCACACGTATATGCAAAGCCTGCCATATAGACCATATAGAGGTTTTCGCAACTCCTACCGGAATTTTCGTTTCTCTGGATAAAGGAGGAGCCGAAGATGACCCCCTTACTTATATAAAAAGAATAAAAGGAACTGATACGGACCTGGATAAGATTTCACAGATAAATCACTTTTCGAGAGAATTCACCACTACTGATTTATCTGTTGAAAAGGGAATGGAACGGCTTAAAGAAATAGACAGAGAAAAGCCCTACCCTTATGGAGTCAGACTTCTTGGAGCTTCTCTCGTTTCTTCTTTTTTCTGTCTCATATTCGGAGGAACTGCCATAGATTTTCTGATAGCTTTTATCGTAGGCATACTTTCTTATATCCTTTCAAGCTTTCTGAAAAAATATGAAATAAACTTTTTTATAAGAGGTTTCTGCTGCTGCCTGCTCGCTTCATTTTTAGCATTATCCATGTCGGCTCCTATTCCCTCAGCCTCTTATGAGCCCATAATCATCGGTTCAATCATGCTGTTCGTTCCGGGAGTTGCCATAACAAATTCAATACGGGATTTTCTGTCCGGCGATATGCTGTCAGGCATCGCGAGAATGACAGAAGCTGTTCTTACTGCTGTTTCACTTGCAGCCGGGGCAGGAGTCATGTTAAAACTATGGGGAGTTATAGGAGGTGTTATAGTATGACATCTCTTCTTCTTCAGTTTCTATATGCATTGTTTGCAACATGCGGATTCTGTATAATATTTAAGGTTCCTCTCAAGCATATCCCCGTATGTATAATAGTCGGCGCTCTGTGCTGGTCCTGTTACCAAATATGTATGCATTACGGGGCATCAGCCGTCATCTCATGTTTTATAGCTTCGTGTTTTGCCGGTCTTCTGAGCGATATATGCTCCAGACTTTTTAAGGAAGCATCGACTATATTTACGATTCCCGGTATGATATGTCTCGTTCCCGGGTCCAATATATATTACACAATGGAGTCTCTACTTCAAAACGATATGAGCGATACCGCCCAAATAGGAACTCAGACTCTGCTTCTTGCAGGTTCTATAGCAGCAGGACTTTTAACCATAGGCGCCGTCATACAGGTAATACGCTCCATAGTAAAAAAGACAGTTGCGCTTAAAGATAAGTTTTAAAAAATCGGAAATGACAAATCCCAAGCATCCTATTTCTGCATATCGGCCGCAAGGCCTGCTCTTTGCAGGGCACTTCCTTTGATATGAAGAAAGTATCAAAAAACGACCGCACAATAAAAATAAGACCGCCGTATTAACAGTAATCGGCGGTCTTATTATATAAAAGTACACACTATAATAGTTTTTCTTTATCTTCTTTAAGCCATCTTACAAGCCCATAAGCCATATACAGCATTACTACGGCTATAGGGACAGCTATTAAAATAGCCAGGTTTTTCATTGCTTCAAAATCCGAATTTGAGAACATCAGCGCTAAAGGAAGAAGAACAAGCATGAGACACCAGAACAGTCTCCATTTCTTACTTGGATTGTTGTTCTCATCGAGCTTTGATGTCGTAGTTGACGCAAGCGCCAGCGAAGCAGTATCTAAAGTCGTACATATGAATCCTACAACGCATACAGTGTATATAACGCCCAGAATTTTACCCATCGGAAGTGTTCCAAGAAGAGTAAATACTCCTGCATATGGATCCCCGTTTTCTACTTCATTTACCATGGAGAAAGCTCCGCTTAGTTCCCTGTCCATGGCAAGACCGCTGTTGACCGCAAAGAATACCCATGTTCCTACAGATATTCCAAGCATACAGCAAAGCACCAGTTCTTTTATCGACCTGCCCTTTGAAATTTTAGCAACAAATACAGCCATAAGTCCTGTGTAGCTTAGCGGGAATGCAATAAAGAAAATCGTCCATGATTCGGCAAAGCCGGTTTGCTGTATCGGATCTGAGAACAATGCCATCTCTATGAAATTGCCTCCCATTTCCCCAAGTCCGTTGACAAAACTCTTAAATATAAATGACGTAGGTCCCAATATCAATATTATCACTAAAAATACTCCAAGCAGTTTTACTGTATTGTCGCTTAAAAATTTCATGCCTCTGCCTGTTCCTACAAAAGAACTCCACGAAAATATGATTCCTATACCAAGCACTATGATAACCTGCATAAGGAAATTGACTTCTATTCCCGTAACAGCATTTATGCCTCCTGCAATAACCGGAACTCCAAGTCCCAGCGAAACCCCAAGTCCCGCCAGCGTACAGAAAATCACGATAATATCCACCAGCCACAGCAAAACTTTCTTAAGCCTTTTAAACTTAAAATTCTCTCCCAGCATATTGCTCACTATATCGCTCATCTTAAGTGATTTTATCTTCCTGACATATATAGCGTAAGCTGTTACCAGTCCAACCAGAACATATATGCACTGAGCTAAAAATCCCCAATGAAAAAATGTATATCCGACTGCTATATCATATGCCTGCTCACTGTAAGGCTCTATGTTAAGTCCCGGCGTAATTATATAATTTGCCCATTCCGTAAAAGACCAGAACATTGAAGCAGACGCAAGCGCTGCGCATGCCATCATGGCTATGTAACTGAATGTGGAATATTCCGGCCTGCCCTCGCCAAGTTTTATTTTTCCGTACTTGCTGAAAGCAATTCCAAACCCTAAAACTATGAGGAAAAGATCAAACAGGAGAAGAAACGGACCGGTACCTTCCAAAACTTTATCAAATATATTCTGTATCGTATTTACCGTAGCTGCCGGCTTTAACGCCAAACACAATACAACTATAAGAAGAAATCCTACCGACACTGCAGTCAGCGGCAGATTCAACCCTTTCTTTTTTTCAACTACGTTATCCTTCATAGCCGTCACTCCTTTTTCCGTTATCAAATAACTTCCTTTTCTCTGAGATTATCTATATTCTCTTCCGGCATATTCAATAACTCCTTTAAAACATCAATTGTGTCTTCGCCTAAGACAGGAGAAGCTTTCTGCACTTCATCAGGCTCTCCGTGAATTTTTACGGGACATCCCGGTATGCGAATTCTTTCGTCCATTCCCGGCTGCTCGACTTCCCAAATCATATTTCTTTCTGCTATCAGACTGCTCTCTGTTATTTCAGGAATATCCTGTATGCGCCCGAAAGGTATTTTCTTGCCGCAGATTATTTCCTCAAGCTCATCTATGGTCTTCTCAGATGTCCACTCTTCCACTATTTCCTTTAAATCAGGAAGATAATTCACGCACCTGTTATCGTTGGTGTCAAATCTCGGATCCGAAACAAGTTCTTCTCTTCCCATTGCTTCGCACAATCCCGCAAACATTCTGTCAGTACCGCATCCCATGACAAATTCACCGTCTTTAGCTTTAAAGGAATCAAAAGGCGCGATTCCCGGGTCTATATTTCCATTGCGCCCCGGAATCTCTCCTTCTACAGTATATTTTACCACGAAGTTTTCCATAACGGAGAATAAGGTATCCACCATTGAGACGTCTATCCTGCTCCCCTCTCCTGTAATACTCTTTTTATACAGCGCCATAAGAATGCCTATGCAAAGATATGCTCCGGAATAACTGTCTCCTATTGACGGTCCTATTTTTACGGGAGGCGCGTCAGGATAACCTGTCACGCTCATCATTCCGCTCATAGCCTGCGCTACAATATCATAACAAGGTCTTTCAGACAATTCTCCCTCAAGACCGAAACCTGAAATAGAAGCATATATCAAAGATGGATTTATCTCCTTTAACACATCATATGAAAGTCCCAGCTTTTCCATGGTTCCCACTTTGTAGTTTTCCACCACAATATCCGCGTGTTTTACCAGTTCTTTAAATACATCTTTTCCCTCCTCAACAGAAAGATTTAATGTAATTCCTTTTTTATTGCGGTTTATGTAAGCATAATATGCGCTGAAATTATTTTTAAAGGGTCCCCATGTCCTCGTCTGGTCCCCTATACCCGGTCTTTCTATTTTTATTACTTCCGCCCCATGGTCCGCCAGATTCATGGTGCAAAACGGTCCGCTGTAAGCCTGCGTAAGGTCCAGCACCCGCACTCCCTCCAATGCTCTTTTCACTTCTGATTCCTCCTATTTCGCAATCGAACTTCTAAAACAGATGAAGATAAAAAAACGACCCGGCCTCCCGTAAAGGAAGCCGCAAGCCGTTTTGTCAACTAAAATTCCCACTTCCCGCCGGTAAAATTATCATTAGGCAAAATCAGGGTCCTGAGCGCCTCTCTGACAATCTTCAGGAATTACCAGCGTTCCCGTCGCATATCCGCATAATACAGGAGGGTCGCATACTATAGCTGCCGACTGTTTTAATCCCAGTTTATCAGGTTCTCCTGATATTCCGTCAAGCATATAGCTTCTTTCCTTAAAATCATCCGGCATAGTTATAACCTTATAAGCTTCAAATTTAACCTTATATGAAGTCTTGCCTTTTTTCTCAATCCAGCCGTGGTATTCCATGAAATCTCCAACGTGGATAGGCGCTGTAAAACGAACTTCCTCGTATCCCAGGAACAAACTCAAATCTCCGTCAGCTCTTACGAGAAGCTCTGTAGCAACATCGCCGAAAAAGTCAAGCATTCTCGAACCGTTTACCAACTGATTTACATAGTGACCATCTCCGCCTGTCATCATAAGACGATGTACAACTTTTTTTCCAACCATAATGATTACCTCCTAAAACTTTTATAACATATCGGCACTTTGTTTCACGTGCTCTTTAAGCAACATCTTTTGTATCTTTATGATAGTTCTTCCCGCCGTTGTAAAGTCAACAGAATTATCTGACAAATTTCTTTTTTGTGAAGCTACATTCTTTTAAACTTTCTAATTTCATGTATACGATGTAATGTTTTTTCTTATATATATCAACAAATAAACATTGTTTTGCTGCAATAATATTCTCATATATCCAAAATTTCCCGCATATAAACCGTAAATATACTTAAACCGCCCAAAATACAGAATTTTAAGAATACTTTCTCCGATTGATACTTTTTCACTAAATTTTTTTATAAGCAAATAAACATCAAAACCTTCCAGCAGTTTCACTATTATGGAACATTCGACTTTGATTAGCTGCGGCTTTGTGTTAGAATTAAGATACTAAACAGCAGCAGAGAGGAAATCCTATGAAATCCAAAAGAAACCATTACACTATAGGGGAAATGGCTCGTTTATGTGATATAAATCCTAAAACCCTAAGATACTACGATGATATAGACCTCATCAATCCGTCATGCAAGGACGAGGATACAGGATATCGCTATTATTCAAAGGAGCAGGCTTTCACGATTTATACAGTCAAGAAACTTCAGCAGCTAGAGTTTTCTCTGAAAGAGATAAAGCTTCTGATACAGAAAGACAATCTTGAAATGTATGAAAGAGAAATAGGAAATAAAATAAAATACCTTGACCAGAAAATAGAGAGTCTTAACAAAATACGGAACGAAGGAAAAATGCTGCTGAACAAAGTAAGCAACAATAAGGATTATTATCAAATCGAACTTAATCAGCGGGAAAATCCTGATGATTTTTCAGATGAAAATTCCAATGTAAAACTCGAAGATATCCCGAAGCAGAATATTTTCTATACATCAAAGGAAATGCAGAATTACAATAATTTTGAAATTTCCATAGAAAGATGGTTTGAAATATACAAGCTGGTTGAAGAAAGAGGTCTGCTTGTAAACGGACACATAATTTTAAGATATTTCACAGATTCGATTATGGACCAATTTTATAAATCGCAAATCAAGCTTGAAGTATGCCTACCTGTTGAACTTAATCCCCACCAGTACGGAGGAATCTCCCAGATAAAAGAATTCGGAGGATTTAAGGCGGCGGTATACTATCATTACGGCAAATATGAGACCATCCACCAAAGTCACCTCAATATACTGAGATGGATAGACTCCCACGGATATGAAATTAACGGACACTTATCGGAAGAATACCTGATTTCTCCTTTTGATTTAAAAGCCGGTGAAAATTACCTTACAAAGATAATATATCCTGTACGCAAAAAATAAACAGCCGAAAATTCAGCCATAAAAAAGAGTACGTTTATCCTCAGCAGAACTGCTGCAAATAAACGTACTCTTTATTATCTTTGCCGTCTCGCTTTTCTATTAACCTGCCTTACAGATTTTCAAGCTTTTTAGCGGCATCGTCCAGCCAGTCGCCTTCGAAGAGCTCTATCATTCCCTTGTCACATGCGGCTGCAAGTTTAGGGTCGATAGGAAGTCTGCCCAAAACTTCAAGTCCGTGTTCCTCTGCCACTTCGTCTACCTTGCTCGGTCCGAATACCTGTATTTCTTTGCCGCAGTCAGGGCATTTGAAATAAGACATATTCTCAACTATGCCGAGAACAGGAATATCCATCATCTCCGCCATCTTCACAGCTTTGGCAACTATCATCGAAACCAGCTCCTGAGGAGATGTCACTACGATGATTCCGTCCACAGGAAGAGACTGGAATACAGTCAGCGGCACATCGCCTGTTCCCGGAGGCATATCCACGAACAGATAGTCAACTTCGCCCCATAAAACATCGGTCCAGAACTGCTTAACGGTACCTGCAATTACAGGGCCTCTCCATATAACAGGATCCGTATCGTTTTCAAGAAGATTGTTTACGGACATGGTTCCGATATCCGTCTTCGTTCTCAGCGGAAATATTCCCAAATCGTTTGCCGAAGCTTTTTCCGTTATTCCAAAAGCTTTCGGTATGGACGGACCCGTAATATCCGCATCCAGTATGGATGTCTTGTATCCAAGTCTGTTCATGGTTACCGCCATAAGAGAAGTGACCATGGATTTTCCTACTCCGCCTTTGCCGCTTACTACTGCAATCACCTTTTTTATATCATTGAAATCATTTGTTTCTTCCAGCATGCTCTGAGGCTGACTGCTGCAGTTTCCTGCCTGAGCGCAGCTGCTGCAGTTAGAATCACAGCTTTCGGCCTGCTGATTTACATTTTCCTTATCTGCCATTTTACCTTACCTCTTTCATTTTTAATAAAACTGTAATTACTATTATACTCCCTTGGTTATGGCAAGGCAAGGTCTTACAGCAGCTTGTCGCCGTAGATGTTTTCGAGCCCGAATCGCTTTATTCTCATCCCTATCTCATCTCTGTCCACGGAATACAAGCCCTTTTCCTTCATTCTCTTAAAATACTCGGCGCCTGAAAAAGTATACCGCGTCATGAGACCGTCCTCGGACTCAAGGCTCTTGTTTGCAAAGGATATCAGATCTCCTACGGCTATGCCTATAGGCAGCTGAAGCGCTTTCATCCCTTTGAGATATCTCGCCGCGTTGTGTCCCGCAAGGCTTCCCGTTGATATGGCTTCCGTATGACCTACAAAGAGCCCTGACTTTTCACCTCCACAGAAGAGGTTTCCTATCTTCGTTACTTTCATCGAATTGTCTCTTTCCGCAACCGACAGATATCTTATGGAATTCCCCTTTCCCCCTGCATAAGGATCCACATACCTGGCATTTTCAAATCCCGGTATCCGGCGCAGAGTCTCAAGGTCAAAAAACGGGGTCATTATTTTAGCGTATCCCGTATCCAGGAGCACTATGTTTTCGGCAAATTCATCCAAGGCATATTGTTTGCACACCTTTACATCCAGCTTTTCTTTTTTTACGGATTTCTTAGGCAGGGGGATTACGGCTACTCCCGTATCGTTAAGCATATCCTGTATTTCCTGAGAAAGGGACTGCTTCTCCAGTTTCCCGCTTCCGCTGAATGCTCCGAGTGCTCCATCCTTTCTCTTCCCCATGATATCGCTTCCTCCGGCTTTGGCGCTTATGCTCACCCTCGGTCCGAAGGCAGGGCATCTCAGTATGCACATACAGCATCCGTTTCCGTATGTAAGACAGTTTCCCATAGGTCCTGTAGAGCCTGTCGTTTCCACGAAAACGTCGCCCTCTATCTCTTCGCCTCCCGCAAGAACTATCTTCTCTATTATGGCTTCTCCTTCATCCGATCCTCGGCTCATAACCACGTCCACGCCTCTGGATACAAGTCTCACATCTATGTCCTTTTCCCTTAAAAGCCTTCTCACCTCAGGCTCCACTTTCGTAACATCATAAAGACTAGCATGTTTATGCCCCGGAAAATCTATGTTAACATGTCTGGAGCATCTGTCCGTTATATCGAAAAGCTCTTTTGCTCCCAGGGCTATATTTTCTTCTGCTGCCGTAAACCTGCCGTTATTGCGCATGATCCCACCTACATTGCCCAGTCCCAAAAGCAAATCCGTCTTTTCAAGAAGCGTTACTTCGGCTCCTGCTTTTTTCGCGGAAAGCGCCGCTGCGCAGCCCGACCATCCTCCGCCTATTATTACAACCTTATACAAAAAAATCCCTCCTAACTCTATTCTTATTAGAATATGAGTCTGAGAGGGATTTGGTTCAACAATATGATATTTTATAATAAAGCAAGTACTTTTTTGGTAAACTCCCACATTTTTTCAACTGAAGATATCTGAAGACTTTCTCCAGGAGTATGCATATCTTTTATATTCGGGCCATATGCAATTGCCTCAATATCTCCACCCATTTTTTTAATGAATACCCCAGGTTCAAGTCCTGCATGTAAAATAATCATCTTGGGTTCTGCGTTGAACATATCCTTATACGCTTTTTGAAAAATATCTGCAAGCACAGAATCCTTCTTATATTCCCATTCAGGGCAATCTGACGTAATTTTATATGTACCTCCGATTATTTCTGTAAGCCTTATTATTTTCCTCACCATCTCATCATAAATAGATTTCCTGGAACTTCTTGTTAAAATCTGCATAATTACATTATTCTCATTTAACTTTACTACTCCTGTACTGACGGAACTTTCCACATATTCAGGAAATTCTGTATCCATTCTTACAACGCCGGAATCTGAGAATGTTATAAAATCAAATATTCTTTGTTTGGACATTTTATCTATGACAGTATCATTAACTATATCGGCTATTTCACAATTAATAGTTATATTAGGGTCTGTAAAATAATATTCATCGGAAAAATATCTTTGATATTTTTCTGCAATCTCCTTGACCTCTGTTTCCTTTAAACTATCTATACATATTACAGCTTCTGCACTCCTGGGAATTACACTATCTTGGGTGCCGATAGACAAGGTTGATATATCTATTCCCACTTCTTTATCTAAAGCCTCAAGAAATCTCCCGAACAATTTTACCGCATGCCCCCTGCCTTTATCAATATCTTCTCCAGAATGACCTCCAATCAATCCGTTCAAGGAAACTTTCATGTTAACCTTTTTCATATCGGCTTTTTCCCTGTTTACAGGGAATTCACATTCAATCCCCGGACCTCCGGCACAACCGATACAAAATTCATTATCACATCCATGGTCAATATTTATTATACGTTTACCTTTAAGTACGCTCATATCCAATGCCTCGGCACCGAAAAAGCCCAATTCCTCTTCTGATGTACAAACTAATTCTATGGCAGGATGCTTTATATTTTTATCAGCCATAATAGCCAGACCAAAAGCAACGCCTATTCCATCATCTGCCCCCAAAGTAGTATTTTCTGCGATTATCATGTCGTCTTGAACATTAAATTCTATAGAATCATTCATAAAATCTATTTCGTAACCATCTTTTTTTTGACAAACCATATCTGTATGACTTTGTATAATTATTCCTTTATGGTCTTCATATCCTTTTGACGCATCTTTTTTAATAATAACATTATTATGTTTATCTCGTATCCATTCCAGATTATTGGTTTCAGCAAAATCCACAAGATAATCAGCCACTCCGCTTTCATTGGATGATTCTCTTGGTATAAATGTAAGATCCTCAAAATA
The DNA here is from genome assembly GCA_902495595.1 of uncultured Eubacterium sp. Classification (GTDB taxonomy): domain Bacteria; phylum Bacillota; class Clostridia; order Peptostreptococcales; family Anaerovoracaceae; genus Lentihominibacter. Next base: position 1,584 of record CABUXV010000026.1, on the reverse strand, counting down.
TTTAAAAACTTCTATAGGCTTTGTTTCCATTAATTTTCTATTTTTCATATTTCACCTCTAATACAAAATAATACTTGCTCCTACGAGCACGGCTATCGTTACCAATACGCAATAAAGCAACAGTTTCCATATGAATTTTATCCACGTTCCATAAGACGTTTTCGTCATTGCTAAAACACCCATAAGCAAGCCGCAGGTCGGCGCTATAAGCGACATGATTGCATTTCCTGATTGGAATGCAATAACTACTATTTCCCTTCCTACACCTGCAAAATCTGCCAATGGAGCCATAATGCTCATTGTCAGCGTAGCCAGACCTGAACTTGAAGGAATCAAGAAAGACAGCAGACCATATATTATATATGCCGCACCTGAAAATATCCCCGATGAAACATTAGTTAATATCATCTCCCCATAATGTAATATTGTATCGGTAATACTCGCATCCGTCATTATAACCGATACACCTCGCGCCACACCTATTATCAGAGCTACACTCAAAAGATCTTTTGCACCATTTACAAAAATATCAATAAAATCATCTACAGGGAATCTATCTATTACAGCAATTATTATACTTGCAGCAAAAAATATTCCGGTCAACTCGCTAAACCACCATCCCATTGTAGGCCAAATAGTAATTCCTAAATCCGCCCAAGGAAGAACTCCCCAAAGCATCACTATGAATGATGCTGCAAATATTAACAATATAATTTTTCTTTTTAATGTGAATTCCGGTAAATTATTATAGTCTGCATCTTTTAAGAAAAATTTTCTATTTTCTTCTGCTTGTGCATATACTAATGACTTCGTTGGATCATTTTTAATTTTTTTTGCATAACTCATGGTAAATATAATTCCTGCCGGAATATAAAATGCGAGAAGTATCAATCGTATTCCCATGCCATCACCTATAGATATTCCTGCAAATCTGCTTGCAATCGCAACCGCAAAAGGATTTGCCAATGATGCCATTACACCTAAAGCAGCGCCGACTTTTATCACCGATAATCCGACTAACGTATCATATCCTGCTGCAATAAATACAGGAATGAGTACAGGGAAAAATGGTAAGGTTTCTTCTTCCAAACCAAAAGTTCCTCCTGCAATTGAAAAAATCAGCATTATGGTAGGTATCAGCATGAATTCCTTTCCCTTAAGTTTATTAAGAGTATGACCAATTGCTGCATCCATGGCGCCGGTTCTCATTACAGTTGCCAAAAAACCACCGATTACAAGACAATATAATATTATATCAACCGACTCCATAAAACCTTTTATTGGAGCTAATATCATATCAAATATTCCCTGAGGGTCAGAATCTGTTGAGTGATATGTACCTGCAATCGGTTCAAGTTTATCAGCATTCGGATCAACATATTCATATGCGCCGCCAGGCAATATCCAAGATAAAATAGCTACTACAACTATGATAGACATTATTATTACATATGAATTAGGCATTTTAATTTTAAATTTTTTATTTTTCATCTTAAATCATGTCTCCTTTAAAAACTACTAATCGCGATTGCCCTTATATAAAGCAATAGTTATGCCAAATAAATTTTTATTATTTTATACATT
>CABUXV010000025.1 GCA_902495595.1 uncultured Eubacterium sp. | reverse complement strand
CACGATTTTAACCACGCTTGATAGCGAAAATATAAGAAGATAGACCTAGATATGTGAGGTTTACCACAAAAGCAAAATGCCCGTAGAGCCTATAAAATAAGGCTTTGCGGACATTTGAGAAGATATAAAAAGATAGTCAAAAAGACATATATGATTTTATCCAAATATATATTCCAAATTGGAATTTTGGTTATTTTATTCAGGTCATACTTTTGTATAACAATCATACTGCATCAAAAGGTCAAACAACTTGTTGCTGATTGATTTCAAAGGGGCATTTGTTATGTTTGAAAGAATCACAGCGGATATATTTTCGGCGGGACATATCCAAAGGCTTGACCTGAATCCATCATCGGAACCTTCATGCCCCATAAGCTCAAATCCGCCCCTGTTTCGTTTAAACCAACCCAGTCCTACACTTTCCCCCGTATCGGGCACCAAAGAACGATCATACCACATACTGTCATATGAATTCTTTTCCAGAAAATTTTTCTCACAGCTGCTTACTGCAAACTTAAGCATATCCTCTACAGTTGAAGTAAGCGTTGAGCTCGGCGAATGCTGTCTTGTATAGGGATAATTTTCTTCAATTATTATCGATTTGTCTGCAGATTTTCCATGGGGCATGACCAGACCTGCATTCTCAATATCTTTTATCGCAAGACTTCCTCCCGTTCTTTCCGGCGTATAAAATCCGGAATCATTCATGCCTAGAGGAATGAAAACACTGTCTTTTATAAAATCCTCAAAACATATTCCCGATACCTCTTCTATAATAAGACCTAATATATCATATCCTATATTGCTGTATATAAACCTGTTGTCTTTCGGTGATGCCAGAAGCGAAAGATTTCTTATTTCATCTGACAGCACATATTCTTTCAATGCCCTTTTTCCGGTTATCGGCGTATCCCAATGATAAGCATCCACATCCGGCAGTCCGGAAGTATGGGACATCAAATTGAACAGTCTTATATCTTCACATCGTTTATCAGCGATTGACAAATAAGGCAATATATCGACTAATTTATCGTTCAGGTCTATTTTTTCGTCTTCAATCAGCCTCATTATTCCTGCTGAAATCAAAAGTTTCGACAAGGACGTGCAGTGAAAAGCATCTTGTTTACATAATTTTTCTTTTGTAATGTAGTTTTTATATCCTCTTGTTCCCGAAAATCGCTTGCCTTTTACAGATACCCCTATAGCTATTGACGGTATATCGTATAACTCATAAATTCTATCCATAAAATCTTCCAATGCTTTTGCGAATGATATTTCATGATTTCTCATTGAAGTAAATTTCCTTTTTAAGTATAATAAATTTGTGTTAAATATAATATACCATTATTTCAGGAGATAACAATGCAGTACAGAACATTTAAAAAAATCAATTTAAAAACTTCTCTGCTCGGCATGGGATGTATGAGATTCCCCACCGACAGCGAAGAAAAGGTAAAGGAGCAGGAATCCATCGATATGATAAGAAAAGCTGTGGATTTAGGCGTAAACTACGTGGATACGGCATTTACATATCATGGTGGAATGAGCGAAAAAATCCTCGGCAAAGCGCTTAAAGACGGATATCGTGAAAAAGTAATCCTTGCCGATAAAATGCCTATTTGGGTAGCAAAAGATGAAGAAAGCATGAAAAGCATATTTTACAAACAGCTTGAAAGACTGGATACAGACTGTATAGATATGTACCTTGTTCACAATGTAAGCCGCTCTATATGGAAACGGGCTCAGAAACTCAATCTCATGCCTTTCCTCGAAGAGATGAAAGCTGCCGGAAAAATAAAGCATATAGGATTTTCTTTCCACGATGAATACCCTTTCTTTGAAGAAATGATAGACCAATACGACTGGGAATTCTGCCAAATACAGCTTAACTACATGGACAAAAATCATCAGGCAGGTTTAAAAGGCCTAAAATATGCCGCTTCAAAGGGACTGGATGTAATCATCATGGAACCGCTTAAAGGCGGCCGCATTACCGATGCTGTTCCTCCTGCAATTCAGAAGATATGGGATGCTTCCGATATAAAAAGAAGTCCCGCACAATGGGCATTTAAATGGCTTGCCAACATGCCGGAAGTTACCGTTATGCTGAGCGGAATGAGCTCATTATCACAGATAGAAGAAAACATCAAAATAATGTCAGCCGAAGATTTAAATATTCTCACAGAAGACGAAAAGAAACTCATAGACAAAGTTTCAAATGAATACAACAGGCTTATAAAATATTCCTGCACAGGATGCAACTACTGCATGCCATGTCCTCAGAAATTGGAGATTCCGAGACTTTTAAGATATTTCAACGACTGGAATGTATACGAACAGAATCCATCAACTAAATTCGAATATTCCACATGGATAGCGCCGGGGCGCCACGCCTCAGACTGTATCGGCTGTAAAGCCTGTGAAGAAAAATGCCCTCAGTCTCTTCCTATCGCTCAGGCGATGAAAGATACTGCCAAAGCCTTTGGCGTTTAATTGATATTTCAAACTAAAAAACAGACCCTGATTTTAAGGTCTGTTTTTCTTTTTATAATTCTGCTTAAGCTATATACTCTATAACTTCATCAAGCGTGAGAAAAACCTCATCTGCTCCTGCATTTAAGAAAGTCTGCTTTACCTCTTCGCAGAGAGTTTCCTTTTCTTCTTGCCCCAGAGCTTCATATTCCTCACGGGAAAGCCCCATTTGGGAGCTTCCTATGACTACGCCTGCCGTCAGAACACCTGCGCTCTTTCCCTCTTTAATATCCGAAACTGTATCGCCGATTTTCAAAACTCTGTGTACGTCTTTCAGCTCAAGAGCTTCCATATTCTTAAAAATCATATACGGATAAGGTCTCCCCTTCTGACCTGTGGAGTCAGGACTCACCCAGATATCAGGATTATATCCCTTATCTTTTGCCGCAGGGGCAACGATGCTCATCATTTTATCCGTATATCCCGTAGTCGAACCTATTGCAATTCCCATCTTGCGCAATTTGTCCACAGTCCTCAGCGTATCAGGCTTAGGCTCCGTAAAATCTCTCAGTATTTTCAAAAGCTTCTCTTCAAATATGCCGTACATCGCATATGCGTCTTCTTTTGAAGGCTCCGCTCCGTGAATGGATATCCAGCTTTTTCGTATTCTCGGCATATCCAGCATGGCTTTGATATGGTCTATTTTAAGCATTCCCATAGGTTTTCTTATCTCGTCAACGGTAGGCTCCACTCCATATTCTTTAAATACTTCCATAAATGCTCTTACCGGTGCAAAACTTCCAAAATCAACCGTAGTTCCCGCCCAGTCAAATATTACTGCGTCAACTTTATACATTTTCTCACACTCCTAAACTTTGATGTCATTAATGTTCTTATATTGCATTTGCCCTGCCTGATATATTATTTGCAGCTCTCTGACAATGCCTGGTGCTGCTCGAGCAAATCAACAGTCAGAGCTTCCTTAAACTGTTTTGGATTTCCCAGCTGATTTTCCGAATCAACAGTCTCGCCGTTATAAAGGGCAACAGGATATATTTCCAGCAAACCGGAACGTCCCTTTTCTACAATACACTTAGCCATCTCCATAGCCTTTTCATTTGTCTTATCGCCTTTATCAACAACAGCAACCGACTCTTTCAGTGTAAAGTTTCCCTCCGTAGGGTCAATGTAATCTATAGGCAATCCTTCCTTTTTATCAGCCACCGCCTGAGCGCGAAGCCCGAATCCTAAAGAAACTTCTCCTGCACGGATTTTTTTAAGAGGACCTGAGCCTGATTCTTCAAGATGCGGACCTACGTTCTTATATATACCTGTCAATATAGTTTTTGCTTCATCTTCACCGTATTCAGATACCAATGCCTGAAGCAGAAGCCATGCAGTTGATGAGGACTGAATATCGGTTACAGACACTTGCCCCTCATAAACAGGGTCTGCCAAATCTTTTATGGATTTTGGTTCAGGAAGATTGTTGGCTTTCATTTCCTCAGTGTTTACGATAATGGAACCTGCATTGCATATTATAGGAGCCGCATATGACGGGTGTTCCTCAAGAGTATCAGCCTCAAAGTCCAAATCCTTAAACATCTTATTGCTTTCCTGTGCGCTGTCTATATAATATGAACTCATGGTGATAAGATCTGCTTCCAAATCCTTGCCCTCTGCCATTAGTTTTCCGCCGAGCTCCGAAGTTCCGAAAGTCTGGAACATATACTGCCCTTCATATCCGTTTTCATCAAGAGTCGCTTTCATCGATTCAACCGCTTCATCATCTGCGTTTGAATAAATAACAACCTGTTCATCGCTTCCGCCGCCGCATCCGGTCAGTGCGAAAGCTCCTGTTCCTACCATCAGCGCCAGCATCACAGCAGTCGCTTTTTTTAAATACTTTGATTTAATCATTTTTAACCTTCTCTCCTTTTTATTGCCGCCCTCTGCTCTTTTCGCCAATCTTGCAAATACTATCTGCGCAACTATATTTGTCATAAGTATCAGTAAAGAAAGAACGAAAATTTCATTGAACTTGTTAAAATATTGCAGCTCTTTTATCTTCGTTGTGATAACCATCGTTCGCGCGCCGGTAAGAAATATAACGGCGCTTATAGTTACCATGGCATTGATAAAATAGTAACTGAAAACCCCTAAAAGCGATGACATTGCATTTGGCGTCACCACCCTTGCGATAGTCTTTATCCAATTGTCTCCCATCAGCATTGCCGTAGTTTCCCATGAAGAATTCATCTTTGAAAGAGAATTTTTCATCATCAGGTACGGAGTAGAATAAAAATGAATGACATTGCAGACTATTATTATAATAAATGTATTCTGAAGGGATGTTCCTGAAAAAGCGAACAGAAAAGCCAGCCCCAGCACCATTCCCGGAATGGTGTTTGTAACAAGCGCAATTCCTTCTATAACATTTTTTAACTTCTGACTTACACTGCTTCTTGCAGTAAGCAGCGCTGAAGCGTATGCAACCAAGGTCCCTATCACAGCAGTAACCGCCGCCGTAATAAGAGAATTGACATATACACCCGAAAGATTCGGGTCGCTGAATACCGCCTTAAAATGTTCTAAAGTAAAACTTGTATAATAAGGCCAGTCTTTCACAAAAGGTACCACGAATATAACGGCAAAGACCGATAATACGCATACCATAATAAACCCGCTTATTATTCCGCAAATCCCATCTCTTAAATAATTTTTCTTTATTTCTATAGCGGAAATCTTGTTGTATCTTACATTATATTTTTCCAGGAATCTAAGTACCGATATGCTTACTACAGACGGAATCAGCATTACCAGAGCTACGACTGCCCCGTTTCCGAAATTCGGAATGCTTCCCAGCATTTCATTATACAGAATACTCGCTATTACCTGATATTCTCCCCCAACGGATGCCGGTATACCGAAATCCGTAAAGCAGAGAAAAAAAGTCTGTATGAAAGACGCCGCCAAAGTTCCCAAAAGAGGTCTTAAAACCGTTATATTAAACGTCCTTAGCGGTGAATCTCCCATTATTCTGGAAACTACAGTGAACTTCTTATCTATATATCCCATGGTATTATTTATAAGCATAAAAGATATCGGAAGAGTATATATTGTATACCCTAAAAGCAGACCGTTAAATCCATATATCTCAAAAAGCTGATGACCGAAGAGACGAGTAATGAGTCCTTGTTTCCCAAATGAATAAATTATGGCAAATCCGTATGTAATGGTCGGAAGAAGCATAGGAAGAACTGCTACTTTCTGTATGATTCCCTTATATCTTCTTCCCGTATTCGTATAATTTACGGTATATGCCAGAAAAAACGCAAGACAGGTGGTAAAAACCGCGCTTGCAGAAGCTACCGCAAAGCTGTTTCCCAGCGCAGCGCCAAAACCTTTTCCTGTGAATACATCCCTATAGCTTTCCATTGAAATGCTTCCGCCGTCATAAAAGGATTTTACAAGAAGCTGTATCATCGGAATCAGCAAAAATGCCGCAAATAATAAAGCTAAAACGATAAATATAATTTTTAATTCTTTATTTTTACTTACATTCATACCCTTTACCACCTACGATACCTGAACATTATGCTGCATTTGAGCCTGTACCGCCTGAGCCTGAATCTGTGTCTGAACTGTCTGCATCTGTATCTGCTCTGCAAATAATCTAAATATATTGTTTTTCTTGATTTCAAGCTGATTGAGTATAAATGCCTTTACAAAATTATTCTGAGGCGATGTTATTATTTCTTCGGGCTTTCCGTATTGAGAAACTCCCCCTTCATTTAATATCATAACTCTGTCGGACAATGTGAGCGCCTCCTCCGGATCGTGAGTAACTATGATTGTCGTCAGATTAAATTCTTTTGCAATAGTTTTAATCCTGTCTTTTATGGATTCTTTTATCACTCCGTCCAGCGCGCTTAAGGGCTCATCCAGAAGAAGAATCTCAGGTTTCATAACAAGGGTTCTTGCTAAAGCGACTCTCTGTTTCTGGCCTCCGGAAAGCTGGTCAATCTTTTTATCAAGATGAGGTTTCAGTTCAAGCAGATTAATAAGCTCATCAACCTCCTCTTTTGTTGAAATATTACGATTGTTTCTAAGACCGTAAACAATATTTTTATATACATTTAAATTGGGAAACAGAGCATAATCCTGAAACACTATGTTAAAACCCCTTTTTTCCATAGGAATATTTGTAATATCTTTTCCGTCAAATATTATCTGCCCCTCATTGCAGTCGGTTATACCTAAAATCATATTCAAAAGCGTAGTCTTGCCGCATCCCGACGGTCCGAGAATGGAAACTATTTCCCCGTCCTTAATATCCAGGTTGATATTCTCCAAAATAGTCACTCCGTCATAACTTTTTTTTATATTTTTCAGTTCCAACATATCTTTTTCCTGTCCTCTCTTGTTTCCGATTTGTTTTCAATAAAATTTTACTTCCGGTATCGTGATGATTCAATCAAGAGCTTGATAAGTCTTTGTTAAATAACAGTTAAATAATTCAACAAAAAAAGAACATGCCTTTTCGTTTGATATCAACAAAAAATCATGTTCTCTGATTTAAAATCCAAGGTATATCTATATTTTATCTATGAGAATAAGCTCGGCTCCCATGCCTTTGAATGTAGTCCTTACGCTCAATATGTCAGAACTTGTATAGGTACTCATACTTACATTAGGAGAAGCCAAAAACTTATCTAAAAGTATGTCTCTTCTGCTCTCCGAATCCTTAGGATTAATAGAATCAGTTATTTTCTTCATCAGATTGTCCTTTTCAAGCCTGTACTTTAAAATCCTGAACTTGCCTGAAAGCCCATTGCATCTTACGAGAAACTCTATCTCTTCATCATAATTTCTTACAATTCTCAAAAGGTCGTTTTCTGTATGAATCTTCCTGAGAGACCTGCCTACGTTTTCATCAAAATTGTATACGAGTATGCTCATACTCTCCCATGTATCAGGGTACCTGCTGCCTGTGGAAATAATATAATTATCTCCTGACGATACTATACGTTCATTAAGCTCCATGAGCTTATTATAGGGTTCTGCCAGTATCTCATTTACTTCGCGGGTCATTATCTGCGCAATATCAGGAATCCTGCCGTCTTCCGCCGCCGAACTGTCATCAACATTTATATCTATTATCACAGGTTTTGCATGAAGCTTGTCCACATAATCAGCATACACACCTTTAACCTGTCTTCTTATAGCCTCTTCTATATCCATAGGAGAATATTTCTTGTATTTCGCTTCTATCTCCCTGCTTATTATCTTACCTATATATTTTTTTCTGTATTCAAGCGGATGCATCCCAAACCACTGCTCAAAATGCTTTATATAATACCTTACAGCAGAAAACCCGGTTTCCTCTGCGATTGCCCCTATCTTCTTATTGGTGCCTAATAGAAGCTTCTCAGACTCTTCTACCCTTATATAGCTCAGCAAATCCTGAAAACTCAGACCTGTAGCTTCTTTTATAATATGAGACAGATAATAAATGCTCAGGTGCTCCATCTCGGCGATTTCACTTAAAGTGAGTTTTCTGTCATAGTTGTCGTACATGTAATCCGTTATTCTGTTGAGACGTCCTGCCAGTATTTTATTTCCCTTATTCTTGGATTCATTTTTAAATTTTCCGTCATCCATAACATAATACTGAAAATCAGATATAAGACATGCAATGAGATTATGGGTACTCTCTATAACCTTTTGCTCATATCCATAACCTTTCTGCAAAATTTCCATCATTATCTTTGCAAGAATATTTCTCAATACTTCAAGACTTTCGTCATTGTCGTCTTCCATGTCCGTAACAAAAAAGTTGTTTTTCAGATTATCGTAGTATCTGGAAAAGTATGCAAGATCCAGCTGAAGCATCATAACCATATTATCTTCTCCGGTACTTTCAAAGCTGTGCATATCTCTGTCGTTCAGTATAAAAATATCTCCCTGTTTCAATGTATACGTGTAATATCCGTTTTTAAGTATAACGCTTCCTGAAAGTACATAGACCACTTCCATATCGTCATGAAAATGTATAGGATATTCTATAATATTAGCTGTTACGACATTTATAGGCAGCTCATCTTTGTATATAATTTTTTCTTTTAACATTTTACCTCCCTCTCAACCATCTTCGGTATTATGTTAACCTTTGTTCTTTTTTAGCTCGACAATTTTCAACAACCATACATTCCATTGATTTTAGTGCTTTCGGAAGTTATCCACACTTTTTTTAAAATTGTATACAATTTTATCCAAAGGTGCCTGTGGAAAACTATTTTTTTACAGTTGTTCAAATTTCAACATTTTCTCGTGTCAAGTTCCATTTTTTACATCATTTTATCCACAGGTTGTTCGCATTTTATTTCACCTGCTGCAAATATCTCAAAAATGCCGTTTTTACTGGGTTTAGGACTTATTATCAGACAAGTGCGAACAAACACTCTTTTTCAAAACTTTAACAATTTTTTTCTGATATGAAGATTTTTTTAAATTTTGAGCATCATCAGGATTAGACAAAAATCCACATTCAACTATTACAATCGGGGACTTAACATCCCTGAGCAAAAACACATCGCTCTTTCCCAGCTCCGTTCTGTCCTTATCTATATTTATCACTTCATTGAGATTTCCCTGTATTGTTTTTGCCGCTGATTTGCTGCTCTCAACAGTATCTTCATCACCATATGCAGGATAAAACACCTGGGCGCCCTTTACTGACGAATCCTGAGTAAAACTGTTTAAATGTATACTTACAGTAAGGTCGGCATCGGCTTTATCTATGATATTTTTTCTTTCTTTCATATCCTGAGTTTTCAAACTTCTTATTGCCGCTTTCTGAGATTCATCATATAGACCCTCATCTTTCTTTCTTGTCATAATTACTTTTATGCCTTCTTTTTCAAGCTGTTTTTTCAGCTGTATGGATATCTTGAGATTTATATCTTTTTCACAAGTACCATCTCCGCTTTCTGCGCCGCCATCCATTCCTCCGTGCCCCGGGTCTATGACAACTACAGAAGAAGCTGACATTTTTCCCACCGTATCTTTTACATCTTTATATCCCGGTACAACCGCCAGCGCTGCCAGAATCAAACACAAAATCAATAAGTTACACAATCTGCTTTTCATATCACACCTCATACATATTCTATATGGATTCTACGAGGCTTAAGTTTGTCATATGAACCGCAAATTAATCATTCATTTTACATTATAAAACACTTTTTTCATTTTTAACAGTATTTCATTTGACTTTTTTCCTTTAAATATATAAACTTTTATTGATTTAAGGATTTTTTTAATTTCAGGAGTACGAAAATGAAAACAACAAAATTATACCAATTCGATGCTTATATTAAAGAATGGGATGCAAAAATAACCTCTGTCACCGGTTTAAACATTCCTGATTTGGATATAGGATATGAAGGTTATATTGTAACTTTAGATAAGACGGCTTTCTTTCCCGAAGGCGGAGGGCAAAGCTGCGATACCGGCTGTATAAATGAATTTCAGGTTATAGATGTTCAGGAAAAAAACAGTGAAATTTACCATACTGTTATCGCCGCATCAGATAAACTGTCAGTTAATCAAAATGTACAGTGCACTCTGAACTGGGAAAGACGTTTTGATAATATGCAGCGTCACTGCGGAGAACATATTCTGTCAGGCGTCTTCTACTCGCTCTATGGCGGAGTCAACAGAGGATTTCATATGGGAGACAGCTACATGACCATAGATATAAACCTTGAGGAAAATCCCGAGTTTAAAGAAATTACATGTGAAATGGCGGCAATTGCCCAGCTTGAAGCAAATAAGGTCATATGGTCCGACGCTCCCGTCACGGTCCTTCGATTTGACAGCAGACAGGAAGCCGAAAAAATGCCCTTGAGGAAAGCTCTGGCTTTTGATGAAGATATATCAATAGTATCGGTAGGTTCCACCGAAAATGCGGCAGACTGTGTAGCCTGCTGCGGCACTCACCCATCATCTGCCGGACAGGTAGGTCTGATTAAAATTTATAAAACAGAAAAATACAAGGATATGTTCAGAGTGTATTTTGATGCAGGACAGCGCGCACTGGAAAATTACAATATGAAACACGATATTCTTACAAAATTATCTTCAGGATATTCCTCGTCAATCGAAGAGTTCCCTGATAAATTAAAAGCTCAGGAAGAAAAACTTGCATCTGTAAAAAATGAGCTTTTCCATCTTAAAAAGTCATTTATAAAAAACGAATGTATTAAACTCGATACCCTGATGTCTGAAAACCAACAAAACGTTATAATATATAGTCTTGCTGATTTATCCCTGGATGACGCATTTAATATGGGAAAAAATTATATGGGAAAAAAACATCAGAAGCTCATAATGCTGTACGCCGAAAAGGAAACTTCTTATATTTTAATATCCGGCGGAAAAATCGACTGCGGTAAACTCGTCAGGGAATATGCCTCTTTTTACGGGGGAAAAGGAGGCGGAAACAATATATCGGCAAGGGCAATCTTCACATCCGCAGAGAATGCCGAACTTTTCGCCGATTTAATACAAAAACACCTTAAAGATAATTAAACAAAAGAAAAATGCACCATGAGCATTAAAAGGATAATACAATGCTTAAGGTGCATTTTACTTATTTTATATGAAATCGCCTACTCTATATAAATGGTTACATATCTGGCGCCCCATTTTATACACTGACTTTGGGAATTCATATATATGTCTATGGTATTCCCCTTGATATTGCCGCCCGTATCCTCTGCCCGTCTTGCGCCTACACCTTCTATGTATACGTTCGTTCCAAGAGGTATTACGCTTGGGTCAACGGCAATCTCCCCTACCCTGGCCTTGGTTCCCATAGCAGTCCTTCCGCCGCCTGTATAAGCATATGCTTTTACCACAAGCTTTCTGCTGTAGGATTTTCCGTTAAAGTTTATTTTCGTTCCGTTTGCTATTACCTTATCTACAGGCGCCGTAACAGAAGTCCTTGAAATTTCTTTCCTTGAGGATTCCTTGCCGTCTATATATGTTATTTCATAAGTTACTTTATCAATTCCTTCTGTTCCCTCTGTAACGACTTTGCTTGTTCCCTCATTTAAAGAACTGTCATCCTTTTCTTTGGTTTCAAAAGGTATTTTTTCTTCTACCGTCTCCTGTCCGGTGGTTACTCTCTGAACTACTATATCCATATCATCCCCTATGGATTCTTCTGCTGCAGGAGTAACTATATCTGCATCGCCAACTTCTATCCCGCAGTCTTTCAGCGCATTTCCCACTGTTCTTTCCAAAGTTTTATATTCTTTTGTCTCTCCGTCTGCAGTCACCTTAAAAGATGTTGCATGCTCAAGTTTAAAACTTATTCCGTCATATATATAAGTGGTTACAGGTTTTGAAATATAGTCCTCCTTGCAGTACTCTATATTCTTTTCCTCAAGAAATTCCTCAATGGTATATTGTCTGGTCGTCACTTTATAGTCTTTGTCATTGATTGTAGCGTATACCTCTCTTGGTATGAGTGACGTGTACGTAAATGTTACCGTTAAAAGCACGGCAAATACTGCCACCATGCCGCCAATCCATTTATACGCTTTCACATGCTCCCTGAACTTGTCCGATAGAGGTTCTTTCTCATCTACGCTTTTAGCTTCATCATAAACGCATATATTTTTTTCATCGGCTCCATCGCGCAGAGCGATTTCCGGCGCTTCTTCAAGGGATTCCCCCGATTCACTGCTGGAGGCGGTTTCCGGCGCTTCTTCGAAAGATTCCCCCGATTCACTGCTGGAGGCGGTTTCCGGCGCTTCTTCGAAAGATTCCCCCGATTCACTGCGCAAATCAGCATCCGCCTCTTCTGCAGAAAATTCCCTCATTTCATCAATACCATCATCATCAATATTTTCATTCGTAATATCTTCTGTATCCGAGCCGGAATATACTGTCAAAATATCTGATTCCGCAGGTTCATCCTTGATATCGGAAATCAAACATTCATTGTTGCTCTCTGATACACCGTGACATGCTGTATCGCCTTGTAAATCCTGGACATTTGATGTATCCTCTGAATCCTCATGCTCATCAGCCTTTAACTCCGATTCATGGCTGACAGCTTTCTCCTCCTCTTGCTTATCTGCGGCGTCCTCAACAGCAGAAGCAAGCCATCTTTTATCTGGTTGTTTTTTATTGTCAAGTATTTCCTTTATATTTATTTTCATGGTAAAACTCTCCAAAACGTGTATTTTTCAATGTTATACGTTTTCTATTGTAACAAAAACAAAAGATTTGTCAAATCCTCATCAATTAATTGAAAATATTTACAGCTCAAAAGCAGATTTAACTATTGCGGCAGTACCCGATTTTTCCCTGTTCTCTGAAAAAGAAAAGTCTGATTGAAGTCAGGAAGCATAAAGAAATATTGCAAAAATGCTAACCTATGCCAAGTGAAAGATAAACAAGAAAACTATACTCTTCTTGAAATATTCCATGGACGATTTATAACGTTTCCATGAAATTCTGCTTAAAAGTATAATAGAAATTTGATATTTCATAATGCCCAGTTGATTTTACAATTTTACCGGTTTTGTTTCAGATCAATCCCTCTTGTTTCCGCTGAGGAAAAGAGTTTTTCTGCAATACGAATCACTCGTAATGCCGTTGGCACAGCAAGTGGGTTTATTACAAGCAGTGAAACCCCTGTTGACAGATTACGTTGCTTATGTTAATATACCACTGGTATATAGAGAGGAGATAAAACATGGGATTGACTAATACGCAAAAGCGCATTCTTGATGTTGGGAAACGAGAATTTCTAGAAAAGGGCTTTAAAGACGCTTCTCTGCGGGCCATCGTCAAAGAAGCCGGCTTTACCAAAGGGGCCTTTTACGGGTACTACAGCAGCAAGGAAGCGTTATTCGACGCCTTGGTCTCCCCGGCAGCCGATGAATTGCTCAATCAGTTTGTGCAGGCCCAGCAAGCGCATTATGAATTGATTCCGGAGGATAAAGCGGAGCAATGCCAGGATTTATCTACCAGTTATCTCAATTATTTTATCAATTACATCTACGATAATTTCGACGCGTTCAAGCTGGTGATCTGCTGTTCCGAGGGAACCCGGTACGCCAACTATATTCATGAACTTGTGGAGCTTGAAGTCAATCAGACGGCGGATTACTATCAGCAGCTCCGTCAGCTCGGAAAACTGGAGGGGACTATCAGCCGTGACCTTCACCATATGATCACAAGCGCCTATTTTACCGCTGTTTTTGAAACAGTCGCTCATGACATGACGCGCGAGCAGGCGATTGATTATGTCAATGAACTGGCAGTCTTTTTCAACTGCGGCTGGAGCGGTCTTTTAAGGTTCAAATGAGCCTTAAATTTTTGCGCATTGGTTAGCAATAACTAACTTCAAAAGGAAGTTTACGAAGATTTCATGTGTATCGACGGGAACCATTTTTGATACGCTTTTCGGAAAATTTAAGATGCGTTGGCGTATTCCGTGGAAAAACCTGAGCTTTCGCTGGCACAAATGCTCCCGAAGCTGACAATCAATAACTTAAACCCAATGCTGATACTCCTGTATATGTTTGTACTGACTGGAGTATTGCCTTGATTTTTCTCATCACCATTCACATCGGGAACATCGAGGTACTGCATTATATCAGCTTCGACACATTCCATGCGGTATGACCGCAATCACTGTCTGTACCGCCGATTTGTCGTACTGTATGAACAGACATTAAGCTGGAAGCTGCAATAATCAAAAAAATAAAGGAGAATAAAAATGGAAAACAAAAAATGGTCTGTAAAAGACGTTATTACACTGGTGCTGATGACGGTGCTGCTCATTGTCATTCAGCTGGGGATCAACATGGTCTGCATGGTAAATGATTTTGTCAGCATGGTGCTTTCCGTAGGCATTACCATGCTTGTCTGCGGACCTGTCTATTTTTTGATGGTAAACCGCATACGCAAACGTTTTGTTTCACTGGTATACATGACGCTGCTGGGACTCGTCTTTCTGATGATGGGCAACTGGTTTTTGCTTCCGTGGTTTATCGTAGTGGGAATCATTGCGGAAATCATTTTGTGGAAAGAGATTACGCCAAACCGTCTGACCGCCTCCTGGACGGTTTCCAGCCTGTTATACAACGGTGTAAACCTGCTTCCCGTCTGGGTTTTCTGGGATACCTATTACAGCTTTGCGGTTGCCAGCGGTATGGAGCAAAGCTATATCAACGCTTATGTTCAGTATTATACAGCGCCCAGCTGGGTAATTTTTATCCTGGTTTTTACCATGCTCTGCGGATTTCTGGGCAGCCTGATCGGGCGGAAGCTGATTCAAAAGCATTTCAAAAAAGCGGGGGTTCTGTAAATGCAGGAAACAACCTTATCCGTTCCGGTAAAAGCATGGGCTGCGACCTGCGCTATCCTCGGGGTATCTCTTACCGCAAACACTTTGCTCACCTGTCTTCTTGCGCTGCTTGCTTTCTGCCAGTTATTTTTTGAAAGGCGATTGAGACTTTGCCTGACTTTCGGCGCTTTTTATCTGGTGCTGGCGCTGCTATTGTATCTGATCCGCTTTCACGGTCTGCATATGGTGATTTTCTCGGAGTTCTATGTGTTGATGTTTTACAGTCTCATGCCGGTCTTCCTGGCGGCGTGGAATCTCATTACCACGCCGCCGGGACAGCTTTCAGCCACTCTGTCGAAAATCCATACCCCCACCCCGGTTATCTTAGGGCTTCTGGTGATATTTCGTTTTTTTCCAACCATAAAAACGGAACTTAAGGGAATTCGACAGTCCATGAAGAACCGAAGACTTACCGAACCTGTACAGGTACTCCGTCATCCTGCCGTCACCTGTGAATATGTCTTGGTTCCTCTGCTGCTTCGCTGCCTGCAGACTGCGGATCAGCTTTCCGTATCGGCTATAACGCGAGGCGCCCAGGCACCGGGAATACGGGGAAGCTACTATGCAAAAAAAATGCACGGGGCTGATTTTCTTTGGCTCGGAATATGGACAGCCGGAACTACCCTGTTTTTACTGTTAGGAGGGATAAAGTGATCCAGTTTGAACATGTGAACTTTCAATATTCTGATTCAGGTGCGGGCATCTCGGATATTTGTCTGCATGTCCGCAAAGGCGAATGCGTGGTATTGACCGGTCCCTCAGGAAATGGAAAAACCACTTTAATCCGCCTGCTAAACGGTCTTGTTCCCGCTTTTTATACGGGCCAGTTCTCCGGTTGTATTAAGATTGATGGAAAGGACAGAAGAGATGAATCCCTTTGGAAACGTGGAAAAACTGTAGGCAGTGTGTTCCAGGATCCGGGAAGCCAGTTTTTCTCTTCTGAAATGCCGGGAGAAGTTGCTTTCAGCTGTGAAAATTACGGCTTCCCACATGAAAAAATTGTTCTGCAAATAGATACGGCTATTAAACGGTTTCATTTGGAGCAATTGCGCAGCCGTTCTCTTGACGTGCTTTCCAGCGGAGAAAAACAGCGTACAGCTATGGCCTCTGTTTATGCCATGAATCCTCCCATTTATGTCTGCGACGAGCCTACCTCCAATCTGGACGGAAAAGGCATTGAAGAGCTCCGTGAGGTTCTGCAAAGTTTAAAACAGGAGGGCTGCACACTGTTGATTGCGGAACATCGGCTTTTCTGGCTGATGGATTTGGCGAATCGGTTTGTATATATCCAAGATGGAGCCATCCAGTGGGAGCGCACACCAGAACAAATGCGAAAGCTTTCCTCTGAAAGCCTGGAGCAGCTGGAGCTTCGCGCTGTGCGGCAATATATGACTTCAAGGCTTTCCTCCCCCACCGGCATAGGTACGCCTATTCTTTCCCTGCGGGACCTTTCCTGCAAGCGAAAGAATCATACGATTTGGGAGAATTTAAACCTTTCGGCCTGGGCGGGGCAAATCATCGCTGTCACTGGACACAACGGGGCAGGAAAAACAACATTGGCAAAAATCGTCGCCGGTTTGGAACGCCAGTCCAAGGGCGGTATTTTCATTCACGGCCGAAAAGCTAACCCTATGCAGAGACGGAAAATCTGCTGGTACAGCTCCAACGACACAGGCACGCAATTCTTTACAAACAGCGTAACGGAAGAACTGCTTTTAGGAGTTTCCAGAACGAAAGAGCTTTTGGAGAAAGCCAGAAATCTGCTGAAGAAATTTGGACTTTACCCTTACAAAGACGCTCACCCGGCAATTCTTTCCGGAGGGCAGAAGCAGCGTCTTTCCATTGCCTGCGGGCTTTTATCCGGCAGGGCAGTTTTATTGTTTGACGAACCGACGTCGGGGCTGGATGGCGGGAACATGCGAAAGATTGCTTCCGCATTGGCGGAGGCTGCGGCTAAAGGAAAAACCATATTGGTAATAACCCATGACGAAGAGCTGATTCGAGCCTGCTGTGATTTCCGCTGGGAACTGAGTGGATAAAAATCTTGAGAAAGGGAGGCGCCCTTATGCCTCTAACTTCTTCAATGGAAGACTGCCCGAAAGATGTTTTTATGCTCCAGAATACAAAAGACCATATCCGCCGTATGGATGTCTCGAGCAGTTGGAAGTGTGAATCAAGACGAGCAAGGAGCCTTCCAAATCCAGCTATATTATCAAAAAAGATTGTACTTTTTATTTAATGCAGCAAGACCTGCATATTAAGAACAAATATGTAAACGGGACCAATTTTTACGGCAAGGCTTGCAGACACTGGCACAGATCGTAAAACTGCGGAGCATTACGCTTGTAATATTGAATACACCATAAGTACAGAAGCTTTTCAAAAGCTAAAGGATTCTTTAAGGAAAAATAAAGAAGAGTCGTGTCAGCATAGGAAATCAGCTGTACTTGATTTGTCGAAAACCTGCATGATTTAACACGCCGGTCTTCGCACCGAATCTTTTTACTTCCTTATAGAACGCTGCCAAAGTCAGACTCTTCTTTAAATCTGCTATTCTTTTGTATTGATATTAATCAGACTTATCTCTCCTCAAGTTCTGAAAGTCTATATACAGCTTCTGCATATATCTTTGCAAGTTTTACCATATTGTCAACCGATATACATTCATTTTTCTGATGTCCCAGTTCTGTTTCATTGGGAAATCTAGCCCCGAAAGCGACGGTATTTTGAATAGCTCTCGCATAAGTTCCCCCGCCTATTACCAGAGGTTTGCTCGTGCTGTCTGCCGTATGTTTTTCATAAACCTGCATAAGCGTCCTGATAATCGGATCATCTTCAGGAATATATATTGGCAGCTGATGTTTCCCCTTTATAATACCTATATTATATCTATCCAAAATTTTCATAATGCCGCTGTATACAGTCTCATCATCCAAAGTTACAGGATACCTGATATTTATCGTGATTTTAACATCATTTTTATCGAGTTCTATCATTCCCACATTCAATACGAGACGTCCCGATTGTTCATCGCTTAAATCACAGCCTAGATTTTCTCCATGTATATCATATCCTATATGAGCATTATAAAATTCTATAAAGTCATTGGTCTCTTCATTTACAAAATTTATCCTGCCAAGCAGTTCCATCATCAGAGAAATAGCATTTACACCTTTCTCGGGTTTTGCTCCGTGGGCTGAAATCCCCTGAGTTGTAATCTCAAAGCTCTTTCCTATTCCTCGGCAGTTTACCCTGCATCCCTTTTCATCTCTGAAAGATGACACCAGTTCTTTTAATTTATCATATCCGCTTCCCGAACCGTCATGCAAAACAGCCCTTGCTCGGTCAGCCACTGAATTTGCTGCTGTTCCCCCTTTTAGAGAACTTAATTCCAAACCCTTTGACCCGGATTTCGAAGAATTGAATTTTTTGGCTATTTCAAATACAATTATCCCCTTTTCGCCATGTATTGCCGGAAAATCTCCATCAGGGGTAAATCCAAAATCAGGTATTTTATCCACTTTTGCCAGATAATAATCCATTCCATGCCAGTTAGTCTCTTCATCAAGACCAAGTATAAGCCTTATAGTACGCTTCGGTTCATATCCGCATTCTTTAAGTGCTTTCATACCATAAAAGGACGCTATAACAGGACCCTTATCATCCGTAGTGCCTCTGCCGCATACTTTACCGTCTATTACTTCTCCTCCGTAAGGCTCAAAATCCCAGCCATCACCTTCGGGAACTACATCCAAATGTCCTACCACTCCTACAATTCCGTCTGTACTTCCGGGAAAATCTATATGACCTCCGAAATTATCCGCATTGTAAAGTTCGAAGCCTTCTTTCTCACCCATTTCCATCATAGTTTCGTATGCTTTTTGCACCTGAACGCCAAAGGGGTATTCTGCCTGTTCTTCTTTTGCAATGCTCGGTATGGATATAAGACGAGACAGAGATGATATCATCTCTGTCTTATTTTCTTCTATTTTTTTGTTTACCTGTTCTAATAATTTCATATTACCATTCACTATAATACTGCTTCAACACTTTTTATTTCAGGATAACTTTCCCTTAATATCTGTTCAACAACTCCTTTGATAGTCATCTGAGCGCCGGGGCATCCTGCGCAGTGACCCTGAAGTCTGACCTTAACGATATTATCATCTGTGTATTCTACAAATTCAATATCTCCGCCATCTCTCTGCAAAAAAGGTCTTATCTGCTCTAAAGCTTCTTTAATCTTACTTTCCATTTTAAATCTCCTTTACTGTTATTATTCTAATATATAAAATTTTTATAACGTTTTTTTATTATATATGAAATACAAAAACATTTTAAACCTAATTAGGATTTACCGTATATATAGACGTCATTTTACTGCCGTCCCACGTACTTATATATGCAGTCCTTATCGGGTCTCCGGAAGTGTTAAAAGTTATATTTCCGGAGGCGCCTTTGAATTCATGCGCGCCGGCCAGAACCTTTCTTATTTCCTCGCCGGTAGCATTATCACCTGCTTTTGATATAGCGTCGAGAGCAATCACATATGCATCATATCCGAGAGCGACAGAGTCATTCGGTTCCTTATCGCTTCCGTATTTTTCCTTATATGCTTTAAGAAAAGTCTCCGACTCCTCGTTTACAGCTTCGCTTTTGTCGAAGAAGTTTACAAAAGCCATGTGTTCTTTTGAAACATCTTTTTTTACATGATTTTTAAACTCCTTGGTCGCCCAGTCAGCGTCTCCTAAAAACACCACATCAAGACCCATACTCTCAGCCTGCTTCATTATATTCACCGAATCATTCACATCCCCCGGCAGAAGTACACTCTTAACTCCGGAATTTCTTATTGATTCAAGCTGTTCAGAAAAATCTTTCTCTCCCGGTTTATATTTTTCATAAGCTATTATAGCATCATCATTTTCGGTTTCCGCCTCTATTCTGTCTATAAATGCCGTAGTAGTAGCCATAGCAGCATCATCTCCGTCAGGAAGCATTACTCCGGCTACAGACTCCTTTTTATACTCCAGAACATACCTTGCCAGCAAATCTCCCTGGTTTGAATCAACGTAACAAACCCGAAAATAATAATTATAGTTTTTAGTTACCAGAGGATTTGAATTGGTTATGGCTATCGCAGGTATCTGGGCATCGTTTATGTAGCTTCCCGCAACCATGGAATATACACTTCCGTAACTTCCCAGAATAATATCGGGTTTCTTTGAAATCAAATCCGTTATAGCCGTCTCCGCCGCTGATATATCGGAAGAATTATCACTGTATAAAAGCTCAACTATCTTTCCGTCAGCATTTGGGTAAACTTCATTAGCAAGCTCTATGCCTGCTATCTCAGCTTCAGCTGCTTTTCTGTCAGCTCCGGACATCGGTTCAAATATTCCTATCTGAATCGTAACATCCTTGCTTTTCGATTTCTCCAGGAAAGCCTCCTTAAAATTATCAAACGTAGTGCAGCCAGCCAAGCCTACAGCTGTCATCATACAAATCATCACCGCTGCAATTATTTTATATAATCTCACAAAATCACCTTTCTAATCTTCCATATGGTTTCCTGCTTCTTCTCTAAACAGCTAACTGTCATGCAGTGCTTATTAAAAAACACATATATTATACTATTTTTCAAACCAAAGGTAAAGGGAGAAAGTATGACGGCTTTGCAGGACCTCCTGCGATGCCTCTAAACCGCCCGCTTTAATAAATACTCTGCCTCTGCCTGAATGGTATGTATTGAATATCCAAAATAACCGCTTATCACATGATTTTGGATAAAATCAAAGGGATATTGCCTGCAAAAAAAATATTAATAACCAAAAGTCTTATTTGACGCGGTGTTTTGGATAAAACCCTTTCAATATTTTACATATATTCCCATTATTTTGACCAAAAAGGCCTCTAAAACGTGTATATTGGTTATTACAGCTGCGTATGACCGGTTAAATAGGCAATTTTTATCCAAAACATGTATTTAAATTCAGGTTTTGGATAAATTCCACTGTATACAGCTTAGAGCTTCCCGCTTTTTAATATCACCAGCTGAGAATTCCTAAAAATTTTAGAAAAACATCTTGACTATTCTATACTAAAATGGTACATTATAGTTGTTGGAAACAATAGGTAAGAAATAAATATGAGAAATAAATGATTTAAAAGGAGGAATTTATTATGAAATGGACATGTTCAGTATGCGGATACACTCATGAAGGACCTCAGCCACCAGAAAAGTGCCCTCAGTGCGGCGTACCTGCTGATAAGTTTTTAGAAGTTAAAGAAGGCGCTATCGAATTCGTTGACGACCACGTAGTAGGCGTTGCAAAAGGCGTTGACCCTGAAATAATACAGGGATTAAAGGATAACTTCAACGGAGAATGCTCAGAAGTTGGTATGTACCTGGCTATGGCAAGAGTTGCGCACAGAGAAGGATATCCTGAAATCGGTCTTTACTGGGAAAAGGCTGCATGGGAAGAAGCAGAACACGCAGCTAAATTTGCAGAACTCTTAGGAGAAGTTGTTACAGATTCAACTAAAAAGAATCTTGAAATGAGAGTTGAAGCAGAAGCCGGCGCATGCGCAGGTAAGAAAGCTCTGGCTAAAATGGCTAAAGACCAGAATCTTGACGCTATTCACGATACAGTTCACGAAATGGCTAAAGACGAAGCAAGACACGGAAGAGCTTTCCAGGGTCTCTTAAAGAGATACTTCGGTTAGTATACATAGCACAACAAAAAAGAGGATGCTTATCTGACAGGCATCCTCTTTTATGTTATAATAACGTATATGTTATTTCCATTTATTTAATGGAGGAGATTATTATGAAAAAATTCATCACTACTTTGCTGTCGATTATTATGATTATGGCAATGGTATCATGCGGAGGAAGCGGAGATGATTCCTCTTCAGATAAATCAACTGAAGAAGATACCACTAAAATCGAAAAAAATATAGATGCAACAGCCGAAGATCTCGGACTTACTGCCGGAGACGAAACCTATTATCAGCTGATAGGTGCGAAAGCCGGCAAACAATATAATGACGGCGCCATCGAACTTTACCAGTTCGATGAAAACTCAGATGAATACAAGGAAATAGAATCAACTAAAACAGTTGCAAATACCAACGTATCCGCTTACAAAGACGGCATAGTGATGCTTTTTGTCGGTACTGAGGAAGACCAAAATATAATAGATAAATTCAATAAACTGGAATACAAATAAATCATTTTATTTGATTCATGTAATATTTCATACACGAAACAGCAAAACTCCCAGGACTATAATAGTATCATCCCGGGAGTTTTATATTTAAATGGATTTATACCTAAAGCACCTTGCTTAAAAAGCTCTTTGTTCTTTCGTTCTGCGGATTGCTGAACAGCTCCTCCGGAGCGCCCTGCTCCATAACTATGCCCTGGTCTATAAACAGTACCCTGTCGGCAACTTCTTTTGCAAATCCCATCTCATGAGTTACTATCACCATTGTCATACCTTTATTGGCCAGGTCTTTCATAACGGTGAGCACCTCGCCTACCATTTCAGGGTCAAGCGCAGATGTGGGCTCATCAAAAAGCATAACTTCAGGATCCATTGCAAGAGCTCTCGCTATGGCAACTCTCTGTTTCTGACCTCCTGAAAGAGAAGATGGATAAGACTCCGCCTTATCTGCCAGACCTACAGTTTCCAAAAGCATTTTAGCCTTTTTATCCGCCTCATCTTTATCCATACCTTTAACTTTTATGGGCGCAAGAGTAACATTATCAAGTACCGTCATATGAGGGAACAGATTAAAACTCTGAAATACCATACCCAGTTTCTCTCTAACCTCATCTATGTTAAC
Source organism: uncultured Eubacterium sp. (assembly GCA_902495595.1). Taxonomy (GTDB): domain Bacteria; phylum Bacillota; class Clostridia; order Peptostreptococcales; family Anaerovoracaceae; genus Lentihominibacter. Next base: position 8,560 of record CABUXV010000025.1, on the reverse strand, counting down.
GCCTTCCTGATTTATTTTTTTACCGTCCAAATAAATCTCTCCACCCGTAGGTTCCTCAAGCAAATTCAGGCAGCGTAAGAATGTACTTTTACCTGAACCGGAAGGACCTATAACGCATACGACCTCTTTTTCTTTTACGGTCTCGGTTATTCCTCGAAGGACTTTGAGCTCTCCAAATGATTTTTCCAGGTTTCTAACTTCTATCACTTTGAGCCAGCCTCCTCTCTATGTAATTAACCAGCCTTGACAAGGTAAGTGTCATAATAAGGTAAACGATAGCCACACCTATATACGCCTGAAACGACAAAAATGACGATGATGCCCACAGGGTTCCCCGCCTTGTAATCTCCACTATTCCTGCAACAGACAGGATTGAAGTCTCCTTTATAAGTGTGATAAATTCATTTCCCAGAGCCGGTACTATAATTTTAAATGCCTGGGGCACTATTATGTATCTCATTGTCTGCTTGCTGTTTAATCCCAATGATCTGGCCGCCTCAGTCTGCCCGATATCCACAGCCTGAAGACCGCTTCTTATTATCTCAGCCATATATGCCGAACTGTTTATCCCGCACGCAATAAATCCGACAATTATCATATGCTCCCAGTTAAACTGTATTTCGAAAATCGCTTTAATCATCTGCGGAACACCATAAGCCAAAATTAATACTTGAACAAGCAAAGGAGTTCCTCTTATCACATCCACATATATAGTCGCAAGTCCGCGCAGAACCTTAAATTTAGACCTCTTTGCCAAAGCAACAAAAAGACCTATTATCAGCCCCCCAAGAACCGCAACCAAAGATATGGCAAGCGTAACCGGAACACCTTTTGCAGCAACAGCAATTCCTTGTAAATACTGTTCCAAAGCAAATCCTCCTTTAAAAGCAACGACCTCTGACCGAACCTGCGGTCAGAGGTAATTTTAATCAATTAATTCATTTCCGCCGACAGAATAATCTACTGATTAAACCATTTATCTATGAGTTCATCATAAGTTCCGTCTTCTTTTATAGTCTTAAGACCTGCATTTATTTTTTCTACAAGTTCTTCATTTCCTTTTGCAACTGCAAAACCGTAAGATTCTGCATTGAGAGCGTCTCCCACCATCTTAATCTTATCAGGCTGCTTCTTCATGTAAGCTTCCGTTACAGGCTGGTCATTAATTACTGCTGAAACGTCTCCGTTTATAAGCTGCATCATTGCTGTATCAAGGCCGTCTAAGATAACAGCTTCTTTAATTTTACCCTCAGCTTTTAATTCTTTAACCTTTTCTGCGCCTGTAGTCCCCGTCTGAGCAGCTACTTTCATATCAGCAGTCAGATCATCTACGCTTTTGATGCTGTCATTATCAACAGTTACGGCAACATACAGCTTTGAATCGTAATATGAATCGCTGAAATCAACCTGCTCCTGTCTTTCAGGGTCATCCTTGTTCATGCCTGCTGCAACTATATCGATATTTCCGGCTTTCAATGCAGGAATAAGACCGTCAAATGAAAGATTTTCAAATTCAACATCAAAACCCTGGTCTTCACCTATCGCTTTTATAAGGTCCATATCAAGGCCTACTATATTCTGCTCTTCATCGGTAGTATCAAATGGAGGGAATGTAGGTTCAGTTCCTACTTTATAAGTTGTGGCAGCATCGCCCTCTTTGTCATCCCCGCCGCATGATGCGAGAGAAAATACGAGAACCATAGCCAAGAAAACCGCTACTAAACTCTTCTTCATTTTTATTTCTCCTTTGTTGTTCATTATGTGATGTTAATAATTATACACAATATGCGTATAATATGCAAGTTGTAATTGTAAATGTTTAACTCTTCTTTAACCCGCGTCAATATATAGATTATAACTGCTGCAAACGTTCTACGGAATATTTGATAAACCGCTTTGCAGCAGGTGAAGCATTCTGCCACGAAGGCAGAGCTATGCCTAAAACAATATGCTGAGGAGGATTTAAAGGCAGCTTAACTACATCGCACTGCCAGTTTCTCATTATCAGCTCGTTCATTATACTCATCCCCAGCCCCTTTTCTATCATGGACATCGCTGCGAAATTTTCAAGAGTCGAAAACTTTATATTAGGATTTAGCTTATATTTATTGAATAATTCAGTTACATCATCATCATGACCAAGAGCAGGCATTATAAAGTCTTCATTTTCACAGTCCATAATATCATATGACTCTCTAAAGGCGCATTTATGATTCTTTGGAAATACAGCAACCATTTCATCTTTCGCCAGAGGAATCCAGTGGTACTCCATGTCCTCCTTATAGCTTAAAAATCCTGCATCCGCGGCTTTTTCATCTATCCATTTTATAACTTCCTGCCGAATTCCCTCCCTCAGTCTTATATTTACCTGAGGATAGTCCTCCTGAAAATCTTTTATAACGCCTGCAAGCCAATGCGCCGCTATACTCGAATAAGCGGCTATTGTAACTTCTCCGGAGACAAGTCCATTGATTTCTGAAGAGATTTGATATATCCGCTCTTCCTGCAGAATAAAATTTCTTATTGCCGGAATCATCTTTTTCCCGTTTTCTGTTACAGCCACACCTTTTTTATTCCTTGTCAGCAAAGGAAAGCCTATATCCTTTTCCAAAGCCGAAACAAGCTGACTCACTCCGGATGGCGTATAATTTAATACTCCGGCGGCTTTCGAAAAACTTCCAGTTTCCACAGCAGCCAAAAACGCCTTGCATCTTGCCGTTTCCATACCCACCTCTTTTAAGTTTTACTTAAAATATATTATATAATTTACAGTTTTACTTTTGGTTATATAATATTTTATAATACACATATATAAAATTCAATTTATAAAACCGCATCAATTACAAGGAAAATAATATGAATGATTATAATACGACAAACAATGCATATACAGAAAAAATTAAACATGGGTACAGCTGGAACTTTTTTGCCCCTTTATTTGTAATATTCGCAGGTATCTTCTGGGGAATTATAGGACTTTTTTCAAATCCGCTGAACTTAGCAGGTCTTGACTCAATACAGATAACACAGCTTCGATGCCTCGTTTCGGCTCTAAGTCTCATAGCAATAACTTTAATAAAAAACCCGAAACTTTTTCGGGCTAGAATCAAAGATATATGGATGTTTATAGGAACCGGCATTATAAGCATTGTGTTTTTCAACGTATGTTATTTTATATCTATACAGGAAAGTACACTTTCGGTAGCATGCACTCTGCTCTATACAGGACCTTGCTTTGTAATGATAATATCCTGCATACTTTTTCATGAAAAATTTACAGTAAAAAAAGGCATTTCTCTTTGTATAGCCATAATAGGCTGTGCATTCATAACAGGTCTTATAGGCGGTTCCAAAGGTATTCACATCACACCTTACGCATTTGCCGTCGGTATCGGTTCAGGATTGGGCTATGGTCTTTACAGTATTTTCGGGCGTATCGCTCTGAAAAAATATAACTGGCTTACAGTTATAACTTATACTTTCTCTTTTGCCTCATTATCGCTGCTTCCTTTCTGCAAACTAAATAGAATTGCAGAGACAGTATCGTCAAACCCATCCGCTTTAATATATATATTGCTTCTCGGGCTGCTTTCCACTCTGGCCCCTTTTCTTCTCTACACAAAAGGACTTGAACATATGGAAACCAGCAAAGCTGCCATGTTTACATTTGTAGAGCCTATGTTTGCAACCATAATAAGCGTTGCTGTTTTTCACGAAGGCTTTTCCGCAGGTCACGCCATTGGTATGGCAGCAATCATACTATCTATAACCATGCTCAACGTAACATTCAGAAAAAATAAACAGAATTAACGTATTTCCTATAAATCCTTTCTGCTCAAAACAGCACAGCTGACTTTATACATCAGCAGATTCATCAGAACTGCTATAACAGGAAGACCGTATATTATGTTTTTCACCAATGAAATTTCACTATTTTTAATCATGCTGAAAGCGGTTACAGCTATTATAGTGTAAGCCATAATAATTATTATTCGTCCTTTTTCCACATTGAATTTAAACATGATAGGTATTGTCATGCTTCCAAAAATTTCAGATATGGAAAAGGCTGAGACAATGCTCACCACTATTGACATAAAATTTGTTTCGCCGCCTATAATAAAATTCCCTGCGAATCCTATTACCACTCCTGCAGCTATACCTGTAAAAGTAAAAATCAAAAGTATTATAAACTTTCCGCAAACCAAATCATTTCTCGATACAGGCATTGCAACCGCATATTTATTCCATCCCGAATGAGTATCGAATGCAAAAGTCGTTGTTATCATCATACCTGCCATTATACCGCATATGCTTATATACTGCTCTATTCCCGAAGTCGAAATAAATGCAAAGGCAAATAGAATCAATATCAATATCATATAATTTATATTTTTTGATATATTGTATAAATCCTTAATTATAAGACCTTTCATTTTATTCTTTCCCCTTTCACATACAGCAGAAGAATATCATCAATTGTCGTATTGTCTACGACAACATTCTTATATTTTCTAACAGCCGATTTTTTATCGGCAACAAGTACGCTCCACTGATACTCCTCTTTTCGATAAGCTAAAATATCATCTCTGTCAATATTATTAAAATCCGATGTTCCGCACCTTATTATTCCATAATCATAAAGCAGCTCATCCTTGCTTTTGCAGAAGAATACCTTTCCCTCATGTATGAATGTGATATAATCGGCTATCTTCTCCAAATCGGTTGTAATGTGAGAGGATAGCAATATGGAATGTTCTTCATCCTGAACAAAATCCAAAAACACATCCAGTATATCATCCCTCACAACAGGATCCAGCCCCCCTGTAGCTTCGTCCAGTATCAAAAGTTTAGGGTTGTGTGAAAGAGCTGCTGCAATGGACAGCTTCATTTTCATTCCTTTTGAAAACTCTTTTATCTCTTTCTTTTCAGGTAAATTGAACTTTTTCAGATAACTTATAAATGTTTCACGATTCCACTGCTTATATGTCTGCCTTGAAATTTTTTCTATTTGATACGGAGTCATAGTTTCATAAAAATTCATGCTGTCAAAAACGACTCCGATATTCTCCTTAATTTCCTTTGATGATGATAGTTCCCTGCCCCAGAACAAAACCTTTCCGCTGTCTTTCTTTATTATATCTAAAACAGCATTTATTATGGTACTCTTACCTGCCCCGTTTTCACCTATAATCCCCATTATAGTTCCCTTTGGAATCACAAAGGAAACATCATCCAGCTTAAAGGCCGGATATTTTTTTGTTAAATTTTCAACCTGCAAAAGCGTCTCCATTTTAATTATCCTCCTGATAAAACATAGTAAGAAGTTCTATCGCTTTATCCAGTGTTATGCCGATGGTATGAGCTATATCCACCGCTTCCTGCAAATGCTCCTCCATCCTGCGCTGCTGCTCTTCCTGATAAAAGTCTTTATTCTGGGCGGAAACAAAGCTTCCTCTTCCTACTGTAGTTTCAATAAATCCGTCTCTTTGAAGCTCTTCATATGCTTTCTGCACAGTAATTACACTGACATGAACAGATTTAGCCAATGCCCTCATTGATGGAATAGGGTCTCCTGTTTTCAGCTCTCCGCTCATTATCATAGCCTTTATCTGAAATGTTATCTGTTCATAAATCGGCTTGCTTGTATTACTGCTTATTATAATCTCCACTTGTGCACCTCTTGTGTTTTGTAATGTACTTATTGAACAAGTACATTATAGTTCTTTATATTCTATATGTCAACAAAAATATAAAAACTGTACTGGACGGAATCAAAGCTTTTTTTACGCATATACTGCCTGCAAGCAGCAACGCTTCGCAAAATCCTTTCTTTGATATTTGCTCAATATAAATAACATCCATATTTTCTGCAAAAAAAAAACGCCGGGAGGATAAGCTTAGTCGACACAATTTCATGCCGCGTCTTTTCCTCCCGACGCTGTAATTTCTCTTTTTAGATTTTTATAAAATTATTTACCGCTCATTAAAAGAATTTTCGCTCGTATAGCTCTCTCAGCGTCTCTTGGTGTTTTAGCAAATGCAACAGCCTCTTCCATGGGACAGTTTCCTGTATTATCACGATTTCTTATATTATCAGTCATAATATCATATGTAAAAGATATGCCGTATTTTTCCAAAGTAACAGCTGCCCTTTTGCTTATTACCGAAGCATACACTTCTTTTATATTCAAAAGTACGTAAAGAAATGCAGCCCCGTTTCCGATAACCTTATCCGCTGCCGAATATCCGCTGAAATCATTGCCTGAATCAATCCATTCAATGAGAGGCTTTACTCCACGCTGACAAGTGGTTACAACAATATCGCCTTTGCATAAGACACATGTATAGCCACCTGTTTTTAACAGTTCCTGAGCTTTTTCTAAATTACTCTTCATCTTTGCTTTTATTGTTTACGTAGAATACAACAAGCGGAATTATCGCTAACTGAAGAATAATCCCCGGCAATCCCTGTTTGGCGCTCATCCACACACTTGAAAAAGCAGGCATCTGGCTTCCTGCAATATAAATCATCGCAAATACAGCGCCCAGTCTGAAAACTTTTCCTACTACCTGTACCGCCAAAACCTTTAAAATCAAAGGCATATTTACGCTGCGTGAAAGACCTGCAAAAAGACCGCAAGCTGTTACTTCAACGGCAATCATCGGAAGTACAGCTGCCGCAGGCATACCTGTAACAGCAAAACTTATAAGCGGAGCCGCTATACCCGAAACTGCACCTGCATATGGTCCTGCCAAAAATCCTACCATCATTACCGGAAGATACATAGGAAGAAATGCAGCGCCCATTGCCGCTCCCGTTCCTGAAACTATTCCTATCCCGTGAAATATCTGTGGTAACACAACTGCCGCAACAACTGCGATTAAAGCCGCAACAGTCTGAGCCTTAAAAGAAAGGCGTGATTCATCTCTAACAACTGCTTGATTTGTCATCGTTTCTTCTCCTGTTCATTTTTTGTTTTCTTTATTATTTTAACTTATTACTGAAATCTGTCAAGACTTCCGATATCTTGATTTGCTGAGGACACACCTTCTCACAGCTTCGGCAACCTATACATGAATCAGGTCTTTTATCTTTATCCAAAGCCTGAAGCGCCATCGGAGCTATGAAGGCAAAATCCTTAGTGAAAACATGTTCATTATATAAATCCAGCAAATAAGGTATATCGAGATTTTTCGGACAGTGAGCTGTACAATAATGACAAGAAGTACAAGGCACAGACGTCTTTTCTGTCATTTCCGCTCCTATTTCCAAAAGTTTAGTTCTTTCCTCTTCGTTTAAAGACTTTTCATTCTCAAAAATCTTTATATTATCCAAAAGCTGTTTCTTATCTGACATACCTGAAAGTATTACACCTACACCGTCAACAGAATACAAGAATTTAAAAGCATATTCAGGAAGCGATTTCTCACTGTCAAGCGCTATCAGCTTAGCTCTTTCTTCTTCAGGCAAATTAGCCAGCTTGCCACCTCTCATAGGCTCCATAACCCATATTGGTATATTATACTCATTTAAGGTTTTCACTTTAGCTTTTGCATTCTGAAATTCCCAATCAATATAGTTAAGCTGTATTTGGCAGAATTCCATATCACATCCATATTGTTTCAAAAACAACTCAAAAGTTTCCTGATTGCTATGCACTGAAAAACCCAAATGTTTTATTCTGCCCTTTCTTTTCTGCTCCATAAAATAATCAAAAGTTCCAAATTTCTTATTATCTAGATATTCATTTATATTCATCTCACAAACATTGTGAAGAAGATAAAAATCAAAATAATCCACCTGACATTTTTCAAGCTGCCTTTCAAATATTTCCTCATGCCTGCCAAAAGAAGAAATATCATAGCCCGGAAATTTTGTAGCCAAATAAAAGGACTCCCTTGGATAGTTTTTTAAAGCTTTACCCATAAAAATTTCGGAATTTCCCTCATGATATCCCCATGCAGTATCAAAATAATTTATTCCGTTTTTTATCGCAACATCCACCAATTCCTGTGCCGCTACTTCATCAATCTCTGAATCTTTCCCATCCATAACAGGCAACCGCATAGCACCAAAACCCAAAAGAGAAATATCTTTTCCCTTAAATTTCCTGTAAATCATACTTAAATCATACTTCCTTTCCCTCATTTTTTTATACACAATAAAAAACAGACAACTACATGTCTGTTTTTGGTGCGCCTGGAGGGACTTGAACCCCCACGGTCTCCCACTAGAACCTAAATCTAGCGTGTCTGCCAATTCCACCACAGGCGCATATTATTTAATTTGTTTTACAATTAGACTAAAAGTCCATTTTAGTTAAAAACCAGACTCCCGGACATGAGAATCTGGTAAAATGGTGATCCTACCGGGAATCGAACCCGGGTTACCGCCGTGAAAGGGCGGTGTCTTAACCGCTTGACCATAGGACCAAAATAAGCGGCAACGTCCTACTTTCCCAGGCAGTCGCCCGCCAAGTATCATCAGCGCTAAGGAGCTTAACTTCTGTGTTCGGTATGGGAACAGGTGTGACCTCCTCGCTATTGTCACCGCATATTG
>CABUXV010000024.1 GCA_902495595.1 uncultured Eubacterium sp. | reverse complement strand
CTGTTCATAGGGATACCATATCATTTATATAACCTCCTCAATTTACCCATGTTATTCATACAAACTTTCCAGTATATGTTCATCCATATCAAGAGACAGATCCCCTTCTTTCACACAGGAAATCACCTTTATTCCTGTAATATGTTCGCACATATTGAGATTGTCTTCCTCCATAACATCCCCCGGGTGAAATCTGTTAAAAATGATTCCTTTTGCTTTTATTGCATGCGACTTCATATACTCGGCTGTAAGTACAACGCTGTTAATTGTTCCAAGTCCTGCATCTGCAACTATTACGCAGGGAAGATTTAACTTTTTTATTACATCTTCAAGCATTATATTGCCTCTCTTTTCCAGGTCAAATCTTACGGGACATACAATTCCTCCGGACCCCTCTACTGTTATGTATTCATTGGACCGGCTCAGCTCCTCAAAGCCATCGCATACACGGACAAGTTCAACGGGATTTCTTTCAAGGCGCGCAGCCAGATGAGGCGATACAGCTTTTTCATATACATAAGGACACATTGATTCAAGGCTCTGCGAAAGTCCTGAAACATTTTTTACATAAACGGCATCTCCCGGTATAAGCGTTTTTTCTTTTACATAATATTCATCCGAAACAGGATATGATCGATTCCGGTCTTTGCCTCCTGCGCTGTATTCAAAATCGCTTTTTGATATTCTCTGATTTCCGCTCATTGCTGCCTTGTAATAAGCAGCTTTCCTGCCGGAGTGAATTAATTTCTTTATCATCAGAGCAGTTACAAAAGTCTTTCCTACATCCGTTCCCGTACCGGCTACAAACAAACCTTTAGCCATTGTAAATCATCACCTCAAATCCAAGTTCATCTATCATTTTCATATCTCTTTCTACGGTAATTCCCGAAGTCGTAAGCATGTCTCCCGATATGGCAGCATTGGCTCCGCCTTTGAAACAGGCTCTGCCTTTATCTTCCATTATGCCTCGTCCTCCTGCCAGTCTTATGGCTGCATCGGGAATTATAAATCTGAACACCGCGGCGCACCTTCTTGCTTCATCATCGGAAACAACAGAGTTATTTTCATAGGGCGTTCCTTTTATGGGATTCAGAAAATTCAATGGAACGGATTTTACTCCCAGCTCTTTAACCGTAAATATCATATCTATGCGGTCTTTCTCCGTTTCTCCCAGCCCTATAATACCTCCGGAACAAACAGACAGACCTGCTTTTTTCGCCGCTTTAATAGTTTTTATCTTATCCTCATAGGTATGAGTGCTGCATACTTTAGGGAAATACTTTTCTGATGTTTCCAAATTGCAGTGCACTCTTGATGCTCCTGCTTTCTTGATTTTTCTAAACTGACATTCATCGAGCAGCCCCAGGGAAACACAAACCTCTATGCCGCACTTTTCTCTTATAAGTCTTATGCTCTCGCATACTTCATCTATCTCTCCATCGCTCAATGCTTTTCCCGAAGTAACTATGGAATATCTCAGAACACCTTTTTTCATATTTGATTCGGCATCTTTGAGAAGTTCCGACTTTGAAAGCAAACCATATGTCTGTACATCTGCCCTTTGATAATGAGAACTTTGAGCGCAGTATTTACAGTCTTCCGTACACTTTCCGCTCTTTGCATTGACTATTGTGCAGATATCAAAACAATCTCCGCAAAAGCTTTTTCTTATTTCGTCCGCTGCTTTAGTAAGCTCTTCAATATCGGAGTTCCACAAAGCGATAGCTTCTTCTCTGGAAATATCAGTTCCCGATAAAACAATTTCTTTCAGCTCTTCTGCAATTCCCATCTAAACACCTCTCATCTTCACGTAAATAGGCTTCATACGTTTGGTAAGAAACGCTGCCAAAAAACACAAAATTATATCTCCCGGAACTACCAGAACAAAGCAGTACATCATCAGAGGCGCGAATCCTATCGGTGCGTTTATAACAAAATTACATATGAAATAGTAATACGTTATTCCTACCAGATAGACTATTGCAAGACCTGTAAAATTTGCAGCCAAAAGTTTTTTAACCGTAAGAGTTTTATTGTCTCTCATATAGTATTCTGCCATTTTTCCTGTCACAAAACTTGCGGCGACAAATCCTAAAATATATCCGAAACTTGGTTTCAGAACGTACCAAATTCCTCCGCCTTCTGCGAATACGGGAAGACCTATAAGTCCCAGCACAGCATATATTCCCACGCTCACAGCTCCCAGACGTCCTCCCATAATCAGCCCTGCCAGCGTTGTAAATAAAAACTGCAAAGTAAAAGGTACTACAGGCACGGGAATCTTTATAAAAGCGCCTGCCGCAATAAGCGCCGTGAACAACCCACACATAACCATATCCTCAGGTTTAACCTTATCTTCACGTCTTACGGCTGCTGATGCCGCTCTGTTAAACATAATAAACGAACCTCCTGTCTAGCTTTTTACTTATCAATGACAATTATATTTATGCCCGGAAATATTGTCAACTTATATTTTTAATTGTCAACCACGCCAAGGCAGAAAATTTTTCATAAAAAAAGCGGAAATATACAAAATCAGAGATTTCTTTGCACGCATGCTGCCTGCAAAAACCACGCTTCGCAAAGTTTTTTGTTGATATTTCCTACATAAAAAGTGTGCAAGACGAAATCAGAGATTTCTTTGCACACATGCTGCCTGCAAGAGGCGACGCTTCGCAATGTTTTGGTTGATATTTCCTACATAAAAAGTGTGCAAGACGGAATCAGAGATTCCTTTGCACGCATACCGCCCGCAAGGGGCGACGCTTCGCAATGTACTTTCTTTGAAGTATACGGAAATCCCACAAAACGATATTTCCTATACTAAAAAAAACTTCCGGAATTAATTCCGGAAGTTTTCTTTTAGAGGTTTTATCGACTGTTTTTACATATTTTAAATTTATGCAAGCGCCTTTCCCAGAGTTTTACATTGCTCAAGCCCTGAATCATCAGGAGTTTCATTGCATATAACGCTTTCACATACCAGCGCTGCATTATCATCTTCACATCGTTCTTCCCACTGTCTCATCCATTCTCCGTCTCCCCATCCATAGGAACCGAACAAGGCAATATTTTTCCCGCTCAGAGCAGACTCGCATTCGGTGAACATAGGATCAAACTCCATTTCCTCCAGAACTTCGTCTCCCATGGAAGGACATCCGAAAGCTATGCCGTCATATTCCTTTACTTTATCAGCTGAAAACTGCGCAGATGTCATTAAATCAACTTCCGCTCCCGCAGCTTTAGCGCCTTCTGCAACAGCATTTGCCATCATCTCAGTATTTCCTGTACCACTCCAATATACTACCGCTATCTTTTTCATTTTCACCTCCGAAATTTTATGATTTTAAACAAAATCAACTTCCTACCGTCAATCTATGCAGAGGAGTCCCTTCTCCCAATTTCCTGCAATAGATATCCGTACACTTTTTGTATTTGCAGAATAATTTTTCTGCACGCTTTTCATCAGCGTACACTTTCCAATGTCCCGCTATTTTACAATTTTTGCCTCCATTCTTTATAAACCCCTTTACATCATCGATTGGATATCCTAAGAAAATACCTATCTCATGAGGGAAATCTTCCTGACTGCTCAATTTGCAGGATAAAACCTCAAGCATCTGAGTCAAAGTCATCCCGCCATATCCAAAGATATTCAGGAATTCCTTTGCCTGGCTGTCGCTAAAATCCTGTATCAGCTTAGAGCGCCTGTATACATAAATCAGCGCTCTTTTATTCCTGTATCTCATAAGCACCGCATATACCCCTTTGTTATTAAGAGCTTTATTCCAGCATTTAACCGCAAATAAAGCGCTGCTCCTGCTGCTGCACTGACAGCTGAACAGGTTGGCAGTTTTTATTCCCGCAAGTGTAGGCGCACAATATGTAACAAGAACTGATTCAGACATATATCCTCCTAAAATAAATAATTTCTTCGGACGGTCAATAGATATACCGTGGGTTAGATTACACTAACCCAATCTTTTAAATAACGCGGTTAGTTATTTCTAACCGCGTCTATATTATATAATTACCCCTGTTAACTGTCAAGTTTTTACTCAATATTTTTTTGCTTGCTAAGTAACTTTTGAAACTTGGACGCCGATTCTCCAAAAGCCCTTACATCACTGCCAAGTTCTTTTGTCGCTCCCTCTGCATCAATTGAAACTTTAGCTTCTTCCTTGCTGGCATCTGCCGTATCAACGGAATATGTCCACTGAACCCTTTCTATTCCCGGAATCAGGGCAAGCATCTGCTGAGCGCATTTTCCTATGTTCTCATTGAACACTTTCTGATCACCTTTGCTTATTTTCTGTGAAAGGTTAAGGTCAAGAACCTGAACACCATCCACAGCGGAAATCTGAGCTGTATACTCTCCGGCTGAATCTTCAAATTTCATAGTTTCCAGTAATTTTACCACTGACGCGCTGTCATTTATATCGGTTACCGCGCATGCAAACAGGCTGTCAGCATATTCACTGGAATCATCTATGCTCAGCTTGGAAACAGAGGTTTCTCCGCTGCTGTCCTCTGTCACGGCATCCTTATCCACAGCTGCAAACATAACTATAGTGGTAACCGCTAAAGCAATAATTATTATGGCTGCAATCAATAAAATATATATTACAGTCTTTTTATTCTTAACATTTTCACTCATAATACCTTCCACCACTTTCATCATGTAATAAATTTTTCCTCTGTGAAAATCACGCTTAAATTTATAACATTTTTTAGTGTTGGATTTGTGACAGTCCCGAGGCTATTATGCAAAGGATAAATCTGGATATTATTGTTCTGCAAACTGACTGTTGTAAAGGTTGGTATAAAATCCATTCTGCGCCAAAAGAGTCTCATGTGTACCCTGTTCTATTATATCGCCATGATTCATCACCAGTATATGGTCAGCATCTTTTATAGTGGATAATCTATGCGCGATAATAAAGCTGGTTCTTCCCTGCATAAGATTTGCCATGGCTTTCTGTATGAGCACTTCTGTTCTCGTATCTACGGAACTTGTGGCCTCATCCAAAATCATAATAGGCGTATCTGCAAGTATGGCTCTGGCAATAGTAAGGAGCTGCTTCTGTCCCTGAGAAATGTTACTTGCCTCTTCATTTATCTCCATATCGTATCCTTTAGGCTGAGTTTTTATGAAGTGATGAATATGCGCTGCTTTTGCAGCTTCTTCGACCTCTTCATCGCTTGCGCTGCTTTTGCCGTATCTGATATTTTCACGGACTGTATCGCTGTTAAGCCATGTGTCCTGTAATACCATTCCAAACATATTCCTAAGATTTTCCCTCGAAAAGTCCTTTATATCATGCCCGTCTACCGTTATTCTGCCGCCGTTTACTTCATAAAACCTCATAAGCAGTTTCACTATTGTTGTTTTTCCTGCTCCTGTAGGTCCTACTATGGCAACTCGCTGTCCCGGTTTTGCTTCAAAGGTAAAGTTCTTTATTACCGGTTCATCTTCATTGTATCCAAAGCTTACATTTTCAAAGGAAACATCACCTTTAACTTCTTCCGGGTCAAGTTCAAATTCAGGCGAGCGGTCAAGATCGATTTCCTCATCTTCTTCAATTAACTCGAATACTCTCTCCGCAGCCGCAGCTGTAGACTGAAGCTGATTTGCCACATTTGCCACCTGGGTTATAGGCTGATTGAAACTTCTTACATATTGTATAAATGCCTGTATATTACCTATTGAAATTTTACCGTTGATTGCAAGGTATCCTCCAAGCAGGCATACCGCTACGTATGCAAGATTGCCTATAAGCATGGTAACCGGCATCATTATACCTGACAGAAACTGGGATTTCCACGCTGATTCACACAGTTTATCATTGTATTCATCAAATACTTCTTGAGAATCCTCTTCTTTATTAAAGGCTTTCACTACATCATGTCCGGTATACATTTCTTCAACGTGTCCATTCACATAGCCAAGATATTTCTGCTGGTTTTTAAAATGTCCCTGAGATTTGGATACCACCAATTTTATAACGAGCATAGACAGCGGAAGAACGACAAGAGCTGTAACAGTCATCAGAATACTTATGCGAAGCATCATTACCAGAATACCTATTATGGTCGTTATGCTTGTTATTATCTGAGTTAAACTCATTGACAGAGTCTGGTTCACAGTCTCTATGTCGTTTACCATCCTGCTCTGTATCTCACCGTGCGTCTGATTGTCAAAATATTTTAGAGGAAGTCTGTCTATCTTCACAGACATTTTGTCACGAAGTTCGTATATAACCTTTTGTGAAACGTCTGCCATTATCCAGCCCTGCATAGCTCCAAACAGCAGACAGAGCCCATACATGGCGAGCAGCATCATGAGAATCTGAAACAGTCCCTGAAAATCTATGCCCATGCCGCCCATAAGACCCTCTACAACTTTATCCGTAGCATCGCCCAATATAGTAGGGGAAATTATATTAAAAACTGTACTTGCTATGGCAAATACGAATACAGCAAACAGCTTGAATTTATGGGGAGCCAGATACTTCATCAGTTTTTTCATTGTCCCTTTAAAATCTTTCGCCTTTTCTCCCGGCATCATGTTGCCGTTAGGGCCTCCGCTTTTTTCTCTTCTCTTAGCCATTATTTACGCCCCCTTTCCAGTTCTTCTTTGCTTAGCTGTGAAAGTGCAATCTCCTTATATACATCGCAGCTTTCCATCAGCTGGTCGTGGCTTCCCAGTCCGACCATTCTGCCTTCATCCATTACAACTATCTGGTCTGCATCAAGTATGGTATTGATACGCTGCGCCACAATTATTATGGTACTGTCTTCTACGTTTTCGGAAAGCGCATCTCTGAGAGCCTTATCGGTTTTAAAATCAAGAGCTGAAAAACTGTCATCAAATAGATATATCTTCGGTTTTTTAACTAAAGCTCTTGCAATGGAAAGTCTCTGCTTCTGACCTCCAGATACGTTTGTTCCTCCCTGGGAAACCTCTTCTTCAAGGCCGTTTTCTTTTTCCGAAATAAATTCCATGGCCTGTGCTATCTTCGCAGCAGCCAGCATTTCATCGGAAGAAGCATCGTCTTTTCCGTACTGAAGATTGGTCGCTATAGTACCCGAAAACAGCATTCCTTTCTGCGGAACATATCCTATATTGTCTCTCAATTCTTTCTGCGTTATATCCTTGATATTCACTCCGTCAAGGCATACCTCGCCCTCTGTGACATCGTAAAACCTTGGTATGAGACTGAGCAATGTGGATTTCCCGCTGCCTGTGCCGCCTATTATAGCCGTTGTCTTTCCTGGTTCTGCTGTAAAATTTATATTGTTCAAAGTTTTTTCATCCGCATCAGGATAAGCAAAGGATACGTTTCTGAATTCAACCACACCCTTAACATCCTTTAATTTTTCCGGTTTTTCCGAGTCTTCGATGGTAGGCTCTACATCGAGCACTTTACCGATTCTCTGCCCTGAAACAAATGCTCTCGGTATCATTATGAACATCATCGTTATATAGAGAAAGGACATTATTACATGCATCGCATATTGCAGATAAGCGAGCATATCTCCTATCATCAGCTGCTGTGAATCAACAAGATGAGCTCCTGCCCATATTATAAGTATGCTTACAGCGTTCATTACAAACATCAGAGCCGGCATCATAAAGGACATCGCTCTGTTTACAAATATATTTATCTTGGTCAAATCCAAATTGGCTGCATCAAATCTTTTCTCTTCATTTTTTTCTTTGGTAAATGCTCTTATGACGAGCATTCCCGTAAGACGCTCTTTCATTATCAGATTGATTCTGTCCAGCTTTTCCTGAAGAACCTTGAATTTAGGAAATATCAGGAAAAATGCAATCACCATTATAGCCAAAATAACAACAAGCGCAACTCCTACGGTCCACGAAAGTGATACGCTTGTACGCAGCGCCTTTATTACGGCTCCTATACCCATGATAGGAGCAAAACATGCCAGCCTCAATGTCATAACTGTCGCCTGCTGTACCATCTGAACATCATTGGTCGAACGTGTTATAAGAGACGCGGTCGAGAATTCTTCCAGTTCGGCAGCCGAAAAATCCGTCACTTTTCTGAATAAAGCTCTTCTTATATTTCTCGAAGAACCTGCGGCTGCCCTGGCTGCCAGAAAGCTGCCTCCTATTGAGCAGACAACGCTCCCTACGGAAATAGCTATCATTATAAGTCCCGTTCTCCATATATAACCCATATCGCTTTTTACAATGCCGTTGTTTATTATATCCGACATATACCCCGGCAGAGCCAGTTCGCACATAGCCTGTCCAAATAAAAAAGCAAGTATCAGAATTATTATAGGTATATATGGTTTATAATATTTTAAAACTGTTCTCATATATCCTTACCCTCCTTCATCATTTTTTCCATATTATCTGTTACTTTTACCAGCAGCTTCTTAAACAATGCAACCTCTTCCTCTGTCATACCTTCTGCCATTTTTCGCTCCATTTCCCGAATCTGCATATGACACTCATTCCATATTTCTTCGGATTTCTCAGTGGGAAACAGCCGATATGCCCGCTTGTCTTCAGGATTCTGTTCTCTTCTCAGATACCCCATATTCGCCATGCGTTTTATAGCCTTCGACATTGCCCCCCTATCTATTCCGTGATGCCTTGCCAGAGTTTCCTGAGATATACCGGGATTCTTGCATATTTCCATGAGATAATAATGCTGCAGGCCGGACATTTTGAACTTCCTTATAAATTTATCGCTCATTACCTTTCCATGCCTGTATATTATTGAAAAGCATCTGCCATAAGAAAAGTCTTCCATTTTTCTATCCATCTTTTCTTATTCCTTCCTTATAATCTGATTTTGCAGCTAATCAAACTCAAGTCAGTATATTCTTAAAAGCAAAATAGTTGCATTGGCAACTATTTTACTATTACGCAATATTGTTGTCAAGGCAACTATTTATATTTCACCAATATTTCACATTAAAGTTTAAGACTTTTTGCTATGCTTTTAAGCACTCTGTGGTTATATCGGCTTATGCCTCCCAGAGGAAGCCTGCAGCCTCCTACGTTCATTCCTGTAAGGTTCATCATTTCCTTTATGGGAATAGGATTGGTTTCACAAAACAGGGCATTTATAAGATTGAGATTTTTCAGCTGTATTTTTTTGGCTTCATCTATATGTCCTTCTAAGTAAGCTTTTGTCATCTCATGAACTTTTCCGGGCATTAAATTCGCCCATACCGATACTGCGCCCGCAGCTCCCATTGACATCAGCGCTATGGTTATATCATCATTTCCGGAATATATATTGAAATCATCACTGATAAAGGTGGACAATTTCGCTACATATGACATATCGCCGCTTGCTTCTTTTATTCCTGCAATATTCTTATGTTTTGCCAAAACTTCAACATCCTCCGGTTTTATGCATATTCCTGTCCTTGACGGTACATTGTAAATATATACCGGTATGTTGACGCTGTCGGCTATCTTGGTAAAATGCTTTCTCATTCCGGAAGAATTCGGTTTATTGTAATAAGGTGTTATAACGAGAAGCCCGTCAGCTCCCATTTCTTCGTATTTTATGCTTTTGGCTACGGATTTTTCCGTATTGTTTCCTCCGCTGTTTGCAATTATCGGAATTTCTCCTTTTGCTTCATCCAAAGCTGTTTCTACTATTTTGTCCTGTTCATCCTCACTTAATGCAGGAGTTTCTCCTGTGGTTCCAAGAACTAAAATACCGTCTGTTCCCTCCTCGATATGCCATCTTACAAGTTCTCTCAATTTTATATAATTAACACTCCCGTCTTCATTGAAGGGAGTTATCAGTGCTACTATAGATCCTTTTATCATTTTAATCATAAGACGAGTTTCAATGAACCCATCTTCCCACTCCTTTCCATTTTCTAACTTCTATATATATTTCTCTTAGATGTATATTATTCGCTGCATTCAAAAAATGTTCTGAAAAATATTCTGACTGCAGGTTGACAGTATCAAAAAGCTGGTTTACAATTCAACCGACAGTTAATACATTTATTAAAAAGGAGAGACCATGTCTACAAAAGACTCAGTCTTAAATGCACTCGAAAACTCGCAGGACAGCTTCCTGTCAGGTGAAGAGTTGTCAAAAAAACTAGGTATTTCAAGAACCGCGATATGGAAAGCAATCAACGCTCTTCGTCAGGAAGGATACGCTGTTGAAGCAGTTACCAACAGAGGATATCTTCTTCTCAGGGAACAATGGAGAATAACAGAAGACAGTTTCAAAGCATGCCTTCCAGCAGAATATAAAAATATAAAAATACATATATACGATACCCTTGATTCCACAAATATAAAGGCAAAGCAAATAGCAGCGGAAAACGGAGAAGATAGGGCTGTTATAATGGCCCGTCAGCAGACGGGAGGCAGGGGACGCCTCGGACGAAGCTTTTTTTCACCAAAGGAAGGTCTGTATATGAGTATACTTATAAAGCCCGACTTTGATTTAAGCAACTCCGGTCTTGTGACTTCTGCCGCAGCCGTATCTGTCGCCCAGTCCATAGAAGAAATCGCTCATAAAGATGCAGGTATCAAATGGGTCAACGATGTTTACGTGGATGGTAAGAAAGTCTGCGGAATTCTTACTGAGGGAATTACAGATTTTGAAACAGGCAGAATAGAACATCTCATAATCGGCATAGGTATAAATACAACGGTAAAGGATTTCCCCAAAGAACTTCTCCAAACCGTCGGGGCTGTCGAAGGAGAATATTCAAAATCGGCTCTTGCAGCATCCGTAGTAAGCAAAACCATAGATTTCATAAATCAGATAGATGACCCATCATTTATCAAAACCTATAAGGAAAAGAGCATCGTTATAGGAAAAAATATAAAGGTATACAAAGGTCAGTACAAGGTAAACCCCGACGATGAAATTCCCGGTATAAATGCACGCGTTCTCGATATAGACAGCGATGGAGGTCTCATCGTATTGTATTCTGACGGTACCCGTGAAAAACTCATATCCGGAGAAATATCCATACGTCTTTAACCGTAAATTCTATAAGCTGCCCTAAGATTACTGCCCATGAAAGGAACTTCAATGACGCCAGAAAAAGAACATATTAAAACAGGCAAAAAAAGATATCTGAATACGACATACATGGTACTGTGCGGTTTATTCGCCGCTCTTACAGCTATATGTTCATTTATAACCATTCCTCTTGGATTTACTCCCATTCCTGTAAACCTTGCAACTCTCGCAGTATTTCTAACCGGAGGAATTATGGGGAAAAAATACGGTACTATAAGTATACTTGTATATATTATGCTCGGAGCTGTCGGTCTTCCTGTATTCGCCGGATTTAAGGGAGGGCTGGGTGTATTGATGGGTCCTACAGGAGGATATATAATCGGCTACGCTGCAGCAGTATTCATCATAGGTCTGCTATCTGAATCCTTTTATAAAAAATGCATACAAACCAGAAAAATAAAATACAAAAGTACAGCAGTATTTTTGATAAGCGATGCTTTTATGGCAATCGGCCTTTTATGCTGCTATACCCTTGGCAGCATATGGTTTATGCTTAGCACCGGCGCAACTCTTGAGACTGCTCTCGTGTCATGCGTGCTTCCCTTTCTTCCGGGAGACGCTGTAAAAATTTTCATAGCTTCCATACTCATACATAAGCTTAATCCTTTAGTACAGCATTATATTTCAAAATAAGCATATTATATAGATATATAATGGAAGTGAAAAAATGAAAAGAAAAAGAAACATAAAAAAAACCGTAATTTTATTTATGTGCGCAGGTATTGCCATACTTGCCGCCGGGCTGATACTATTACGCTCCGAAACAGTGCAGGATAAGCTTCATGAATCTGCGATTGAAAAAAAGACAGATGAAATAATGAAAGGTATGTCTGAAGAAGAGAAAGTCGGACAGCTTTTTATGGGCTGTTTCTACAGCAGTCTGCCCGGCGCTGATGAAATCGAAGAATATCATCTCGGCTCCATTCTTCTTTTTAAAGAAAGTTTTAAGAATATGGACAAAACTTCTCTTGCAGCACATCTGAAAAAGATCCGCAAGGAATGTTTTATACCGCCTGTTATCGCCGTCGATGAAGAAGGAGGCACTGTCAACAGATTAAGCGCCTACACCGCTTTCAGAAATAAACCTTTCCAATCTCCCCGCAGTCTTTATCAAAGCGGCGGAATGGAGGCTCTGATTTCAGACGCTCATGAAAAGAATGCGCTTCTCAAAGAAGCAGGTATAGATATGAATTTAGCTCCTGTCTGCGACATCTCCCAAAATCCCGAAAATTTTATGTATCAGCGAAGTTTAGGCGAAGATGAAAAAATCACTTCAGAGTATGCGGCATCCATTGTAAAAGCATGCAACGAAGACGGTATAATATGTACCTTGAAACATTTCCCCGGTTACGGCAATTCTGATGATACCCATAAAGGACTTGTAGTTGACCAGAGACCTCTTGACACATTTAAGAACAGAGATTTTCTGCCCTTTGAGGCAGGCATTAATGCCGGCGCTCCGGCTGTATTGGTCTCTCACAATATTGTATCTGAGATAGATGGAAACTATCCTGCCTCTCTCTCAGAGAAAACTCACCGAATACTTCGTGAAGATATGAATTTTGACGGAGTAATTGTAACCGATGACCTTTCCATGGAGGCAATATCCCAATACACGGACGGCAAAGATGCCGCTGTAGCTGCTGTACTTGCAGGAAGCGATATCTTGTGTACCGGCGACTTCAAAACTCAATATCACAATGTCCTTTCAGCTGTAAAAGACGGCACAATATCCGCCAAACGACTTGATGAATCAGTAAAAAGAATATTAACACTGAAAATAGAAAACTCAATTTTATAGTACATGTTTTCAACAAATCTTCACAATATTGTCTTAAAAATAGCATATTGTATTGGTAATATTTAATCACAGCAAGGGAATAAAAGCTTTGCTGTAAAACAAATGGATAGTGAGGGCTGCTAAAAAGTTAAAACACTTCTTCTTCTCAAATCCCCAAAAACAATTTGCAGCCCTTCCATTAATATCCATTACAGGATTACACCTCCTACAAAATAGTAAATGATGATGAACAGAGAGATACAAAAGAAAGACTCAGTTGCGGAGTCTTTCTTTTGTTTTGCAATTAAAAAATAAACCGTACATCATATATCCAATCCGTACATCCATAAAAATAACCAAAACCCCTTTATTCCGTATATATTTGGATAAAATCCATGCTATATCGCTTGCGTAAAAATCGCAAATAACCAATATCCACATATACACGGGTGTTTTGGATAAAAAAGCGGCATGATATTACATATTTCCCCGTTTATTCAACTAAATAGCCCCTTTAAATCATAGTTTTGGATAATCCTACACATCTAACCCCAAAAATCAACACGCTTTTAACCAAAAAACCTATTCAAATCCAAACTTTGGATAATTTACATTATTAAGCTGATACGCATCAGAATTCAGCCGGCAAACAAATACGAATCATCAACGCTTTTACATAATTTCCTGCCGAATCTGTCTCAGGCTATCCCAGTGAAATGTCGAGTACCATCATAAGAGCAAATCCTAAAGCTGCGCCAATCGTACCTATATTGGAATGTTCTCCGTTCTGAGACTCCGGAATCAGTTCCTCAACCACTACATATATCATTGCTCCTGCTGCAAAAGCCAGCAGATATGGCAAAACTCCAACAAATTGTTCTGCAAGCAAAATTGTGATTACAGCTCCCACCGGTTCTACCACTCCCGAAAGCACGCCGAGCCCGAAAGCTTTAGCCCTCGATATACCTGCGCTTCTGAGAGGCATTGATATTATCGCGCCCTCGGGAAAGTTTTGAATAGCTATTCCTATCGCTAAAGACAAAGCAGCGGTAAAAGTTATTCCGGTACCGCTGTATTGTGTTCCGGCAAAACTTATACCCACTGCCATGCCCTCTGGGAGATTGTGAAGCGTAACTGCAAGCACCAGCATTATGGTCTTGGACAGCCCGCTTTTCATACCTTCAGGTTTATCGCTGTAACGGTGAAGATGCGGTATCAGAGAATCCAGCAGAAGAAGAAATATCACTCCCAGCAAAAAACCTGTTACAGCAGGCACCCATGATATAACGCTGCGGTTTTCCGACATCTCTATTGCAGGAATCAGCAGCGACCAGACGGACGCCGCTATCATTACTCCTGCCGCAAACCCTAAAAGCAGCTTTTCTAACTTTTTATTTAACTCTCTGCGTATAAAAAACACCATAAAGGAACCAAGCACTGTTCCCGCAAAAGGTATCAGCAAAATAACTGCTGTTTTCATATTTTCCATTTGGAACTTTCAGTCTGCAAATCAGACATATGTTTAAAAATCCCATTCCTTTCAATAAGTTCTTCAGGAGAACCTTCCTCTGCAACGCTTCCTTCGTTAAGAACGATTATTTTATCTGCTCCGGCTACAGTCCTCATCCTGTGAGCTATAACGAGAACAGTTTTATTTTCAATAAGTCTTGAAAGCGCCGTCTGAATAAATGTTTCATTTTCCACGTCAAGCGAAGCTGTCGCTTCATCAAGCAATATTATAGGAGCATTCTTCAAAAATGCTCTCGCTATAGATATCCTCTGACGCTCTCCTCCCGAAAGTTCGCAGCCGTTTTCTCCTATATCAGTATTATACCCATTTGGAAGTTTTAACGCAAATTCATCACAGTTTGCCAGTTTTGCAGCAGCAAGAACTTCTTCATCTGTGGCAGTTTTCTTTCCTATGCGTATATTTTCCATAACCGTATTATTAAATAAAGTGACATCCTGAAATACTATAGAATAAAGCGACAGTAATGTTTCCGGTTCTATCTTTGATATATCCATTCCTCCTACTGTAATCGTGCCTTTATCCGCATCCCAGAATCTTGCTGCCAGTCGGGAAACTGTGGTTTTCCCTCCTCCTGACGGACCTACCAGAGCCGTTACCTCTCCCTGATTCGCAGTAAAAGATACGTTCTCCAACACCTTTTCGTCTTTATTATAGGAGAAAGCTACATCCTTAAATTCAATATCATATCCTTTATTATTCAAGACAGAACTTCCGCCCTGTATTTCATGGTCTAAAATTTCATTCATTCTTGCCACATTGACTTTGGCAGCGTTGATTGCCGCCAAGTGTTCAAGCGCTGTCTGCAATGGGTCATATACCCTTGAAACCACTAAAAGGAACATGAAGAAAGTCATAACATCAAGCTGTCCCTTTACCAGAAGTGAACCTCCCACCAATGCAGTAGTTGCAATTCCAAGTTTCAGCACCAACTGAGCAGATACTACAAATACAGCTGTACCATACTCGCTCTTGATAGCTCTTTTTTCAACATTTTTTATTTTGCTGCGCAGTCCTGCCATATATGTTTTTTCCGCATTATTCGATTTTAAATCCTGAAGCGTTTCTATACATTCCTGTATTCCGTCAGCACACGCCATTTTAACATCCATCGCTTTTTGAGTCAGTTTCCTTTGTATCTTCGAAGAAAAAATTACTATTGCGAAAGCCACAGGAAGAACCCATAATGCTGCCAGAGCCATTTTCCAGTTAAAGAAAAGAAGACATATGGTTATCAGACTCGTTGACATAACAGCACCGTACAAACCTGTAATGAAGTGTGAAAAAGCGGTTTCCAAAAATGCGCAGTCCGCCATAATAGTGCTGGTAAGATCCGCTAAATCTTTCTTACCGAAAAATGACAATGGTATCATGCGAAGTTTTTCGGCGAGCGTAATTCTTCTTACTCCTGATTCAACATAAGTAGCAAAATATGTCGCATTGTACTGAAGCCGGGTTACTGCAAATATTAATACGAGGCACAGCACCGCGCCCGCCGCGTAAAACCAAACCCTGTTTCCGTAAACTCCGCCGTCAATCATATCTCCTACAAACATGTAAATAAGTCCTACAGGAAACATAAACGACATGTTCTGCAGAAAACAGCACAGGCTTCCCTTTATTAAATCCTTTGCCCCCTGCTGTGAGAGAGCGTATTTATGCTGTAATCTTTTAAGCATTGACTTTCACCTCCTCTGAATTTTTAGTTACTTTCCATTCAACGGATTTCTGATAATCATTCCACATACGGCTGAACAGACCCTTTTGATTTAATAAAGTTTCAGCAGAACCTGTTTCCGCAATCTCCCCGTCTTTGAGCACGTATATACAGTCTGCTCCCGTAACCGTAGACAGCCTGTGCGCAATCATAATCACCGTCTTTTCTCTGGAAAGGGAAGCAAAGGCTTTCTGAACCTGAATTTCGTTATCCGGATCGGCAAAAGCAGTTGCCTCATCAAGAATAACTATAGGAGAATTTTTGAGAAGCGTTCTTGCTATAGCGATTCTCTGCTGCTCTCCCCCTGAAAGGTACACACCGTTTTCACCTAAAACAGTGTCTATCCCGCTTGGAAGCTTTTCTATAATATCCATGCACTGAGCATCCTCCAAAGCTTTCATGACTTCTTCTCTTCCTGCCTCCGGTCTTGCCAGCCTTACATTATCCAGTACCGATGCTTTTATCAGCCTGCTGTTTTGAAATACGAAAGAAACCGTATTCATAAGGCTCTTCTTATCTATGGATTTTACGTCTACTCCTCCTATGAGAACCTCGCCTTTCTGCGGGTCAAAAAACCTGCTTATGATATTTGCAAGCGTCGTCTTTCCTCCTCCGGACGGACCTACGAAAGCCACAGTTGTGCCGTCCTCTATTTTCATTGAAATATTTTTTAAAGCATCTTTTTTGCCATCGTAACTGAAAGTAACATTTTTAAGCTCAATACTTCCATCCCATGGCTGCGCCGGATATGAACTTTCGCTCAGCGGCTCTATATCCATAACGCTGTCTATCCTTTTGAGGGCGTCATTTACAATTAACTTATTCTCACTTTGATACATTATCTTTGTAAGGGATGTAGAAAGTACAGGAGTAATAATTATGTAAAATATTAAATTCAGCACAAACTCCGAAGTAACTCCTCCATCTTGAAAAATTATTCCCGCAGCTATTAAAAATGCAAATATTCCATTTATGGCAGTAGTTAAAAGCATCATAGGCATCCTTAAAGATTTCGTATATTCTATTACCCAGCTGCTGTATCTGTCTATGGACGCTTTAAATCTTTTAAAGGAAAATATTGTCTGGCCGAAAGTCTTGACAACAGGAATCCCCCTTACGTATTCTACTGCCTCATTGGACATATCGTTTAAAGCTTCCTGATACTTTTCCATACTTTCTTCCATTCGGCTGCCGGTCATCGCGCTGATGATTATAAATCCTAAAATCGCAGGAATAAGACTGAAAATTCCTAGTCTCCAATCAAAAGCAAAAAGCAAAACCAGAAGACCTGCAGGAGTTACTATTGCCCTTGAAGTATCCGGCAGCTGATGGGCCAGATATTCCTCTGTAGACGCGCTGCACTCATTAACTATCTTTCTCAGCTTACCGCTTCCGAAACTTTCAGCTGCGCCCAGCGGCAGCTTTACTATATGTTCCATCATAGACGTCCTTAAATTCGCCTGTACCCTAAAAGCTGCAATATGAGAGCACATGAGTCCCGCCACATATATAAGCATGGAAAGAGCTGCAAATAACACTGCCATCCAGCCATTATGAACGATACCTCCGGCCTGTTTTAAATCCGGCATAACTTCAAGCACCTCTTTTATTATCTTCCACAGGTAATAAAATGGAACCAGACCGCATAAAGCACTTGCAGCCGAAAGAATCCATGAAGTATATGTAAGATATTTATAACTTCCAGCATACTCCATAAGCCTTTTGAAATTAGATTTCTTTTTCAAATCAATACCTCCTTTGAAGTTCAGTATATTTATGTTAATTTCATTAGTTATAACTAACTCAATTCCAAAAAATTAGGACTTTCAAAGCCCCATAATTTTTTCCCAGCCTGCATGATGAAACTCCATGAGCTGTTTTACATAATGCTTAACGTTTTCCTTAGGCATATCGTGAACTATCACCTCAAACATTCCTCCAAACATACCGCTGCACAATATATGGCAGAGACCTCTGTCTATCTGCGGAACTTTTCTTCCCATTTCCTTGAGTACATCCATGAACCTGTATGTGGATTCGACTTCTATCTCAACCATGTTATGAACGAAATCTTCGTACGCAGTGCCGTCTGCGCAGCATATGAGAAGTTTGAAATAATCGTAATTATCATATATGTAATCGATCATTTCTTCTATGCATGGTCCTGTGGTACTGACCATGTTTTCAGCCTGATTCTCCTTGGGAATTTTTTCAAAATTTTCCTGCGCTTTTACAAAGCACGCCATAACTGCCGCCGCATGTTCTTCCACCAGTGCTGCAAACAATGCTTCTTTACTTGAAAAATATCCATAAAACGCTCCGGTAGTAACTCCTGCGTCTTTCACAATATTTCTCAGAGAAGCATTATGAAATCCCTTATTCAAGAATTCTTTCATTCCCGCATCTCGTATGCTTTGCAGCGTGTTTATCTCATCAATCATAGTTTGGAAATCTCCATATACGTCTCAGTTTCAGCAACGGATATAACATCGTTATATAACACTGTTATAATATACTCCCGATTTTTCATTTTGTCAACAGTATAGCGTTGACATCCCTTTTTTTCATCAGTATACTGTTATACATGAAGAAAAAAATAGTATTTATAGGAAACAGCATAGTAAACGGATTCCCTCTGAAAAGAAGTGAATGTTTTGCAAGCAAAGTAAGAGAAGAAACAGGCTGGGAGGTTATAAACAAAGGCAATAACGGGGAAACCACATCGCAGATTCTTACGCGTTTTCAAAATGATGTGATTGCCCGCTTCCCCAATACAGTATTCATCCTTACCGGAACCAATGACTTCATATTCGAAGAAGCATCTGTTGAAGAAGCTTTTAAAAATCTCATAAACATGGCCAATCTTGCCGCCGGAAATGGTATTAAAACCGTATTTATGACGCCGATTCCCGTAGACGAAGCCATGGCGTCAAAGCTGTGGATGCCCGAAGCAGGCGTTGACTATTTCAGAGTGAATACCTGCCTTGAAGAGCTTTCCGAAAAAATAAAATCCTCAGGTACGAAATTCATAGATTTAAACAATCTTTACAGACCCTGCGGAAAATACATCGACGGCGTACATCCTACAGCCGAAGGCCACAGGTATATCGCCGGAATTATTTCAAAATACATAAAGGATAATCTCATGAGCTGACATGAGCTGAAAACATTTAACCGAGGAGTAATAAATGAGACTTAGAAAAGAAATAGACGAAATGCAGGAAAAGGATATTCTCCTTATTGCAAAAATTTCCGATGCGCTGGCTCATCCTGCGCGAATAAAAATATTCAGATATATAATGCAGCAGAACAAGGAACGCACCAAAGTCTGCAATAAAGACCTGGTTTCATATTTTGACTATTCTCAGGCGACTATATCCCAGCACGTAAAAAAACTCAACGACGCCGGACTTTTACAGACAAAGCGTGAAGACCGTTATTCGTATTATTACGTCCACCTGGGTACATTAAACGACTATCTTATAGCTACTAAAAAGTTCGAGAATATGGAACCATAATCCTTTATTTATAATGGTCTCGTCTATGACGAGACCTTTTTCATCATATGAAACCATTTCAAGCTTTGATGATTTCACGGTTACTATCTGATAATTGGGGCCTTCACCGTAAACGGCTCTGCTGTAGGAAGGTGAGTTGTATCCATTATAATATTCACTCTTTCTGTTTCCCGAATTTCCCATGACATAAACTATACCGTCTATATCCCTTGTGCGCATATACATATGCTGATGACCGCAAAATACCATATCCACACCGCCCTCTTTAAGAACGGGCTCCCATAATTTTCGTATGTTGGGCGAAACCGTATCCTTATCGTGAAAACCGTATACAGGATGATGAATTACCGCGACAGTCCATGTTTTTTTATTATCCGAAGTTATTTTTTTCAGCCAATTCTCTACGGATTTTTCCATTATGCTCCACATTCCCTGACCTAGCTTCTGCTTTCTTTCCTCTGTAAGAAATGAGCTGTCCATCATTATGAATCTGCACTTTCCGTAATCGAAGTAGTAAAATTCATTATTAAGCTCTTCATTTACAGACTCCGGCTGCTCATCCGAACCGCTATTGCTGTATACAGGCTCAGGACCGTTTTCAGGCATGGAAAAAAGTCCTTTGTAAGTTTTATTTGAACTTACCCCTTCATGGTTTCCAGACACTGTCATAAGCGGAAGCTTTGAAAAAACTTTGCAGCTGTCAAGAAAGCTTTCCCATTGTTTTTCATCTGTCGGTACATTTACCATATCTCCTCCGATTACCGCAAAGTCTATATCCGGATTTTGTGAATATATTTTTTCCACCATACTGCCCCATGATGTATATTCATCCACAGAATTTTCAAACTGAACATCCCCCAGGTATAAAAACTTAGTTTCTCCGCCGGCATCAGGAACTGTAAAACTGTCCGAATAGACAAATGCGGATTCATCGCCTATTTCATAAAAATATTTTTCCCCTTGCTTCAAATTTTTTATCCTAACTGCATATCTATAATATTTACCCTTTAAAACTTTATGCTTTTCTGCTTTTATGGTTTCACTTTCAAGGGACAATTTATCTTTATCATCGGAAATTCTGAAAATACTGCCGTTTTGTTTGCTGCCTTTCCAGCTTATAATCATATCTCCCGGATTTTCACCAAGGGATATTATCACTTGGGATATTTCTCCCTTTGTCTTCTCCTGTTCATATACGCTGCTTGTTTTCGCGGATTTTTCCTTTGAGTTTTCCGGAAGTCCTCCGAAAAAAAACATTATTAAAATGACCACAGCGGATACAAAGACAGCAGCGGCAGCCATAATCAAAATTTTGCCCGAAAATTTTTTTCTTTTTCCGTATGAGGTTTTATTCCTTATATTTCTCCCTGTTCTTCCCATAAAAAATCCCCCACTATATATGATATACTGCGGGGGAATTTTTATTATCTTAATTCATCTATACCGATGTTTGCAAGCTCATCGGCTCTGTTATTCTTTTCGGTTACGTATAAAAAATCATCGTATGAAAAATCACTTCCGTTCCACTGAATAAACTTTTCATACAACTTATTGAAATCAGTATTTTTGCTGTTCAGGTTCACGTGCCCTTTCACTCGAAAAAAAGAAATCTCATGTCTGTCGATATATGGAAGCAGCTCTTTCCACAAGTCCTGGTTCTCAACGGGTTTCTTTGCCGAAGTTTTCCATCCGTTTTTCTGCCAGCCTGCATACCATTTTTTTCTGAAACAATCCATTAAGTAACTGCTGTCGGAAAAAACGTGAATCCTCTGATTTTCCTTTTTTATTGCCTTAAACGCTTCAAGCAGAGCAGTCATTTCCATTCTGTTATTGGTAGTATTTCTTTCACTTCCGTAAAGCTCTTTAACAGCCGAAGCAAACTCCATTATCGCTCCCCAGCCTCCCAGATTTTCACTGCTCTGATTTCCGGAACATCCTCCGTCCGTATATATCCGTAAAATCCTGTCGTCTTTCATTGCACACATCCTTTTCAAAATTTCTTCACACTACAGTCCCCTAATCTGCATATTGCACTGTTATTATATAATCACACCAAGAGGAAATGACAAACCCCCCTCTCCTAAATAAATGTGAATAATAATGACGACTAAAAAACGATGCAGGGCATATGCTCTGCATTGTTTTTTTGTCTAAAACTTTTCCCAACCTGAAAATATGCCATCCTCAAGGGTCAGAATATATCCGTGTCCGGGATTGGGAATCCATCTGTAAAAATTCCCGCCGTCTTCCGGATATATGCTGTTAAGAACTGCCGATATACTGCCTCCGTGGCATACCATGACAGAAAGCGCCTTTTTGCCTGAATGTCTCATGGAAAGTTCTTTAAGTGCATGGCGATTTTTTAAAATTTCAAAACCTTTCAAAACTCTTTTGGAAAATCCTGCAAGACTTTCTCCTCCGGGAGGCGCCAAATTGCCGCTTACATCTTTTTTCCAAACTTTATAGTCTTCAAGCTCTCTTAAATCATCGTGACTTTTCATTTCAAAATTACCGAAATTTATTTCCCGCATTTCCTCAATATGCGAATGGTCTTTTTCTCCGTATATGAGCGACAGAGTCTGCTCCGTCCTTTTAAGCCCCGTAGTATAAAAATCAGCTTCCTCATCATATGGATATATTCCCGCCTGCGCTAATTTCGTAAGTTCATCTATACCTTCATCTGCAAGGGGAACATCGGAAAAACCATAGTAAAGTCTGTTCTTGTTCCCTTCAGTTATTCCATGCCTTATCAGACATATACTGGATTCCATCAGTCTTACCCTCTTTCTAAAATCAAATTTAAACAGCTGTTTTGTTTCTCGTATCAATATTTTATTATTTTTTGTAATTATATCATATAATAACTTTAACGGTCTATCTTCAATCTGCGACAACAGTTTATTAAAATCGCCGGCGCGCGCAATGGCATTTGTAAAAGAAGAGCGAATCTGTTATAATATCCCTCAGTTTAGAAAGGTGTCAATATTATGAGCAATAAAGCAAAATCCACCATATCACTTCTTATAGCAGCAATTATCTGGGGCTCTGCCTTTGTGGCGCAGCGTACGGGAATGGACTCCATAGGTCCTTTTTATTTCTGTGCTTTCAGATCAATCATAGGCTCCCTTGCTCTGACTTTAGTATTTGTTATCTCCGATAAAAAAGCGTCTCTGCATAAGGATTTTACAAAAGAAGAAAAGCAGACGGAAAGAAAAAATTTAATTGCAGGCGGTATAGTATGCGGCATCATAATATTTTTCGCCATGAATATGCAGCAGGTCGGACTTGTATCTGTAGACGCAGGAAAAGCAGGATTTATAACCGCCCTCTACATAGTTTTAGTACCTATAATGAGTATTTTTCTTAAACACAAAACCAGTCTGTTCACATGGATAGGCGTGGGACTTGGTGTGATAGGCCTCTATCTTTTGTGCATAACTTCGGATTTTTCCATAAAGCCGGGAGACCTTATAATTCTCATAGGAGCGTTTTTCTGGGCATTCCACATACTGAGCGTAAGCCATTTTGCGCCTAAAGTAAATGTTATGAAACTTACTGCCGCTCAGTTTCTCGTTGCAGGAATCATAAGCTTTATCGTAGCATTCTTCAAAGAGCCGATTTCAATGCAAGCTGTTACGGGAGCCGGAGTGGCAATACTCTATACAGCTATTTTCTCTACAGCTATCGCCTTTACATTCCAGGCGCTGGGTCAAAAATCGGCAAGCCCTGCTGCAACTTCCATAATCATGAGCACGGAAGCCCTGTGGGCAGTTGTTTTCGGATTTTTAATACTGGGGGAAACCCTTACTTTAAAGGAACTTATCGGCTGCGGATTTATGCTGGCAGCAGTAATAATCTCTCAGCTTCCCGCACCGTCAAAGAATCAGGCTCTGCCCGAAGAAGATGAAATGAAAACAGAAAAAGAAATCAAAGCAGAAGAAATCAAAACTGCAGCAAACTCTCAAATTGATGAAAAAAAGGATTAACAATGAAAGACAACAAGAAAAAATTCAACTGCGATGATAAAAACCGCAAATATGACTTCGATGATTTCAAAGAAATAATAGCTCAGCTGAGAGCTCCCGGAGGATGTCCCTGGGATATAAAGCAAACCCACGAATCTTTAAAAAAATGCCTGATTGAAGAATCAGACGAAGTCATTGAAGCTATAGACAATAAAGACGATGAGAACCTTTGCGAAGAACTGGGAGATGTTCTTCTGCAAGTTGTTATGCACGCTCAAATTGCTTCTGAACAAAACCGTTTTACAATGGAAGACGTCATACAGGGAGTTTCCGAAAAGATGATACGCAGGCACCCCCATGTATTCGGGGATGCCAAAGCCGACTCACCGGAAGAAAGTCTCTCTTTATGGAAAGAGATAAAGCGCAGAGAGAAAGAAGAAAGATAATCGATGCTTTTAAGATCTTTTCAGCCGAAGCCGCCAGAAATGTCAATCAAGCAGATTGTCGACATCCATTAATTTCTCTTCATCAATACCTATATCGGCAACGATAACTTTGCCGCAGTATTCTTCTGAAAACTTCTGTAAATGTACAGGTTTCTTTGCATGAAAAGCAATGGTATAATCAGCTTTCACGCTGTTTTTATCAATTCCGTCAGCCTCTATAAGGTCACCGCCCAGTCCTGATGGGATATCAAGGGCAAACACCAATGTATTATCATGCTTCCTGTTGATATATGCAGTACATTTTAATCCGCCGTTTGCTATATTACCGTGAAATCCCGTCCCGTATACCGCATCTATTATAACGTCATGTATTATATTTGCATCCATGAGAGCCCTGTCATCTACATTCATATCTATTATATTTATATCCATTGACTTTAGAATATCGAAGTTTCTTATGCTGTCCCTTGTCCTGGGACCGCCGTCGGCTAAAACTACATCCACATCCCAGCCGCTGTTTTTCAAAAGTCTTGCCGAAACAAAACCATCCCCTCCGTTGTTTCCTTTTCCGCAGAAGACAAGAACTCTGGACTTTTTATCTGACTCTGAACCCGTCTCAATATTAGCGCCTTTCTCAGCAATTCTGACAGAATCCTCATAACTGTCCATCTGCTTAACATCCTTTGCCGGCCAATCCAAAGCAGCGTTTGTTATATAATTTCGTTCCGGTTTCAAAGCTTTTCTGTAGCTTACGGTTTCCATTATTATCCGCGCCGCCGCTGTACCTGCATTTTCCATCATCTGATAATAGGAAAGACCTCTTTCATCGGCTCTCTTTTCCAGTATCTTCATCTGACCGCATGTTACAAAGTGTTCTCCGAATACTTTCATCACAATCTACCTTCTATATCAAGTTCGCTGTACTTTTCCAAAAATAATCTCATCTTTTCCTTTATTGCCATGCATCCGTTTACTGAATCAGAAGCCATATTCATAGGCATAATGGGATCATGCAGTGATTTTCTTAAAAGGCACCATCCATCAGGAAAGTTTATTCTTACACCTTCATAATTAGGTACCGCCAGAGAAAGCTCCTCTTCTTCTGCTGCATAAGCTTCAAGTTCTTCAAGAACTCTATCTGCATAAGAGGAAAAATCATCGCAGGTTATGGGTATTCTCACTTCCAGTTCATCTGCAGGTTCTTTAAGCTTTTCCAAAACCTTTGATAATGCTTTGCCCTCTCTTTTAAGACGGGCTGCCTTTACTACTATCTTAGTTGCAAGGTATGCGCCGTCATCTAAAAAGTAATTTTCTTTAAGAGCCGCATGACCTGAAGTCTCTATTGCCAGCCTGCAGTCTGTCCCCTGCTCGTTCAGTTCCTGAGCTTTGTTTATTACATTTTTATATCCTCTCTTAAATCTAAGGTGCACAAGACCCAGCTCGTTTTCTATAAACTCCGTAAGCTGCGTACTTGTAATGCTGTCCGTCACCACTGTGCTTCCTGCTCCGGTCTCTGCCACCAGTGAAGCCGCCATGGCAACTATGCCGTTTCTTGCAATTTCATTGCCCATCTCATCAACAGCCGCGGACCTGTCCACATCAGTATCGAATATTATTCCGAAATCTGCGCCTGATGCTGTAACCTGCTCTGATATGGCTTTCATTGCCTCTTTATTTTCCGGATTGGGCGCATGATTGGGAAACATCCCATCAGGCTTAAGAAACTGGCTTGCGGATACATCTGCTCCAAGAGGCGCCAATACCCTTTCTGCGAAGAATCCGCCGCCGCCGTTTCCAGCATCTACGACTATCTTCATTCCTTCAAGAGGTTTATCGCCCATATCCGCTCCGTCTTTTATTATTTTTCTGAGATGGGCGCAGTAAACCGTCATCAAATCTGCTTTGCACGCTTTTTCTAAAGAGATTTTCCTTTCTTTTGAGTCAATTTCTTCCCGCAATTTATCGTTATTTTTTTCACAGCTATTTGCGTATTCTAAAATAAGGCCTATATCATTTTTATTCAGTCCGCCCTTTCCTGTAAAGAACTTAAATCCATTCCTGTTAAAAGGCAGATGGCTCGCCGTTATCATTACGGCGCCGTCACATTCAAATTCTTTAAATACAGTTGACATAAACATTGCAGGGGTGGAAGCAAGACCGCATTCATACACCTTTATTCCCTTTGCTGCAAACCCCTTCATAAGACCTGACAGCAAATCAGGTCCGGATATTCTCGGGTCACGTCCTACAGCTACAGTGAGTTCTTTTCCTGATGAAGAGTTACCACATCTATCATCAATGCCTTTATCTTCCCTGAGCCACTTTGCAAATCCTGCCGCAATATGAAACGCCTCTTTTGGAGTAAGATTAACCTTCTCTTCTGATACTCCCTCTACTGCAATTCCCCGGATATCGCTTCCGTTTTGAAGCTTTTTATAATCTTTCATATTCAAATTCTCCGTAATATTACAATACTCTGCAAAACATGCAAATATTGTTTGATTTTTAACATTTTTAGTGATAGAATTACGTTGTTTCTGTCTCTTTATTATAAGACAAGGAGACTTGAGATAAAAGGAATTCTTTGCAATTATTTATATTTGGAATGGGGAAATTTTTATGGAAAAGTTTACAACAGGTTTTAACGAAATTCTTACTGTCTGCAACGACTTTCTTTATAGTAAATTTTTGATTATCCTTTTAATCGTAGCCGGACTTTATTTTACTGTGAGAACAAAATTCGTACAGATAAGGCTCTTTCCGGAGGCTTGTAAGGTCATCACCGAAAAAAGCCATACAGAGGGAGGCATGTCATCCTTTCACGCTCTTATGATAGCAACTGCTTCAAGAGTAGGCACGGGAAATATTGCCGGCGTATCTACCGCTATAGTTCTCGGAGGTCCGGGAGCGCTTTTATGGATGTGGATAATGTGTATAATCGGAGGCGCATCTGCGTTTATAGAAAGTACGCTGGCGCAGGTTTACAAAAAAAAGGACGGAAAAGGTTTTATCGGCGGTCCCGCATACTACATCGAACGCGCTTTAGGTCAAAGATGGCTGGGCATATTGTTTGCGGTTCTTCTCATACTGACTTTTGCTTTTGGCTTTAACGGACTTCAGTCCTTTAACATCTCTTCGGCTTTTGAATACTATGTACCTAATTTCAGCGAATCGGCAGTCCCTATGATTATAGGAATAATACTGGCAATAGGAGCAGGATTCCTGTTCTTCGCCGGCGGAAACAAAATAGGAATTGTATCCTCAACTCTCGTTCCTATTATGGCTGCCATATATATTTTCATAGGTATATTCATATTTATAAAAAATATAGACCAGCTTCCTGCCGCTATGTCCATAGTGGTTCAAGAAGCTTTCGACTTTGAGAGTATATTCGGAGGATTTGCCGGTTCCTGCATGGTATTGGGAATCAAAAGAGGTTTGTTTTCCAATGAGGCAGGTATGGGGTCCGCTCCCAATGCTGCGGCTTCCGCAGATGTATCCCATCCTGCAAAACAAGGTCTTGTACAGGTGCTTTCAGTATTTATAGATACAATGCTCATTTGCTCCACCACTGCGTTTATCGTTCTTCTTACAGGACAATACGAAGTGGGCGGAGAACTCAACGGCATACCTCTTGTTCAGCAGTCCGTCGCATCGGTCTTCGGGGAAACAGGAATACATCTAGTAACTTTGGGAATCTGCCTGTTTGCTTTCACATCACTGATAGGAAATTATTTCTATGCTGAAGCAAATATAAAATTCATAAGCAAAAATAAATTCTTTATGTTTGTTTTCAGGATTTTAGCTATACTGATGATATTTACCGGCGCACAGTTAGACCTGACTTTGGCATGGAACCTCGCCGATGTTATAATGGGAGGCATGGCTACTGTAAACATCATATCCATACTTCTTCTCGGCGGTATTGCCATAAAAGTTCTTAAAGATTATCAGGAGCAGAAAGCTCGGGGACTCAATCCTGTATTCCATGCCGAAAAGCTCGGTATAACGAATACAGATTGTTGGAAATAACCAGAATCGCCAGGCATATGAGAAACCAGAACAGAGAATATTCCGGGCATATTTGTCCCAGGATATTTCCCGGCTCACCGGAATAATCCCAAACGTGCCAGCCGTAAAACAAGTTTACTATGATGCCTACAAAAAATTCAAAAATAGTAATTATACAGGCTCCTACCGCGGCTTTAGCCAAAGTAGGAGTCTCTTTATATTCGCTGACATAATAGTAAAACGTCAAGAGACACGCACCGCCTGTAAGAGCCATCGACCAGTGAGTATATCCTCTGAACATATATTCTATTGTGGAGTATCCTGCTGCTCCCGTAATAAAAATTAAAATTCCCATAATATTATTATTTATAATATTTACAGGCATACCCGTGTTATAATATGGTATGTTGGCGAAAATAAAAAAACTTGACTATAATGCGAAAGGAGAAACCGACTATGAAATTTGAAATGTATCACAGCTGTATAACAGTCTTTGACATTGACAAATCACTTGAATTTTACGAAAAAGCGCTTGGTCTTACTGAAATAAAGCGAAAAGAAGGAGAAGGCTTCGTAATAGTCTGGATAGGAAACAATACGACAGGTCACACTCTCGAACTCACCCAGTACACTGCCAGAACAGAACCTTACGACCTGGGCGATAACGAAATACATGTAGGCTTTAAAGTCGACGATTACGATGCTGCCTACAAGCATCACAAATCCATGGGCTGTATCTGTTTTGAAAATCCCGATATGGGGATATATTTTATCAGCGACCCCGATGGATACTGGATGGAAATCGTTCCATCATCCCACTAAAAAAGAAAAACAGCAGACGTCAAAAGCTATGTCTGCTGTTATTTTTTCTTTTTTTAAAAATTCTATTCAATCACTTTCATAGATTTTTATTTGCTTTCCTTTTTATCATTTTCATCTTCGCCGGCTTCTTCAGTCTGTTCTTCATCTTCATCTGATGAATCTTCACCGGAATTCTCTGTCTGTTCAGTTTCCTTTTCAGCCTCTTCTGCATCTGCTTCAGCTTCCATGACTTCTTCGACAATCTTTTCCGCTTCTTCTACTGCCTGGCGGACACTTTCACTGTCCTTGTTTTCGATTATCAGCTCTTCCTTTAACTGTATGCTTTCATCAGCCTTTGCCATTATTCCTCTCTGCACCGTATCGAGCACTTTTCCTATACCTAAAAGTACCAGAGCAAATACAAGGTAGCTAACAGAACTGCTCAGTATATACTGTACTGCATCCGCCCACATATCTGTAAAACTCATGCCGTAGGACGCCGTATAATTATTGATATACATTACACCTGCTATGAACATGTAAATAAACATAACTCCCATCAAAGCAGCAAAAATGTAAAACAACAATACCAGCTTTGACATTTTGACTTTCGCCGAATCTTTTCCTGTACTCATTAAAATACCTCGCTTATAAAAAATTATTTCATCTTATTATCTACCGGAATTGTGTGTTTTCCGTGTAGCTAATATTTTCAAACTGTGTGTTTTCCTCTATTCGGAAAATTTAAGTCCCGAAACCTTATGGCCAAGCAGCGTTTCAAGTCTGTCCTGCTGTTCCTTTCTTGCCACATCGTAACCGTACTGATAAAAATCAAGTACATCTGCATCCTTTACGATTTCCTCAAGAGGAGAGCCTACTTCACCTTTTTTGCTGTGATTTTTAACAGCTACGGCTATCTGCTGTATCTCATCTTCATCAAATAGCTCCGTGCCTCTTAAAAATTCCTGAACCGGTTCATATCCTGCTTCAGCATGACCCTCCTGCTTTCCCGTTATTATTCTTCCGTAATCGTGAACAGCGCACGCTGCCGCAGCAAGAATAGGATCCACACCTCTCTGTTCCGCAAGCATATATCCTATTTTAGCGCAGCTTGTTATATGAACTCTCTCCCAGTCTATAAAATGCGACCTTTTGGGAACCAGTTTTTCATACTTATCTATTTCCTTTAAAAGGGCGCTCTGCAATCTCAATATCTTTTTCATATTTCTCTCCTCCTGTTTCTGTTTGTCAGCCTCAGTATTACATAAACAACGGCAAATATCAGTGCAGCGATAAATCCTGCCACAGCGCTGCTTTTAAATCCGTGGGAAAGCAGTACCAGCACAAACTGCTCCGAAGCCGATGCAGAGTAAAGGCCTGCGACACTTTCTCCGCCTATATTGGTAAGAGCAAGGAATATTACCGATACTATTGCAGTAACAACTGCGCACCATATGAATCCCGCTCTGCTTCTCCAGAACAATCCTATCAATGCTGCACACAGACCCAAGCTTATTATAAGCGCAATTATCCTTATTCCCGTTCCCATCATCAGCTTCTGAACATCACCGGAAGACGCCATATCCTGAGCCAAACCGCTGTTTGTGGTATCATACTGAGCAATCAGTTTATTCAGATCATCCGTAAGATCCGGAATCTCCTTCATCATTGCCTGCCTTATAAGTTCTTCTTCCGTTGAAGATAAATTTACCTTTCCCGAATCTCCAACTTCATCCATAGCTGAAGAAAAAGCTTTCGTTAAATCATCCTCACCGATTTCCTCATATTGATTACCGTATACGCTGCTTCTTAAAACAGACGTCATATATGCCGAGAAAAAGCTTCTCATGGAATCGGTTCTCATGGCCTCTTTCACAGCCTCGCCATATTTGCCTCCCATATTTACCGTACTCTGTGCAAGGACTTCATCTACCAGTTCATCAACTATTCCTGTTTCTTTTATGGTATCGTTTATAGTCTTTTCCGATACAGCCCTGTCCACAGAAAACATTCCCATTACCGCGCTTTCTCCTGCCAGCAGCAGTACGGATATTATAATGGCAGCAATTACTTTTAATGCTTTCATCTCTTACCTCTTATCATAAATAAATTATTCTCCAATATACCTTATTTACATACGCATTGTACCACATATATATGTCATCTTCCAGACAAACAACAAAATTCCGCCGAAGCTTATCCGGCGGAATTTTGCCTTACATTATTTTATAAAAAGAAGATAGGACTTTTACATGCAGTATTTACAGATTGCCGATTCAACTATATCCAGAGCTCTTTCAAGTTCTTCCTCCGTTATTATGAGCGGAGGCGCCAAAGTCAGTACATTTCCCTGAGAAATCTTAAAACTCAATCCGTTTTCCAGGCAGTAATAAAGTATCTTTTCCGCTTCGTCCACTGCTTTTTCTTTTGTTTTTTTATCGCGTACAAGCTCTATTCCAAGCAACGCTCCTATGAGACGCACATCCCCTATTGCAGGTAACTTCTTCTTCATCTCATCTGTACGCCTCCTCATAAGAGCGTTGAGTTTTTCTACATGACTTAAAATATCCGCCTTTTCGATGTATTCTATAAGCGCAAAACCGACCGCGCTTCCCAAAGGACTTTTCTCGTGGGTATAATGGCCAAGCGATATATCCTGACATACATCAAATTCAGCTTTGGCTATCACTGCCGATATAGGATAGAGGCTTCCTCCGAGACCTTTGCCTACGACCAGAATATCCGGCTCGATATCGTAATTCTGAAAGGCGAACATCTTGCCTGTTCTGCCGAATGCAGTAGGAATCTCGTCGAATATGAGTGCAATACCGTAATTATCGCATATACTCCTGAGTCTCCTGTAATATTCTTTTGGCGGTATCTGTACGTCTGTACATCTAATAGGTTCCAT
>CABUXV010000023.1 GCA_902495595.1 uncultured Eubacterium sp. | reverse complement strand
TCTTGCACACTTTTTTTATATTTTGTATTAAAAATGATTTCTGCAAATTATCCAAAAGTAGGGCGTGGATACATGTTTTGGATAAAAAAAACTGATCTGAGCTGAGCGGATGTGCTGTATTATCCAAATCATTTTATAAAAAGACTTTTTTGGTCAAAAAAATGGAAATAAATGCAAAATAACAATGTTTTTTTATCCAAATTATACTGATATACAGATCTTTTGGTTATTTATGTATTTTTGACGAGCCATATCAATGGTATTTTATTCAAAAGTACATAATATACGGGGATTTTAGATATTTCGTTTTTTGCTTATAACGTTATAGCTATGTGGCCGGGTATCTCAAATGGGCTGCCGATTAACATTCTATTATGATTACTTTTTATCTTCGAATATATTTTTTATCATTGAACTGGAAATTTTTTCTCCTGATGTATTATTGACAGAGTTGCTCTCTTCCTGCATCTGATTGTTATTATTTAAAGTGTCAGAGGGAGTTTCAATTATTTTTTCCTGTTCGTCTGTAATGTTTTCTTCTGCAGTCATGTGATTTTTCTCGGAAATGTTTTCTTTTTCGGTGATTTTTTCTTTTGTATCCTGAGTTTGCGGTTTTTCTATGATAATTTCTTTCATCTCAGGAATAGGTGTATTATTATCGGTTGACAGAGCTGGCTTTATATTCGTAAGTTCCTGAATAATATAAGCTCCCGTAAAGAATACGCCGCAGAATCCGAAATATGCCATTACGGAAGTTACTATATATTGCAGGGCATTTTCTGTGGTAACTGAATCTCCTCCGTAGGATTGAACGTAATTTACAGAGTAGATTACCATGTATACACCGTAAATAAAAAATGCTGCGGAAATTATATATAGTATTACAGAAACAGGATTGATTTTCTTTTTCGAGTTATTTTTCATTTCAGGACTCCTTAAAAAGTAAATATATCAATAGTTTTAAAAATAGAGACCAGCCATATGAACAACCTGAACCTGTTGGTGCATATTATAATTACAAAAGGAGGTTATTATGAAAGGTCAAACGAGAAATATATATCCGGGAGGAAATACCCCGGTTGGTTTCTATTCATATTATAACTATATTTTAGAACAAAGAAAAGCAGAAAAAATATTTTGCTTAAAAGGAGGTCCCGGAACAGGGAAATCTACACTTTTAAAAAGCATAGGAAACTATTTTTTGGAAAAGGGAGAGGATGTGGATTTTTTCTGGTGTTCATCCGACCCCGATTCGCTTGATGGCGTATTGCTTAAGAAAAGGGCTATAGCTCTTATGGACGCCACATCTCCTCATATAGTAGACCCGAAAAATCCGGGAGCCGTTGATGAAATAGTAAATCTTGGTGAACTTTGGAATGAAGAAAATATAAGAAAAAACAGGAAAAAAATTATTGAATGCAATGAAAAAATCGCAGAAACTTTTAAACTTACATATGGGTATTTAGGTATAGCAGGAAAACAGTATGAGTTTATGGCAGAATTAATGGATAAGATAATAACAGAAGAAAAATTTTACGATATTAAAAAAATGCTGAATATGAAACTCAACAGTCTGTTGGTTTTGAGGCGCGCAGAGTCAAAGATGAGCAGGGAAAGCGCTATGGGAGTGGAGCCTATGCCTGGAAAATCCGTAAAATTCTTTGCAGGAGCCGTAACTCCGGGAGGAGTAAAAAGCGGACTTTCATCCATAGCGGAAAGTATTGATAAACTGATATTGATAAATGTACCTGTTGGATTCAGAACTGAAAAACTTCTTGAACCTGCCGCGGAAAGGCTGACTGATGCAGGTCTTGATATAGAAAAGTATTACTGTCCTATGAGCCCGGAGAAAAAGCTGGAACATATAGTTGTTCCTGAGGGAGGTTTTGCAGTTATATGCTGTAATTCATATCACAGAATAAACTCTATAGATTTGAATAAAAAGGTTATGATAATTGATGCTGATTTTGAAAAAGAAAAAAATCCTCAAATTACAGCTATATGGGAAGATATGTTAAATGAAAGTGAAAAAAATATAGATAAGGCTTTGCAGCTTCTTAAAAAGGCCAAAGAATATCATGATCAGCTTGAAAGCTATTATATTCCTAATATGGACTTTGAAAGAATGGAAGATATAAAGCTTAGAATTATAGACGATATTTTGTCAAAATCATAAAAAATTCGTATAAAACCGGTGATTACAAACGATACACCGGTTTTATTGTATCTTATATGTATAAACAAGAAAGTTTTGAGAACAATACATATGAGGTGAAATATATGTTTAGAGATACAAGAAGAAAAAAACTGAGAAACAGGGTAATATTCGCAGCTTTAGGCGTGAGTATCCTTACATTCGGAATATGGCTTAATTACAAAACGGTGGTAGATGAAGACGGTTCAGAGGAAGTTACAAAAAAGGTTAAAGTAGAAGAATCAAAAGATATTAAAGAGGATAATTCCGAGAGCAATTCAGAAAAAGACAATAAAGAGAAAGATGATAAAGCCGGGACAGACACACAAAAACAGCCTGATTCATATTTAATAAAAGAGGTCGATGGCGTAGTAAAGGTGTTTGAATGTCAAGATGATAAAAAAGAACTTTATCTTATAACATCCATACCTTTTGACCTTCTGTCCGAAAGCGACCAGCAGATGTTCGTTGACGGAGTATATATGGACACAGAGGAGGAACTGGGAGAGTTTCTCGAAAATTTTGATAGCTAGGAGGCTGTAGATGAAGGGATTTATGAAAAAAGGTGCGTTGGTTTTATGCGGACTTTTACTTTCTATTGCAGTTATTGGACAGATATTTCCACAGGCTGACAGCGAAGCTAACGCACCTGTTGTGGCTGAAAAAGTCCTGGTGCCGGGAGGTCAGTCAGTAGGAGTGAAAATGGATGTCAGAGGTGTGCTTGTAGTGGGACTTGAAGAAATAGAGAGCGATGATGGAGAGAAAATAAATCCCGGACTTTTAGGAGGTCTTCAGATAGGCGATACTATTTTGGAGATAGACGGAAAGGAAGTCTATAGGGCTGACGAGGTGCAGTCTATTGTAAATAAAATAAAAGGGGTAGTGAAACTTAAGGTAAAAAGAAACAATGAAATAATAAGCGTAAATATAAATCCTGTAGTTTCAAAAACCGATGGCCTTTATAAGCTGGGGATATGGGTAAAGGATAAGACCGCAGGAATAGGAACCCTTACTTATTATGATCCTTCAAATTCTACTTTCGGGGCGCTGGGCCATGGAATAGTGGATGCAGAAACAAGTTCGATACTTCCTGTTGAGTCAGGACTTTTATTAGAATCTCAGGTTCAGGAAGTAAAAGAAGGAAAAAATGGAAAACCCGGTGAGATAAGAGGTATATTCTATCATGCCAGCGACCCTTTGGGAAGTCTGGAGAGAAACAGCAATTTCGGGGTATTCGGAGTAGCATATCACCCCATAGAAAATCCTGTTTATTCTAAACCTATAGCCGTAGGTACGAAAGAACAGGTGGAAAAAGGCAAGGCATATATACTTTCCACACTTTCAAATAATGAGATAAGAAAATTTGAAATAGAAATAGAAAAAGTCGAAAAACAGACTTCTCAGGCAGATAAAAGCATGGTTATAAAAGTAACCGATGAAGAGCTGCTGGAAGAGAGCGGAGGAATCGTTCAGGGAATGAGCGGAAGTCCTATAATACAAAATGACAGAATAGTGGGAGCTGTAACTCACGTGTTTGTCAATGACCCTCAGCGTGGATACGGCATATTTATCGAATGGATGCTGGAAGAATCTGATTCTGTTGAACAATAAATATAAACCCCGGTGCAAGGTGATACACCGGGGTTTATTTAATGAGAAAAACACATGTCGTTTAGCCGCTTAGTTTTTATTTATTTGAAAGCCAGTCAAGTCTGCTGAAAAGTGCAGTTTCACTGTCTACTTTTACCAAGATGTAAAAGTCTCCGGCAAATTTGTAAATAAACTGTTTGGTGATTGTTCCGTTGATATAGACTTCATGTTCATCAATCAAATCACCCGTCTGTTCACATTCGTACTGTAATAATTTCGTGCTTTCCATAATAATCCTCCATTCGATTGATATTAGTGGAATAACGGTCATTTATAATCAACTGTGATAACGGCCAATACAATTTTTGTAATAAGCTTTGCTATTTCTTCCGGCGATTCTTTCATATCGTTTTTTATCCATTTTGTTAATATACAGCTTATGACATTTATAAGTATGCTGGGACCATAATTTAATACAAGTTTATCCGGTTTTATTTCTGAAAAAAGGGGAATAGCTTTTTCTGAAAGTCTATTTGCTAAATTCAGATAAAACGTATGCTTATAGCTGCTTAATATTATAAGTTTGAAAAAATCCGGATTTTCCTTTATGTATGTCAGGATAGGTACAATATGAGGAAATGGCGTATGATATTTTTTTGATCTATCCAGATTTTCTTTTGTAATAAGGGATGAATATACTTCAATTTCTTCAAACATTTCTTCGGAGAGAGATTGAATAAGACTTTCCTTATCTTTGTAGTGAAGATAG
The DNA here is from genome assembly GCA_902495595.1 of uncultured Eubacterium sp. GTDB lineage: Bacteria > Bacillota > Clostridia > Peptostreptococcales > Anaerovoracaceae > Lentihominibacter. The sequence goes on along the minus strand of CABUXV010000023.1, from coordinate 27,844 downwards.
AAAGTGCTTCTGTTAATCATAGCTTTTTTTGTAATATCTATTACTGAAATTTCTTCAAAGGGTTTCTCTTTCAGAAGAGCGTAAAGCGCATTTTTTATAGATAATTTAGTTTTTCGTATTCGTAAATCATCTTTTTTGTTCATAATGCGCATCCTTTCATCCAATATAGTTTTCGGAAATATTCGATTTATCAATTATTTTCGATATATGAATTATAACAGACACATGTCTATCAGTCAACAGTTATTAAAAAATAATAAATTTTCTTAATAATTTACAATATATATGCAAAAGAGTGCTTTATTGTGTTAAAATTTATATCAAGGTCGTAATTTGTCGAATGATATATTAAATTGTGTATAACCAGTTATTGGAAAATTGTTGTATAAGTATTAAACTTAATATAGCAAGAAATAACAGGGGGAGAATTATGAAGAAGATAAAACTTGGAATCGCAGATGATAACAAAGAGGTCTGCGATATCCTGAAAGATTATTTTTCTGAAAAGGAAAGCATTGACATTGTATTTGTCTGCCACGATGGTTTAAAGACCATAGAGTGTATTGAAAAAACTCAGCCGGAAATTTTGATACTGGATATGGTTGCCGCATCTTGACGGATTAGGGGTTTTGGAGATGATTGACAGTCTTGATATGGATGTATATCCGAGGACTATCGTATTATCAGCAGTAGGTCAGGAGCAGATAACGCAGAAAGCTATCGGATTGGGAGCAGAGTATTACATAGTAAAGCCGTTTAATCTTGACATACTCATGAAACGGGTTAATCAGCTTGCAGGTGTGGAAGACAATTCAAATAAGATGCAGTACGCAAGAGCTATAGTTACAAACAAAAGCGACGAAGAAGGAAAATCTCTTGAAATTGAAATAACCAATATAATTCATGAGATTGGTGTTCCGGCGCACATAAAGGGATATCATTATCTCAGAGACGCTATAACTATGGTAGTAAACGATATAGAACTTTTGGGAGCGGTGACAAAGGAGCTTTATCCTGCCATAGCACAGGCAAACAATACTACTCCAAGCAGAGTAGAACGTGCAATCAGACATGCAATAGAAGTTGCATGGAACAGAGGAAAGCTTGAAACTATAAATTCCCTGTTTGGATACACAGTTCAAAACGACAAAGGCAAACCGACCAATTCGGAATTTATCGCTATAATAGCAGATAAACTGCGGCTGGAAAGGCGAGCGATGTAAAATTGAAAAGTTGATATAGACTCTATAAATTACAAATAAGGCCCTGCAAGCTATGTAAGTTTTGCAGGGCTTATTTGATGCAAGTTTAGAGAATAATTTAATTATCTGCATCTATTTGAGCAGCATTTATCTGTACGGTGTCGGTGGGTAATCACTGCACCCGCAGCCGCAATCGTCAACTTGTTGTACAGCGCATGGATCGCAGCTTGAGATTGGATTGCAAGGGTTTGGAGCGCATCCGCAGCTATCGGTTTCACCGCTTCCATCATTTCTGTCAGGAAATAGACCGGGACAGTTCACTATGCTCGGATTGTTATCCTGAAGAGGAGCTTCGGCAAATCCTGTTGACAGTACGCAAATCTGTACCGGTACGGTAATTTTCTTTTCCATGGTTACGCAGATTCCGATTATCAGATTAGCTGTAATATCTCCGTTAGGATTTACACATAAATCTCTTGAGCAGTTGTTAGTAGCAAGCCTGCATGTAAAGCCTGTATTGGAGAGTTCTGTCATTCTAGGGAAGAATGCTGAGTTGCTTGTGCTTGGCATGCACAGTTCGAAAAAGTTGGTAAGTACAAGCGGGTGATTAGGTTTAGCAATGTTTACTTCTGCGCATACAGTCATATTGCTTTCTCTTCCGCAGCTGTCGCATATGCAGAGGTCAAGATATACGACGATATTTCCCCACATCCTTACATTCTGAGTACCGAATATAGGTGTTCCGCATCCGTTATCGTCACAGTTGCTTGTATCTGCGAATATTATCTTTTCCGATGGTATTCCATCAGGACCTACAGTTTCAATGATACCTTTTGAATCGTTGACGAATGAAGCTCCGGAAATACCTGTTTCCATGTCTAAAGTAAGATTATCGCAATCGTTTATCTGATTTGGATCGAAAACTTTTTTGCACCTGATATCAGTAACTCTGCTGATAGTGCATCCGCAAGGAATAGCAGGTGTAAATCTCAGTCCCTGGACGGTTTTCATTCCTTTGAGATGAAATCTAACAGCATCGTAGACACTCTGCACGTAAATCGGTGTTGCAGTAACGTCATCTAAATTCCCGCTGAAACAGCAGAGATTGTTGGCGCTGCAGCAATTGTCATTGGTATTGTTTTGTGATGTACAAAAACAGTTCATCTTTTACCTCCTTAAAGTAAATCATATGATTATGAAGTTATACTGAATTGTTTCATTGGCAGTATATGAAAATTTGTGAATTTATGTTACAATACATTACTGTGATTTTATAGAAAGGCATGATATTATGGTAAAAATAAAGAAACTAAACTGCGGAACTACCGTTATTATGGAAAAGACGGATTACGTTCAGTCGGCTGCGCTGGGAATCTGGGTGAGAACAGGAGCTGCCGACGAGAAAGATGATATATCAGGAGTTTCACATTATATAGAGCATATGATGTTCAAAGGCACTGAAAAAAGAACTGCAAAGGAAATTGCAGAGGACGTTGATAAAATCGGAGGAATTTTCAATGCTTTTACAGGAAAGGAAGCGACCTGCTATTATATAAAGACTTTATCATCAAATATATATAAGGGAGCGGAAATACTTCTGGATATGATTACCGGTTCAAAATTCGACTCTGATGATATGGACAAAGAACGACAGGTTATATGTGAAGAAATAAAGATGGTAAAGGATACTCCTGATGACGATGTCTATGATACCATTTCGGAACTCGTAGCAAGCGGAAATCCCCTCGGCAGAAGTATTTTGGGAACACCTGAGAGTCTTGAGGGAATAAACAGGGACAAGATGGTATCATATTTTTCCGATAACTATACAAGAGACAGCATAGTTATCGCAGTTGCCGGCAATTTTGATGAAGAACATATTCTTGATATGTTTGAAGACAAACTGCTGCTGTTAAAAGAAAAAAAAGTTTCGGAAGAAATACAGCTCAATTCCTATAAGCAGAATTTCAATGTGAAGATAAGGGATATAGAGCAGACCCACATATGTCTGGCAACCCCGGGGGTTTCCTTAAAAGATGATAAATATTATGCGTTTGTGCTTATGAACAGCATATTCGGAGGAAGCATGAGCTCCAGACTTTTTCAGAATATAAGGGAAGAAAGAGGTCTTGCATATTCCGTTTGTTCCATGAATATATTTTCAAGTTATTGGGGATTTTTCAGCATATATGCAGGGGTTTCCAATGATAAGGCGAAGGAAGCTCTGGAAGCAATCAATTATGAGCTCAGGCAGCTTAGGGAAAAAGGCGTTACAAAGGAAGAACTTGCTATGGCAAAAGAGCAGGTGAAAAGTTCATATATATTCGGACTGGAAAACGTGAACAGCAGAATGTTCTCCATAGGAAAGAACAAGCTGCTGCTGGACAAAGTCTATACGGAGCAGGAAGTATTGAGTTCATTTGATAAGGTTACGCAGGATGATATCCTTGAAGCTGCGTCAATTATAGGAGATTATTCTGCATACTGCGGCGCAGCGGTAACAGGAAAGGATATAGATTTGGAAAGGCTGGTTAAAAATGGAAATTAAAATAAAATCATTGTCGGGCAATTTCCCTTCTTATGAGACAGATGGTTCTGCCGGGATGGATATAAGAGCTTATTTAGATGAACCGGTTGAACTTAAGCCCGGCGGCAGAGCATTGATACCTACGGGGCTTTTTATGGAAATTCCAAAGGGATTTGAAGTTCAGATAAGGGCAAGAAGCGGACTTGCGGTAAAATACGGAATCGGTCTTACAAACGGTGTAGGTACTATTGACAGCGATTACCGCGGTGAAATAAAAGTCGCTTTAATAAACTGGGGCAGCGAGCCCTTTACTGTAAATAACGGAGAACGTATAGCTCAGATGGTTGCTGCAAGATATGAAAAAGTTGAATTCAAAGCAGCTGAGAAACTTTCCGATACAGAAAGAGGCAGCGGAGGATTCGGACATACAGGTATTTAATATCAAAAAATAAATCTGTCGCATATATTACTGTGAGGTGGTGTAGATGGCAGATTTTTTGTTTTTAGAACAACTGAATAAGATAATGCGGCAGGTTCCAAGACCCAGACTAATGTATAAGAAAGGTATTGGAGCAAAGGGTTTCTTTAAACCGTATATGACTTTCAGGGATTACACAAAGGCTGAGATATTTCAAAGCGCAGATGAAATTTTTCCTGTAAAGGTCAGGTTTTCGTCTATGTTTGGAGAAAGAGGAACTTCTGATACAGTGAGAAATATAAAAGGTTTTTCCGTAAGATTTTGTACTGAAGAGAGCAAATATGATTTGATATGTCAAAGTCTTCCTGTGTATTTTATCAATGATGAGGAAAAGTTTTTTAAACTTATGGGCGCATTTTCGAAAGATTATCCTTTTGATGGGATAAATTCCAAGAATCTATGGAGCTTTCTTATAGAAAATCCTGAATCGGTAAATTGCATTGTCAGATTGTTTTCATCAAGAGGGCTTGTTGAATCCTATACGGATATTAAATGGTATTCGGTAAATACATATGTATGGGAAAACGAAAAAGGGAAAAAATTCCTGGTAAGGTATAAATGGAAACCTGCGCAAAATAAGAAGATAGATGAGATTGCCGACAAAAAACGTCCGATGGACAGAGTATTTGCTGAATTTATGGCGGGATTTGACCCGGATATAGCATCTGACACATTAAAGCGAAATATGGAAGAGGGTGATTTCCCGTCTTTTGAATTGTTTGCGCAGATAGTTGATTATAAATTTATTTCTCATCCTAATTATCTTAAAAGGACGGTATGCTGGAATGATAATATCAATCCGCCTGTAAAGGTGGGAATTCTTAAACTCACCGATGTGATAAAAGAGCATGGAGAAAGCGGGGATTCGGATTGTTTTGCGCCTGGGAATATTATTCCGGGTATAAGCTTGTGCGAGGATGAGTTTTCAAAAGTGATGGATTATGCCCATAAAATCGGAGGGATTGAAAGGGGTGCTTATTTGTGAAAGAAATGATTCAGGCAGGAAATTTTTACAATTCGCTTAAAGAAGATGAACGAAAGGATTTAATTGATGCGATTGCAGAAGACATTGTATTTCTGGATGACCGTCTTCAAAGAGGTGTTATGGATATTTTAAACAGAGTGAGTCCGGGCTTTGGAGATGAGGTTGCAAAGAGAAACAACTTTACAATATAAAATCTTATATGTATTATAAATATATACGGAGGCTTGGATTTTATGATTGTAAGAGAAGATTTAGAGAAAAGAGAATTTGAAATATTATCATCTTATGCTACAAAATCGGCGGAAAGCAGGGGCAGGCATATAGATGAGGAAAAATGCAGTATCAGAACGGATTTTCAAAGAGACAGAGACAGGATAATACATTCCAAGGCATTCAGACGTCTTATGCATAAGACTCAGGTTTTTATTTCTCCGGAGGGAGACCATTTCAGAACGAGACTTACACATACTATAGAAGTGTCTCAAATAGCAAGAACAATAGCAAGAGGCACAGGACTTAATGAAGATTTGGCTGAGGCTATAGCCATGGGACACGATTTAGGTCATACTCCTTTTGGCCACAGCGGTGAAGCGGTACTTGACAAAATTTATTCAAAAGGGTTTAAACATAATGTACAGAGTCTCAGGGTCGTGGACCTGCTCGAATCAGGCAGCAGCATGAGAAGAGGGATGAATCTTACATACGAAGTCAGAGATGGAATACTGAATCATACGGGAAAAGGAATTCCGATTACGCCGGAAGGCCAGATTGTTAAAGTGAGCGACAGAATCGCATATATAAATCACGATATAGATGATGCCTTAAGGAGCGGAATAATAGTTCCTTCCAATCTTCCCAAGGAATGTATAGAAGTTTTGGGGGATACTCATAAGAAGAGAATAGATACTCTTGTAAAGGATATGATTTTAAACAGTTATGACAAACCGTCAGCTAAACTGAGTGAAGAAAAATCCAGTGCGATGAATGAACTCAGAAGCTATATGTTTAAAAATGTTTATACCAATAGGGCTGTGAAGAAAGCTGAAGATTTAAACAAAGTGGAAACCGTCATAACTTCACTTTTTGATTATTATGTTAAAAATCCTGATAAGCTCCCAAAAGAACTTTACAATATGAGAGATGAATTCGAACTTGAAGAACTGGTAAAAGATCACATAGCCGGAATGACGGATCGATATGCTGTAAATATGTTCGATGAACTTTATGAAAAAGGATTGATATAAAAAATTTTGTTTTTACAGGCAATAAAAAAAGGAAATGGATAACTTTTGTCGTATATTATAAGTAAGTAGTAGATATAGAGGGGCAAAAGTGAGCATTAACGGTCAGATTAATATAGTTGATGAAATAAAAAGTAGGTGTAACATTGTAGATGTTGTAGGCAGAGTTGTTCCTTTAAAAAAAGCAGGGAGCAATTACAAAGGAGTATGTCCGTTTCACAATGAAAAAACACCTTCTTTTGTTGTATCTGAGACAAAACAGATATATACATGTTTTGGATGCGGCGCAAGCGGTGATTTGATTAATTTTGTAGAAAGATATTACAGCCTTGATTTTAGAGGAGCCGTGGAAATGCTGGCAAAAGAATATGGTATTAATCTCGAAGGTGCTTTTAAAAGCAGCAAGGATAAGGATGAATACTATGAGATAAACAGACAGGCCGCCAGATTTTTTTTCAAGGCAATGAGACAAAAGTCAAACCCCGGATATACATATATGAAAAAGAGGGGAATATCCGAAGAAATTTTAAATAAGTTCGGCATAGGATATGCTGATGACAGCTGGACAAGCCTTTATGAATTTTTAAAAGGACAGGGAATCTCAGATAATAAATTAATGGATTTAGGTCTCATATCAAATTCCAAGGGCAGGTATTTTGATAAATTCAGAGACAGAGTAATGTTTCCGATAATGAATACCGCAGGAAAGGTAATAGGATTTGGAGGACGCATAATAGGACAGGGCGAGCCTAAATATCTAAATTCTCAGGAGTCCAATGTATTTCAGAAGAAAAATAACCTGTACGGACTTAATTTGACTAGAGCCGACGTTAGCCGTGAAGATTCCATAATTCTTGTAGAAGGATATATGGATGCGGTAGCTTTATACCAGTTTGGAATAAGAAATGTTTCCGCATCTTTGGGAACTGCTTTAACGGAGAATCAGGCAAGACTTATAAAAAGATATACAAAAAATGTCATACTTTCATATGATGCGGACAGCGCGGGACAAAACGCGGCATTCAGAGGACTGGATGTGCTGTACAAAGAAGGCTGCAGGGCAAAGGTATTGAAAGTGACAGACGGTAAAGACCCGGATGAATTCGTAAAGAAAAACGGCAGAAAATCATTTTTAGATTTGGTGGAAAATGCAGTACCTTACGGTGATTTTAAAATAGATGCGATAAGAAGCAAATATGATATAGACGATCAACAGCAAAGAGTGGATTTTATAAGTGAAGCGGTGTCGGTTTTAAAGGCGATGAAACCTGTGGAAGCTGATATTTACATTAAGAAACTTGCAGAGCAGACAGGAATTTCAGAGGGTGCTATAAGATTTGAATATTCAGGCAATAATAGTCAGAAGCAGACTCCCGGGATTTATGAGAAAAAGGAAGAAGAGAAAGATCCGTATGAAAATGCAATGCCTCTCGTAGAGCAGGATTTGATAAAATTGATGCTTATAGATGAGCGGTTTACGAAACTGCCGGAGTCCATAAAGGATATTGCTTTTAAAAGCGAACCCGGGAGGATTATATACAGTTCTGTTTTAAAGGTGGATGATGGAAAGAGACCTCTTGATATAAACAGACTTAAGGATTTTTTAGATGAGAATTCAGCTGAATGTCTGGAAATGATTGATGATAAAATAATCCCAAACGGCAGGGAAGATATTATGTTCAATGATTGTATAAGTTTAATAAAGAAAGAATTTTTGAAAGCGCAGGAGGATGAAATAATAACAAAACTTTCAATGGCAGATGAAGATGACAACAGGGATAATATAATTTCATTAACACAGCAGCTTATAGAGATACAGAAAGAATTAAAGGAATAGAAAGGGGCATCAGGATAATTATGGAAAAGAAGGAAGAAATAAAAATGACAGAAAATGTAGATAACGGAAGCAGTATACTTGACGAGGACGTTAAGAAACAGGTTATAAAAGACCTTACTGACAAGGTTGCGGGCAAGGGCAAGAAAGTGCTTACCTATACTGAAATATCCGACAGACTGGGAGACATAGATTTAGATAAGGATCAGATGGATGAAATATATGAGTTCCTTATAGGTAAAGGCATAGAGGTTGTTTTGGAAAGCGAACCTGACGATATAGAGCTTTTGGAAATAGATGATGAAGATGTTGACGACCCTGAAGTAGAAGCTGTGATTGCAAAAAATCCTGAAGCCAAAGAAATAGATTTGGAAGCTACGATTTCCAAGAATATTGCAGTTGATGACCCGGTGAGAATGTATCTTAAGGAAATCGGAAAGGTGCCTCTTCTCAATGCTCAGGAAGAGATAGATTTGGCTAAGCGTATGGAAGCCGGTGATGAATATGCAAAACAAAAGCTTTGTGAAGCAAATTTAAGGCTTGTAGTAAGCATAGCCAAGAAATATGTGGGCAGGGGAATGCTGTTTCTTGATTTGATTCAGGAAGGGAATCTGGGGCTTATTAAGGCTGTAGATAAATTCGACTGGACAAAAGGATATAAATTCAGTACTTATGCCACATGGTGGATACGTCAGGCTATAACAAGGTCCATTGCAGACCAGGCGAGGACCATAAGAATACCTGTGCATATGGTTGAAACGATAAATAAGCTTATCAGAGTTTCAAGACAGCTGCTTCAGGAAGAAGGCAGGGAACCTACCCCTGATGAAATCGCTGATGAAATGGGTATATCGGTGGAAAAGGTCAGAGAAATTCTTAAAATTGCTCAGGAGCCAGTATCCCTTGAGACTCCTATTGGAGAAGAAGAAGACAGTCATCTGGGAGATTTCATACCCGATGAAGATGCTCCGGCGCCTGCTGAAGCCGCGGCCTTTTCGATGTTAAAAGAGCAGCTTGTGGATGTGCTTGGAACCCTTACGGAGAGAGAACAAAAGGTTCTTAAGCTCAGATTCGGTCTTGAGGACGGAAGAGCGAGAACTCTTGAAGAGGTAGGAAAGAAATTCGATGTAACGAGGGAGAGAATAAGGCAGATAGAAGCAAAAGCATTGAGAAAACTGAGACATCCTACTAGAAGCAAAAAACTTAAAGATTATTTAGAGTAGGAATTTATTTCATTCAAGAGGTTTTAGTAAGATGATAAAATTAAGTGACAGACTGAAGATAATCTCTGATATAGTGAAAGATTCAAAAACCATGGCCGATATAGGAACCGACCATGGTTTTTTGCCTATTTATTTAATTCAGGAAAACAAATGCAGTAAAGTTATCATGGCAGATATAAGTATGCCTTCACTGGAAAAAGCCAAGAATAACTGTTTGCGGTATCTGGGAAGTGAAGCCGGTGGCTGTGAATTCAGAGCGGGAGACGGGCTTTCCGTGCTTAAAGCATACGAAGTTGATACTGTGGTTATAGCCGGAATGGGCGGCAAACTTATGGTTGATATAATGTCGGCGGATATGAATCTTACATCTTCTTTCAGAAAGTTTGTGCTTCAGCCCAGAATAGGTCAGGGAGTACTTAGAAAATGGCTTTTGGAAAACGGATTTTTGATTGTGAGAGAAGATTTAGTCAGAGAGGGAAATTATATTCCAGAAATAATTACTGTTATAAGTCCTGAGTTTAGGAAAGACCATGAAAAAAACAATCTTCGCTGTGATGATTATAATCCAGTTGGAAATGTTCAAAAGGAGATAATGTATAAAGTTCCCCCGTGGATTTTATATGCTTCAGGACCGGTGAGGGAATTTCTCGAGAGAAATATCGCAAAAGAAAAAGATATTATAAGGAATATTATGATGTCTAAAGAGCGGGATATAAAAGCAGAGGAAAGAATATGCGAAAATATAAGATATTTGGAAAGATTGCTTGCGAGGTGTGAAAATGAAAGATAATTACATGAAAGTTTCTGATATTGTGAATACAGTGGAAAAAATCGCTCCAAAAGCTCTTCAGGAAGTATGGGATAACAGCGGTCTTTTAATAGGATTTGAAAGCAAAGTGGTGAAAAACATTCTTACTTGTCTTGAGATAAACAAGAGTGTGTTATCGGAGGTAAAAGCAAAGCATTGTGAGATGATAATAACTCACCATCCCCTGATTTTTTCAGGTGTAAAAAACATATGCGATTGCGATAATACAGGAAGTATTATAATGAATTTGATTGAAAACGGAATTTCCGTATACTCTTCTCATACGCCTTTTGATAAAGTAAAAGGAGGAAATAATGATTTTCTGGCAAAATGCATAGGATTGTCTTCCGTAAAAAATCTCAATGGAGATGATGTGGGGAATGCCGAAAAGATGACAGAAAGACCGACAGAAGCAGATCTGGGGCGCATAGGAAAATTAAAAAAAGGAATGTCTCTGCGGGATATGATGCTTAATGTCTGTGATTCACTGGGACTGCGTCAGAGCCAGATAAGAGTCTCCGGATGCCTGGATGATGAAATAAAAAATGTAGGCGTTTGCTGCGGTTCAGGCGCAGAGTTCTTTAAAGCGGCTAAGAAAATGGGCTGTGATTTATTTATTACCGGTGATGTGAAATATCATCAGGCGCAGGAAGCGGCGGCGGATGGTTTATGTATTATAGATGCGGGGCATTATGGTACGGAAAAGAGTTTTGCCGTGAATATGAAAGAGAAGCTGGATAAAGAACTGGACGGAAGCGTAAAGGTAATTGAATCGGAAACGGATTTGGATCCTTTTATTAAATAATATTATTATAATAAAGAAATACAGATATGAGAGAAAATGGTGGGAGAGGAAATCAAGAAGATTTTTATTTTCTTATATTAAAAAAGATGCCGAAATCAATCGGCATCTTTTATTTTGTTGTTTTATTGCTTCTGGACTTCCGCATATCTGTTTTTTCCAAATATTTTTGGCAGTATTAAGAGAAGAACAATCAAACATATTATTGATATAGGAAGTGTTATAAGTGTGCTTGTGAGCAGTCCGAGACTTCCCGTAAAGCCGGCAACTATATAGCCTATGAGACAGCAAACGGCAACTGTAAGAGCGTAAGGAACCTGAGTTCCAACGTGTTTCAGATGGTCGCACTGTGCACCTGTAGAGGCAAGAATAGTAGTATCCGAAATCGGAGAAGTATGGTCTCCGAATACTGAACCGGCAAGAGTTGCAGACAGTGTAGTGATGAGAAGTTCCGGCGCCGCAACTTCACAAATAGCGATTATAATAGGAATAAGTATTCCGAATGTTCCCCATGCAGTACCTGTTGAGAAAGACAGCAGGCATGCAACGATAAATATAAGAGCAGGAAGTATTCCTACAGGAACGCCTGATGACTGAACCAGCTCTGCGACATAAGGTCCTGTTGAAAGTAAATCACGGCATACACCGCTTATGGTCCATGCCAGCGTAAGTATTATACATGCTGCCACCATAGAGTTAACTCCCGGATTAATGCATTTAAAGAAATCATTAAATGTGATAACTCTTCTTGCCATGAAATATATAAATGAAAAAATCAGAGTTATAAATGCACCTAAAGCAAGTGCGCTTCCGGCATCAGTGTTTCCAAAGGCGTCAAATAGTGTGGAGCCTTCTTCACTCCAATATCCGCCAACGTAAATCATTGAAAATATTGAAGCTACGATGAGAAATGCGATAGGTATAACCAGGTCGCAGATTTTACCTTTTGAATCCGCATTCTGATTTAAAAATTCTTCAGCTTCCTGACTTATCTCAGCTTTTCCTGCCTGAACGCCTTTTTCAGCTAAAAGTTCAGCCTTTAACATAGGACCATAGTCTGCGTTTTTCTTAGCGGCTACGTAAAACACCATTATTATGGTAAGTATAGCGTAAAGATTCATAGGAATAGATGATAAGAAAGCTGTCATTCCGCCCATTCCTGTTGATTCAGGATAATATGACATTACAGAAGCAGCCCATGAGGATATAGGGGCTATAATACATATAGGAGCAGCCGTAGCATCTATAATGTATGCAAGCTTTTCTCTTGAAACGTTAAATCTGTCTGTTACAGGGCGCATAACCGTTCCAACTGTCAGACAGTTGAAATAGTCGTCTATGAAAATCAATATTCCTAAAAAGGCCGTAGCAATTGATGAGCTTTTTTTGCTTTTAAGTTTTTTTACCGCCCATTCACCGTAAGCTCTGGAGCCTCCTGCACGATTTACCAAAGCGACTAGTATACCAAGAAGACAAAGAAAAATTATCATACTTGTGTTTGCTGATAACTTGTCAGCCATAAGAGTTGCAGTTGTATCAAAAATACCGACTACACCAGTTCCTGTAGAAAAAGCATAAATAGTGGTACCTGAAAGTATACCGAGAACCAGTGAAAATACAACTTGCTTAGTTATCAATGCCAGTATAATAGCCACCGCAGGCGGCAGTATGGAAAGTATACCGACACTAATTGCTTCCCATTCCATATAGTGTTTCCTCCTTAAATAATGAATAATAATGACATGATTTGTCAATTTTTGACGTATGAATGAAATTATATCACTTTATTGGTTTAAAATCAAATATCAATAGCCTATCTTTGATGATTCTTTACAAAAAGGTATTTGTATGTTATAAATAATTGACAGCATACGGAAATGATAATGTCAGTATAATATTTTGGGTAAGACAGACAATCGCGTATATCTTTGGGATATATGAGGAAAGTCCGGGCTCCGCAGGGCAAGGATGCCGGATAACGTCCGGCGTAGGTAACTATAGGGAAAGTGCAACAGAAACACACCGCCGAAACGGATTATGCCGTGGTAAGGTTGAAATTGTGAGGTAAGAGCTCACAGGGAAATATGGTAACATATCTCCCGTGTAAACCCCATCCGGAGCAAGACCAAGCAGGGCAGAAAAAGCGGCTGCCCGTCGCTGCCCGTAAGGTAGGTCGCATGAGCTTTCTGGCAACAGGAAGCCAAGATAGATGATTGTCAGATACAGAACCCGGCTTACGTCTTGCCCGAATATAAATATTGTTTTACGCGGTTAATCAAGCAGCAAGTTCAGAAAGGATAGGACTATGAGACGTAATATAGTACTTTGCATTGTTTTTACATTTATAACTTTCGGTATATACGGCATATACTGGTTCATAGTTCTTACCAATGAAATGAACAGGATGTCAAAACATCCCCATCAGACATCAGGCGGAGTATCATTTTTGCTTAATATCGTGACATTGGGTATATATGGATGGTACTGGGCATGGAAACTTGGAGAAAAGTCCGATATACTTAAAAACAGATATCTCGAATATACAAGTACAGATACGAGGGTTCTTTATTTGGTGCTTCAGATAATCGGATTTGAAATAATAAATTTGGGACTGTGCCAATATGAGATTAATAAATCAATAGGAGCATAGAGCTGTTGTTTTTTGATTATGATCGTTATGAAGGCAATGAGAATTTCCAGGAAGAATAAGTAAAATGAAGATTATATATAATGTGTTTCAATAAAGTCTTGCAATAAATTGAAAAAGTAGTATAATAAACTAGTCGCCTTTAAAATTGGCTTATGCGGATATGGCGGAATTGGCAGACGCGCACGGTTCAGGTCCGTGTGAGGGCAACTTCATGGGGGTTCGAATCCCTTTATCCGCACCAGTAAACGCTGAAGTATTGTTTACTTCAGCGTTTTTTTTTGCACATATCAAATTTAGAGAGGTATTTGATATATGAAAGAATCAGGAAAGTATATGAATCATAAATTCTCGGGAGTTGTTTCTGAGGAGTTTTCAAATGAAGAGAGTATGCAGGCTATAAATGCAGTAAAGGGATGCATTATAGGATTTTTATTAAATGAGAATAGTCTGGAATTGGATTTTATATCAGGCAATACGTATAATATTTCAGGGTATGAAACTGAAAAACTTCATGAAATTATAAGCAGGGACAAGCTTAGTCTTGTATATGAAGGCGATAAGCAGCGTGTAGATGCAGCAATAAAGAATACGGTTGATAATGAAGATGATTTGAATATGTGTCTTAGGATTCAGCATAAAAATGATGGAGCAAAATGGTGCAACTTAAATGGAAGCATATATGAAAATTCTGAGGGAAGCAAAAAGCTTTCTCTAGTATTTACGGGAGCCTCAGATGAAGTCAGACTTTTTCAAAGTATAGCCGGTGAAACTGCTGATGAAATATATGTGATAGATAAAGAAAATTACAATCTTTTGTACATAAACGATGTTGAAAATATATTTAATAAAGATATTAAATATATAGGTGAAAAATGTTATAAAGTTCTGTATGACAAGGACAGACCATGTAAATTTTGTACTTTGAAAACTTGCGAACCCAATGGTGAAATTCATCAGATGCCTGTAGAGGAAACAGGCAAATTTTACAATACGCGATTTTGGGAAACCGATTGGAACGGAACACCTGCTTACATAAAGTATGTAAGAGATGTAACAGAAGATATAACTGTACAAAAGGAAAAGGAAAAACTGGAGAAATACTTTCAAACTGTACTTAAACATCTTCCCGGAGGTATCGCCGTAGTACGTCATGACAGCAACGGCAATATGCTTTCTGAATTTCTCTCGGACGGATTTGCTGATATGGTAGGCATGTCGATTGAAGATGTCTGGAAAATGTATAAGGACAATGCTTTAATCGGCGTGCATCCGGATGACCGCAGCTATTTGCGAAAGCACTTGGAAGAATGTATTGAAAAGGGCCAGCAGCGTTATGAAATGACATACAGGCTTAGAAGAGGCGAGCAGGGATATTTCTGGGTCAAAGCGACGTTTTCCGTTATATTCAGTGAAGGTAAGGATGCGAGAGTTTATGTTGATTACAATGATATTACGGAAGAGAGGGAAGCACAGCAGCAGCTTCGAAAACAGTATGAAGATTTGATACTTCAGCATTATCTGACTTCCAGCAGCAATACTTTGATTTTGGGACATTGCAATATTACATGCAACAGGATTTTGGAAATAAGGGATAAAACAAACTCTAAGCTGCTTGACACTTTCGGATATTTCAGGGATGATTTTTTCATAGGAATAAGCAGTCTTATAGCAGATGAAGCGGAGCGTGAGGAATTTTTAGGTATGTATCTTAACGATTCTGCTACAGAAGCTTTTGAACGTGGAGATACTGAGCTTAATATGTCATGCTTTATAAATATACCAAGTGAACCTAACGGAAGATATGTCCAGTTTAAAGTTAATTTAGTAGAGACACCGGGAACAGGAGATATTACAGGAATTTTGACAGTTACGGATATTACGGAGAAGATAATATCTGAAAGGATATTTCATAAACTGTCTATAACAAGTTATGACATGGTTGCCGATGTGGATTTGTTTAAAAAGCAATATGCCATCATAAGCGGAAAAATTGTAAACGATATAAGAGAAGATGATAAGTTTTACAATGAGGATTATCTGCTTAAGGAACATATTTTACCTAGAGAACGTGAACATGTTGAAAACATACTTAAAGCTGATTATATTCTGAAAAGACTTGATGAGGAAGAGGCTTTTTCCTTTTCTTATTCAATCGAGAATGAAAATGGAGATATACTTACAAAAAATCTTACGGTTTCAGCTGTTGATTTGCGATTGGGAAGAGTTTGCATGGCTCGTACGGATATAACCGATTCGGTGCGTGAACAGCAGGGGCGCAGGGGCTTTTAAATATGATTGCATATACCTTTGAGCTTGCCTGTTTTATCGATTTGAATACTGAAATGCTTACAATGCATACAAGGAGAACAGTATTAAAGAATTTTCCTCCATATATTATATTGGATTATGAGAAGAGAATTGCGAAGTTTGCTGAGGAATTCTGCGCAGGAAACAATAAGGACGATATAGCTAAACTGTTTACTCTTGATGTAATGATTGATGGTCTTGAAAAATCATCTTCCGGGTATGATTTCGTATTTCCGTATAAGGGAGATGATGAACTGCGCTATAAACAGGTAAACGTTTTGTGGGGAGACGAAAGTCATAAAACCATCTGTCTTGTCAGAGCTGATGTTACCGACGTCCTTATGGCTGAACGACAGTCCAAGAATATATTGAAAGAGGCACTGATGCAGGCGGAGAAAGCCAATCAGGCTAAAAGTGATTTTTTGTCTGCCATGAGTCATGATATAAGAACTCCGATGAATGCTATAATAGGTTTGACTACACTATCTCTTTCTTATATAAATGACAGGGATAGAGTTGAAGAGTATCTCAAGAAAATTTCCATTTCATCGAAGCATTTGCTGAGTTTAATAAATGATATTTTGGATATGAGTAAAATCGAGAGTTCCAAAATTACTTTGAAGCATGTGTATATTTCTGTTACCGAACTTGTGGAACATCTGGTTTTTATAATATCTCCTCAGGCAAGGGATGCAGGATTGGAATTTAAAGTATATGCAGATAGTGTTTACCATAAAGCATTTTACGGCGATGAGCTTCGTATAAATCAAATTCTCATAAACCTTTTGAGCAATGCTGTTAAATTTACTCCTAAGGGAGGATGTATAACTTTTGTTCTTGAAGAAATTCCAAATTCTGGTAAAAATAATAAGATCAGATATAAATTCAGCGTAAAGGATACGGGAATAGGTATGACGGAGGAGTTTAAGCAGCATCTGTTTGAACCTTTTACGAGGGGCGCAAATGTAAGTCATATAGAAGGGACAGGACTTGGATTAAGCATTACCAAAGGCTTGGTCGACTTGATGGACGGCAGTATAAATGTTACAAGTTCTATAAATAAAGGAACATTATTTGAAGTTGAGCTGGAGTTCGAAGTAACACCGGAAATTGATGTTGATTGTACAAGTCCTGTTATAAATCCTATGGATGATATGGTACTTAACGGATGCAAATTTTTGATTGTGGAAGATAATATGATAAACTCGGAGATATTATGCGAATTAATTCAGATGCAGGGCGGAGACTATGTAGTTAAGACTGATGGTATGCAGGCTGTCGAAGAATTTGAAAGTAATAAGCCCGGAACGTACGATGCTATACTTATGGACATACAGATGCCTGTAATGAATGGATTTGAGGCAACGAAAAGTATAAGGGCATTAAATCGTGAAGATGCTGCTTCAATTCCTATTATAGCTATGACTGCAAATGCTTTTTCAGAAGATGTGCAGGAATCCCTTGATATAGGAATGAATGCTCATGTGGCAAAACCTGTTGATATGAGAGAACTCTGTGAAGTCATAATAAGACTTGTATATAAAAAATAATATTGTATTTCACACAAAAAGCAGAGTATGCTATATATTGAAAATTAAGGGCAGTAGTACTTTAGGTCCATGTATATTTCAGCTTGAATGGATGATTTAATACCAATTTCTTAGTTACTAATATATATATTTTTGTTATCATGCTATCGGTAAAATATTATATATTAGTTTTACATGAATATTTAAGTGTGTATTATGTGAAAGGAGTTTATTATGTCTATTACGCTTGGAATTGCATTTTTCTGTTTGGTTATAGCAGGAATCTACGGATGCTTTTGGAAATTATATTAAAATAGAAGTTTGTTAGGATGCCCTTGATGAAATTAATTGCTGATTAATTTTTCAAGGGTATTTTTAATTATTTATTTTTGTTTTATGTTATACTGATAAGCAAAGTTAAATATTATGATAGGAGGTATACATGAAGGGATATAATTGCATAATTGTTTATAACGAAAATGAAGATAAAATATTGTTTTGCAAAAGGCTTAAAGACCCTTATGAAGGATTATACAATTTAGTGGGAGGAAAGATTGAGCAAGGCGAGGATGGTTTTTCGGCAGCATACCGCGAACTTTATGAGGAGACAGGTATAAGCCGGGAGGATATAGTATTAAATCATATGATGGACTTTACATACTACAATCAGAACTGCACGGTTGAAATATATGTAGGAACTTTATCAGAAGATATGGAGTTAAAACCTGAAATACATCCGCTTGAGTGGATTTGTGCGGATGAAGATTTTTTCAATCTTGAAAAGTTCGCCGGAGAGGGCAATATAGGTCATATGATGGAACAGATAAAAATTTACGGAAAAGGGGTTACTGATGAAATATGATAATCTGCTTGTTAAAAATACAAATATGTAGTAATATTAGTTAGATTATAAATTATCTGCGGATGTAGTTTAGTGGCAAAACTCCAGCTTCCCAAGCTGGCATTGTGGGTTCGATTCCCATCATCCGCTCCAAAAAAATCCTGCAATATTTATTGCAGGATTTTTACTTTTCTATTGAACTTCAACGGATGCTTCTTTTAAAGGCGTTTCATCCAGAAGATGTGATGTACAGTTTGGACATCTTGTAGCTTCAATTGAAATTTCGCTTTTGCAGTAAGGGCATTCCTTTGTGGCGGGGTCTTCATTCTGATTTTTTTTACCGAAAGTCATGGCTTTGTTCATTGCTTTTATAAGAATAAAAAGCGCAAAGGCAACTATTATGAAATTGATTATTGCCATGATAAAGGAGCCGTACTTTAATTCGACGCCTGCAATGGTAACAGCCAGGTCACTGAAATTAACCCTGACTAAAAGTCCTATAATAGGAGAGAGTATATCATCGACAAGTGAAGTTACTATTGCTGTAAAAGCTGCTCCTACAATAATACCGACAGCCATATCAAGGACATTTCCTCGCATGGCAAAAGCTTTGAATTCATTTAGAAAATTTTTCATATTTTTAACCTCGTTCCTTAATTGATTATTAACAAGATAGATTCTAATACTTATTTATTAAAATGTATACTAAAATTATCTAAAGTTATCTTAATTTGTGCTATAATAAAATCGTTGTGATAAAATATCATTTTTAGTATTTATTTGTAACAGGAGTATGGAGATGAGAGAAAATTTTAAAGCTGAAGCGGAGACAGAAAAGGAAGAGGAAAAAGTTTTAGACGATATTTCAGAAACAGCGGATGAAACAGCAGATGAAGCGGCGGATGATACAGGAACATCGGAAGAGGATATTGTTGACACGCAGGAGGATGCAGAGGAATGTTGCGATGAAGCTGAAACTGATGAAGAAAAAAAGGATGAAGCTAAAACGATAAACTATGACCCTGAGGAAGTACGGAGAAGAAGGAAGCGGCGCGTAAGGATAAAAAGAAGACGAACATTTCTGGTTCTGATTTTTATGACAGCATTGGTAGGTACAGGTATAATTGCGGCGGCAGCATATCTGACGACAAATGTCTATCAGGACGATGAAGGTTTTAGGGCTTATGCTGCAAAACAGTTTTCCGATAATAATCTTTTTAAGGCAAATGGAACTACAAAGAGAGTTTACGAATACGGGACGCCTATATCTTATGCGGCAGATTATGATGTTATAGATAATAAAGTCATAGAAACTTTCAGACAGAATAAAATAAAACAGATAACAGAAGAATATATGGCAGAAAAAGATTCCGAAGAAAAGATAAGGAAAGAAGAAAATAAAGACAATAAGAAATATAAAGCGCCGGCAGAGGCTCTTATAATAAATTCAGCTGCATATTATTCGGATAACGGAGCGGTGAGCATTGCAATAAAAAGCAGTGATAATCAGGAAAATAAACGTGACATGATAAATGTTTCTTCTACTGTCAATACATATCTTTTATCAGAGGAGACAGGAAATCCTATACTCCCTGAGCAGGTATTTACGCCGGATTACCGCAGTAAATGTTCGGAGTATTTTACAGAATATTTTTCGCAGAAATACAGCAATGAAGAACTGTCTGAGAACTGGAAAGATTATGTTTCAAATTCATATACCAATTTTAATAAGTTTATAGTAGAAGAGAGAACGGTAACTTTTTTCTTTGATGAAGGTACTGTAGTCGATAAATCAAAGGGAGTTCTTGCTGTCAAAATGACTAAAAATGAACTGGGCAACGTGGTAAGAGAATCTGTAATAGAACGTTATGTAGATCCTAATAAACCTATGGTGGCTCTTACATATGATGACGGACCGGGAGGAAACAGCGAGACGAGGATACTTGACTGTCTGGAAAAGAATAATGCTGTAGCAACATTTTTCTATCTGGGAAACAGGGTTTCTAAAAATCAGAGTCAGATAAAGAGGGCTCAGAGTATAGGATGTGAACTTGGCAACCATACGTGGAGTCATCCTCAGCTTACGAAGCACACTCCGGATGAGGTAAAGGAGCAGATAAGCAAAACAAATGAAGCGGTTAAATCTGCGTGCGGAGCTTATCCGACTGTGTTCAGGCCAAGCTATGGCGATACAAACGAAAGCGTTAATTCCCTGTCAGGTATGCCTGTAATAATGTGGTCGATAGATACCCTCGACTGGAAAACGAGAGATGCAAATAAAACTCTTGAGTACATAACAAAAGCAGCGTCTGCATCCAAACTTGACGGAAAAATTGTTTTGATGCATTCGATACATGAATCTACGGCAGATGCAACGGAGCTTATAATTCCGTGGCTCGCAGAAAACGGATATCAAACGGTTACTGTAAGTGAGCTGATAAAGTATAAAAAGGGAGCTCTGCCTGAAAACGGAAAGGTATATAGATAGCAACAATTAGACATCAAAGGAGTAATTTAATTATGCTGATAACCAGAAGAAGCGATTATGCAATGAGAATATTTCGTGCCTTAAAAGACGGCAAAATTCACAATGTAAGAGAAATATGCGATAAAGAAGAAATTCCAAAGGCTTTCGCATATAAAATATTAAGAGAACTGGAGCTTGCTGATTTAGTAAAGTCAGAAAGAGGGAATCAGGGCGGATATCTTTTGAATAAACCTCTTGAGGAACTTACTTTATATGATGTAATAAGTATTACGGAAGGAGATTTGGCAATACTGCACTGTATGAGAGAAGACTGCAGCAGAAATCCCAACAGCATGCATTGTAAAGTGCATAAAGAGGTCGAACGTATTCAGGAGGTACTTAACGAGGAAATGAAGAAAAAGACCATTGCTGAAATTATGGAAGATTGATAATATTAAAGTCCTGTTATTTCAGCCTCTTTAAAACATTTTTCATATCATCGGGAAGGGGAGCGGTTAAATTTAACTGCTCCTTTGTTATAGGATGAATAAAGGAAAGTCTGGCAGCATGGAGAGCCTGACGTTCTATCAAATTGACATTGTCTCCGCCGTAGAGCCAGTCTCCGAGGACGGGGTGCCCTATGTGGGACATATGCACACGTATCTGATGAGTTCTGCCGGTTTCAAGCAGAAGTTCAATGAGGGAGTATCCGCTTATGTAGAATCTTTCGATAACAGTATAATGTGTTACGGAAGGAGAGCCGTCTTTCATTACGCCTCTGCGTACATTCTCAGGGTCCGGTCTTCCTATGGGGAGGTCTATTGTGCCTGAATCTGATGTCACTATACCTTTAACTATAGCTTTGTAACGTTTTTGAACGCGATTTTCTTTCATCTGTCTTGTATAGTCATTTTGACAATAGGAATTTTTGGCGACAACAAGAAGACCGGAGGTATCCATATCCAGTCTGTTTACAAATCTTATTTTAAATGTTTGACCTGTCTGCTGCATGTAATACATAAGAGCGTTGGCGATAGTTCCTGTAGGATGTCCTTTTGTAGGATGAACGATTATTCCCGGCTGTTTGTTTATAACCATCATATCATCATCTTCGAATACAGGAAAGATAGGTATATTTTGAGGCTCGAAATTACTCTGTTCATCGGGAAGTATTATTTTTATTATATCTCCCGGACTGGGAGTTATCCAGCCGGGAGTATATTCACCATTTAAGGTTACAAGCTTATCTCTTTTAATTTTATTTCTCAGTCTTGCGGAAAAATCAAAATGGGTTCTTATTATGTCTTTAATTTCAAGATTTTTATCTTCGTCAGTTACTTTGTGAATGAATTCGGTCATTTGAATTTTCCTTTCAGTGTGATAATGATGTATTGATTGTTATAGAAATTTTGTCTTTACTTTGTTCCAGAAATCGTAATCTTTAAATCTAAGCAGCTGGACAGTCGTCTTTGATGCTGTGATTTTTATTTCTTTTACGTTGGAGTATCCTGTCTGTATACCGTCGTTTATTATGAATATCTTGTTTTCTTCATGTTCAGGAAGAATTCCCAGAGATATTTCGGATGGGAGCAGTATACTTGATGTGAACGAGCGGTATGCAGTTGTGTTCATGGGAGCTATGGGCGTTACCTGGAGAAGTTTCAGACGGGGGTCCACTATTGAACCTCCAAGTGAGTAGTTGTAGGCTGTACTTCCTGCGGAGGTTGCGACAAGTATGCCGTCGCCGCTGAACTTTTCAATGGGCTTGCCATCTATACATATGTAAAGATGTACTGCATAGGATTGTCTTCCTTTTATTACTATTTCGTTCAATCCAATATGATGGTTTGACGTGCCGTCAGCTGTTGTAATGGCGGCGGCAACTGTGCCAAGCTGCTGTATGGAATA
Source organism: uncultured Eubacterium sp. (assembly GCA_902495595.1). Lineage (GTDB taxonomy): Bacteria > Bacillota > Clostridia > Peptostreptococcales > Anaerovoracaceae > Lentihominibacter. The sequence goes on along the minus strand of CABUXV010000023.1, from coordinate 5,042 downwards.
CTGGTTGTTTTCGTAGTTATATATAAACTCATCCAAAGCTTCTGGAGACATTTCCTGAAAAAAACCAAGATGACCTGTATTGATGCCGATGATAGGACATTTTGGAAAATCACAGGAGTGAACGGTTTCGAGAAGAGAACCGTCGCCTCCTATGCATATGATAAGTTCAGCTTCCTGTGAATATTCGCCTGTGACAGTGTAGCCTTTGTCTATTAGCAGTTTAGTAAGCTCTGCCTGTGTTTCAAGAGAAACTTCCGTATTGTTTGTAAATATATTTATAAGCTTTTTTTTCATAGTTGCTCCCAGGTTTACAGCAATGATTCAAATTCATCCAAGAGATTGGTAAATGTTTCCATAGCTTTTTCGATAGGCTGCGGACTGCTCATATCTACGCCGGCTATTTTTAAAAGTTCAATAGGGTAATCTGATTCGCCTGTTTTTAAGAATTCTATATAATTGTCGGCGGCAGCTTTTCCCTCTGAAAGGATTTTGCCTGATATGGCAGTTGCGGCAGAATATCCTGTAGCGTATTTGTATACATAAAACGCATTGTAGAAATGTGGTATTCTTGCCCATTCATATTTTATTGTTTCGTCTTTTTCTACAGCAGGACCGTAATATTTGGCGTTCAGTTCTTCGTATTTTTGGCACATCCACTGAGCCGTAAGCACATTTCCCTCTTCAATGGCTTTGTGAGTCATATCTTCAAATTCAGCGAACATGGTCTGTCTGAAAAGTGTGGTACGGAATTCTTCCAAATGAATATTGAGAAGATATTTTTTCATTTCAGGGTCTGTTTCATTGGTTAGAAGATACTGCATCAGCAGAGATTCGTTTACCGTTGAAGCAACTTCTGCTGTGAATATGGAATGACTTCCGTAAATATATGGCTGATTATCTCTCGTATATCTGGAATGCATCGAATGGCCCATTTCGTGTATTACGGTGAATACATCTTTTAAAGTATCAGTATAGTTCAAAAGGATGTAAGGATAGCTGTCGTAGCATCCGAAACTGTAAGCTCCGCTTGTTTTGCCTTTGTTTTCGTATACATCTATCCAGCCTTCCTTGATTCCTGCGTTCATTTTGGACAGATATTCTTCTCCCAAAGGTGCAAGGGCTTTATTCATCATATCAAGAGCTTCTTCATAAGATACGGTTTTTTCCGGAAGCTTGATTACAGGTACATACATATCGTACATATAAAGTTTATCAAGACCTAAAAGTTTTTTTCGAAGCTCTGTGTATCTGTGCATGACAGGAAGATTATCATTTACGACTTTTATTAAATTATCGTATACTTTTTCCGGTATATTGTCGCCTGAAAGGGCAGCGCTTCTTGCAGAATCGTATTTTCTTATGCGTGCATTTATCACGTCAGTCTTGGTATTGTAGTTATAAGCTGAAGCTATGGTATTTATAAGTTCCTTGTAGGAATCATACATAGCGTTGTATGCTGATTTTCTTACATTTCTGTCGTGGCTTTCCATGAAATTTATATAGTTGCCGTGGGTGATTTTCACCTTGTCTCCGTCTTCATCGGTTATTTCGCCGAATTTTATATCTGCATTGTTTAGCATGGTGAAGATATCATTTGTAGCGCCTGTTATTTCGCCCATTTGCGCCATGATGTTTTCTTCTTCTTTTGTGAGTATATGGGATTTTTGTCTGAGGGTATCTTTGATGGCAAATTCATATTCCTTAAGACCTTCTGTGCTGTCTATGAATGTTATTATCTTTTCTTCTGAGGATGTGAGAAGTTCAGGTGTGAAAAATGCCATTGAAGCGGAAACTGCCGCTATTATGGCGCCGCACTTGTCGGTCATTGCCTGATATACTGTCTCTGCATTGTCTTCGTCACGTTTCATTCTTGCGTAAACGTAGATTTTTTCAAGCCGTCTCCATATATCATCTCTGTCTTTGAATGCTTTTAAAAGAGTTTCGCCGTCTTTTGAAAGTTTTCCCGAATACTTTTCTTCATATGAAGCGGCATCCTTTTTTATTGTTTCCAACTCTTTATCTATAATGGATTCATCGGAAATCATGGCTTCTATATTCCATTTATATTTTTTGTCTATCTGATTCCTCGTTTTTAAATCTTTTGAACTCATATTTTCCCTCCTGTAATAATTTACTTTACATGTTTATTATTGTATAATATTTTAGTTATTATTTTAATTATAATTTATAAATGCAGTTAATAGACTGCAGAAAATATTATAACATAAATTTGGGAGGATTATTACAGGAATGGACAATAGACCTATAGGTTTTTTTGATTCAGGTTTAGGGGGACTCACATGCATAACGCCGCTGATGAGGTCGCTTCCGGAGGAGAAAATTATATATTTCGGAGATACGGCGAGAACTCCTTACGGATCCAAGGCGACCAGTACCATAAAGAATTTTTCGATGGAAATTGCCGATTTTCTGGTCAGTAGCGGTGTGAAAATGATAGTAATAGCATGCAATACAGTAAGTTCAACGTGTGCAGCGGAGCTGCAGAACAGATTCCCCGATATTCCAATACTTGGCATAATAGAGCCGGCAGCAAGGGAAGTGGCGGAAAAGTGTTCCGCAGGCAGCAATGTGGGAGTAATCGGCACGAAAGTTACAATAGGAAGTCATGCGTATGCGGATTCCATAGATAAATACAACAATAAAATAAATATATACGAAACTTCATGTCCTGCTTTTGTCCCATTGATTGAAGAGGGAATAATAGAAAATGATATTATGGATCTTACCATAAAATATTATATGGATGAATTTGTAAGCAAGAACAGCTTGGATACCGTAGTTTTGGGGTGCACTCATTATCCTATGATTAAAAAAAATATAGAAAGAATTTATCCAAAGCTGCACATAATAAATCCATCCAGCGTTATTGTCAAGAATATAGAACAGGTCTTGGAGGAAAAAAACATGTTTGCTGAATGTTCAGATTTTGATAATGTTTTTTATGCCAGTGACCTTTCCGAGAATTTCATTAATATGATAGACAGCATTTTCGGCAATGAAAGCGGAGATGCGAAAATTAAATTTTTAAATTTTGATTTGGAAAACGGAGAATAGATTATGGATTTTGAAGAATTATTAAAGTATCTTGATTTGGAGGATGCTGCGGAATTCGAATATTTTGAAGCTATGGCAGATCTTATGGAATCGGAGGATTATATAGAGCCTGAGGCCATGTATAAGCTGTTTGAGGGCGCAGATAAAAGTATGGTATCAGAGCTTCTTGACGATTATTTTGAAGATATTTTAGAAGGACTTCCGGAAAACTCAGGGGAGATATATTCACTCCTGCATCAGATAAAAATGAGCCTCATGGGAATGATTTCCGGTGCGGAGGATGAGAACGATATCAGAAAATTTACAGATGAATTTTATAAATTTAAGAACTGGTATTCCCATGAGTCTGAGGTAAGGCTTTCTCCTGATTTTAGTGGGGAAGACATATATCACAGTGTAAGAGATGCAATTACAGCTTCAAGGCTGGAGAAGCTCGGAGGAGAGAAATACAGTTATGATTTTGAGGCTGCCCTTGATTATCCTCTTGACAGCTATACTGTGTCTTTTTCGGATTTGATTGCATCTGAAACCGAAGATGATAATGACGGAACAATAATATTTACTCCGGGAGAGGATGAATACTAAGGCTGTTTTTATATTTCTGCAGTAGTCATGACTTTTATTAAGTAATTGAATTCCTACTAAACATATGGTATATTGGGATATATGGAGGTATAAATAATGAAAGTATCTACAAAGGGGCGGTATGCCATAAGAATAATGCTTGATTTGGCTGTAAATAATACAGGAGAATTTATTCCTCTTAAGGATGTTTCCGAGAGACAGGGTATAACGCTTAAGTATTTGGAACAGATAATAATACTGCTTAAGAGGTCAGGTTATCTTAAAAGCTCCAGAGGAAACGGAGGAGGGTATAAACTGGCGAAAGACCCAAAGGATTATACTCTTGGAGATATTCTGAGAACTACCGAAGGCAATCTTTCTCCTATAGCATGCCTTGAAGATGAAGAAAATGCATGCCCCAGAAGTATAGCGTGCCCAACTTTAGGGTTTTGGATGGGGCTTGATGAAGTTATAAATAATTATGTTGACGGAATAACTTTGCAGGATTTGCTGGACAGGCAGCAGGAATTTATGGGAAATGATTACAATATATGATTGAATATAAGAGCGAAAGCTTTTAAAAACCGCTGTTTGATATTGGCAAGAGCACTGAGGATAGAAATTATCATCAGTGCTTTTTAGTTTGCAGACAGGACATAATACAAATAATATTACTTCCAATGTTTCAGCTGAGACAAGTAGCAATCAAATTGAACCCGGCGTTCTTCTTCCTGCAAGTTATCGGTATTTGGCATATGACAAAGAAGATACTCTATTAAATCCTCTTTTGTGCGGTATGCGAATTGACCATCTGCATAGCACCATTTACAGTAATCCTCATTGAATTCACCATCGATTTCTTTGCTGATTGTCAAATCATCAAGAGGCATTCCGCAGCACTGGCAGAACAACTGACGTGGGGAGCCTAAAAGGGTGTTTATTGAAACATCAAATTCTTTTGATAATAATTTTAGGGCTTCTGTATTAGGAACAGTTTCGTTGTTTTCCCATCGTGAAACGGCTTGTCTTGTAACAAATATTTTTTTTGCAAGTTCATCTTGTGACAGCCCTTTTTCAGTTCTTAATTTGTGAATAATATTTTTGGTTTCCATATTCATCTCCTCCTTACGGAAATTATAACATTTTAATTATTGATGATAAAAGCAATTTGCTGTTGCTTTAAATATTAACAGATTATCATCTTATCTAAACTTTGATGTTGACATTGGTAAAAACAAGTGTTAGTATTAATCCATACTAAACCTATAGGAAAATTATAAAAAGGATAGAGAGGTGAAAAAAATGGCGAAAATCAACACTACAGAAAACTGGGAGTTTGAAACAAAGCAGCTTCATATAGGACAGGAGGAGCCGGACCCGGCAACAGATTCAAGAGCAGTTCC
>CABUXV010000022.1 GCA_902495595.1 uncultured Eubacterium sp. | reverse complement strand
TTCAGTCATGCCTTGTACCGCTAAGAAATTTGAAGCGGCAAGACCTGAAATGAAAGTTAACGGAAATCCTGACGTAGATGTGGTAATAACCACGAGAGAACTGGGCAAGATGATATACGATATCGGAATAGAATTTCCTGATTTGGGGGATTCCGATTTTGACAATCCATTTGGAAATGCTTCAGGAGCCGGAGTTATATTTGGCGCAACAGGAGGTGTAATGGAAGCTGCGCTAAGAACGGTTTCCGATCTGCTTACAGGAGTTTCTGCCGATAACTTTGAGTACGAAGAGATGAGAGGTCTTGAAGGCATTAAGACAACCAGGATAAAAATAGGAGATCTCACACTCAAGGCGGCCATAGCACATGGGCTTGGCAATGCGAGAAAACTCATGGAAGCCATAAGAGCAGGCGAGGAATTCCATTTTGTAGAGATAATGGCATGTCCCGGGGGCTGTGTTAACGGCGGCGGTCAGCCACTTCAGAAATCAAATGTAAGAAACTGGATGGATGTAAGAGAAGAGAGAGCAAAGGGGCTTTACAAAGAAGACAGACAGACATATATAAGAAAATCACATAACAATCCTGCCGTTAAGAAACTATACAAAGATTATCTGGGAATGGCAGGGGGAAGCAAAGCTCATCAGCTTCTTCATACTCACTATGAAAAAAGAGGAATATATGAAGATTAAAGCTTCATTACAAAGAAATCTTTCATAATCTATACAATCATATTAAAAGAGACTGCGACGTTTATCGAGCAGTCTCTTTTATTTCTTTCTCATAATCATATTTTACAGATGCCAATGGAATATCAAAGAAAGTACATTGCAAAATGCTGCCTTTTTTCAGGCGGCGTGCGTGCATAGAAATCTTTGGCTTAGTTTCCCGTACCTTTTTAGATAAAAGATTTCTTACATATATTAAACTACATGCAGAGCCCTTTCTCTGAGTTCAAGTTCCTCGGGATCGTTTGTTTCATCCAGCACGATGTTATGAGGTCTTTTTTTCTTGGTGTCAGGCTCCACACATACAAATGTGATAAACCCTTCTACGTTGCTGCTTTGTGCAATTTCACATGTTGCTTTTACATGAACCATAAGACTTGTAGTTCCTGCTTTGACAATTCTTCCTTTTATTGTAAGAATATCTCCTTTTTGAACAGGTTTTTTGAATGTAAATCCGTGAACATTTACGCATAAAACGTCTTGTGGTCTTCCGTGTTCTCCTGCGGCTGTAATAAATCCTGCCTCAACCAGCCATTCCGATGTTCTTCCTGCAAACAGTGTGCCGTGATGGTTTAAATCCTCCGATTTAACCAAATGGGACATTGTAAATTCTCTCATATTTGTACCTCCCTTATATAGTATAAAATAATATGATTGTTATACCCTTTGTATGGTAGATTACCTCAATGAAAAATTAAAATCCATCAATCTAAGGTATTATTGTACAGATTATATCAGTATGCAGGCTAATCATACTATAGTTTTAGGATATAATTTCATTATTTGCATTTAGGTTTGTTCTTTTTAAGCTCTGCCTTTCTGGTTTCTGCTTCAGTCCAGAGTTTTTTCTCCATCTCTGTTTCAGGGGTGTAGTTTCTGCCAATCATCTGCGGTCTTCCGTTTTTACCCATGCATACCATGGTAAAATATGCTGAAAGAGCTTTTTCCGGACCGCTGTGTGACTCTAAATCTTCTGATTCAACGTTTACCAGAACTTCCATGGAAGTTTTGCCTACATATACTATGGATGCTGTGCATGTAACAAGGGCTCCCACGAAAATAGGAAGATGGAATTGAAGTTCGTCTACCCTTGCTGTAACGCAGTTTCCTTTTGAAAATTTCATGGCTACTGCCGCAGCTGCCATATCCATGAATTTCATTATTTCACCGCCGTGAACATTTCCCGCTACGTTTGCCTGATGGGGCAGCATTACCTGACTCATAACTATCTGATGCTTTACATCTATCATAAAAATCACCTCCAGATTTTAGTTTTTTGACTGTAACTGTTTTATACCGTCGACTACAATTTTTTCCACTTTTTCCGCCAGTTCTTTTTCTTCTTTTCTCGAAAGTCCTTTTGTTTCGATAGGTTCATGTATTATCATGTCTATTTCAGCGGATTTCAGATATCCTTCTTCCTCAAACATTTTGTATGTTCCGTTAAGGGAAACGGGTATTATGGGAACTTCCGGCTTTGTTGCCAGTTTTATGGCTCCTTTTTGAAAAGGTCCCGGAATAGGTCCCTTGCTTCTTGTTCCCTCGGGGAAGATAACAAGTGAAAAACCGTCTTTTATATATTCTATACCTCTGTTTATAGCTTCAAGAGAAGCTCTGGGGTCTTCTCTTTCGATAAAAACGCTGCGGATTCTTTCTATCCATTTTCCGTACAGAGGAATTTTACGAAGGTCATCCTTTGCCACGAAACCAAACTGAAATTTTTTAAACACCGAGCAGTATGCAAATATATCCGCATAACCCTGATGGTTTCCCACAAAGACAACAGGACCATTTTCGGGAATGTTTTCCTCTCCCTTTACATTGAGAGTGCTTCCGAAAGTATCAAGAACGTAAGGACCCCACGTGGAAGAAGATTTGAGTATCCATTTTCTTTCAGCTTCAAAATCTCCGGCAGCCTTTGCTTCGCTGATTTTTTTCTTGTTTTCTTTAAGGTATTTAAGGCAGTAAACGAGCTTTATTGCTCCCGGAATATTAGCAAATATTTTCATTTTATTTCCTCCTATGCAGGTTATTATATCATAATGGAATAGTTTATACATATAAAAATGCAGGTTTATGAAAGTATACAATATTGAGTATAAAATAGCATATAAAAAGTTGGTTTTGTAAGGGGTTTTAATCTGATGTGCTTAATATGCTTCCGTAAAAAAACTGGTGATTAATAGTTATAAATGATATATAATTATTATGTGCATGTTAAATTTATATAATAAAGATTTTGGAGGAAAACTATGTTATTGCTTACGGTAAATTACGTTCCGGGAAAAGATATAGAAGCATTGGGTATGGTAAAGGGAAATGTGGTGCAGTCTAAAAATATCGGAAAAGATATTATGGCAGGATTCAAAACCATCGCTGGAGGAGAGATAAAGAGCTATACCGAAATGCTGGCAGAGGCAAGGCAGATTGCGACTGTAAGAATGATTAAGGAAGCTGAAGCCATGGGAGCAGATGCAATTATCAGCATGAGGTTCGCATCCTCATCGGTTATGGACGGGACCGCTGAGATAATAGCGTATGGAACCGCTGTAAAAATCAAATAAGAACATATGAATTTAAATTTAATTTTATAATAAGGGAGATATTGAGTGGAAAAAGTTCGGGAAAAAAAGCTGGACGGCAGAGATAAAAAAAGACTGATAACGGCAGCAGCAGGGATAGTCGGATTCTGTCTGATATTTTATTTTATGATAACGGGAATTTCATCGGGCTTTGACGATGGTGTAAGAAATTTTTTTTACGGACTTAGAAATGATGTGCTGACTCCCGTAGTCAAAGTGATAACTTATATGGGAAACTGGCAGACAATAGTTGCTTTATGTCTTGTTTTGCTTGCAGTAAAACGTACGAGGACAGTTTACGGAATACCTGTATCAGCAGGAGCTGTACTGGTTACTGTGATTAATAAAAGTATAAAGCATATTGTTCAAAGACCTAGACCTGATGATATTCTTCACCTTGTAAACGAAGGAGGATTCTCCTTTTCAAGCGGTCACTCCATAACCAGCATATTTGTCTACGGACTTTTAATATACTTGATACGAGAAAATATAAAGAATAAAACCGCAGCCAATATTTTGACTGTGATTTTGGCTGTTCCTGCATTATGCGTAGGTCCAAGCCGAATATATTTAGGCGTGCATTATCCGACTGACGTACTGGCTGGCTGGTGTTTAGGCATAGCTATTCTGGCAGGGATGATAGAAGCACTTGAGATAATAAAACTAAGGAAAAAGAGGATGTTAAAATGAATACGGAACAAAAACCTGTTTTGATAATAATGGCAGCAGGGATGGGCTCAAGATACGGCGGTCTTAAACAGGTTGACAAAATAACTGATGCGGGAGAGATAATACTCGATTTTTCACTTTACGATGCGATGATGGCAGGCTTCGACAGAGCTATATTTGTCATAAAGGAAGAAAACAGGGAGATTTTCAGAGAACTTGTGGATGAAAGAGCCGGCAGGTATATGGATATACAGTATGCCTATCAGAAACTTGATGATATTCCTGAAGACGCGAAGATTCCGCAGGGACGGGAAAAGCCATGGGGGACATCCCATGCAGTGCTCGCCTGCAGGCATCTTGTAAATGGACCTTTTGCCGTAATAAACGCTGATGATTATTACGGACCCGAGGGATTTATAAAAGTATACGAATACCTTACCCAGCATAGGGACGATGATAAATACCAGTACTGCATGATAGGATACAAACTGGAAAATACGGTTACTGAAAACGGGCATGTGGCAAGGGGCGTATGTGATATAGACAGCAATGGATACCTGCGCCAGGTAACAGAGCGAACCAGGATAATGCAGCGCCCCGAGGGAATAGCATATACAGAGGATGACGAAAAGACATGGGAAATTCTGCCCCATGATACGGTGGTATCCATGAATTTCTGGGGATTTTCACACAGCATGATGGGCGAGCTTGAATCGGGACTTTCGGATTTCTTTAAAAATACGGTAAAAGAAAATCCTCTGAAAGGCGAATACTATCTTCCGAGCGCAGCGGACAAGCTCGTTAAGGAGGGAAAAGCAAGCGTAAAGGTTCTCACATCCGGCGATAAATGGTATGGTGTAACTTATAAGGAAGACAAGGAAGATGTGAAAAACGCTCTGGAAGCTATGAAGAATAAAGGTGAATATCCTGAAAAGCTTTGGAAGTAAAGATAATAAACAAGGTGATTATAAAATATCGCAAGGCGCATATTAAATGTGTTTTGCGATATTTTTTAAATCTGTTTTAACTTTGCTGTAATTTGCAGAGGGGATGGGGATTTTGATTCCAGAAACAAGTTCTGCTTCATAACATCTGATGGATTTTAAATAATTTACGTTTATTATATAGCTTCTGTGAATATGATAAAAATTGCCTGGAAGCTCTTCCATAAGGCTTTTAATCGTTTTGCTGCACGGAAGAACTTTGTCTATACAGTGAAGCTGTGAAATATGACCGTCGCTTTTAATATAAAGCAATGTGTCGAGATTTAGGTATATTGTCTGACCCTCGGTTTCGATAGGTATGCGTTTTTGTTTTTTACTGTCCATGTCATCTATGAGAAGATGTTTGATAAGCTGAAATGTATATGTATCCATGGAAATTCCCATGGGTCTTTTTATGCTGTCTTCCCTGAAATATTCGTATGAATTGTGTTCAAAAATCATTCTTGTTTCAGTTCCGATAAGTTTAAATACAAAAGTATATATAGATGAAATTCTGAGGTTTTCATCGTTTTGTTTACCGGTGGTTATTTGCGCAATAACTATGGCGGCATTGTCGTCTATTGGAACTTTAAAATATTCTTCACTGTATATTTTGCCTCTTCCGTTTTCTGCATAAACGCGGAATTTTTCCTTTATGTTTTTTGCCCCGAAGATTATACCTTCTCCAGTTCCCGTATAAATGCTTTTAGGCGACAGGGAGTTAAACCAGGGCTTTGGATTTCCGTTATGATATTCTTTCATTAGATATTTGGTAAGTTCTACGACGTCTGGCAGTTTGTTTTTTCTCATCAATAATTCCTTTCTGAAGACATATTATACCAATAAATACAATAAAAATCCATGTTTCGCGAAAAAATATATGCTATTCGTGAAAAAATATTGACCGGGGGGGGTAATGATATATTGTAGGAGAATAAACTAATATTATTAGGTTTTCTGCGAAATTTTAATGTGAGAAAAGATATTCGGTGGGGGAAATGAAAAACAATAATAAAAGAAAAAAACGGATAATAAGCTTACTGATGATGATAATGCTTATAGTCACCATGATACCGTCATCAGCGGCAGAAGCTCTTCAAAGCGGGAATGAGAAATCGGCAGATTCTGAATCTCCGTCGGTTTCCGTAAAGTTTGAAGAAGCGGATGACGAAGATACCGAAAAGGAGGAAGTCAAAAAAGACAGTAAGACAGTACTTCTTAAAGCATTTTTAGATGAAAAGAAGAGCGAAGCTTTATCAGCAGATGTAAAAATAGCTTTGAGCAGGGAAGAAGTGAAATTGCTTAAATCTATAGGAGATGAAAATTTTTCTGAGAACAGCGAGAGCGAAGATGAAAAATCTGAAAAGGCAAAGACTTCAGATACAGATGAAGAAAAGCTTTCTATTGCTTTGGAAACAGAGGAATCGGGAGAAAGCTTTATTAAGTTCGCATTAAATAAAGAAAATCTTGAAATAAATACAGAAATCAAATTCGAAATTCCAGGCGATATAGATTCGGATAAAAATAAATTTGAAATAGATATTGCAGAAGACGATATAATCGTTGAAACAAAGTCAAATCAGCAGGAGCAGGAAGAAAACCCTATAATTGAACGGGAAGGAATAAAATTCTCTTTGGAAAGGGAAAAGACATCCGATAAAAAATCAGAAGAAAAAAGCAAAACTAAAGATACTGCCAGTATAGCGCTGCAAAATGACGAGAATTTGGACATAGAGATAAATGAATACAATGACCCTATTGAGAAAACCATATACTGGGCAGACAACAATGACGAAGCTGATGTACGTCCTGAAGCAAGCTCGTCTGCAGATTCATATCAGAGCAAGTACAAGCCTGTTATAAAGTATTCCTTTGACGGCGGTATGAATTATAGTACTCTGACAGAAGATAATATGAAATATCTTGGGCTTAAAAGTATGCCTGAGGGTACAGTGTACCATGAGCCGGGTACGAGACAGTATCATTACAGCATGGCAGGAAACAAGCTGCCGTCAAAAATTACATATACCGATGAATACGATGATGAAACCGTATACGATATAAAGTGGAAGATAGAACCGGCGGAAGTTGATAATTACGCGCTGGCAGATGTAAATGAAAGCAATATAGATAATTATTCATCGGCAGAAGGCACCGGATGGTACTATATGCTTAAAGACTCCTTTAATTTCAATATAGTTATAAGATGGGGCAACATAGGTCAGGATAAAAATCTTATAGATAAAGTCGTCAAAGACCTGGAAAGCATATCCTATCAGTTTTCCTTTGACATAAACTTTTCCGGCAAATCGGATTCTTATACGCTGAAACAGCTGGAAGATATGAGGGTGCTTGAGAGATCGCAGGGACAGCTTGGCAATAACAATCTATCCGATATAGTAACTTTAAATATACATGATATATGGAAATACAATCTGGACGGATCTAAAATGTCTTATGACGTAATAGAGAAACCTAGAGATGAAAATGGAGATCCTCTTCCGATTACAGGCAAGGTTGAAATATCAGATGACGTGCTGGGCGAGGGATACGAAGATGATTATTTCACTATATCCTATGATAATACGGATGCACCTAATGTAGGAAACGTAGATGATAAAGTCCACAGCGGAGGTACTCTTTATCTGACGCTGACAGGTGAAGCGGAATTCGAAGCTACGAAAATGTGGCTTGATGAAGACAGTGATAAAGAAAGACCTGAAGGAGAACTTCAGCTCTGGCGATACAGGGCAGGGGAAGGGTATAAGGCGGCATCTCCTGTAAGAGATTCAGAAGGTAAGATACTTACGTGTAAACTGGATACTTCAAAAGACGAGCAGAAAATAGAGTTCAAAGATTCAAAAGGCAATGATGTATTTTTGGAAAAATTCGATTCAGAGGGCTGTGAATATTATTACGTAGCCCGTGAATATCTAAACGGTTCAGGATATGAACAGATTTTCGGAGAAGTAAGTCAGGACGAAGAAATAACCGATATAACAGATAAGGACGGTAAACTGGTTGTCGATAATAATGCGACCGGTACCAGAGAAGACAGCAATGATTTTCTCTATAACGGAGGTACTTTATCAAACAGAATAGACAGCAATATAGAAGTTAAAGCCACTAAAATATGGAGAGCAGCGGCATTTCAGAGTGAATTTGAAGATGTTGTCGTAGAGCTTACCCTTCAGTCAAGGGTAAAGGGAGACAGCCAGAGCAAATGGACAAATGTTACTGATAAACCTGTAAGAATAGAAGGATTTGAACTTGAACATTTAAGTGAATCATGCAAGGAGAGCGTACCTGAATACAATATGCTCGGGCAGGAACTGGAATACAGATGGATAGAAACAGGTGTTTTCCAGGGAACCGGCAGTACAGTAAACTTAATAAAGGCAAGCAACAGTGATGCCGATACGGAGAAAAAATTCACCCTTGAGCAGAGCGGAAAAACGATAGATTACGTTTCAAATCTCAAAATTAATGAAGATGGCGATTCAATAATAGAAAATTCCATAGAAAATACAGTTCACTATGATATAGTTAAAAAATGGAAGAATGATAAAGGTGAAGACATTTCCGCGCCGGAGGGTACAGAAGTTAAATTTGCTCTTTACAGAAGTGAAGGAAATGCCGATTCAGGTGAAAAAGTCGGTGTTGTTACACTGGATGGAAAAAAGGATACGAAAAAGCAGGTGGTAAATGAAGAGCTGGGAATATACGCAGAGGAAACTTCTGCATGGACGCTTAGAATTTCACCTCTTGATGAGTACAACGAAGACGGAAGGCTTTACGGTTACTATATACTGGAAAGCAATGGCAAATACATGCCTGAATACGAGATAACAAAAGATGATGAAGGTAATTATAAGGCTGTCGTAACAAATGTTCCCGGTGAGGGCAACAGAATAATAGTTCAGAAAAATTGGGTAGATGACAGCAATATAGCGGACAGAAGATCTGTAACCGTAGGTGTATACGATAAGAACACCAATGAAAGGATAACGGAAGTAACCTTAAAAGAAGGGCTTTGGAGCGATTATGCTTACATTGGCAAAAGAAGCGTTGATGAAGTATATATTCTTGAAGAAACCCTTGGCAAAGGCACAGATAATATAAAGGTTGAAGATTTATCCAACCCAAAGGCTCCGGACCTTTATAAAGGAGATAATAATAAAACATATACTAAAACAGAATACGATACAGGTAAAGAAAATTATAAGTATATAGCAACTTACAGCAAAGAAAAGCTGGAAGGTGAAACCGTTTATTCCGTAACAAATTCCAGAGTGGGCGATATAGACCTGACAGTTATCAAAACATGGCTGGACGGAGACAGTGAAGCGAGAGATAAACTTTCGGAAGAAATAGGAAAATTTTCCAAGGACAGAGAAAAAATGCTTACTCTGTCGCTGAAACTGGATTTTGGAGAAAATTCCCAGTCGGATGAATATAAAATATCCTATACAGGTATAAATACTCCTGATTATGTCGATATAGGAAATTTGGACGGAGAAGTAAAAATAAAGACTGAGAATGACCAGGATGCTTCCGCAGTTCAGGCCATAGATATTTCAAAGGATGAATCATCGTACTATTTTTACGGTCTGCCTAAGTACGATGGAGACGGAAAAGTTGTAAACTACAGAGCAGAAGAAGTATGGGTAGATAGTAAGGGAGATATAGTAGACCTTAAGGAACTCAGCGAGAAAGATAAAGACTATGAAGCTCTTTACGAAGCGTGGAAAGACTACAGAGTTTCATACAGCAGTGAATCTTATGTGGTAGGCGACTATCATTCCGATGATAAGCAAGGATACACTTTGACGAATAAACTTTCGGGAACAAAGGATGTGGGCTGGCATAAGGACTGGAATGATGAGTATGCTTATGAACAGGGAAACCGCCCTGATATATTTTTAAATATCTACAGCGTTAAACATAATTCGCTGGATGAAGATGATACAGAGATATCTCTTGTTGAAAAAAATTATAAATGGACGTATACAGATGGGGACAATACGGATATTCGCCATCACTGGCATGTTGAACTGAGCGATTTGCCGAAATACGATAATTACGGATATGAAATCCAATACTATGCGGTTGAAAATACATCCGTTAATAAAGCTGAGTTTGATTATACGGATACACAGTATTACATGTCGGATAACTGCGATGTGGAGTTTAAAGAACGTATAGGCAGCGAATTTGAAATCGCAGATCAGGATGCTCTTGCCAGCGGCAAAGTTCTTGATGTAAGCGGAGTTGATGTTTCAAGAAAGGTTTCAGATAATTCATCGGGCAGTACGACAAGATATGCTCTAATCGAAGGAGGAACTTTCAGCAATAATATTTATTATGAAATTAATATAACAGGAGAAAAAATATGGTCGTCTCTTCCGACAGGATACGATAAAGTGAATTTGCCTACAGTTACATTTACTTTATACAGAAATGATCCTTCACAGCCGGATAAAGACCCTGAATATGTTGCTGATATCACGGTTTCACAATGGGCTGAAATTCAGCACAACGGTTCATATACATTCGAACTGCCTTATAAAGGTACGAATACAATGATCGTTAAAAATGACGGCACAGTGGAGATAACAGGAGAAGATATCGATGGAAACGGTCCTGTACGTCTTACAAAATACAATAAAGACGGCCAGGTATACGACTATACTTTAAAAGAAACTGATATAAAATGGAATATTACAGATCCTGGAACTGTAACAGCGCCCGATTCGGATGATGTATTTGACAAACAGCCGTTTAACGGGTACAAAGCTGACAATGCGTACAAGAGTATTAAAGGTTCGCTGTCCATTAAGAAATTCCTGGAACTTCCAATGGATATAAATGGAGAACCGGAAGCATATCCGGGAGTAACATTTGAACTTTTGAGGACTTATACGGAAAACGACGGAACTACATCAAGCCCTGAAGTAGTTACCCGAAAGACGTGGACGTCAAGCGAAGTTAAAGAGGACTACAAAGATGCGACTGGAATTAAATCAAAGGTAAAAGCATTCTTTATGGGCGATAAGACAAAGGCGGCAACAGCAGATGATCCTCTTGAAAAGATACTGACCTTTGGAGACCTTGATATATATGCGCCTAATGGCTCGGAGTACGTTTATCAGGTCCGCGAAGTTAAAGATAATCTTGGCGGATACGATACTTGGGCAAAAGTCGGAAATCTGACGGCAGTAGATGTAAAAACAGATGATAATAAAGTTGATGACGATCACATAATCGGTAATTTATCTCTGGAAAGAGACGAGAGCAAGGAAACTGTCAAAGCCACGTTCCTTAATGCTCCTGCAAAAGACAGAGAAAAAGTTAAGCTGTCAGGTAAAAAATTATGGCAGGACTACAGCGATGCTTTCAGTGAAAGACCTAATGATATTGAAATCAAGCTTTACCGGTATGCCGATTCTCAGCCGGGTCAGAGCAATCCTGTAAGCCAGAAAGAGGTTTCCAAAGATCTCTATCAGATAACCTGGGTTAAGGATGACGCAGCTTCAGCCTGGTCATATACCATAGAAGGCGCGGCAGGTGTTGATAATGAACTGGAAAAATACGCTGACAACGGTATGATATACAAGTATCGTGTAGAGGAGATTTCCCTCGACGGAAGCATATACACTTCTACACCTAACGTGGTAAACGAACAGTCTCGTGAAAATACCGATGTAAACAACAATGGTCTTACGGATATAACCATGGGCAATCTGACCAACTCCATTATGACTTCTGTTAATTACAGTAAAAAATGGGTGGATTCAAATAATAATACTATCAGCAAAGATGTCTTAGGTGTAGATGTTACAGTTGATTTTACTTTGCAGGTTGCCGAGGGCGAGCAGAATACAGGAGGTTCACCGACATTTAATACCGACTGGTCTGATGCCGGGGATTATTTCAGCAAATCTCTGCCGCAGACGGAATATGAGGAAATTTT
Source organism: uncultured Eubacterium sp. (assembly GCA_902495595.1). Classification (GTDB taxonomy): domain Bacteria; phylum Bacillota; class Clostridia; order Peptostreptococcales; family Anaerovoracaceae; genus Lentihominibacter. The sequence goes on along the minus strand of CABUXV010000022.1, from coordinate 20,842 downwards.
CGGTTCGGGAGACAGCGAATACAGTTTTACCGCTCAAATGTCCGGAAAAATAGATGATAAAGACGCATGGAAAGAAAAAACATTCAGCAAACTGCCGAGATACATCAAAAAATCCGGAGAAACAGATATGACAAGGCTGTATTACCGCGTTGTAGAGACAAAGATAAGTTATGGCAATACAGTTCAGACCGTAATTGTCAAAGCTGATAATACAGATCCTATTAAATATACGTATGAATTTACACCTGGTATATTTTCACCTGCATATCCTGTTGATAAAGTTACAGGAACTTCACAGGGATATAATTCCAGCAGTAATTCGACAGCATATAATATGCTTCAGACTACGGATTTCTCTGTGACTAAGAAGTGGGAGAATGACAGAGACAACATATACGGCACAAGACCGGATACCGAGAGAACAAATTACGACTGGGAAGTTCAGTATGTCATACAGAGAAGTTCCGATGGCGGAGCTACATGGGAAAATGTTCCGGTGTATAAAGAAGCGGCGGGAGTCCAGCAGGAAAGTGCTTTAATAGTATACCTGTACGGAACAGATAAGGATGAATCCAAATCGGCTGAGGTTTCAGGTCTTCTTAATACAGGTGTAAACGGAGAAACGTATGAGTACCGGGCTAGAGAACTCAAACCGGCAGAGGACAGATATGCAGACGGAATAGTTGCAGATGAAGATATAATAGAAGATGGGGACAGTTACAATGCTTCCTATGAAGCCAGCTACGAAAACGACGGAAGAGACGGAATCGTAACAAACGCTTTAAAAGAAACCAAGATTTACGCAGAGAAGATCTGGAATAAATCGGCAAACCCTAAGGAGATAACCTTTGAACTGCAATACCTGGTAAGTGACGGCGGTAAAGAAACGTGGAAATCATTTACTCCTAATGCTAAAGTTACTTTAGACGGTAAGATAGACGGCACTGAAACGGATAAGGATTATACCGAGTATCTGCCTTGGAAAGCTGTCTGGTACGGTGTTCCGGAAGTTATGCCTGACAGCGTGCTGGATGGCAATAATAAAACCCAGTATCAAATCAAAGAAACCTTAACTGGAAGCTATAAACAGGAAAGCGTTGTTAAAACAACTGCAGAGGTAGACGGAGTAAAATATACGAAGTTTGAAATCACCAATAATGAAACGACAAGCCTTGCAGTAGAGAAGAAATGGTACGGTGTAAGAACTGAAAATCAAAAAGATGTTGTGGTAGGACTGTGGCGTACTACGGGAACTCCGGAAGATGAGAACTCTGAGGAAGTTACCGACAGTCAAGGCAGTCAGCTTACGAAGACTCTTAAGTACACAGCGAGTCCAAATACTTCGTGGAAAGCAACATTTACAGGTCTGTCAAAGTACAATAATGATAAAGACAGCGATGATTACGGCAAAGCTTACACCTATTATGCAAGGGAGCTTACCATAGGAGGTATCCCTGCCGATGAATGCAACTACCGCATTATAAGCGATGACGGCAAGGCTGATAATGGAACCTTTACATCAACGGTTACAAATATAGGCAGAAGAGATATATCTGGAACCAAGACATGGAAAGATAACGGAAACGCCTACGGCACCAGACCTGACAGCATAGAGCTCGCCCTGTACAGAACAGCTCAGGGAGGAGATGAGGAAGAAGTCAGCGATAAAACCTTAAAAGAAGAGGGCGCTTTCCTTGAATGGTCGGATAAAGATACGGATATATGGACCTATACTTATAAGAATCTCCCTAGAACCAATGATGAAGGAAAGGGGTATACCTATAGAGTAGAGGAAAAGGATGTAAAGGTACAAGATACAGATGCTGCAAACAGCGGAGATAAGTACGCAGTGTCCCAGAGCGGCAACAATCTTACCAATACGCTTTCCAATATCATTGATATTCCTGTAACCAAGAAGTGGCTGGACCGAGATGATAAGTATGATTACAGACCTGATAAAATAACCGTTATTCTCTACGGCAACGATAAGGAAGTCGCAAGAGGAGAATTGAGCGGAAGTAAGAATGAATGGAAGTATACTTTTAAAGGTCTTGATAAATACGATAAGGACGGCAAGAAAATAGATTACCGCATAGAGGAAGAAGTACCTGACGGCTATGATGTTTCCATAGATGGTTTTACCATTAAGAATACGAAACATGGAAGCCTTTCTGTAGCAAAGACTCTTGAAGGCAATGCCGTTGATAAGGATAAGGAATTCAACTTTACCGTGACTTTGTCTGATACCGATATAAACGGAGTTTACGGTGATATGGAATTCACAGACGGTATAGCTCATATTACGCTGAAACACGGCGAGGTCAAGACAGCAGATGAACTGCCTGCGAATATCGGGTATATGGTTACTGAAACAGAAGCAAATACCGACGGATATAAGACGACTTCTGAAAATGCAACGGGAACTGTTCCTGCGGGAGACAACGTAAAAGCTGATTTTGTAAATTCAAAAAATACAACAACAACCACTACAGATAACGGAACCAAGACGGGGGACAGCATGAATATAGCAATACCTTTAATGGCAATGACTTTAAGCCTTATAGGAATAGCTGCAATGCTTCTCAGACGCAGGAAAAAAAGCTAATCCATAATAATTAAACTGTCAGCATTTTTATTCATTTAAAAAGAGCTGCTGCTGGAGAATATTCTCACAGCGCAGCTCTTTTTGTATAACGAAGATTTTGGTAAGCAGACAGCAAAACTACGGTTTTAGTAAAGTTTTGTATCTACCACTTTAGGTTTGTAGCCTTTTTCATCCAGGGCTTTTAGGATTTTCTGTTTATGTTCTGTACCGTAGGCTTCCATGGTTATTCGCAGCTCTACAGATGCGTTCCTATTGATGCTTACGAATTGGTTGTGTTCAAGTTTTATTACATTTCCATTTGCTCCGGCTATAGTTGATGCGACTTTTACAAGTTCACCTGCCTTATCGGGGAGCAGCACGGAAACTGTGAATATACGGTCTTTTTGGATGAGACCGTGCTGAACTACGGAGGACATGGTTATCACGTCCATGTTGCCGCCGCTCAGAACAAGTACAGCTTTTTTGCCTGTAAGGTCCAGCTGTTCCAATGCGGCAACAGGAAGAAGTCCGGAATTTTCCACAATCATCTTATGGTTTTCCACCATGTCGAGAAAGGCTCCTATTAGTTTATCGTCCTCTACAGTTATCATTTGGCTTATATTTTCCTTGCAGTAAGGGAAAATATTTGAACCAACTCTTTTTACTGCTGTTCCGTCTGCTATGGTGTTGGCTGACGGCAGTGTTACAGGTTCACCCTTTTTTAAAGCGGCTGTCATGCTGTCAGCTGATTTTGGTTCGACGCCTATGACTTTTATCTTGGGATTAAGCATTTTAGCCAAAGTAGATATACCTGTTACAAGGCCGCCTCCTCCGACCGGAACGATGATGTAATCGACAGTGGGAAGTTCCTGCACGATTTCCATGGCTATGGTTCCCTGCCCTGCGGCAACATCAATATCGTCGAAAGGATGTATGAAAGTAAGGCCCTGTTCTTCGGCAATCTTTACAGCCTGTTCATATGAATCATCGTAGACATCCCCGTGAAGAAGTATATCAGCGCCGTATGCTTTCGTTCGGTTTACCTTTATAAGAGGAGTTACCGTAGGCATTACGATGGTGGCTTTGCAGCCGAATTTGCTTGCAGCATAAGCTACGCCCTGGGCATGATTTCCGGCAGATGCGGTTATCAGTCCCTTTGCCCTCTGTTCATCGCTTAAGGTTGCGATTTTGTAGTAGGCGCCTCGGACTTTATAGGCTCCGGTGTATTGCAGGTTTTCCGGTTTCAAGTATATTTTGCCGCCTGTTTTAAGGCTCAGCGATTCACTGTATTCCAGCTTGGTGGGCAGGGTAACGTTTTTTACAAGTTCCGCTGCCTCTTCAAATTTTTCTAAAGTAAGTTCTTTCATTTGCAGTCTCCGTGAATTTTTATGGGGCTGTTATACTAATGCTATAACTTCGACTTCGCAAAGAACATTTTTAGGAAGAGTTTTTACAGCTACGCATGAACGTGCAGGCTTTTCTGTAAAATATTTTTCGTAAACAGCGTTAAATGCTGCAAAGTTGTCCATGTCGCTTAAAAAGCAGGTAGTTTTTATGGTTTTTTCTAAAGCTGTTCCGGAAGCTTCAAGAACTGCCATGAGATTTTTCATAACCTGCTCTGCCTGGGATGTGATGTCATTTCCTACGATTTCACCGCTTGCAGGGTCAAGGGCAATCTGTCCGGAAGTGTAGACCATACCGCCTGTTTTAACTGCCTGAGAATAAGGACCCACCGCTGCGGGTGCTTTGTTTGTGTTTATCTTTTCCATTTTAATTTCCTCCTTTTGTATTGTTAATATATAAATTTATTAAAATAACCAAAAAGTTCGTCCGGCGTGTGAATTTGGATAAAAAATCATTGATATCATAAGCAGTACAAATATAAATAACCAAAATCATTGCAAATCACTGTGTTTTGGATAAAAATCTGCTGCATATTTGAATTCATGTCTATATTTTTAACCAAACAGTCCATCTATATCGGGATTTTGGATAATTGTCTTTTGAGAATACTTGAAAATTGCTGTTTTTTAACCAAATATACTGCATATACTTAAGGTTTGGTTATTTTTAATATACGTATGTATATATCTATCGTGTTGCTGTCAGTCTATTTTAATTTATCAAGTGCCGAATTGTGGTGCTTGCTTATCGTGGCATAATAGCTTGTCATTCTTGCGGCGACCTTATCATCCCATGTCGAACTTGAAGCATACCTTTTGTTTACGTCAGATATGGTTTTCCCGCTGTACAGGGAAGCCCCCGGTTTCAGGTATTTTTGTGCGAGAGCTTTGGACACCACATTTATCCCCTCTGCCTTTGAAGAAAATCCGCTGCTTCCGTAACCGAACATATTGTTAGGCTTAAAACAAATGGTTCCGTCAGCGCTTTCAAGGGATGCTATTGCCATTACGAAAAGACAGTTAACGCCGTAATCTTTTTCAGCTTTTAAAAATGCGTTTTCAAGCCCTTTAAGGTTGCCTTTCGTGACAAGTTTAAGGTCGGAAACGGTGACTCCGCTGGGCTTGCTTACATCAAGACTTCTTATCTGAGATTCGCTGTAAGAGGGAATGGATTCGTTTTTTATAACACGCTCGGCGGTTGATGTTCTCAGGGTATCGGAGATGTCCACATCCGTGGCTGCCGCAGATTTTTCTTTAAGAAGAGTTTTGCTGGCGGATGCCGATGCAGAATCTATATCGTTTATAATTAAGTTTAAGGTCAGCATGAAAAGTCCCGCTGAAATAATTATTCCGGCAAGAACAAGCAGCGCGCTTGTTTTGGAAAATCTCGCAGGTTTATCAATTCCCCTCAGCAGGTTTTTTTCCTTATTTGCCATATTATCCATAAACTACCTCTTGTACTTGAAAAATAACGGGTTTCAATATATTATAATTAATATGCAAAGAAAATACAACCTTTGAGAAACGGAAGGCGGTAAAGTGTATATCAGACCTTTAGTAAAACAAATACTTACAATTTTAACAGCGGTAATATTACATTTAAGCGTGAGCAATATAGTTTCCACAACACCTGATGAAGCTGCGGAAAGTTTTTTAAAAGGTATCAAGTCACAGAATGAACAGGTAATGGAAAAGTATATGGACAGCGCATATATAAATTTTGTCTGCAATGTTCAAGGTGATAAGGATGTAGTTAAGCGGATGAAAGATGCTTTATTCAGGAATTTCAGCTACGATATTATCGAAGTAGGAGAAAAAAACGATGTGGCTGTAGCAAAAGTTGCTGTGAAATGCAATGATTTCAGCAGCGTAAAAGCTGATTACGATACAGTTTCCTATAAGTATATAACGGATAATCTGTACAGCGATGATATAGGAGATAAAGACGCGCTTAATGCCGAATGCCTTGATATTTACGTTCAGCAGATAGAAAAAGCAGCCAACCGGGAGGCTTCCTTGGAAACTGTCGTATATATACCTATGGCAGATGACGGATATTACGGCTGGAATCTGCTGCTGAGCGATGAAGTGATGAAAATACTTCTGGGAGGACTTGAAATCCCGGGTCAGCAGTAAAGATTATATTGTTTAATAAGCCAGAAAATCGGAGAAGAAATAAGCTCTTGCATTGCGGATGTAAATGTAAGAGCTTTTTTATGTTAAAATATTATCTTTGTATAATTGATTGAAAATCAATAAAAATGATGGAAATTAAATAAAAATATATAAAAAAGATTTATATAACATACAATTCAACTTTTAAAAACTTCAAAAAAGTTTCAGATATTTCCGGGAAGACTTGAAAAAGCCCCTTTTTTCAACGTGTTAAAAAATAAATTATCATTTTGAATCAGTTGGCACTGAACTTGCTTTAATAAAAGGCAAGAATAAAAAATATTCAAAATATTGAAGTATGGATTGCAGTAAGAAAGGAGAATTAAAGTGAGTTTGGAGAAGCAGAATGAACAGGGAAAGCTGAAGAAAGGCATATTCTTTTCGGCAGCTACCGCGCTGGTTATTTTTATCGGACTTGTAGCGATATTCCCGGAAAAAGCCTATGAAGTTTTAACAGGATTATTATATAAAATGGGAGGAAACTTTACATGGGCTATTGAACTTTTGATATTTTTCGTATTTATAGGCGGTATCGTATTGGCGTGTACGAAATACGGCAATATAAAAATCGGAGGAAAGGATGCGAAGCCTCATTTCAGTATGTGGAGCTGGATAACAATGTCCATTTGCGGCGCAATCGGAACGGGCATAATATTCTGGGCTTTGAGTGAACCGATTTATCACTACGTTACACCTCCGGGAGCGGCAGGAGTTGAATCCATGACAGAGGAAGCGGCAACTTGGGCGGTTTCTCAGACTATGTTCCACTGGTCCTTTGAACAGTTTACATTTTATTCCGTTCCGGCTATAGTTTTAGGTCTTATACTTTATAATTTCAAGAAGCCGGTATCTTATGACCCGGTAGCTGAGCTGGCAATCGGAAGACATAATAAAGTTCTTGGAAATGTATTTCATTTTATGATTGTATTCGGTATGTGCGCAGGAGTTGCGTGCTCCATGGGTGTGGGAATTATGCAGATTGGTTCAGGTATAGAGAATCTGACAGGTCTTGCGCAGAGCAAACTCGTATGGTTCATACTTGCAGCTATTATAACTTTCATATTCGTTTTGTCGTGCGTATCGGGAATCGAAAAAGGCGTAAAGAGGATGTCATCCTTTACAAGCTATGCTTTTATATTCCTGCTTATAGCGATATTAATTTTAGGTCCTACAGTATATATTTTGAATATGTCAACAGAATCTTTCGGCGTTATGCTGTCGGAAATACCGAAGAGAACCATGATAACCAATGCTATGTATCCGGGCGATAACTGGTCTTCAGACTGGTGGCTCCAGTACGTGGGAAGCTTCATAGTGTACGGTCCTATAATAGGAGTATTTCTTGCAAAGATTGCCTACGGAAGAACGGTAAGACAGTTTATACTTGTAAATACTTTTGTTTCCGGCGGATTCTGCGTTGTATGGTGCGGTGTTTTCGGAAGTATGGCTATGTATCTTCAGTCAACAGGTACATTTGACGTATGGGGAGCAGTTCAGGAATTCGGAATGGCGTCAACGGTATATCAGCTTTTGGGAAGTCTGCCTTTCGGAAAACTTCTGATTGTAGTATTTATCGTAACCGTATGCACATCGTTCTGCACCATCGCAGACCCTGCATCATCTGCTCTTGCCAATATCACGGTACGCGGAGGCTCTATTGAAGACGAACCGCCGAAAAAAATCAAGATGCTCTACGGAATATTCATGGGTGCTCTTGCCTATGCACTTATCGCCTGCGGCGGACAGGACTCGGTTAAATCAATTTGGATTATCGTAGGAGTTCCTATGATAATAATCATAATTGCGCTTTGCATTGCGACTATGAGGAGTCTTAAATATCTTGTCAAAAAAGAGGAAAACAAAGATACCGATATAGATATGGAAGACCTTATTCAAAGTCCTAAAGCGAAAGAGAATTAGTTTATTGAAAGGGGAGTAAGATTATGACTACTAAATATAAACATGAACATTGGAATAAGGGCGCGACTGAAAGAATCAATTTACTTAGAGATGAATTTTGGAAGTATCAGCCGTCAGTTGATATAGAAAGAAGCGTTATTTATACAAGAGTATATAAGGAAACAGAAGCAGAAGATACTATTATAAGACGTGCTAAAGCCTTTAAAAAATACATGGAAGAGAGAACTATCGGCATAATGCCCAACGAACTTATAATAGGAAGCAGCGGTAAGGCTCCTAAATCATTTATATTCTGTCCTGACATCTGTTTCAGCTGGGTGGAGGCTGAGCTGGATAATATCGATACTCGTGAACAGGACCCATACGCCATTACGGAAGAAGACAGAAAAGCCATAAGAGATGAGCTTATTCCTTACTGGAGAGGAAAATCCATGGAGGAATATTTCATGGCAAATATCTCCGATGAGCTGAGAAATGTGGCGGTAGGTACATGCGTAGTATACGGAGAAAACAAAACCACCGTAGGCGGCGGAGAAACTGCCGTGGGATTTGAAAACCTTATTTTTAAAAAAGGTTTTAAAGGAATCAAAGAGGAAGCGGAAGAAAAACTGGCAGCTCTTGATAAAGGCGATGTTGAGTCCTTTGATAAAATGCAGTTTTACAAATCTGTTATACTCTCATGTGAAGCTATGAAAATACAGAGCGACAGATATGGTGAGCTGGCAGAAAAGAAAGCAGCAGAAGAAACTGACGAAAACAGAAAAAAAGAACTCCTTACCATAGCTGAGAGCTGCAGAAGAGTGCCGTGGGAAACTCCGAGAACGTTCAGAGAAGCTGTTCAAGCAATTAACTTTGTTGAAATTGCTCTTTACTGTGATGAGAACAGCTCCGGATACAATATCGGCAGATTCGACCAGTATCTGTATCCATATTATTTAAAGGATAAAAAGGATGGTATACTTACTGACTTGGAAGCTCAGGAACTGCTTGAGTGTCTCTGGCTGAAGATTGCAGAATCTCTTTACGGTCTTTCAAAAGACGGCGCAGAGTTTTATGTAGGTTATCAGCCGTATCACGGAGTAACGCTGGGCGGTATAGATAAGGATGGAAATGATGCTGTAAACGAGCTTTCTTTCATGGGAATTCAGGCGACCATGGATTTGCAGATGAATTCCCCTACTATAAATATACGAGTAAACAAAGCCAATACGGAAGAATTCTTAATGAAGATTACCGACCTTATAGCATGCGGTACAGGACAGCCGTCGGTTCATTTTGACGAATCGGCTATGGAAATGCTCAAGAGAAGCGGCGTAGATGAAAAAGAGCTTTGGAACTATACGCTTGTAGGATGTGTATCTCCTCAGATGGCAGGTGAAACGACCCAGTGGAATGAGGGTTCCAGATATTCCTATCCTACAGCAGTTGAGTGGGCGCTGTTTGACGGATACAGCTATGTATTCAACAGACAGATGGGGCTTAAAACAGGAAATCCGAAAGAGTTTAAAACTTATGAGGAATTCGAGAAAGCAACTAAAAAACAGATGGAATACTTAGTTGGATGCGCATGCAGATGCAGTCAGCTTGCAGAGAGAGCTCAGCAGATAAGGCTTCCTAAGCCGTTCCGTGACTGCTGCGTAGAGGGGCCTTTGGAATCAGGCAAAGATATAATGTTTAAAGGCAGCAGTAAATATTTCGCAGGTCCCGGACTTCTGGTAACAGGTGTTGCTGATTATGCCGATTCCATGGCAGCAATTAAAAAACTGGTATATGAAGAAAAGAAAATATCCATGGATGAGCTGATAGAAGCGCTGAAATGTGATTTTGAAGGATACGATGATTTGAGATATATGCTGGTTCATGACGCGCCTAAATACGGAAATGATGACCCGTATGTAGATAATATAGCTAAAGACTGCGTTGAATTTTCGGGAAAAGTAGCCGACAGCTATGAATCCATATTCGGATCCAGGTATTCCAACGGTCTTGTCCCTGTTATGGCAAATGTACCTCACGGCAAAGTTATATGGGCGCTTCCATCGGGGAGAAAGGCCAAGACTCCTTTGGCAGATGGTATGTCTCCATATCCTGGATATGATAAAAACGGTCCTACGGCAGTGCTTAAATCTGTCTGCAAGGTAAACCATGCCGATTGCAGAGCAGGAACGCTTCTCAATTTGAAACTTACACCTCAGCTCATAAAAGATAAGGGCGGAAAAGAAAAACTTGTTGCATTACTGAGATCTGAAGAAATGATGGGCGGTTTTCACGTACAGTTTAATGTGCTGGAGAGAGAAACCCTGCTGGACGCTCAGGTACATCCTGAAAAATACAGCGACCTGCTCGTAAGAGTAGCAGGATACAGCGCATTCTTTGTAGACTTGCGTAAAGAGGCTCAGGACCTTATAATTAATCGTACGGAAGTTTCGGCGTGGTAAACCGAACCGGTAAATAATATAATATTGATGGAGAAAAAGTATGCCTCAGTTAGTTTATATTTCAAACATACAAAAATTCAGTACCCACGACGGACCGGGAATAAGAACCAATGTGTTTTTTAAAGGATGTTCTATGGAATGTCAGTGGTGCGCTAACCCTGAGACGATACATCCCTATCCCCAGCTGATGTTTTATAAAAACAAATGCAGCGGCTGCGGACGATGTATAGACGTATGTCCCAATGGAGCCATAAGTATTCATGACGGAAAAATAATAAATTCCGTTAATAAATGCAAAAATTGCGGACATTGTGTAAAAGTCTGCCGAAATGAAGCAAGGGAGATGATAGGGAAAGTTATTTCTCCGGAAGAGGTTTTCAGAATAGTAAATCAGGATAAAGTGTTTTACGAACAATCAGCAGGCGGCGTCACCTTTTCAGGAGGTGAGCCGCTTCTTCATCCCGATTTCATAGGAAAAGTTGCAGCTATGTGCAAGGCGGAGGGATATAATACGGCAGTGGAAACCTGCGGTAACTTCTGCATGGAAAACGTAGAAAAGATCATTGACCTTATAGATTATGCTCTTTTTGATATCAAGATAATAGACGAAGACAAACACATAAAATACTGCGGAAAAAGCAATAGGAAGATACATAAAAATTTTGAGTTTTTAATGGACAAGGTGGAAATCATTCCCAGAGTTCCCATAATACCATCGATTAATGATACAGAAGCTGATATAGCCATGCTTTGCAGGTTTTTCAGACAGTATCAGGGGAAATTCGAAAAAATAAATATTTTGCCTTATCATAATTTGGGACTGGGTAAATACGACGGACTTGGAATGATTTACAAATTGAATCATATAAAAGCTCCCGATGATGAGCATATGAACAAAATAAAGGCAAATATTGAAAGCTGCGGCTTTAAAGTTGAAATAGGAGGATGAAGTTTTGGACGAAAAGAGGACCTGCTTTCTGTTGATGTTTATAGTCGTATGTCTGTGGGGATTGGATTATTCTGTGGCAAAGAACGCTCTTTCTCTGTTCGAACCTCTGAACCTGATGTTTTTTAAATATGCAGGCGGTCTGATTGTCATAACGATTATAAAGCTTGTTGCAGACAGGAAATTTACCGTAAGGAAAAAAGATATAGTATTTATTGTGCTGTGTTCTCTGACCGGTCAGATTTTGTATTATTTCTGCGAGTACACGGCAATGGAATATATGCCGGTATCACTGATAACCATAATATTGTCATTTGTTCCTGCTGTATCCATTATCATTGAAAGAATAGTATTTAAAAAGAGCATTTCCCTGAAAATTATTATCGGGCTTGTGGTCTGCGTAATAGGGATCGCTTTTGTAATAGGTGTTGATTTCAGCGTACTGTTTCAGGGTAAGGCGGTAGGATATCTTCTGGCTTTCGGAGCTGTGCTGTCATGGAATGCCTATAATTTTATTACTGCTAAGATATCGGAAAACTATACGAGTTTTACCATGGCATTTAATCAGCTTCTCTGCACCGTACTGCTTTCCATGCCTTATGCTTTCAAAGTAATGCCTCCGGCAGAGGAATTTTCTCCGGGCATAATAATGAGCCTGATATATTTGGGAGCAGGAAGCGCAGGAATGGGGTATCTGATATTTGTAAGAGGGATAAGTGTGCTGGGACCGACTGTTTCAGCTATGTTCACAAATTTTCTGCCTGTTACATCCACCTTTTTCGGATGGGTCATCTTGGGAGAACGTCTTGGGGCAATGCAGATTGCCGGCGGAATCATAGTGATAATCGCTTCCTGTATAATAATTTTTGAAAAAGGCAGGATGGATAGAGAGCTGGCTGAAAAGCTTGATACACAGCCGTGATGGTGGGTCTAAATAACCAAAACAGGGGTATATACACGCATTTTAGTTAAAATTTGCCTGTTTGACCTGTTTGGAGGAGACGATTTATCCAAAATCCTTATTTCTGAGGCTGTTTTGGTCATAAAAATGGGAATATATGTAAACAAATGATAGCTTTTCATCCAATTTTCAAGTTTATTCAAGGGTATTGGTTATTACCCTTGTATTAACGGATGATTTCGATGGGATTATGACCAAATTTGTGCCATAAACAGAAGTTTTGGATAAAACTAAAACCTATGCAAAGTGTCTTTATCTTTTTATGTTGTATTTTTTCATACGGTATACTAGGGACTGTCTGTTCATATTGAGGCTTCGCGCGGCTTTGGAGACGTTGCCGTTGCAGTCAATGAGAGCCTGCATTATTTGTTTTTTCTCGTTTTTTCTTATGGCAGCGTAAAGGTTCTCGGCAGATAGCTCATGGTTTTCGATGCTTTCGTTTTCGTATGTTTTGTCATTTTTATTTTCGATTAGGATTGATCTGCCGTGATTTGCCTTTAAGCCTGCGCTTCTTTTGCTGATAACATTTACATTATCTGTATCTTCTATGATATCGGTTAAAGAATCCGATGACAGATTAGCCATGATGTTTTCGGAAATATCTTCACCGTAAGAAGGCTCTTTCATATGTGAAAAAGTTTCAACGTATGACGTGCTCTGATTTTCAAACAGGTAATGAGGCATATCTTCCAAATTTATTTTATCACTTGATTCATCAGAGATGTTTATTGCCGATTCTATAACATATTTTAACTGTCTTACATTTCCCGGCCACGAATAGGACATGAAAAAATTATAAACTTCAGGAGATAGACCCTTTATATTTTTACTGAACTTACCATTAAATTTTCTGATAAAATGTTCTGTAAGAAGCTCAATATCTAAAAGTCTGTCTTTTAGAGGAGGTATTATAACCGTATTTACGGAAAGACGGTAAAACAGATCTTCCCTGAGCTGTCCCCTTTGAAGCGCCAGTCTGGGCGTAGTATTGATACTGCTGATTATGCGGACATTTACTTTTATATTTGAGTTCCCGCCGAGTTTTCGTATTTCTTTTTCTTCAAGTACACGCAGCAGTTTTGCCTGAGAGTTCAGGCTCATAGAGTTTATTTCATCTAAAAATAAAGTTCCTCCTTCCGCCTGTTCGAATAACCCTGTTTTATCAAGAGAGCCTGTGAAAGTCCCCTTTGTAGTTCCGAATAGAATACTTTCCAAAAGTCCGTCGGGAACAGTTGCGCAGTTTATGGCGAGAAAAGCTTTGTCTTTTCTCATACTTGCGTTGTGTACAGCATTGGCGAAGACTTCTTTTCCGGACCCTGTAAATCCAGCAAGCAGAACAGAAGAATCATTTTTTGAAGCAGCCTTTGCAAGCTCGACGCTTTTCACAAAATCCGGATGCTTACCTATAAGAGAATCAAAGGTTTTGATATTTTGTTTTGAACTTTTTTGCTGATTTTTTTGCAGCGACGCGTTGTCGGATAAAATTTGCGTTACCAGCGTCATATCGCGTTGAATAGTACAGGCGCCGATAAGTTCGCCGCCGCTGAAAAGCGGTATGGATTTAGCCAGCTGATTGTACTGCTTTCCGTTGAACATATAAATATTCTCGTGCTCATCAACTGGTTTACAGGTTGAAAGTGCCTTAAGCGTAGGGCTTTCTTTCTGTGTGTATATGTCGTTTATGTGCTTTCCGCAGATTTCGCTGTTTGACTGCTGTTCAAATTTTTCTGCGGCATGGTTTATAAACCGCACGTAACCCTTGTCATCGGTTATGTAAATGTATTCGGAAAGACTGTTTAGCATAGTTAGTACGCTTGGATTTTCTATAATGTTTTTTAAATCTTTGTTCATGGCTGGTCTCCTTTATATAATAAATTTTAACATAGCCGCAAGGTTATATTCCAGTTTTCAATAGAATTTAAACAGATAATTGACAGGCTGCGGAATAAATGGTAAAATTTTACAAAAGGGAGATGGAGTTAAAGAGATATGAAAAATTTTTACGAGTATACGGCAAAAGGTCTGGAAAGTTTAAAGAAAGAATACAGCAGCCTGCCGGATGGCAGACTTTACATAAAATGCAGCAAAGGCAGTTATTCTTTTTATAAATATGTAAACGGCAAAGCCGCAGGAGTTAAAAAAGACGAAAATGAGCTGTATATGCTTGCAAGAAAATTATATATTGAATTTATAATTTGTGAAATGCGGAAGAGAGGAAAGCTGGCAGAAAGTGATATGGCAGAATTTCGCAGCAGTAAAAGGAATTTCAGCAAAACCATGGAAACGGCGTTTCAACTTCTCTGCCGCAAGAGGATCATGATGGATAAAATTTCATATGACTGGTGCTGCCGTAAGTTTGATTCCAATCCTAAATATCCTGAACAGCTCAAATACAAGACAGGTGAAGGCATAAAAATACGCTCCAAATCCGAGAGAGTGATAGCCAACCGACTTGAAAAGTATATGATACCCTATAGGTATGAAGCAAAACTTAGTCTTGATGGCATCAATTACTATCCTGATTTTACTATTTTGAAAAACGACGGAAGTTTAATTCTGTGGGAACATCTGGGGCTGGCCGATAATCAGGATTATGCTTTCAACACTTACCGTAAATTAGAAAATTTCAGGAAGCACGGCTTTGTGCAGCATAAAAATTTGATATGCACTTATGAGAATGACATAGAATCAGAACAGGAACTGGATAGAATAATAAAACGATATTACGCAGATTAAAAACCGGCATTTGAATTTTCGGAAGAACTGGGAGAATTGAGAGCTATGGGTAGGGAAATCATCCAAAAGTTGTTAATCTGTGTGGCTTTTGGATAAAAGCATCTGTTTTTATAAGATGAAAAAAATCAGAATATCCAAAGGTCTTGATTTAAACGGAGTTTTGGATGAAATAATAGGATTATATGTTGTTTTCTGACTGGATTTTATCCAAAATGCAGATATATGAGGGGGATTTGGTTATTAAAAATTTTTTTACAGGTCATATGGGCGGAATTTTATCCAAAATGCAATGATAAGAAGAAGTTTTAGTTATTTTAAAGGTTAATGATTTGAACTTTCAAAGTCAAGCTTCTAATCAGTTTTCTTGGTATTTTAAAATTGGTGCGGCGCGTATTCCAAGCCGTTGAATTTCCGGCAGCCGCCTGCAGGAAAGGCTCTTCTGCAAAAACAAAAAAAACTTGCATTTACTTAGGTTTAATGTATAATATATGGGTACGTAATTTTTCGTACAATCCTTGCGATAAATATTATTATCGCCATTTAGTCCACAGGGAGGTGAAAGAAATGACAAATTATGAAGTAATGTTTATCCTGGACCCTGCATTAGAAGATGATAAGAAAGATGCCACTGTTGAAGCGGTAAAGGAAATCATCGCCAGCGAAGGAGAAGTTGGCAATGTAGATGTTTGGGGAATGAAAAAGCTTGCATATCCTATTCAGAAAAAGAATGAAGGATATTATGTAGTTATCGAGTTTAAAGCAGAGACTACTCTGCCTAAAGAGCTCGACAGAAGACTCAAGATTTCAGACAATGTTATGAGACATTTAATTGTTAACAAAGACGAGAAATAAGGGGTGTAGGTATGAATAGTGTTGTATTGATAGGCAGGTTAACTAGAGACCCTGAAGTAAGGTATGTTTCAGAGAGCCAGATGGCGGTAGCTACTTTTACGGTGGCTATTGACAGACCGGTCAGATCCGGACAGGAAAAAAAGACAGACTTTCCAAGAGTAACGGTGTTCGGAAGACAGGCTGAAAACTGTGAGAAATTCCTCGCTAAAGGAAGACTTGTAGCCGTGCAGGGAAGAATACAGACAGGAAGCTACACCAATAGAGACGGAGCTACAGTATATACGACGGACGTAGTTGCCGATAGAGTAGAATTTTTAGAATGGGGAGACAGAGGTTCAAGACCTGCGCAGTCAGGCGGAGGACAGTCTTACCAGCAGTCATCATCAGACTATGACGACAGGGACAACGGAATACCGGAAGGATTCCAGGCTATAACCGATGATGATATTCCATTCTAAGAGAAAGGAGTTAAACCGTGGAAAACAATAAGAGACGCGGAGGTATGAGAAGAAAGAAAGTATGCCAGTTCTGCGCTGATAAAACAGAAACTATAGATTACAAAGATGTTGAAAAGCTCAAGAAGTACGTGACAGAAAGAGGTAAGATTTTACCTAAGAGAATCACAGGTACTTGCGCTGTACACCAGAGAGAGGTTACTAAGGCTATCAAGAGAGCAAGAATAGTTGCGCTTTTGCCTTATACAGCAGACTAATTCATCAGAATGATAATCGCAGAGGAATCGGATTAATTTCCGGTTCCTTTTTTATAGTATAGGAAATATCGTTTACTAGATTTCCGTATATTTCAAAGAAAGTACCTTGCGGAGCGTCGCCCCTTGAGGGCGACATATGTGCAAAGGAATCTCTGATTCCGTCCTGCACACTTTTTTTATAGTATAGGAAATATAGTAAAATGAGATTTCCGTATACTTCAAAGAAAGCACCCTGCGAAGCGTCGCTCCTTGGGGGCGACATATGTGCAAAGGAATCTCTGATTCCGTCTTGCACACTTTTTTTATTATGCAGGAAATACTAAAAACTAAATATCAACGTAAATTTAAGGTATTATTTAGCTGCTTGCATTTGTTTTGCTGCTCTTTTGAAACCTTTGCGATGTCTGCTGAAACTTTGGAGATGTCTGCGATATGACGGGTAGGTTTTATGCAGGACTTTCCCGGCTTTGTCAGGATGAAAGCTGTAACTTCCTTATTAAATCGGCTGGCTCCTTGAGGAAAAAGGATGTAAAGCATAATGCTGAAAGAAAATCAGCAGAGCCGGCTTTGCCGTTAAAAACAATTTTACTGGTAAAAAATATAAAGTATCAAAAGGTTATGGGTAAAATATTGTAATAAGTACATAAAACATGTTAGAATAAAATCAGAATATTGATTTTATTCCAGTTTAATTTACGAAGTGTTTAGGAGATTTGATGAGCAACGAAAAAATACTAATTGTCGATGATGAGAGAGAAATGTGTCTGTTGGTTAAATCATTTTTGGATAATGAGCAGTTTCAGACATATACTGCATACGATGCGGCATCTGCTATAGAGCTCTTGGACGTTATGACGCCGGATCTTATAATACTGGATATAATGCTGCCGGACATGAATGGAATTGATCTCTGTCTTCAGATAAGAAACCGGGTTTCAAGTCCGATTGTTTTTATGAGTTGTAAGTCAGAGGAGCTTGATAAGATTATTGCTTTATCAGTGGGCGGTGATGATTATATTACAAAGCCTTTTAATTCAGGTGAACTTATAGCGCGTGTGAAAGCGCATATAAGACGTGACAGAAGACTTAAGAACAGCGACGGAGACGGATTCTTTTCATATGAATGCAATGGTCTTATGCTGGATGAGGAGAGCAGAACCGTTACTTTGGATGGAGAGAAGATAAAACTCACTACCAAAGAATTTGATATTCTAAACATATTGATGAAAAATCCCAAACGTGTTTTCAGTATGGATCAGTTGTTCGAACTGGTATGGAAAGAAGAGAGCCTTGCTGGAGACAGCAGGACAATCATGGTGTATATAAGCAATATACGAAAGAAAATAGAGACTAAAAAAGAAGACGTAAAGTATATATATAATATCAGAGGAGCGGGATATAAGTTTAATGACAAAGTCACGGTTTTAAACAGGTAGGAACCGTAAACTGCGGTATTTTATTTATTAGGTATGATGAGGAACAGATAACTTTACTTTCGGAAAATGCAGCAGGTTACTTAAATAAATACCTTTATTGTTATTTTGAAGCGGTACAGTCGATGATTGTAGCGCTTTTTTTGTATTAAGTATAGATAAAAATATCCAAAATACCTGCTTATTATATGAATTTGGATAAAATGTCTGTAATATTACGTGTTAAAGAATTATTAATAACCATAATTAATGATAAACACTGTGTTTTGGATGAAAAGACAAGGATAATTGATAAAATCCTTTATTTTTTTGACAAAAATCGGACTTTAAATCAGTATTTTGGATAATCTGATAGGGGCAATCTTAAATAATAAGCTGTTTTTATCCAAAATATCTGTTTATCAGCTGTATTTGGATGATTCGAATTTGTTGGATAAAGAGAGCGATGTGGATTTTGCAGTCTGGATTTTGCAGTCTGGACTCTGTCTGCAAAAATACATAGCAGGTGCAGTACATTGTAAGAGAATTGCGGCAATACCTGCTGACGAATGGCAGATATGTAAATTTTTACTGATCGGATAAGGCTTTCTGGTATTGCAAAAACAAAATTTTAACAAACATTGGGCTGTGGATTTCTGAGCAAAAAAGTTTTCTAAAATTAATTTAAGTTTTCGTTAAGAAAAGTTTAGACAGAATATAGTGACAATTAAGAAAAGAATAATAATATAAATCTACGAACTTTATTTATTAACATTTATTTATTGAAAGGAGAAAAAAATGAAAAATCGATTGCTTACAGTAATAATCGGATTAGTCGTTCCGCTCTGTGCAGTAACAGTATGTTTTCCGCTTTACAACAGAATAGAGCCTTTTGTATTTGGATTTTCATTTAACTACTTTTGGATTTTCGCATGGTTATTCTTAACTTCGCTTTGTCTGTACATTGCGTTTAAGCTGGATCCTCTCAACAGGGAAGATGCGAAAGCATTGGGAGACAAGAAACTTGAAGATGTTAAAGCTATTATAGCTGCTGAAGAAAAAACCGAGGAGGTGAAGAAGTAATGGCATTTGCAATATTTTGTATAATACTACTTGCATCATTAGTTATTGCGATTCTCTCTAAAAGAGGGTCAGTAAGCTCAAATATGGGCGATGTTATGACTGCCGGCGGTTCTTTTGGACCGTTTCTGGTATTCTTCATATCTGTAGGAGAAATTTACAGTATAGGTACTATGATAGGTACTCCCGGTTCCATATATGCCAACGGAGCTACATACGGATTATGGTTCATCTGCTATATCCTGCTCGCATACTGTATAGGATATTTCATGAACCCTGCTATATGGAGAATGGGACAGCTTTCCGGAGCTACTTCCATAGGCGATGTAATAGGATGGAGATACAACAGTAAAGGATTACAGGTAATAGTGGCTCTCGTTGCTATAATCTTCCTTACTCCTTGGATACAGAATCAGTTTGCAGGCATGGCAATCCTCTTTGAATATCTTAACATCGGTGTAAGCTTTATTGCGGCTGTGGTAATAGCTACAGCGCTGGCGTTTATATACATTGCAGTTGCAGGTATAAGAGCTCCTGCATGGGTAAGCGTAATGAAAGATATCCTTCTTGTTATGTCAATTATCATAATCGGTATTGCAGCAGTAGTAAAAATGCCTGACGGCGTTGGCGGAATTTTCCATAAAGTTGCAGACATCAGCCCTGAAAAACTTATAATATCAACCAATCCAGGTGAAACAAATGTAGAATACACTATGTCGACAATTCTGTTCCAGATGCTTGGATTCTACATGCTTCCTATTTCATTCCAGGCGCTTCTTACAAGTAAGAGCGACCGTACGCTTAGGAAAAACTCAATACTCATGCCTCTTTACATGATTATGTTCCCGTTCCTGGTAATCGCTGCTTATTATGCAGTAGCGGAAATTCCGAACCTTGAAAACAGTGACTGGTCACTTCTGGCTATCGCTGTAGATACTCTTCCTGGCTGGATGATAGGCGTTATAGCAGGCGGCGGAGCATTGACAGCTATACTTGTTATGGCTATGTCGGCTCTCTGTGTAGGAGGACTTTTCTCAAAGAACATCATGGGTGTTATCAAGCCTGATTTTGAAGAAAAGAAAATGACCTCGCTTGTAAGAGTTGTAACGGCTGTATTCCTTCTCGTAGGTGCAGTAGTAGCCCTTTACTTCCCGGCTCTTATGGCTAACGTAACTAGTATTGCATACGGTGGCTTGTCACAGACATTTATCGCAGTTGTTCTAGGTTTCTTCTGGAAAAAAGCGAACAAATACGGCGTTGGCTCCGGAATAGTTGCAGGCGTGCTTTCATACGCTGTTATGCAGCTTGGCATGGGCGGAGCAGCGGGAATGCCTTTCGGTGTAAATCCTGGATTCTACGCTATGATAATCAACCTTATAGTCACTATTATAATAAGCCTGGCTACCAAGACAGACGATTTGACTTCGAGAAGATTTGAATATTATCAGATGACTAAAGTGGTGAAGAACAATAGGTTATTGGAAAAATAAATTACAGCCGAACGAATTGAAAGAACTTTTATATAAGGAGGATGAATGTTATGTATAAGTGTAGTTTGGAAAGAATGTCAGACAAGATTAAGACAATGTCCCAGTATGGAGATGCAGGACATGGAGGAATCAC
>CABUXV010000021.1 GCA_902495595.1 uncultured Eubacterium sp. | reverse complement strand
GTTGCAATTTTACGTCCCTTTGTTTCTGCAGTCTGAAATATGAAATGTTGCACTCCATCCATAGATATAATCATACCATTTTCAGAAATTTTATTAAGGATTCGATTGTTTTGAATCGCATGTGCTTTTATGATTTTTTCATCACACTCATCTTTGTTTGGATGAAGACATTGCTTAATATGCGCTTCATTTTTCAAATTTTCGGAAGATCGCAAAACTACCTCAGCCAAACGCTGTTCATCAGATTTATCCAAACAACACTTTTTATATTTCTTTCCGCTGCCACAAGGGCAAGACTCATTGCGTCCTATCTTCATACAATTATCACCTCATACTTTCCAATCATCTTCATAGTCCATAAGACTCATTGGCAAAACAAGCTTATCCTTAGTTGCTTCCCTTTTAGGTATTTCTGCTATATTTACACATAAAGATAAGTTGATGATAGCCTCTCGAAGAATTTTTAATAAGAATATCACTAACTCATATAATTCTTCTTCTGAAACATATAACGCCAATCCATCTCCATATTCGGCAATATCTTTTTTGCTGATTACATCATATACTTTTGTATACTTATGCTCTAATGAATTCCTAATATCAGAAATCCTTTTCAGCTCTGGATTTGGGGAATCTTCAAATTTATCTGAAAAATCTTTACTAATCCAATATAATGAAGATAAAGCAAAGTTTTCCGAAGGATTCAGCACATTTTTATAATTATATGCCTTTTTCCCTCTACCCGCGGAATCTCGCCATATAGAACGAAAATTTATATCTCGTTCATTAATGCCGAGTTCAAAATAATGCTCAAGAAAATATGCTATTTTATCAAATAGTCCATAGAGCGTTTTAAAAGCGGTTTTCAATTTTTCCACTCTAATTGAATAAAGGGAATAATCTGTATATGCTTTTATATATGTATCCTTATCCGCATAATGTGGCTCTGATATAAAAGATAATGTGCTGTAATAAAGATACCTTGCATAAATATATTCTTGTTTAAGATGACTGAACATTCCGTGAAAAATAGGCTTGGAATGAATATTTGCTATCATATTCGGAAGTTGAACTACATCTGCTGCAAAGCAAGATTCTGCTATAGGCAAATCGTTCAATGTATTTAAAAACAAACCATTACTTAAACACCACTTGCGATAATTAAGTTCATCAGGGTTTTCGTAAGAAAACTGTTCAAAACATAAATCTGGTTTTAAAACTTTTTCAATATATTCCGGAGTATAACAATCAATAGTAGCTTTGAAACATACTTTAGCTTCAGAATATGTATTAGGATCCGTAGATTTTATTGCATTGTCCAAATAATGGTATGCAAAATAATGAAATATATCTCGATGCCAGTCATCATATTCAAGCATTCCATAATGTTGAAATACTCTACCTAAATTTCCAAGAGCCATTCCAAAATTATCATCAATATTAAGTGCCTTTTTATATTGTTCAATTGCGGCGATTTTTCGTCCACAATGATCTAAAGTATTTGCATAATTTGTATATAACACTCTTTTGAATCCTAAAACATACGGCTTGTACTTCCCATCAAAATATTCATCGGCTTCAATCAATGAAATACTTTTACGAAAATAATATAACTGCTTTTCGGTTGACTTTTCGGTTGAAATGCCTTTGAATTTTGCAAAATCACTATACACCGTTCCCATTGAATAATATAACTTAGCTTGGGAGGCAGCATTTTCATCACAAAGCATTTTCTCAGCATCTGCAAGCAATTGTTCTAATTTATTAAAATTTTGATTAATTGTCGCACTATCAAATCGTTCGGACATTCTTATTACATCTTGAGAAAACGGATTGACAAATTTGCTTACTACATTTACTTTATTCATACTGCGCCTCCCATTCAAGTTTATATTGGACGCTAAAAGTCGCTTAAATAAACACTTCAATAGGCTTCCAAACATTACGATTGGTAACCTCTTCACACCATACGGTATTGGAAAGATAAAGCTGCGGTCCGATAGCTCGCACAAATCCCCACTTGATTTCCGGATGTTCTTCACCGTATTCCTTTAACGCCTCAAATTTACGATTTGCATAGCTATCCACATTATTTGAACTGCCATCATCGGTCATACCGCCCTTAGCTTCAATAATCCATACATCTCCGTTTTCCAAGCCGATAATGTAGTCGGGATAAAAATGAGCACGACGAAATGCTTTTCTGTAAACAAGGCTGAAATATTCGTCGCCTTTATCGCCGTTCTTATAAATCCACTTTACAGAATCATAGGTTTCACACCAGCGCTCAAATTCTATCTCTGAAACGGTTCTATTCGGATGTATAAGAATGTTATTGCCGTAGTTTTCAAAAACATTTTTATCGAGAATAGCGGTGCTTTGAATTTTCTTATGCTGCTTATAATATTGATAAGAGGGGATGCCACATCCGCTTTCGATAACATCTGTTTTTTCAATATCGGCAATATCATTTGCACTGATTTGGCTGAAGAGTCCGACAAGTTTATCACGGTTATTTACAAAAAAGCGTTGTATTCTCTTAGCGAAAGGTCATCAATCAGCTTATTCTTTCTTTCAAATTCGCGTTCTTCTTCCGATTCGAGCGACATTTGCATATCCATCGGACCAAAAAGGACACGCAAAGCATTGTTAGAAATATTTTCGTCAATGCCGATGGCACGAGCAATGCGCCTTTTTGCGTCACGAATAATAAAACCATCATCGTGGTTGTTTATTTGATGTTCGCCGCCGAAAATGAGATTCAGCTTCATCATATCGTGCGTTGTTCTTGCAATACCTTCAATAGCTGCCGTTTTCAACTTTGTTCCAAAAACATATCCCTTAGAAACACTCATTTCGTGTTTATCGAGTTTTCCACTTCCGTCAAGGTCACATTCGGATAACATTTGATTACGAACAACCTCTACAACTACTTCAGGATTAACAGCATATCTGTCTGTTCCGTTTAATGCTTTTTTCGTTAATTGCAATGCAGGCGCAGTAAACTTTCTTTTATACTGATAGGTGTAGAATGAATCGCTAAGTCCGCTTGTAAGTCCCTCTTGAAATTTACTATCAAGCGTGTACAAATAGCAATTATCGATTAAATCAATATCGTAATGCTCCCTAATCGGCATACGGCGTATTCTGCCTACCGTCTGAATATTAAATCTTTCCGTACCGCCTTCACGCAGTTTTACAAGAATTTTTGCCCTCGGGCAGTCCCATCCTGTTGCAATAGCCTGTTTGAAAAGTAAGAAAGAATACTGTCCGTTCAACTTCTTTATTTCTTCAGTATTATCGGGATGGTCGCCGCTGAACCAAGAAGCAACTAAACCAGAACTTTCGGAATACCCCATATCGTCAAGAGTATCTTTTACTCTCTTAATCCATTCGTCAGAACCGTTGGGGAACTGAATTAATACCAAAGGTCTGATTTTTAAATCAAGGTCGTCATACTGCTTTTGTATTTCTTTGCGCTTTTTATCAGCAAGTTCCAAAAGCATTAAATCATCATCCAAATTGTTGTTCTCCTGAATAGTAGCAGAAACACCTTCGTTAATCGAAATTCCCGTTGCAATCAATCCTGCAGCGATTACTTCGTCATCTTTAATGATTTCCGTATGGTCGCCTTTGCTGACCGGTGTTGCAGAAATTCTTAAAACGTGAACAGGCTGAATATTTGATACATACTCATTAGCAGTATCACGGTATTTGTGTTCTTCGTCAATGAGCATAAAAATATCAATATTATTGTTATGACAAGACAGAACCTTGCTCATCAAGTCCTTATGTTCACCCTCACGGAGAACAACATTAGATTTTTTATTGATTTTATCCCAGTTAATAAAGAAAACTTGTCCTCTCGGGTCAGGCTCGGTAATGAAAGAGTACACATCGCCAAAAGGAATACCCGATGTCACTTCTTCAAAACTGTCCTGCGACTGTTTGGCAAGACCGCCCGCACCGGGGCAAAGCCATAAAAATACGGTGTCAGGATTTTCATCAAGATAATCATCTATAAATTTACACACCATAACTGTTTTACCTGAACCCGTCGGTGCATAAAGTACGATTTCCTCGTGGTCGGCGCACTTTACCAATAGATTTTCTTCGTGTTTTGTTTGAAAAGGATATAGTGTTGCATTAAACATTATTCAGCCGCCTCCCTTAATTCCTGACCGAAGAACTCGCGTGGAATGTATTTGAAGCCTTTTGCTTTCAACAATTTCAGTTCTTCGGAATTAAGAATAATATTTTGATTTACCCATACATTTTCAATTTCGTCATAAATATCGGGATTCAAAATGATATTTTTAAAATCATTCTTATTAAGCAAAAGCACATTCTTAACATTGTCCACTTCAATTGCGTTTTGAAGCTCTATCATTTCTTTGATATGTAAACAAAGTGCATTACTCAGCAAATAGTGTTCCGGCTTTCTCGGTGTCCAATCACATTTGAAATATTTTACATTAGCGGTAAAACCATCTGACAGCTTCAACTTTGCCAGATTAGGATATAATTGGATTTTTGTTTTTCGATATACATTCCCCTTTGTAATAGCACCTGTTTTTTTAGATAAAACAGAACTTTCTTCGTCTAATTTAAATGTTTCTGTTTCAACACCATAACTTCCAGAAAGCTTATCACCATTTATATTAACTCCATTTATACTACACAGAGTTCTTGGCCAAGTTACATATCTTGATATGCCAAGTTTTTCCCACTCGTTATCACCTTTTTTATATCCGGCTTTAATTAATCGTTCTTCTTCCTCTGCAGAAATTTCATTGTTTGTTGCCATAATACAATGTCTATGTCCACCATCTTCTGCATTAAGCAAATTTATTGCGTGTAAGGTAGTGCCAGAACCAGCAAAAAAATCCAAAACAATTGCATCTTTTTTTCTTCCAAATAAATTTTCAAGGATTCATATACGCTATACAGAGACTTTGGATATGAAAATCTTTTATCGACCAAAAACTTAGATATCAATTTCGTTCCATATGCATTTGCGTCGTACGATGTCTTTTTCCAAGCAGTCGGTTTTTGATGTTCTTTTCCATCTGGAAGTAATATTATTTTTGTTCCGTCACTACGTTCCCCAGCAATTATATACGTTCCTTCCAAAGCCTTTCTTATACTTGGCATTGTGACATATGTGAAATTATATGCTTGATGCGGATTGGAGCTTTTGGTAACTCTTACACAACCATTGTCAATAGCATATTGTAAGCTAATTCCGGTCAATCCCCAATTCATATGTTTTCCGTCTTCTCTTATAGGAAATACAGCCGTTGCATTTGGAATTTTCTCAGAAACACTCAAAGGTTGTTCAGGAGTTAAAGGAATACCTATCTTTACGATTTTTTGTGTTGTATTGTCCACATATATAGGATAAAACTGCTGTACTCCTCCTTTTGTAGTTCCTCGCGCAGATTCAACATCGCTTCTTCTTAAATATGGCCACCTTATTTCTTCATTTTCCATAAGTGTTTTATCGGAAATTGTTTTCGCATTTCCCATATATACAATTATCAAATATTCATCCACCTGTGATAATCGTCCAATTCTTGCTTTTCCTTTAGGATTTATCACAATATCAACTATTTGAATTTGGCAATCCGAAAACAGTTCTTCTAACATTAGCTTTAATGTACACAATTCATTATCATCTATTGTAACCATTAGGACACTATCATCAGGATTTAATAATCTTCTTGCCATTTTCAATCGCACTTGCATCATCGAAAGCCATTTACTATGACGATAGACATCTTCTTTACCAACATAGTCATTATTATATTTCCAGTCTTTTGCACCGGAATTATATGGTGGGTCAATATAAATACAATCCACCTTACCTCTGTGTGTCTTTTCAAGAAGATAAAGTGCTTGTAGGTTGTCCCCCTCGATTATGAAATTCCAAGGCAATGTTTCATCTTTGCAAAGCCTTCTTGTTTCATCGGCACATAATACCGGAATATTATTTAGCAACAATTCATCTACTTCTTCAGTATGTTCTTCAAAAACAAGGCCGAATTTCTTTTCAGTCAAATGATTTTCTATTTCATTAAAGGCTTTTATAGATGCGTCGTCGGCATGCTGCTGTTTCAATTCGTTCAAAAAAGCAAGCATTTCATCTCGTTTAGCCTTGGTTAAATTCGCCATTTATTTTACCTCTCTTAGCATTTCACTATATTCAATAAGCCTTACATTGCCCATCTCTTCCACCTTACTGATACAGCCATTAGTAAATCCTGTTTTAGCAAATAGATATAAGTGCTTATTTTTGTAGTTAAACAACTCGCTTCGTTCTATGAGCTTTTCAAGAACGGAAAGGTCAACCTTTTCATTCGTCCATTTACATTCGCCGAAAAGGGCAGTGTTTTTATCTTGGACACCCATAATGTCGATTTCTTCCTGCTGTCTTGTTTTCTTATTTGTACCCCACCAGCGACCAATGTCAGTGAAATTAACGGGGCAGTTATCATTTAAAAGTTCATTCCATAAATACTGCTTTGAAATATCCTCAAAAACAGCTCCCATATAATCGGACAAATACGGCTCAATTCGTTTATAGGCAAGCTCATCCGCCCCTCTTGAAATAACGGAAGTGTTTTCCGCTACGAAGCGATACCAAAAGCGGAACATATTATCCTCAATCGAGTAGATTGTCTTTCTGCCGGAGCTTTCACCGTACGGCATTTCTTTCTTCACAATTCCGAGAGAAATGAGATTGCGAATATAAGTTGCGCAAACGCTTGTATCTTCGCCAACCTTACTTGAAATTTCAGAAAGTTTTGTACCGCCTGTTGCGATAGCCGTAATAATGGCATTATAAATCGCAGGCTCACGCACCTCTTGTTTGAGTAGATTTGTCGGCTCTTCAAAAAGAAATGATGACGGATTTAAAAATATCTTTTTGATATTTTCTTTTATAGACAAGCTATCATCAAGCTGAAGAAGGTACTGCGGAGTTCCGCCGACAATTCCGTAAGCAAGCGCTTTATTCTCTGCTGAGAATTTCGGAAACCGCTTACAAGCTTCCGAAAATTCAAACGGTTGAACTTTAAGCTGAGCTGTTCTTCTGCCGTAAAGAGGTGCCTTGTACGCAAGCACATGGTCTTCCATATAGGACATAGACGAACCGCAGAGAATCAAAAATAATTTTGAAGTATCTTTATGCTTATCAATCATAAGCTGCAGGGTGGAAGCGAGGCTCTTTGAAGCCTTTGCAACATACGGATACTCGTCAATTACAAGGATAATTCGTTCCTCCTGTGCTAATTTAAAAACAAATTCCAAGGCGTCCTGAAAAGATGTGAATTCACTGCCTTGTGGCAAATCTGATTTATAACTCATTATGCTTTGGCTGAAGTTTTCGAGATTTTGTTTTGCGTTGCTCTCAACGCCCGTAAAATAAATTACATCCTTATCTTTTACAAATTCATTTATGATTGCGGTCTTACCGACACGACGGCGACCGTAGATTACAGTAAACTCAAATTTACCGCTGTTATATTGCTTCTGTAATGCTGTAAGCTCCCGTTCTCTTCCGATAAACATACGCATACCTCCGTTTAGTAAATTACGATTTACTATATTATACTCTCCAAAGAATTCAATGTCAATACATCTTGTGCAATTTACTAAGTTATGTTTTAGTAATGTGAAGCTTATATGTTTTATCAACAGGGTTTTAGGTTATCCCTAACGAGACAAAATACCGTTTTGGACAAACCTGTCCATAAATGGTCTGCTCGCTAAGATTATGCAGTGTCTTGTAACAAAGTAAAAACGGGAGCTTGCCGTTAAGGTTTGCTCTCGCTTTGTGCTTTGTTTTATCCTTATGCTTTTCATTTTCACTGATGAAAATTTTATAATCAAGTCATCAACTGCGTCCGTATATCTGCCTTCACTATGCAATTTATTTTTAAATCTAATAAGACTTTTTACAATTTCCGAGTGTTCAGTAGCAGAACTGTAAAGATGATATTTGGGTTCTTTCATATGTAAATTACCTCAGCGTTTACGATTTCAGAGGCTCTGTTACGGATGTTATTCATCTTGCGAATCCACATAAGTGTATTTTCTGCTTTAAGTTTCTCTGTTACATTTTCTTTTTCGGCAAGTGAATTTACAAGTTCCTGAAACATTTCCTCAGCTCGTGTATCGACTTCAGCAAGATGGTCATACAGCCTGCCTGAAGTCAGATAATTATAATAGAGAACTCGATGATTTGATTTTAAATGTCGCTTGTAAGGCTGCCCACACACGCCGATTTGATATTCATTCTGTTCTGCCAGCTCTACATTTGAGAGCATATAATCTCTCGCCTAACGATAGTCGACACCTAGCTGTTCAAATATTGTTTTCATAGAAAAATCCTCCTGTAATTTGATTGTACTATCATTTTACAGAAGGATTTTTGATTTTACCAATGTACCGATTACACTTTAAATCATCTTAAAATAACGCAATGCTTCTTCAATCATTTCTACTTTTTCAGCTGGACACTGTGGTTGCTTGGAATTCTCTGATTTCGGCTTATTATAGTTTTCTCTTTCAATAATGCCGTATTTCTCTTTCACCTGAGCAATATAGAGATTGGACACCTTTGTATCATATTTATCTAAGATGTACTGTTTGATTTCCTGATAAGTAGCTTTCGCTTCTGAAGCCGTCAAATCCAGCTCGTCCATATCCATTTTGAGGTCGATATATGCGTCGGGAGTTTTTCTAACCAACTTGACAACCGTCTCAACCGAACTTGTCATTGGAAACATATCCACAGGCGAAGCTTCCTCAAGTTCATATCCCAGGCCATTCAGCAGTTTTATATCTCTTGACAATGTAGCAGAATCGCATGACACATAAACTATTCTTTTTACGCCGATTTCTGCCACAGCTTCAAGAAGCTCAGGTCTGCATCCCGCTCTGGGAGGGTCAAGCACAGCTATATCAGCATTCTTTATGTAGCTTGCAATTTCCCGGTCTATATGTTTATTATCCTCATTGCTTACAATCTCTTGCCCGGCTGCTTTCACATACTCCGGCAATATCTTTTCAGCCTGACCGCAGATGTATCTGGCATTAACAATTCCGTTTATAACTGCATTCCTGTTTGCATCCATAACGGCTTCTTTTACAATTTCTATCCCTATCACCTGCTTCGCCTTATCTGCGCAGTACAGACCTATGGTTCCTACACCGCAGTACAAATCCAGTATAACAGGTTCTGAAATATTTTGCGGACAGACCTCATTCTTTTCTTCACTCATTCCGCAGTATTCCCTGACTTTATCATAGAGTCTTTTGGTCTGTACAGGATTAACCTGATAAAAACTATTTGGCGAAATTTCAAATTCCAAATCTCCAATCAAATCCTTTATTACAGGTTTTCCGGCGGCAACGATATTTTCCTCCCCCATTATCTCGCCGCCTCCGCCGGGTATATTGCCAGTTTTTCTATTCTTGCCTTTTTTTTCACTGCCGCTTTTTTTAATATTCAAAACAACACTTTCCAAGTAAAATCCCGCTTCATATATGTATTCATCAAGCATATCTATAAGCTTGTGTATGTTGGGAATGCCTTTGCCGTTTATAACGAGAATTACCATTACTTCTTTTGTCGCAAATCCTGTTTTCACAATCAAATGACGCATCAATCCCTTATCCCACTTAGGATCCCATGCCGTTATATTATCCTCTTTCATAAAGGTTCTTAAAGCATCTGCTGCTGCCATTGCCGCCATGGACTGAAGAAAACAGTCTTCAGAATTAACAACCTCATGGCTCTTGCTTCGGTAAAAACCTATTGCTGGCTCTCCTAAGTTTTCTACTATACCGCCTTTTCTGGTTATAATTCCTCCCGTGCTTACGGGAAACTGGGCTTTATTCCTGTACCTGTACGCTCCGTCGCCATCGTTGTCAGACTTCTTCATCCCTAAAATAGGATTTACTTTTGGATTTGAAATCCCAGCCAATCGAATTATCTTTTCCCGAACTTGATTTTCCTTAAGAATAAGCTGCTCTTCATAATCAATTTTTCCATAAGGACAGCCTCCGCATCCATTTTCAAAAGACTGACATTCAAAATCGCCGCTGCACTTATCTGAATGCTCGGTCACCTCAATAAGTTCAGAAAACGCATAATTTTTCTTCACTTTTGTAAGCCGTATTTTATCCACATCTCCTATGATGGTTCCCGGCACGAATACAACCATTCCTTGGGCTCTTCCTATACCTTGACCCTCGCTGCTCATATCTTCAATCTTGACTTCAAAAATTTGTCCTTTTTCCATTTTCAAAATACCTGCCCAGTCTTATTCCATTGCATCTTTAAAAATTTTATAAAATTCAGGAGCCTCCTGCTTAAGCCTTATGGGTTTAAGCTGCGGTGTGGTAAACGCATGTCTGCTTGTTCCCAACGCATGGACAGCTCCCGTTTCCTCGTTTCTTATCTCGTATTCCATTTCTACAGATGCGCCTTTCAGCTTGCTTATGCCGCACGCCAGCACCAGCACCTCATCATATACTGCCGGAGTTTTAAAATCTACATTTACTGCAAGCACCGGCATCCATATACCTGACTTTTCCATATCATCGTATGCATATCCGCTGCTCCTGAAAAACTCTGTTCTTGCCGTTTCAAAATATCTTATGTAGTTTGAATGATGAACTATGCCCATCTTATCTGTTTCGTAATACTGTACCCTTATTTTCGTTTCAAACATATTCATTTATCTCTATACCTCCCGATTTTATATTATGTTTACAAACCTTTTGCAATTTCTCCTATTTTCCTTAATCTATTGTTAATTCCGGATTTTGAAAGCGGAGGATTCATCACTTTGCCAAGGTCTTCTATTCCAAGGTCCGGATTTTCAAGCCGCGCTGCCGCAGCTTCGCGCAGCTTTGGTGAAAGAAAATCCAGTCCCTTTTTTTCCTCTATCTTTTTTATATTCTTTATCTGTATTTCAGCTGCTTTTAACGCCTTGTCTATATTAGCGTTATCAAGATTGTTTTCCCTGTGAGTTTTAGAAATAATATCTTTCATCATCAGTACATTGTCAAATTCAAAAAACTGACTTGAAGCGCCCATTATAGCAAGAGTATCCCTTATTTGCTCTCTCGCTTTCAGGTAAACGCCATAACCTTTTTTTCTGCTTATTATCTTTGCATTTATATCTGTAAAACTGTTGAACAGTTTCCTTATATCTTTTGCCAGTGTTTCCGTTCCCGTAATTATTTCAAAATGATAGCCTTTTTCAGGATTGCTTACAGTTCCCGAAGCAAGGAAAGCTCCTCTCAAATAGGATTTTCTGCAGCATTTCGTTTTTATAAGACCTTCATATATTCCGTCGCTTATAAAATTCATTCCCTCTTTTACCATCAATATACCCGTTTCCCTCAGTATCTGTTCACTGAGATTCTCAGGACCTATTGAAAGTATATATGTGCTTCCTTTTTCAAGAGAGCTGCCCTGTCCCATTCCTATTTCCATATCTACTGAAAAATAATTTTTTATCAGTGTTTTATAATGTCTTACTACGGCCAGATTGGAAGTCATCATTACTATTTTAAATTTTCCTCCGCCTACAAGCTTTATACTGCCCGCCATGCGCATAAAACCTGCAATATCTGCAAGCATGCAGCATTTTTTATCCGGCGCTATTCTCGAAAGTTCATTCTTTGTCTCCGATGCAAATGACATTTTTCACCTTCCCGCATATAAAAATTCTACAAATCTCTGTGTTCCAGTGTAGTTCTCTTTCCTTGATTTTGAAGCCTCTTTCTCAGCTCATTGGCAACAGCTACCGACCTGTGATGACCGCCTGTACATCCTATGCATATATTCAGACTGTATTTTCCCTCTTTCATATAAAACGGAATAAGCATATCTATTATTTCTATCGCTTTTTCAAGAAAATCCTGAGTAATCTTATGTTTCAAAACGTACTTGCTTACTTTAGCATTATTTCCCGTAAGCGGTCTTAAGGATTTGACGTAATAGGGATTAGGTATGAACCTCATATCAAACACTATATCGCCGGCTAGAGGAGTTCCCCTTTTATATCCGAAAGACATTATATTTATCATAAATGTACGCTGATTTTCACCTGTGGTAAGAGAATGCTTTATTTCATCCCAAAGCTGAGCAGTTTTCAGATTCGATGTATCTATTATATAATCGGCATTGTTTCTGAGAAGACTCAGCATTTCACGTTCTTTTTTAAGTCCTGCTGCAACAGAGCCTCCTCCTTCCGACAAAGGATGATTTCTTCTTGTCTCATTATATCTTTTTATAAGAGTTCTGTCTGAAGCTTCAAGATACAATATTTTGTAATCCACACCTTCTTTTTTCAGTTCGTCAAGGGAATCTTTCAAATCATCAAAAAGTTTTCCGCCCCTTACATCTATTACAAAAGCAGCTTTATCTATTCCTTTACCGTTGGCTGTAAGGTCTATAAAACTTTTTATCAGCGCAGGAGGCATATTGTCTATGCAGTAGTATCCCATATCTTCAAGGCAATCCATTGCCTGCGTTTTTCCTGCTCCCGATAATCCAGTAATGATTATGGATTTCATTTTTCTCCTTTCTCCTTTATATTGACTATTCGCTTCAAATCAAGACCAGCGCGTATTGCCCTGGCTATGCCCTCTTTAAAATCCCCGACTCTGTCAGGTGTATGGGCATCACTGCTTATAATAAATTTAACACCTTCCACGTCAGCAGCAATTTTAATTTCTTCTTCCGTCATATGACCATGCCAGGTATTTATCTCCATTAAGGTATCTGTCTGGGCACACACTTCGGCGATTGTTTTTATATCAAAGGGACCTTTATCTCCAGGATGGGTTAATATGGCAATATCATTCTTCCTCAACGCATTGATTACCATTTCGGTATTTGACGTTCTAAGCCTGTCTTCTCCTAATTTAATCCCTTTATTCCACAGCCAGTTTCTTATACAGCTGCACCCGAATAATCCATAGTGATATCCAGCTATAATAAAGTCAAACTCTTCAAATTCCTCATCTCTTATATCAAGTCCGTTTCCGCTTTTGACTATATTCGCCTCGACGCTCAATTTAACGTTCATCTTAGGATATTTAACATTCATCCGCTCTATATCATTTCTCATATTAACTATTTCATTTCTGTTAATTCCATAAAAAAGATGACCGGGTCCATGGTCTGAAATTGCTATAAACTCAAGATTTTTGTTAAAAGCTTGTCTCACATTATCTTCGACGCTCCCTTTCCCGTGAGAATAGGTAGTATGAGTATGCAAATCGTAAATCAATTCATATTTTTCAACTATATCCATTATATCTTTATCCAATTATTCTTACCTCCGGTTCCAATTTCACCCCAAACTTTTCAAATACTGTTGCCTGCACTATTTCCATCAGCTGCAGTATGTCCGATGCTGTAGCCCCGCCTTTGTTTATTATAAAACCGCTGTGAAGCTGCGACACCTCAGCTCCGCCTACGCAGGTTCCTTTAAGTCCTGCATCCTGTATGAGCTTTCCGGCAAAATACCCTTCAGGACGTTTGAAAAAACTTCCCGCGCTTGGATAATTTACCGGCTGTTTTTCATTTCTTCTTGCGTTCAGTTCAGTCATCTGTTTCTTTATATCTTCTCTGTTTCCATGCTTTAATCTGAATTTTGCCCCAACTACAATATCACCAGTCTTCTGAATAAGACTGTGCCTGTATCCCAATTCCATATCAGCCCCATTCATATAGAAATCTCTCTTTCCATCTTTTGATACTAAAAGAACGCTTTCAAGCACTTGCGATATCTCTCCGCCGTATGCTCCTGCATTCATAAATACAGCGCCGCCTATGCTTCCCGGTATGCCTGATGCAAATTCAAGACCGCTTAGATTGTTTTGCGCCGCATTTTTTGCAACTGCTGCCATAAGGCTTCCTGCCCCGCATTTAATAACGGCTTCATCCTCCTCATCGGTCCTAAAGTAATCAAAGGCAGCGCCAATTTTTATTACAACGCCTCTGTATCCGCTGTCTTTGACCAGTATATTTGAACCATTTCCCAATATTATATGAGGACAGTTTTCACTGTCCAATATCCTTAAAACGGTTTTAAGCTCTTCTGTATCTGAAGGCTCAATCATAACATCCGCACATCCTCCTGCTCTAAAAGATGTATAACGATCCATTGCAGCATTCTCCCTTACAGAATCTCTTCCCAGTTCTGCAATCAACATGTTTTTAATCATATTTATATCCATTTTATCTACCGCCTTTTTTCAAAATGTTCCATTTTGTTTTTGTTCTGTCTTTTTTAACCCTGTAACTGTCAACCTTATAATCGGAAATATTTGTAGAATAACCTCTGCTTTCCAGTTTTCTGTTTATAGCTCTTGACGTATATGCGTAGAGTATGGCGAATATAGGAATTCCTATAACCATTCCTATAAATCCGAATAGACCTCCGCCCACTAAAACAGCAAATAATACCCAAAAGCTGGACAAACCTGTGCTGTCTCCCAATATTTTAGGTCCCAGTATATTTCCGTCAAACTGCTGAAGTATAAGTATAAAAATCAGAAAATATACACACTGTCTGGGGTCAACCATTAGAATCAGCAGAGCAGAAGGTATAGCACCTATAAAAGGACCGAAAAAAGGGATAACATTTGTTATTCCTATTATACAGCTGATGAGCAATGAGTATTCCCAGTCAAATGCCGTCATAACCACAAAACATATAATACCGATAATCAGAGAATCTATTATCTTGCCGTTTATAAATCCTCCGAAAGTTTTATTTGTAAAGGTTGCTCCATTTAAAATTTCTTCCGCAGTATCTTCCTTAAAAACAGCTACTATTATTTTTTTGCTCTGAGCTGCAAAAGTATCTTTGATATTCAAAAAATATGCACATATTATAACAGCAACAAAGATATTTTTAAGCGCATTCAATATGCCGATAAGTCCCTCCGAAAGACTTGTAGCTATGGAACTGTACTCTGGAAGAACTGTTTCCGTAACAAAAGCAACTGCATTATCGGTAAAATTATTTATCCAACCGTAAATCACAGCTTCTGCCTGCGGATTATCCTGAAGTTTTAAGTTCAGCCATTCCTTGAGGCTTTCCATACTTGCGGGGAGTATATCTATAATCTTCATTATGCTTTCCACAAGCCCGGGTATTATCATCCACAGAATTCCCGAGATTACTACGAATAATGTAATAAGAGCTATTATGGTTCCTATTCCCTTTGAAACCGTAAGTGCCTTGGAAAAACCTCTTTTTCCCCTGTTTAAAAGTGAATATGTATTTCTGACCGTAAAATTATATACAGGACAAAGCAGGTACGCCATTACAAGTCCATATATAAAAGGAGCTAATATAGCAGTACATACATTGACTATTTTTTGTACTGTATCAAATCTATATACGGCAAAAAATACAATTATACTGCATATTATTACCAGAAAAGCAGTCAGCCCCCACTTTATATTTTTTTCATCAAAACGAATCTTCATTATCTCACCTCTAATCTATATTCTACAATAATTTATATATAAAGTCTTCTTATTTTTTATTAATAGAATAATTTTTATTTTTTTATCGGTTAAGGGTTGAATTTATAGATTTCTTATGTATAATAATTAAAGAAAATAAATTTTTATTCATAATTTGATTAACGAAATACAGAATATAAATGATAAACCAGGAGGGAAAAAATGGCTAAAGAAAAAGTAGTACTTGCCTATTCAGGCGGTCTTGATACTTCAATTATCATGACATGGCTTAAAGAAAATTATAATTACGATGTAATCGCCGTATGCTGCAATGCAGGACAAAAAGAAGATTTTGAAGCTATAGAAAAAAAAGCTATAGCTACAGGTGCCGTTAAAGCATACACTGTTGATTTAAGAGAAGAATTCATAACCGATTACATATGGCCTACATTAAAAGCCGGCGCAATATACGAAGATGAATATATGCTCGGTACTTCCATGGCAAGACCTCTTATGGCAAAAAAGCTGGTTGAAATAGCTGAAAAAGAAGATGCCTTTTATATAGCCCACGGCTGTACAGGAAAAGGAAACGACCAGGTTCGTTTTGAAACCACAATAAAAGCTTTAAATCCTGCAATCAAAATCATAGCACCGTGGAGATTCTGGGACTTCCATTCACGCGAAGATTTAATTGAATATGCAAAGTCCCATAACATTCCTATCAATCAGACTACAAAAAAAATATACAGCCGAGATGAAAATATCTGGCATATAAGTCATGAGGGCGGCGAACTTGAAAACCCATGGAACGTTCACCTCGATACAATTCATGTTTTAAGTGTACCTCCTGAAAAAGCTCCTGATGAGCCAACTTATGTGGATATAGATTTTGAAGCAGGGATTCCTGTGGCAGTCGATGGGGAGAGACTTGACCCTATATCACTTCTTACAAAACTAAATGAACTGGGAAGCCAAAACGGAGTCGGTACAATAGACATTATAGAAAACCGTCTCGTAGGAATGAAATCAAGAGGAGTATATGAGACTCCGGGAGGAACAATCCTGTTTTCCGCTCATTCCGGTCTTGAACAGCTCATACTTGACAGAGACACCACTCAGTACAAAAATATAGTGGCGCAGAAATTCGCCCAGCTCGTATACGACGGTCTTTGGTTTACTCCGCTCAGAGAAGCAATAAGCGCTTTCGTAGATGTAACTCAAAGAGAAGTTACCGGAACTGTGAAAATGAAACTGTACAAAGGAAGCGCTACAGTAGCTGCAAAAAAATCACCTTATTCACTTTATAATGAAGAATTCGCTACTTTCAGTAAGGATGATGTATACAATCAGCAAGATGCAGAAG
The DNA here is from genome assembly GCA_902495595.1 of uncultured Eubacterium sp. GTDB lineage: Bacteria > Bacillota > Clostridia > Peptostreptococcales > Anaerovoracaceae > Lentihominibacter. Next base: position 16,126 of record CABUXV010000021.1, on the reverse strand, counting down.
GTTTCATAAATCTGTTCTCACTGCCGCTTAAAATACGTGCCATTCAAAAACAAACTGTCGAAGGAGGAGCTAAAGAACATGAAGCTTTGGAAAGGAAGATTCTCAAAGGCGGCGACTTCATCCGCTGATGAATTCAATGCTTCCATACAATTTGATGAAAGACTGTACAAGGAAGATATTACCGGAAGTATTGCTCATGCCAAAATGCTTGGAAAACAAGGAATAATATCGGATAAAGAAGCTCAGCTTATAATAAAAACCCTTGAAGAAATCCTCGAAGATATTGAAGCCGGCAAAGTTGAATTCACTATCGAGTCGGAAGATATCCACATGAATATCGAGAGCATACTAACAGAAAGAATCGGAGATACAGGCAAGAAACTGCACACCGCGCGAAGCAGAAACGACCAGGTCAATGTTGATATAAGGCTTTATCTGAAAAAAGAAACAGATGCTATAAATCAAACAATACAGGATTTACTTGCCGCATTATCTCAGCTCGCAAAAGAACATGTTGATACAGTAATGCCCGGATATACGCACTTGCAGAGGGCACAGCCTGTAACCTTTGCATATCACCTTTTGGCATATTATCAGATGTTTTCCCGCGACAGGGAACGCTTCAGCGACTGTCTTAGCAGAATTGACCGTCTTCCTTTGGGCAGCGGTGCTTTAGCCGGAACAACCTATAATACCGACAGAGATTTTCTTGCAGAGGAACTGGGATTTTCAAGTGTTCTTCCAAATGGAATGGATGCTGTCGCTGACAGAGACTTCGCCATAGAATTCATAAATTGCTGTGCCATAACCATGATGCACCTTTCAAGATTCTGTGAAGAGCTAATTCAATGGAGTTCAGTGGAATTCGGTTTTATTGAAATTGATGATTCATTTTCCACAGGAAGCAGCATTATGCCTCAGAAAAAAAATCCTGATATGGCTGAACTAATAAGAGGCAAATCCGGCAGAGTCTACGGTGATTTAATGAGTCTTCTGACAATATGCAAGGGACTTCCACTCGCCTACAACAAAGATTTACAGGAAGATAAAATACCTGTATTTGATGCTGCGGATACACTTAAAGCGTCTATGTCCATATTCCGTGAGATGATAATTACAATGCAGGTAAAAAAAGAAAATATGGAAAAAGCTGCAAAATATGGATATATGAATGCTACCGATGCAGCAGACTACCTTGTGTCCAAGGGAATACCCTTTAGAGACTGCCACGAAATTATCGGCAAAATAGTTCTTTACTGCATCGAAAAAGGCATTGCAATAGAAGATATGTCTATGGAAGAATTCAAATCATTTTCACCTAAATTTGAAGATGACATATACGAAAAAATTGATATAAGAAACTGCATTAAAGCAAAGAAATCAAAAGGTTCTACATCTTTTGAAAGTGTGAAAAAGCAGCTTGAAGATATTTCAAAGAATATGTAATAACAGCATAAATAAAACCCGCATCAATGCGGGTTTTTCTATTTATTTTTTTTAATATATTCCCTGCAGGCCTCTATGGTTCCCTCCATTTTATCGTAAACTGCACTGCAAAGAAAGTTGTAAAATTCCTCCTGTTTCTGACCTTTTAAGCATTCACCGACCAAGGTAAAATAATTGTCTCTGCTTATAGGCATATTTATAGGAGTAAATCCGTTTTCCATAAGGTAATAGTTCATTGCAAATATTGCAATTTCCGCACTATATTCCTGAAACGGATATATATCGATAAGCTTGTTGTGTATGTACATTGCCTTAAGCACCACATTGTTTCCCGCTTCCCGACTGTATACCCTGCGCACAGTCTCATCCAGTTTTTCTTCTATATCCAGCGAATGAACCGGAACATGATTAAAAGAGTAAACCACGGGATTATTTTTCCTGAAATATCCGTCTTCGTCCTCAGACAGCACCCTGTACGCACTTATAAGTAAATACTTATCCAGATAATTTCCCATCTCCAGACAATTATCCGCAACCCTTACAAGCTTGCAGAAATTTTCAATGAAGACATAATCTTTAACGGGAAGATCCTTTTGAAGTTCACCTTCTAAAATCTTCTCAATATCTATATTCTCGTGATTTGAATTTCTAACTACCATAGAAGCTTTTATTATGTCCAGCTTATTAACTTCTTTTACAGCTGATTTTAACAGCCTGTCCTCCTTAAGAAGGTCTATCAGCTCTTTTTTCATACTGTAGAGTTTCTCATGCATAAAAATACTCCTAATCCTTTAAAAAACCAATTCTTCCAATAGCTCCGGGATATTTATACATTTCTACTTCCCCGAAATCACCATCTATTTTTCTCAATGCCGGCATCTTCGTCCTGAGGAAATCATAATCAATAGTAGGCATAAAAACTATATCATATTTATGCTGAAATGTAAGCTGTAAAAAATCCAGCACCTCATCATCGTTAAAACCCTCTTTTAATCTGACATTTAACCTTATATTCATCTTGAGTCCAACAGCCCTGTTGATTCCCTCTATAACATTTTCAAGATGCTTGCCTTCATTTGATTCTTTATATCTGGTATAGTTAAACGTATTAACATCTATGATAACATCTGTTATACCTGACTTTTTTAACTCCTCGGCATTATCTGCTAAATTCTGTCCATCAGTAATTATTGTATTATCCTTTATTTTCATAATTCGACCAAATCTTTCCTTTTCATTCACTTTATTGTACTTTAAAATTCCAGCCTAGTCAATGACACATGATTGTGTTAAACTTAATTTATGAAAATTTTAGTTATAGGAGATACTCACGGACAACTTAATAAAGTAAGAGAAATATACAAAAAGCTGACAAATATTGATATTATAGCACATACAGGAGATTTTATAACCGACGGTGAAGCCCTTGAAAAAGAACTGAACATCCCTGTGATAGCAGTTAAAGGAAACTGTGACGGCAGTTACAGCTCCGATGACTTCAGAATCATTGATACGGAATTCGGAAAAATACTTTTAACCCACGGACATATGCAAAATGTTAAATACCAGTTTAATAACCTTATATACAAGGCTATGGAACAGCAGTGCAAGGCAGTTTTCTTCGGTCATACCCACCGAAGTCTTGTAGACGAGGCAGGCGGAATACATCTTGTCAATCCGGGCAGCCTGACAATTCCAAGAGATAACAGCAACGGCTCATATGCTATAGTGAGAACCTCAGAAAACAGTTTTGATGCTTCAATAGTATACTATAATACAATAATAAACGGCAGAGGAAGCAAACCAAAATCCGGACATATCCGAAATATTCTTAACTACAGCGACAGATTTTAAAGGGTACTATATGAACAGCAGAACTTTCACACGATATATTATTTATTCTTCCGGAATGATAATACTGGCTCTTGGAATAGTATTGAATACAAAAACAAATTTAGGTGTTTCTCCTCTTATATCTCTTCCTTTTTCCATTGCTGAAATATGGCATTTTAACTTTGCTTTTTCAGCTTTTATAATGTATACATCCTATACATTGCTTGAAATTATATTAAAGGGAAAATCAAGGCAGATTAAAGACTGGCTCCAGATTCCTCTGTCTGTTGTATTCAGCGTTTTGCTTCAGATATTAGGCGATTTTTATGATAAATTAATCTCAAGTTTTGATATTAATATTACAGCCTTTCCCCAGCGATTTGTAATGCTTTTAATCGGAGTTGCTCTGACCGGTATCGGCGTATCAATGACTGTAAACATGCAGCTTATTCCCAATCCGGCAGACGGTCTTGCGAAAGTTGTAGGACATCTCTGCCGTAAAAATCTCGGATTTGGGAAAAATTTGATTGATACCTTAAGTGTAATTACAACATGCTTTGTAGGTCTCATCTTCCGCGGCAAGATAATAGGTATTGGAATCGGAACTATTGTAGCCATGATAGGAGTAGGAAGATGTATATTTGCAGTAAATTATCTTTTCAAATCAAAAATGTTAAGCGCCGCTGAGCTTAATGAAAACGTAATCCAAAATTAAAATTATAAAAGCACAGTTAATTCGTTTTTTACTTTTAAAAAGTTTTATTAACTGTGCTGTTTTAAATATATATTCTGTCTATTCTTTTACATCATTCTTTCCATATTTCCTTTGCCATGCGAAATGCTGCCCATGCCTTTGGCCATCCTGCATAAAATGCTGTATGTGTTAGTATTTCTGAAATTTCTTCTCCGCTCACACCGTGTCTTTTGGCATTTTTCAGGTGAAATTCAAGCGAACTGTCTAAAATGCCTCCCGACATCAGCGCAACAACAGTAACAATGCTCCTGTCCCTTGCTGAAAGTTTATCTTCTCTTGACCATACCTGACCAAACAGTACATCGTCATTTAATTCTGCAAACTTAGGTGCAAATTCTCCAAGTTCCTGTTTTCCGGCAGTTACCTTTTCCATAAAAATTCCTCCCTATTTTATATTAAAGTTTTTCGTATTCATCATCTGTCACCGGTTCACACCACTCATTCCGGCAGTTTTCTCCTGGAACCTCAACAGCCAAATGCTGAAACCAGCTATCAGCCGAAGCTCCATGCCAATGCTTAATTCCAGCAGGTATGTGAACCACATCTCCCGGTTTGAGCACTTTCGCCTCCTGCCCCCATTCCTGGTAAAATCCCTTTCCTCCAGTGACTAAAAGAATCTGACCTCCGCCAATATCGGAATGGTGTATATGCCAGTTGTTTCTGCATCCCGGTTCAAAGGTTACGTTTCCTATCACTACCTGTTCTGTCGATATCATATTCAGATAACTTTGGCCTTTAAAATATTCAGCAAATGTATCATTTGGCTTTCCCGCAGAAAAAACACTTAATTCTTTTATCTTTTTCATATGCTCTCCTCCTTTTCTATCCACATTCTAACGGCTTTTTCCGCATTTTCTGCTTTACTTCCCATGATTGCCAAACCATTTTCAATTTCAGCTCCCGGACAAATTCTCTTTATATCATTAACACTGCTCCCCAATCCACTCCCTTCATGAGTGCAAAATGGCATAATTATTTTACCGGTAAAATCAAAATGTTCCAAAAAAGTAAATACTGCCATAGGCATAGTTCCCCAATAATTCGGAAATCCCAGAAAAATCACATCATAATCATTTATACTTTCCGGATATTTTCTAAGCTCAGGTCTGGCATTTTTTCTTTGATCATCCTGCGCTTTTTCAATACATTCATTGTAATTCTCCGGATATTCTTGAATTTGCTCTATTTTGAATATATCGCCGCCTGTTAATTTTTTTATTATACCCGCAGCAATCTCTGTATTTCCTACTGTCAGATTTTTTATCATTCCTCCTACATAATTTTCATTGGCCCTGGAATAAAATACAATTAATTTATTTGACATTTCAATACCTCCATATGTTTTTTGTATATTCATCTTAACATATCAATCATTGACCGGGAATTTCCAATATGTTATTATTGTATAAACTTAAAGTTAATTCAAATTCAAGAGGATTTATTATGTATAACACCATGCTTGATACATTCATTACTGTTGCCGACTGCGGAAGTTTTACAAAAGCTTCTGAGAAATTGTATATTTCACCTACAGCCGTAATGAAGCAAATGAACACACTTGAAAATCATTTTGAAATACAGCTTATAAAGCGAACTCCCTCGGGAATCAGCCTTACTGAAGCCGGAAAAATCATATATCAAGATGCAAAATTTATTATCGATTATTCAAAAAAATCTATTGCCAGCGCTAAATCCTCATTATCTAAAAAGGATACAATTTTTTGCGTTGGAACTTCTCTGCTTAATCCTGCCAAACCATTTATGGATTTATGGTGCCGCATCAGCAAATGCTTTCCCGAATATAAACTTCATCTTGTTCCATTTGAAGATAACCATGAAGGGATTCTAACGGAAATAGGACAGCTCGGAGAAAAATTTGATTTTTTAATCGGAGTATGCGATTCTAAGGCATGGCTCAATATGTGCAATATGCTTCCCCTAGGCAAGTATAAAAAAATGGTGGCAGTTTCAAGAGAACATCGCCTTGCAGAAAAAAACATTATAAACATTGAAGAACTTTACGGAGAAACTCTTATGATGGTAAAGCAAGGCGATTCAGGAGTAAATGATTTTCTGCGAAATGACCTGCAAAGACATCATCCTAAAATTAATATTGAAGATACACCCCAGTTTTATGACCTATCCGTATTCAATCATGCAGCAGAAAACGGAAAGGTTCTTCTGACGATTGAATGCTGGCAGGATGTTCATCCAGGACTAGTCTCAATCCCCGTAAACTGGGATTACAGCATACCATACGGTTTGCTGTATAGCCTTAATCCCGCAGAGGATGTTCTTAATCTGGTCAATACAGTCAGTCAGTTACCACATATCCGCACATAATTCAATCTTTTTAAATTTCTTGCTCCGCGCACGACTATTTTCTAATTTTTAAAAGCATAATATATTGGATCTTAGAAAAATTCCAGCAATAAGTCTTAGTGAGGAGAAGAAGTTTTACGATGCAGCAAAATCTATCTAATTTCATGAATGCCGTGCGAATGAGCAGGCGTCAGTCTATAGCCGAATTTTCAAAAGAAATAGGTATATCTAAATCTGAAATGCAGTTAATTTTAAAAGGAACATGCAATATACGTATTGATACGCTGAAGTATATTGCGCAAAAACTTGAAGTAGATCCAGCAATACTGCTCTTATCTGATTATTCTAAATCACAGTATGAATTTGCTATCCTGCTTCTGCAAACTATTGATAAATTTTCAAAATTGCCGGATAATAAACGAGAGGAAGCAGCAGAATTATTTAACCGGCTGATTTTGTTAAGTATATGTTAAATCAAGGCATATATTTATCCTTATCTCTTTACCGATATAACGGTATAATCAGATTTTATATGAGTCTTCCATTATATGTAATTTTGCCTTATTCTCTTAATAGAGGAGGGATTTGTGTGACTTTACAAAGAAACTTGTCGAATTTCATGAATGCGATTCGTTCAAGCCGAAAACAATCTATAACAGAATTTGCTGAAGAAATAGGAATCTCAAGGTCTGAAATGCAGCAGATTTTAAAAGGTACATGTAATCTTCGTATCGACACTGTAAAATATATTGCAGATAAACTTAACGTAGACCCGCTAATATTGCTTTTCCCCTCTTATTCTAAATCACAGCAGGAATTTGCCTTGCTTTTGCTAAATACATTAAATGCATTTTCAAAACTTCCTAAAGAAAAGCAAGATGAAGCTGCTAAGTTATTTCATAAGTTAATACTTATGATGGAGGAAAACCTAAATGTTAAGTAAAATATACTCTCTGTTATCAAACCTTGGTATAACCGCAAATTACGCAGGATTTTTCTATGTTTCCCATGCGATATCATTATCTCTTTCCGATATGGAAAATCTGCTGCTCGTTACAAAACGCCTGTATCCTGAAATTGCAAAACACTATCACACCTCATCCAAAAACGTAGAAAGAAACATAAGAACAGTTATAGATATTGCATGGGACAACAATCCGTAGCTTCTGTCCCAACTGGCAAAAGGTTCACTTCTGGGGAAACCTACAACTTCCGAATTCATAGCAATACTTACAATGTCACTCTTTTCCGTTGAAAAGTAAAGATAAAAAAATGTGCAAGACGGAATCAGAGATTCCTTTGCACACATGTCGCCCGCAAGGGGCGATGTTTCGCAAAGTACTTTCTTTGACGTATACGGAAATCTCGTAAAACGATATTTCCTATACTATAAAAAATCCGGTGCATTTATTCACCGGATAATTCTTTTCATTAAATATTACTTTCCTTTACTATTTACCAATATTTTTTAATTTCCATTACTTCTGCATTATTATCCATAGGATTTCTTTTTTCATAGTTAAACAGATAGTATTTATCTCCAATCTTCTCCATATGGGTCAATTTTCGCAGAACCCGCGAGTCATCAGTATTAAATTCTTTTCCTTTTAAATACCTGTGATTTTTCGCCTCTTCACCGTAAAATTTTTTCTCGAAGCTACGCTCCACTTCGCTTTTTCTGAAAAAATCAGGTCTGTTCTTGGCATTTTCCCTCATATAATAATCAATTATAATCATATCTTCTATTTGTCCATGCACCTTTATATCCTGAGAACTGATAAATTTAATGAGGTTTTCATATCGCCCTTTTCTGGATACATTTATCATTTCAAGATTATTTTCCTCATGCCATGAAGCAAGGCTTTCAAATAACTGAAAAGGAGTTTCAAAAAATTTAAGTAAAACTTCAATAGTATTGCTAAACTGCCCACTGTTGTAATATATTTCAACCATATCCTCAATACCTTTAAGCTTAATAATTTCATCATATGATATCCATTTCGTCTCCAGCACCTCATATGGCGGAGACGAAGTAAATTTAAGACCGTATCGGAGACTGTTTTCTTTCATAGGTGAACCTTTAAGCACTTTTAAAAATCCCAGCTGCAGTTGATGCGGCCTTAGCAAGAAAACATCGTTAAACGAATCTGAAAACCTCTTATAACCCTCAAATGGCAGTCCTGCAATCAAATCCAAATGTATATGAACATTGTTTCCCTGTTTTATTAAATTAACAGTTTCTGAAAGTTTTTCAAAATCCATCGGTCTGTTTATTTCACGTAATGTTTCGCCATTGGTAGACTGGACTCCTATTTCAAGCTGAATCTGGCCGGCACGCATTGTTTTTATAAGTTTTATCTCATAACTGCTCAAAATATCCCCTGCGATTTCAAAATGAAAATTAGTTATACCATTATCATTCTCTTTTAAAAATCTCCATATCTCAGCAGCTCTTTCATGATTGCAGTTAAAAGTTCTGTCAATAAATTTTACCTGAGGAACATTGTTCTTCAAAAAATATCCCAATTCAGCCTTAACCATATCAATATTCCTGAATCTTAATTTCTTATCTATTGATGATAGACAGTAGCTGCACCTGAAAGGACAGCCCCTGCTGCTCTCATAATATATGATTCTGTTCTCAAAAGTCTCCATTTTTTCCCCATATCCATCGGCGCCATTATACAAAAAAGGCACAAGACTGAGGTCCATATATTCCCTGTTTAAAGTCTCCTCAATTTCATCCGTATTTTTTCTGAAAACAATCCCCTTTATCAAAATCAGATTATCATCGAAATTTCTTTCCTTTTTCTCATATGCTTTTAATATCTGATAAAAAGTTTCTTCCCCTTCACCTTTAATTACACCTTTTATATTGTTAAATTTCTCAAGTATATCCTTTGAATTATATGATACTTCGGGACCGCCAAACCATATATCTATATCAGGCATAATTTTTCCTATTTCCTCTGCAAGCTGTTCCGACTCCCTGATATTCCAAATATAACATGAAAAGAAAATCACATCAGCTTTTCTTCTGTATATATCAGTTAAAATTCCAAGAAAAGGTTGATTTATTGTATATTCGGCAATTTCAATATCCGATTTCTGAAAACTGCGCAAATCCCCATCACAGTCAAATTGCTTTTCAGCATATGCTTTAAGACTGTATACTGCCGGATTGGAATGTATGTATTTAGCATTTAATGCTACTAATAAAGCTTTCATTTATACCTCTCATTAAATATTATTTCACCGAAGAAGTGAATATCCTCCCCGCTTCTCCTTTTCTATTCAATCAGTATATATTGTCGTCTTTTTTCTCAAACAACTAAATGATTTGCTGAAGAAAAAAATCAGCAAACTGAGTGCACAGAGCTAAGGAATGCCTGAAAAGCGTGTTGATATTCCGAAAATATAGTAAATGATATTTCCTGCGTAATAAAAAAGAGTCCTTACCGGACCCTTTTGTTATGGTGGAAGTGATGGGAATCGAACCCATGTCCGAAAGCATTTCCACGGGACTTTCTCCGAGCGCAGCTTTTGATTTTTTAATTCGCCTCTCGCAGCGCCCAAAAGCAGGCTTTGCGATTAGCTATCCCGTTATTCCCTTATGCTGCCGGGCTTTCACATAAGGTTTCCTGCATGTTTGACACATGACACCGAATCTGCAGGTGAATTCGGGCATGCGCGCGTGCTGCTTACGCTGCAGCTAATGCGAAATTATTATTCTTTTTAGCGTTTATATTTAAACGGCCACTTTTAACGTAGACTTGGCGACTACGGCTCGCTTATCCGGTTTCCACACCCCCGTCGAAACCAGTGCACCCCCATATTTTCCCTACAGCCGCTTATACTGTAGGATTATTTTCAGTTTTAGCTTTATACTGTTCTTTTGCAGCTCTAATCTGCTCTTCCAGTTCCTCTATTTCTTCACCGTACATCTTTATTCTGCCGCACAGTTCCAAAATCTTATCATCTTCTATCTTTCCATCACCGAATAAATCAAAGCAATACTGCCCTATCTCTTTTTTAGCGATGTCGATATTCTGTTTTTTAGAACTTATTTTCCCTTTAAGCTTGCCTATTTCTACAAGTTCACCTGCTTTATTTCCGGCTCTGCTTGCAGCTTCCGTTGCAGTCTTACCGACTTTATTTAAAAAATTCTGCATGGTACACTCCTTTATTTTCTCATAGCCTGCTGCATTCGTCTATCAGCATCACGTTTTGCTATATCATGTCTCTTATCGTATTCCTTTTTGCCGCGTGCTACAGCTATTTCAACTTTGGCTCTTCCCCTATCATTAATGTACATCTTAAGCGGTACTAAAGTCAAGCCTTTTAATGTAGTATATCCGATAAGCTTTCTTATTTCTCTCTTATGTAAAAGAAGCTTTCTCGGTCTCAAAGGCTCCGCATTAAATCTATTTCCCTGTTCATACGGGCTTATATTCATACCGTATAATATTATCTCTTCCTTTTCTATTTTCGCGTAACTTTCCTTAATACTTACCTTCCCCTGCCTTACCGACTTTATCTCTGTTCCTGTAAGCGATATTCCCGCTTCATAAGTTTCTTCTATAAAGTAATCATGTCGGGCCTTTTTATTATTTGCAACAACTTTCATGTCAGCCTTCCTTTCCTATTTAAAACAAACCTTTCCCATACAATCTTTCTCGTCAACTATTCCTATAGCCTGGTTCCTGCTGTCCATAGATGATTTCCTGTTATCACTTAAAATAAAAATTTCATCTTTTTTAAGTTTAACTTTATCCATATCTTCCATATGAACTGCTTCTTTCATATATTCAGTATATGGTTTTCCATTCAAATAAAATATATCATCTTTTATTTCTACAATATCTCCGCTTCCAGCCGCTACACGTCTGACAAGAATGCTTCCCTCGCCCTCTTCGCCGTAAACATGATTTCTAACAGCTATAACATCACCTGTTTCGGGAGAACTGCTGCTGTATGCCAATTTATTTACTAATACAATATTTCCATCATCTATATTAGGTTCCATTCCGCTGCCCATTACAGAAGTTATAAAAAATACACCAGATAGAATAAAAGCGCATAATATTCCGGTTAATGCCGCAGCCAGATATATAAAAAGCCGTTTTGTCATATAAATTCCTCCAAATTTAATTATGTAAGGCTTTGCTGCAAATCCGAAATAAAGGTTTTTATTCTGAATTCAAATATTTTTATAAAAGAGTTATTTCATCAAAAGGATAAAGACGCACAAATGCTTTTCCCACTATACTGTCCTCTTCTACAGCTCCCACTTCCGAAGACCTGCTGTCCAAGCTGATTCCTCTGTTGTCACCCATAACAAACACACAGTCTTCCGGCACTAAATAATTGTCTACATTTCCTGACGTAATCCCATCTAAAGTATATGATTCATCAAGAGCTGTCCCGTTTCTGTAAACCATTCCGTCATGTATATCTATAACATCATTTTCAACACCTATCACTCTTTTTATAAGTAGTTTTTTACCATTTCCGTCATCTTTATCAATATTAGACTTAAATACGATTATATCACCGTAGTCAGGATGCTCTGCCGTTATATAAGCCATTTTATTTATAAAGAGATAGTTGTTTTCATATAATGTGGGCTCCATTGAACTTTCTTTAACTATAGTCGGCTTTATTATCATAGTCACAACTAAAACTATTACCAATGCTATAAGTACATCTTTTATAAATTCTTTCATCTCCCCTGTGCCTCCAAATCATCAATATCAAATCCCAGTATTTCCAAAACCCGGCTGAATTCCTGCGGTATTTTCGCCGTCACCCGTTTTCCGTTAAGATATTTAAATCGTCCCTCCATATCACTAAATTCAAGTCTGTATGCATGCAGAAGCTGTGTCGATATTCCTAAACGCTTTTTTATCTGCCTGTTTACAGATTTATCTCCGTATTTTGCATCGCCTATAAGAGGAAATCCCTTATAGGATAAGTGTGACCTTATCTGATGAGTCCTGCCGGTAACAAGCTCAATCTCCAAAAGAGTATATCCGTCTTTTGAAACAATGGGCGTAACATAAGTTTTCGCATTTTTCCCCGGTCTGTCAGCTCCTTTATACAATTCTCTGTCTTTCGTATTTTCATTTAAAACAGAAGATATATTGCTCTTCTCATCTTTAATCAGTCTGTTTGAAATAGAAAAGGATTTCTCAACAACACCTGATGCTACGGTAATATAATATTTTTTTATGTATTCGCGTTCCCTAATATATCTTGTAAATTCTCTAAGAACCTCGGAACTTTTTCCGAAAATTACAAGCCCTGTGGTATTTCTGTCAAGTCTGTTCACCGGAGACGGAACAAAAGTTTTCTCTTTTTCAGGATTATATTCTCTCTTATCCTGAAGATAACCGCACACCTGATTAGCCAGGGTATTCTTCTTTTCGCGGGAATCTCCATGAGTCAGAAGTCCCCATGGCTTATCCACAATGAGAATATTATCATCTTCATAAGCTATCTTAAATTGTCTCTTGGCCGGCTTTTTCTTAACAACAGCAGTAAACTTTTTAAAATCCTCATCGGAAATATAAAGTGTAAGCTCGTCACCGCACTGAAGCATACTGTTTTCTGATGCCCTTTTACCATTGAGCTTTGCATCTTTTCTTATAATTTTATAAATAACGCTGAGAGGTGCCTTTCTCATGTATTTTTTTAAAAATCTATCAAGCCTCTGACCAGCTTCATTTTCACTAATTACCAGTTTAACCATAAGTATGATTATACAACATTTTACACTCTAAATACAATTCATTGTGAAGAAAATTTCATTTAAAAGAAAGCTTTTCAATTTGAGAAAATATATAAAATATGTTAAAGTATATATGTATGTTTTACAACAATATTTCGTACATACATAAGGAGCATTAAACAATGAACAAAATTAAGGATTTTTTCTACAATAAAAACGATATCATAATTGTTCTGATAATATTGATAGCTGCTGCTTTTATAATTTACTGGCGAATAGACTCAATTATGGCCTATCCTGAAAAACTGGCTGAAAAAACAGCTCAGCAGCAGGAAACGGAAACAACATCACAAGAAGATTCATCTTCAGCTTCAAGTACAAGTCAGGAGGAGACCTCAGCAGCATCAGCGGCAACAACAGGAGCCAATGTATCGATAACCATAACGGACTCCGATTCTTCAATCAGCGTTGCAACTAAATTATACGAGGCAGGCTTAATATCTTCCGATACCGAATTTGAAAGCTATATAAGCAATATGGGAAAATCCAGTTCAATTAAATCCGGGACATTCCAAATCCCAAAAGGTTCATCAAATGAAGAGATTTTAAAAATAATCGCAAATTAATATTATTGAAACATTTATTATTTAAAGGAGGCTATTTATGGCTTTAGTTACTACAAAAGACATGTTCGAAAAAGCATTGAACAGTGACTATGCGGTAGGTGCATTCAATGTTAATAACATGGAAATCATCCAAGGTATAGTAGAGGCTGCTCAGGCAGAAAAAGCGCCTTTGATTCTTCAGGTATCAGCCGGAGCAAGAAAATATGCTAAACCTGCATATCTTATTAAGCTCGTTGAAGCAGCTATTATGGACACAGGGCTTGATATCGCGCTTCACCTTGACCATGGAGAAGATTTCGAAATATGCAAAAAATGTGTCGATGACGGCTTTACTTCAGTTATGATTGACGGATCCAAACATCCTTTTGAAGAAAATATCAAACTTACAAAAGAAGTCGTTGAATACGCCCACAGCAAGGGTGTTTCCGTAGAAGCCGAACTCGGTAAACTTGCAGGTGTTGAAGACAACATTAAAGTCGATGCAAGAAATGCTACTTTTACAGTTCCTGAAGAAGCTGCTGAATTCGTAGAAAAAACAGGCGTTGACTCTTTGGCAATAGCAATCGGTACAAGCCACGGAGCATACAAATTCAAGGGCGAGCCATACCTTGATTTTGAAAGACTTCAGGAAATTCACAAACTTATACCGGATACACCGCTTGTACTGCACGGAGCATCAACTGTCCTTCCTGAATTCGTTCAAAAATGTAATGAATTCGGAGGAGATATCCCGGGAGCGCAAGGGGTCCCTGAAGATATGATAAAAACTGCTACCAAGTACGGAGTCTGCAAGGTAAACATAGATACGGATTTAAGACTTGCAATGACTGCAGAAATAAGAAAACATTTTGTTGAACATCCGGCAGATTTTGACCCTAGAAAGTATTTAGGACCTGCAAGAGATGCCATTACAAGAATGGTTCAGCACAAAATAAAAAATGTATTGAATGCATCCAATAAAAGATAATAGCATTTTTCAGACAAAAAAACGGTTTTTGGATAAACACAAAAACCGTTTTTTATTATTTTCTATTCTTTATCTGAGCTGTTTTTCTTAGACTCCTCTATCATGTCTGTCTTAAGTTTCCAAAGTTTATATGATAAATCCACATAATAAGTCTGTGGATTCTCAAATCGCTTCATTTCATCCCACAGGGCATCAACTTGCTTCTTGCAGTAGTCTTTTATCTCATCGACAGAAGGCGATTCATAAATACATTTCCCTTCTTTAAATATTTGCTGCCGCAAATTTTTAGCATAAAAGTTAGTTATCTTTTTTCTCTTCCATACTGCATTCGGATCAAATATTTCATACTCATCTTCTTCAGGAATATTTTCACCATCTAAAACTATCACATCTGCCAGCGCTCTGTTTGTATCTTTATCAAACAGTCTGTAAACTGTTTTAAATCCCGGATTTGTTATCTTTCCAACATTCTCGCTTATTTTTATTTTAGGAATCATCTCTCCGTTTTTCTCAAGAGCAGACAATTTATATACGCCGCCGAAAACAGGTTCGGAGCCTGCCGTAATCAGTCGTTCCCCTACACCGAAGGAATCTATGCACGCGCCCTCTAAAATAACATCTCGTATTATATATTCATCCAATGAATTTGATACTACTATTTTACATTCCTCAAGACCCGCATCATCAAGCATTTTTCTTGCCTTTTTTGTCAAATATGCTATATCGCCGCTGTCTATTCTTATTCCCATTTTCTCAGGTTTAACTTCTTTGAAAACCTTAATTGCTTTTGGAACGCCTGATTTCAGAACATCATAAGTATCTACCAGCAAGGTACAGTTTGTCGGATATATTTCAGCATATTTTTTAAATGCTTCATATTCATCATCATACATCTGAACCCAGCTGTGAGCCATTGTTCCAAGAGCACTTATGCCAAAATCTCTGTCCGACAGAGTACAGGCAGTTCCTATACATCCGCCTATATAAGCAGCTCTCGCCCCATATATAGCAGCTGACGGTCCGTGAGCTCTCCTTGTCCCAAATTCCATTACAGGTCTTCCCGAAGCAGCTCGCACAATTCTGCCGGCTTTAGTTGCAATTAAACTTTGGTGATTTACAATCAGAAGAATCATAGTTTCAACAAACTGAGCCTGCATCACAGGTCCTTTAACGGTAATCAAAGGCTCTCCCGGAAATATAGGTGTTCCCTCAGGTACGGCCCATACATCACATGAAAATTTAAACTCCCTTAAATATCTGAGAAAATCATCATCAAATATATTTTTACTTTTAAGATATTTTATATCTTCATTATTAAGCTGATAAAGTATCAAAAAGCCCAATAAATGTATCATAAACATTATTACATTCTGAAATGCGTATGTAAACTTTCGCTTCTCTTCTTTCATAACGGCACCACGATATGCCGCTGCCGCATAAAAGCAGAG